>JAJCZZ010000052.1 GCA_029262115.1 Gemmatimonadota bacterium | reverse complement strand
CTCCTGCGGCCCTCCCAACCCACCCCTCCCGAAGCGGTTCAGCACAACAGATCGTTTCCACACTCTCCAGATCCTCGACCCCACATGCTTTCGCGTGTAGAGTGTGGAAACAATCCTTATTCGTTAGGCGGACGCGCGCTCACCCATGACTTTTCTCGCTCCCCTTACGACCTATCGTTCCCGCCCCGGGCTCGAAACGCCCGAACCATCGCATCCGTAACGTCGGAGTCATAACAGAGGGGACTGGCGCCACCGGGGCGTGAGTAAGCGCTTCGCCGGCCACAGGATCGCCCGGCTCTGTCCCGATTGTAGGGGCACGCGCATGACCCGCTGTAGGATCCAATCGATCGGCGGATCAGGGTACTTCGAATTTCGTCATCTGTGACGCGCGACGGGGGCTGATCCGCAGCCAAGAGCGTGGCCGCGATGTAACCGTTGACCCCTGACGACGTGCGGACGGTACACCAAATACTGTCGCAAGCCGCCACAGTGACGGCCGTCCCCTGAGGGACGACCGCCACTACCTTCGCCGTCGCATTAGGTGCGGCACGGAGATTGGAATTCCGCGCAGCGTAGCGCGTCGCCTCCTGAGCCGAGAGACCGCCTACGGTCGAGGCCAGTAAGCCAATCACCAAGGCAAGACGCCTCACCGACAACTCATGACCACGCAGGGGGAGCACCGGCACCGCAGCGACCCGACAAAGGACACGCCGCCCCCAGGCGCTAATTCCGACACCCGTTCTTGGCACAGGTGATCTTCTCGTGCGAATCGACCCAATGCGTTGGATTCTTCTTGGTATTGAATCCACATCCGGTCGTCCCACCCTTGGATCCGCTGTGCACTTCGCCGGTTGGCAGGTGCTTTACGGCCATGCCGTCCTCTCCCTCTGAGAGTAGATAGGTGCTATCGCTCGACCAGTATAAGCCCGTACGCCTACACTGCGCTAACGTTTCCTATCAACCGCTGTTCGACGAGCCGCATACGCTTGACCAGCGTACCGCCGAACTCGATGATTCTGACCGGCGCGGCCTATGCAACGCGTCCGTCTCCGGCCAGTTCTCCTCGTTTGGGCGGAACCCAGGCGGGCACCTCAGGTCAGCCGAAATCCTCTCCCTCATCGCGCGCCCGGCCCCGCGATGAACGCACGGATCGCCTCCATCGCGTCCTCCCGGAAGATGCTGTTGCCTCGCCCGGGCGGGTCCTCGAGCGCGTGTCCTGACCCCTCATAGACGTGCACGGTGACGTTCGGCTTGCCGAGCGAACGCAGGCGGGCGGCGCTCACGGCGGAGGGCACGTTGGTGTCCAGCGCTCCGTACAAGACGAGCGCGTCTGCCGAGAGAGCGTCCCAGTGGGGGAGCGCATCGAAGTTACCGATAGCGTCCCAGAACTCGCGTTGTGAACCTCTGCGGAGTGCCGCGGCGGTCATGATCGCCATGACGTGCGCGAGCCCTGGGAGCACGCCGAGCTGTCGGAGATTGTGCGTCTCCTCATAGACCAGCTGGTCGTGCATCGGAATCGCTCCTCCTACGACGTTCACGACGAACGCAACCTCCTCCGGGGCGCTGTTCGCGACCAGCGGCACGATGTGTCCGCCCTGGCTCATTCCCACCACGCCGACCCTTGAGGCATCAATCCGCCCGTCCTCCGCCACGAACCGCACGGCGGCCAGGGCGTCGGCAGCCAGGTCGTGGAAGCTCGCTGTGCGCCAATCCCCGCCGGACTGCTCGGAGCCGCGCTTGTCCGGGAGGAGCACCGCAATGCCCTGGCCTCGGAGGTAGCTCACCAGCGTGAGGTACCAGCCGCTGTCGCGCCGGCTGGTGCCGGAGCCGTGGATGATTACGGCGCCCGGGAACGGACCCGCTCCACCAGGCAGAAAGAGAAGGCCAGCGAGCCGGAGGCCCTCGACCTCGTTGGTGAACGCGACCTCCTCGTAGGCGCTCAAGGGAATCTCGGACAAACGCACGCCGGAGTACCGACGCCCGCCTTCCGGAAGCAGAGCCCACGCCACCGAGACGACCTGCGCCACGGCGACAACCACGACCAGGGCCGCTGTCATGGCCCGAAGCTTGGGCCTGCCTTTACCTGCTTTGGATCCCCTCACCATCCCCCGACTTGGCTGAGACGTATTGTGTAAGTAAATTACATATTACGGAATCGCAATAGCCAGGAGACCACGAGATGGCCGATGTCGACGGGGGAATACGGGCAAGAGTCGTCGGGCGAACACTACGGTTCCTCGTAGGAGTCGCGCTCGTTGTGGAGGGTGGGCGCCATCTGGTGGGAACGACCGCGACGCTGATCGCGCAGACCGCAGGGGTCGTGCTGGGCGAAGTGGCCTTCTATGCGGCCGTTCACCTCGTGATCGATCGATACCTGAAGCGACTGAACCCCTGGATCGGAGCCGTACTCGCCGTAGCGCCGGTCGCGGCCGTGTATCTTCTCAGCGACGCGCCCGGCAGGCTGGGATCCCTGATCTTCGTCGGTGTCTCGCTCGTGCTCACCGCGATCAGGGCCGATGGCGGCTGTGAGGTGATGACGGTGCCCGGGATGTTCCTCGGGAAGCGCACCCACCTCGTGTGCGTGGCGTTCTCACCGGTCGACTGGGCCGAAGAGACGTGGGCTGAACGGGGGGCTCGCGCCCACCCCGCGAACGATTCCGATTGATGCCGAAACACAAAGAGCGAGGCCTCTGGGCCACAATCCAGCAGAAGCTCACCGAGGCGGGCCTGGAGGTCGAGTTACCCGACCTCTCCGGTCTCGACCCGGCGAACTGCAAGATGATCTGCATGCCCTTCGGCCTGTCCGTCTCACTGCGCGAGATGGAGCGGGAGTCGCGAGACAACGTGGTCATGGTGCGGGTGGACGGCGACACCGTGAAGAGCCTCGACGCGTGGATCGAGACCGGAGCCGTGAAGAGTCGCTCCGAGGCCGCTGCGCTGTTCATCCGTGAAGGACTCGCGGTCCGCGCGGAGGAGTTGAGCGAACTCGAGGGTGCGCTCCGTGACGTCGAGCGGGCCAAGGAGCGGCTACGCAGGAAGGCTCGCAGCGTCCTGCGCGAGGACGAGGGCAAAGTTCGGACCGAGACGGAGGAGTGAGGAGATGCTGATCGAGATCGCAGGGGCCGGCCTGGTCGGGCGCATCATCGAGGGTCTGGTCCTGGTGGCGCTCGTTGGTTGGATGTCCCGAAGCGCAGCGCGGTGTTGCGGCTGCTTCCCGCGGCGGGAGGATCAGTGGGACTGAACGGCCCGACCGCCGACGGCGAGCGCATCCGTTTCGTCCGCTCGGGAACCCTCCAGCGGCCGGTCCGATCGGCAGGGGTACGCGTCTGCTACTGGGGTTCGGCTGCGCCTGGGTAATCGTGCAGCTCGTGGTCAACGGTCCGGAACTACGGTCCGGTCAGGAGTTGACGTACTTCCCGGGCTGGTGGATCGCGGTCGGGTTCGCGCTGTGGGCGTATCCCGACGTGGTCAACATCGGGTTCGGGCTAAGGCTCTCCAGGACGGACCACGTCGAACACACCACGACGGCCGACGGCGCTCGCCTGCTACGTCATGCCGGGTTTGGTGAGCTGGGCACTGGCGACCCATCGAGTTGCAGGCGGACCAGCCGACGTTCAGGGCGGCGCCCTCGGCCATCCAGCGGGTGTTGCACGAGGGGCACACGCCGCGCCCCTTGCAGCTGAAGGCAAAGGAGCCGCTCGTGGCCGCAGGAGTCACAGCGGATGCGCATGATTCATCGAGAGCCGTTTTCCGCCTACCCTTTCCGCCTCAGATCGAGGGTCCAGTTCGGCTCCCATTCGCGTGTCTCCGGGTTGAGATACGACTGTTCCCAGAAAGCGTGGTCCTCGGAGATGAGCTTCCAGCGGAATCGCATGCGGAACATCCGGCCCCCGTTCATTTCGGAGCCGTAGAAGACACCCACGCCATCAGCGAAGCTGCCCCTGACCTGCTCCGTGAGGTGAGGATACCCGGCGCTCATCCACTGGAATCGCCACTCGTCCAGATCCGGATCGTAGGTGCGGATCATGATTCCGTGCATGTCCCCGCCGTTGAACGTGCCGTACGTGTCGTTCACGACGACGAGGCCATCCAGGAGTACCCGGTAGGTGGTCTCCATTCGGTTCTCGACCCATTGCCTGTCGGTCGCCAACCGGTCGAGGAGGCTATGGCTCTCCACGTCCCACACGCCCTCGAGCATGTTGAAATTTTCCATCGGTGGACCCGTGAGAACGTCGAATGATTCGACCCTGGGTACCTGCTGTGCTTCGCCCGCGACCGGCACCGACAACAGAGCCATGGCGGGGAGCATGAGGGATGCTATCAGGCTGCGGTGCACTGTGAACATGGCTTTTCTTCGCTGTGTGAGACGTGCCGGGGCTTCCGCCCCCACTACGTCGACTGCGCCGACTGGATTTCTGCAGGCAGGCCGAGAGGTGGGGCTTCGACGCCCGTCCAGAGTGGGGAGCATTGTTGCCACACACCGAGCTTGCCATCCATTTCGAGCTGCAGGGTAAGCTGCAACGTTTCGCGCGAATCGTCGGGCTCCGCTCGGCTGACCGCCCGGACGCCGCTTCCGGGATGGAGGGTCGCATCGCTGCGCTCCGCTTACCCCTCCGCCCGTAGCGTCAGCATCGGATCGATCCGACCGGCCCTCCACGCGGGGACGGCGGAGGACACGACGGCCACGCCGATCAGCACCGCAGCCGTGGCGAGCCAGGTAAGGGGGTCCGCGACGGCCACACCGAACAGCAGGCTCCGCATCCAGTGGGCGAGGAGGAGGCCGCCGGCCAGGCCGAGCCCGCAGCCGATCGCGGCGAGGGTCATGCCTTCGGCGACCACGCTGCGGACCAGCGCGTTCTCCTGCGCGCCCAGCGCTTTCTTAAGGCCGATTTCCCGCCGTCGTTCGCCCACCGAGATCGTCATGACGCCGTAGACGCCGACCGCGGCCAAGAAGAGCGCGACCCCGGTGAAGAGTTGGAGGAGACGCAGCGTGAAGGACCGGAGCGCGACGGTTTGGGCGATGATCGCGTCCAGGGACCGGATCCGGGAGATGGCGATGTCGGGATCCACCCCGCGCACGGCTTCCCGAACGCCGGGGGCGAGCGCCACCGGGTCCGTGCCCGCAGAACGGACGATGAGCGAGGCGGTGGCGGGCAGGGCGTACGCGGACGTTCCGGCCTGAGCGAGCGGGACGTAGAACGTGGGGTCGGGCGCGGTATCTGGACCGCGATTGCGCACATCGGCGACGATGCCCACGACCTCCATGAAGGGCCACCCTTCCACGAACATCCTGAAGCGGCGTCCAAGGGCCGGCTGGCCGGGCCATATTGCTTCGGCGAAGGTCTCGTTCACGACCGCCACGAGCGGTGCGTCCGCGTGATCGTCCGGGGAGAGCAAGCGCCCCGACACGGCCCGCACGCCCAGGAGGTCGAAGTACTCGGGCGTCACGATCTCCCGAACGCCGTCCGGGGCGTCTCCGATCGACACGCCTTCTTGCCCTTCGACGATCAGCGAGAGGTAGCCGCACAGCTCCGTCATGGGTGCGACGCAGCTGACGGCGGCCCCTTCGGCACCGGGTACGGTGCGCACGCGCTCGAGTAGCTGAGCGTACAGGAGCGCTCGCGATTCGGCGTTGTCGTATCGGGCCGGATCCGCATCCAGGGTAAGGGTCAGGATGCGCTCCGAGCGGAGTCCGAGGTCGGTGTCGTAGAGGTTTCTGAGCGTCCTCACCATGAGACCGGACCCAACGGTGAGCACGGCGGCCATCGCCACCTGTGCGACCAGGAGGGCCCGCCGAATCTGAACCGAGCGACGTCCCCGGCCCGCCATCCCCCTACTTCTCATGTCGATCCCGACGGCGCCCGCTCGCCCGACGCGGAGCGCCGGAATCAGGCCGAAGAGAAGGCCCGCACACGCGGTGAGGGCGAGGGCGGCTGCGAGCATCGGCGTATCGAGCACCACCTGATCGACGCGCGGCGTCCCGGGCGGCGCCCACCGGACCAGGGTGCGGATGCCCAGGACGGCCACGAGGACGCCGGCCACGCCTCCGGCCGCGGCCAGGACGCCCGCTTCCGCCAGGAGCTGCCCGATCAGGCGGCCCCGGGGGGCACCCACCGCCGAGCGGACCGCCATCTCGGCCGTCCGGGCGTCCCCGCGTGCGAGCATCAGGTTGGCCACGTTCCCGCAGGCGATGAGCAGGACGAGGGCCGCGGTGCCGAGCAGGACGAGGAGGGGCGCACGGGTGGCCCCCACGGTCCAGCCGTGAAGCGGGGACAGGCGTGTGCGGAAGCCCCGGCCGGCGTAGCTGTCCGGGAAGCGCTCCCGGGTGCTTGCCGCGAAGGCATCCAGTCCCGCGCGAGCGGCTTCCGAAGGTGTGCCTGGGGCGAGCCGAGCGAGCACCGTCAGGAAGTGGTTGGCCCGGGGCGCGGGGTTCTGCCGGTCGATGCCCAAGGGCGTCCACACGTCCACCGGGCTGTTTCCGAAGGAGAAACCGTCGGGCATCACGCCGAGAACCTGGTAGTCGGAGCCGGTCAGGCGCACCGTCCGACCGAGCGGATCGCCGTCGGGAAACAGTTCGTCGGCGAGCGAGGCGCTGAGCACGGCCACGCCGCCACCGCCTGGAACGCTTTCCTCGGCCGTCCACGTCCGGCCAACCTTGGGTGCCACGCCCAGGATCGGGAGGAGGTCGGGCGTGACGAACGCGGCCGGGACGCGGCGCGGGCGCACGGAGTCGCCGAGCACGAGCGTTCCAGTGACCCACCCGCCCACCTCCGAGAAGCTGGAGACGTCCCGCTCCACGTCCAAGAACTCCGGGACGGACATCCCGTACCAGCCGAGGCCGCCCGTGTTGACCTCGACGACCATGAGTTCGTCCGGGCGCTCGTAGGGGAGGGGCGCGAGCAGGACGCCGCGGACCGCGCTGCCGACGGCGGTCGTCGCCCCGATCCCGACCGCCAGCGTGGCGACGAGGGCGGCGGTCGGGGCCGGGCGGCGTGCGAAGGCGCGAAGGGCCAGGCGCATATCGGACAGGACAGTGGAGATCATCTCGATCGCTTCCCGTGAGTGGGTTCGGTGGGCGGGGTGGTCCGTGGCGCGCAGGCGACCGATCCGCACGCGTGCCGCGACGGCCAGTCCCGTCAGCAGGTACCTGACGGGCACGGGGCGGCGGGCGTACTCCTCACGCATGTCGCCCAGGATGAAGCGGTCCTCGGGACGGTTCCCGAGAACCCAGCGGACCAGCGCCTCGAAACGAGCCGGTGGTCTGGGAGGCACGGTCACGAAGGGTGCAGGAGGTCGTGAACGCCCTGGGTCATGCGCTGGAGGACACGTGCCTGGCTTCGGAGCGCCTCCAGTCCGTCCGGGGTGAGCGAGTATACACGGCGGGGTAGGCCGCCTCGCTCCGGCGTAGACGCCTCGACCTTCCAGGACAGCAGGCCTTTCGCCTCCAGCCGCTCCAGCGCGGTGTAGAGGCCGCCCCGCGTGACGCTCCGCTCCGCCTTCTCCGCAATCTCCTCGCGTAGGCTGATGGCGCGGGCGTCGTCTCCCAGCCCCAGAACGGCCAAGAGGACGAGATGCTCGAACTCACCCAGGGTGCTTGAGGGCGCCACGATACTACCTCCTCGGTCACGAACGAATCAGTGTCTACGTTTGCGGCAATGTCTTGAATGTAGACACCGTGGGCCGGGAAGGGCAATGGGAGCGGTGGGGGCGCCGAGGTGCTGCCTTGGCGGGGGAGCGCGCTGCGCCAGAGGTGGGCGGGACTTGGGTCCCGTGCCTATCGCTTTACGGATGGTAACGTGGGAGTTACCATCTCTCGATAGGGCGTACGTGCTTGCGCAGGCGAGGCGCTGGCCAGGCCCTGCTCCCCGCTGCTCCATCTCCGAACCAGGACTGCCACATGCCCGACGGGACCGCCGTTACGAACAAGACGCTCTTTAGCCGCGAAACGGCGGTCAGCACCGCCATTCACGCGCCGCTGTCCGTCGTCTGGACCCTCCTGACGACGGCGCCCGACTACGCGCGGTGGAACTCCACGGTCGTCTCCCTCGACGGCAATATCCGGGAGGGAGGTAAGATTGCCCTCACCTCGACGCTTGCCCCGAAACGGACCTTCAAGCTGGCCGTGAAGGAGTTCTCTCCGGAGCGGCGGCTCGTGTGGGGCGACCGCATGGGTGAGCGCGTCTTCACCCTGGAGCCCGTGGACGGTGGCACGCGCTTCTCAATGCGTGAGAAGATCGGCGGGCCCATCTTCCCGCTCTTTTCCCGGTTCATTCCGGACTTCGACGCGTCGTTCGAGCAGTTCGCGAGAGACCTGAAGACCGAAGCGGAACGAGTCGCACGCTAGCGTGGTCCGACGGCCGGTCGCTCTCCACCGGCGTTTTTTCAAGGCGATGCACGGTATGCTGCGGCGGGGCCGATGATGCCCGTTAGCTGGACCGCCGGAGCGGAAGCCGACGCCGCTCGCGTCCTGGACGCCCTCGGCAGCCCGACGCGGCGTGAGATCATCGACCTTTTGCGGGGCGGCCCGAAGCCCGTGGGCGTGATCGCAGCAGCTCTGCCCATCAGCCGGCCGGCTGTCTCCAAACACCTCCGGATCCTCCAGAGCGCCGGGCTCGTCGACTTCCGGCCGAGCGGGGCCAGCAATCTCTTCTACCTCGATCCGGTGGGCTTTCGGGAGGCCAGAGCGTATATAGAGCAGTTCTGGGACGACGCATTGAGCAACGTCAAACGGCTTGCGGAGGCCGCAGCGGAGGAGCCGGATGTCGAGTGACCAGGCCTCAGGGGCCGTGTCGAAGTCCATCGTGGTGGAGCGGGGCGTCGCGCATGTCTTCCGCGTCTGGACGGAGCAGATCGCGGAGTGGTGGCCGCCCGGACACTCGAAGAGCCGAGACCCGAACACCCGGGTCTTCATTGAACCGCGGCCCGGCGGGCGCTTCTACGAGCGCACGCCCGAGGGCGACGAGCACGACTGGGGACACGTCGAGGTCTACGATCCGCTGCATCGCCTGGATCTTTTATGGTACATGGGCAGCGGGCCGGATCGACCTTCGCGAGTGAGCGTCCGCTTCGTGACGCTCAGCGACGAGGCTACTCGCATCGAGGTCACGCACCGTGGGCCGGAGCTTCTCGGCGAGCTGTGGGGCGCGCGGAAGGGAGTGTTCGCGGGGGCGTGGGAGGCGGTGTTGGAGGCGCTTGCGGGGTATGTGGCCCCCCGCCTCGCCGGTTGAGGTCTATCTGCACTTTGCGAAGAGTGTCAGGGGCGGGGACGCCCATCTTGGTCGGCGCGCCCGACCCCAGCCGGTTGCCGAGCGCGCTCACATATCCCACCGTGCCCCCACTCGAACGCCGGGGAGGTCCCCTCGGCCGTAGGTCCACACCAGCTCGCGAAAGCCATATGTCGCTCAAGACCATGTTCTCCGTCGGAGTCATCGCGTGCGGGCTCCTCCTTCCCAGCACCGCGGCCGCCCAGCTTTCGCACACCACCGAGTCCCCCCGAGCCGATGAGCCTGGCTACGTCGGCGGTGAAGGCTCGGCCAACTGGGAGTTGGCGGCGCGCTGGGCGCCCTACCAGTCGAGCGACATGCTGTATTCCGTGTCGGTGAATCCCCGTTGGATCCAGGACACCGACAATTTTTGGTACGAGTGGGAAGACCGTGACGGGAAACGGTTTTACATGGTCGATCCCGGCCGCCGCTCCAAGCGTGCGATCTTCGACCGCGACCGGTTGGCAGCCGAGCTGACGCGGATCATGCGCGACCCGTTCGACGGCCAGAACCTTCCCGTTGTGAATCTGCGCTTTATCGACGGCAATACGATTCGCTTCGACGTGGTGTCCTCGCAGGACGAAGAGAACGAGGTGCGCGCCTCGGGAGAGGAAGAGGGCGAAACCCAGCAGGACTCGACTCGGTCGAAGGGGGCCGACAAGGAGGTCTACCACTTCGAGTACACGATCGACTCGCAGACCGTGCGCCGACTGCTCGACTACGAGGAGCCGGACGATCACCCCGAGTGGGCGAACGTGTCCCCCGACGGCCAGCGCGTGGTGTTCGCCCGCAACCACGACCTGTACATGATCACGGGAGCGGAGTACGAGCGCATTCTGGACGCGCGGCGGGGCGAGGAAGGCGATGACGCCGAGGAAAAGGAAGACTCGGTCGAGGTCAACGAGGTCCGCCTGACCACGGATGGCGAGCCCTACTTCTCCTACATGGGCAACGCGTCGGGACGCGGCGTCAACGACGTGGAAAAGGACAAGGAGTGGGCCAAGCGCAACCAGGCGGGAATCGCGTGGTCGCACGACTCGCAGAAGTTCGCGCTCGTTCGCAGCGATCAACGGGAGGTCGGATCCCTGTTCGTGATCCACAACACGGGCAAGGATCGACCGGAACTTGAGAGCTACCGGTACGACATGCCGGGGGACAGCAATGCGACGAGTCAGGTTGCCCAGGTCTTCGACGTCGCCACCCGCGCGATGACCACGATCGACGACGCCCCTTGGGTCAATCAGAGCCTGTCGATTGTCACGGCCAGGGAGTTCGTCTACCCCGGCGATGAGAGTCCCCGGGTGCGGAAGTGGTTCACCGACGACCCGAACGAGTTGTGGCTGGTCAGGGACAGCCGTGACCGCCACCGGATCGATCTTATGAAGGTCGATCTGAACACCGGCCAGGTGACCCCGGTGGTCGAGGAGCGGCTCAACACGTATCAAGAGCGGCGCCCGCCCGAGAGGCTCTCGGACGGCAGCTTCGTGTGGTGGTCGGAGCGCGACGGCTGGGCCCATCTGTACCGCTACGATCAGGACGGCAATCTGATCAACCGGCTCACGGAGGGCCCCTGGCACGTGGACGGCGTCACGCGGGTCGATCCGGACTCGGATCGCATCTACTTCATCGGCAACGGTCGGGAGGCCGATGTCGATCCGTATTACGCGCATCTCTATGCCGTGGACCGGGACGGGAGCCGTCTTGCTCAGGTCACCGGCGGAAACTACGACGATCGAGTCGCCATGCCGGAGTCGGGCGGCTACGTGGTCCATTCGTTTTCACGCGTTGACACGATCCCGCAGACGGTCGTGCGCGGCCCCGACGGTCAGCTCCTGATGACCCTCGAGACGGCGGACCTGTCACGCATGGAGGCTGCGGGCTGGCGTATGCCCGAGCCGTTCCATGTTGAGGCGGCGGATGGTTACACGGACATCTTCGGGGTGATGTACAAGCCGTTCGATTTCGATTCCACCAAGGTCTACCCGATCGTCCAGTACGTGTATCCCGGACCGCAGACCGAGGCGGTCTCGAAGTACTTCACCACGAACGCCTATGAGGTCGGGCTCGCTCAACTCGGCTTCATTGTGGTCACCCTGGGCAACCGGGGCGGACATCCGGATCGGTCGAAATGGTACCACAATTTCTCCTACGGGAACCTGCGTGACTACGGCTTGGCCGACAAAGTCGCCGCCCTGGAGCAGCTCGGGGATCGTCACAGCTTCATCGACCGGAACCGGGTCGGGATCTACGGCCACTCCGGTGGCGGTTTTATGTCCACGGCGGCGTTGCTCAACTATCCGGACGTGTACGACGTGGCGGTGTCGAGCTCGGGCAATCACGACAACCAGATCTACAACCGGTGGTGGAGCGAGACGCATCATGGGGTGAAGGAGGTGGTCGATGACGAGGGCAACACCACGTTCGAGTACGACATCGACGACAACATCGAGCTGGCCCCAAATCTCAAGGGCAAGCTGCTGCTGACAACGGGCGACGTGGACAACAACGTGCACCCGGCCAACACCGTTCGGATGGCGCAGGCTTTGATCAAGGCGAACAAGCGCTTCGATTATTTCCTGTTCCCGGGCCAACGCCACGGCTACGGCGACATGGGCAACTACTGGTTTTGGCTACGGGCGGAGTATTTCGCGGAGCATCTCCTGGGAGATAGCCGGTCCGCGGCGGAGGTCCGGGAGTTGAATGCCGAGCGGGAGCGGCGCTGAGGGAAGGGGGGCGCGTGTCTCCGGAAGACCTGATTCGGATTGCACTGGCGTACCGATCGTGACCGCGGTTTTGGGGGATCGGCGCCCGGCGTGGAGTCTGCGCCCAGAGGAAGGGCGTCGACGGGAAAGGACGGTCGAGTAGCCCGGGGAGTTGCCCCCCCGGGCCCTCTCAGATCCGAGCAAGGGGATTTCCACCACTCGGCTCTTCCGCTGAGGAGTCTTACGGAGCCCGTGCCCAGATCTGCACATAGACCCGGGGCTGTGGGAGTGGGTGCGCCTTGAGATAGGCGCGGAACCGCTTCCAGGTCAGACGCTGCCCGCGTTGGC
>JAJCZZ010000051.1 GCA_029262115.1 Gemmatimonadota bacterium | reverse complement strand
CCTCAGCCCCTTCCTCGCCGTCCTTCTTGCCTATCGCGGCGATGACTTCGGGACGCGGCCGACGCTTCCGCCGCGGACGGCGACGCTTCGGAGCTTCCTTTTCAGTCGTCTCACCCGTCTCGGTCGAATACGTCGTCGCCTCAAGCTCGTCGATGCGGCGACGCTCATCATCGGGCACTTCCTTCCGTGCGCCCGAGATCGTGTCGGCAATCGCCTTCGCGATCAGCGTGACGGAACGAATCGCGTCGTCATTACCAGGGATCGGGAAGTTGATCGGATCCGGATCGGCGTTGGTGTCCGTAATCGCGATGACAGGAATGCCCAGCTTCTTGGCTTCCTTGATCGCGATCGTCTCACGCCGAGCGTCGACCACGAAGATCGCGCCCGGAAGGCGACCCATGTCCTTCACCCCGACCAGGTACTTGTCCAGCTTGATCCGCTCACGGTCAAGCATGAGACGCTCTTTCTTCGTGTAGAACTCGAAGGCGTTCTCTTCCTGGCCGCGCTCCAACTCCTTGAGCCGGCGGATCTGCTGCCGGATCGTCTGGAAGTTGGTGAGCATGCCGCCCAACCAGCGCTCCGTCACCCAGAAGGACCCGCACTCCCGCGCCTCCTGCTCGATGATGCCGCGAAGCTGCTTCTTGGTGCAGACGAAAAGCACCCGCTCCCCTCGAAGAACCACCTCGCGCACGGCCTGCTGGGCGTGTGCGAGACGATCGAGGGTCTTCCGCAGATCGATGATGTGGATCCCGTTGCGCTCCGTGAAGATGTAGGGGCGCATCTTGGGATTCCAACGGCGAGTCTGGTGGCCGAAGTGGACACCAGCCTCAAGCAACTCGTTGAGACCGACTTCATTCATGTTGTTTGTACTCTTTCGTGGGGCCGATGTACGCCCCGGTCAGGATTTCGACGTCCCTGACCCGACGGAGCCGGGCCACGAGAAACGCCGTACTGCTAACGCTTGGAGAACTGGAACCGCTTACGGGCCTTCGGCTGGCCGGGCTTCTTCCGCTCGACCTTCCGTGAATCACGCGTGAGATAGCCGCCCTGCCGCATGGTCGGGCGTTGCTCCTCGTCATGCTCGACGAGCGCACGGGCGAGGCCCATACGGACCGCATCGGCCTGGCCGGTCAGGCCACCACCGTTGACCCGGACGACAATGTCGAACTGGCCCTCGAGGTTCGCGGCCTTGAGCGGCTCCTCGGCACGGATCTGGTGGGTCGGACGAGGGAAGTACTCCGGAAGGGTACGTCCATTGATGCGCCACTCGCCTTTTCCTGGGCGAATGAGAACGCGGGCGACCGCCGTCTTGCGGCGGCCCACGGTCTGGATACTGAGCGTCTCGGCCATAATCTACAGATTCAGGGGCTGGGGCTGCTGACCCTGGTGGGGATGATCCGCACCGGGGTAGACCTTCAGTTTCAGCTTCATGGCACGACCCAACGCGTTCTTGGGGAGCATGCCCTTGACCGCGAGCTCGATGACCCGCTCGGGGTGCCTCGCGATCATTCGCTTGAATGGGATGTGGCGCTCGCCTCCCATGTAGCCGGAATGCCGGAAGTAGGTCTTCTGGTCCGCCTTGTTCCCGGTGAGCTTCACCCGGGACGCGTTCACCACGACTACGTAGTCACCCGTGTCGAGGTGCGGGGTGAACATCGGCTTGTGCTTTCCACGGAGAATCCGCGCGACCTCGGTGGCGAGACGGCCAAGAGGCTTATCGGCCGCGTCTACCACGAACCAGGAACGCTGGATCTCGTGGGCTTTCGGTGTATAGGTTCTCATGCCCGGGCGCCTACTGACGACAAATTGTGTACAGAGCTTTAAATGTTAGCCGTGGCCGTCGGGGGTGTCAACGGCCTGAAGCCCCTTGCACACAGGGGTTTGGGGGTCGTCGGGACGGTCCTGCGCCGGGGCGATCGGCGCGGCGGCGCCGAGAGGCGCCTGACCCTATCGGAACGTCTCGAGAAATCGCGCGCGGGACGCGTGGCGAAGGCGCCTCAGCGCTTTTTCCTTGATCTGGCGCACCCGTTCGCGGGTGACGCCCAGGATCGACCCGATTTCTTCCAGTGTCATCGGTTCCTGGTCGTCCAGCCCGAAGTACAGGCGAAGGATCTTGGCCTCGCGCTCCTTGAGCGTGCCGAGCGCGTCTTCCACCGTGTTCTTCAGCGCGTGCTCGTACGCCTCGTCCTCGGGCCCCGGAGCGTACTGGTCGGGGAGGTAGTCCAGAAGGCGATTGTCCTCACCCGGCGTCATCGGCGCGTCGAGAGACAGGTGCGACTGGGAGATGGCGAGCGTGCTCTCCACCTCCTCCTGGGGGATATTCAGGTCGGTGGCGATCTCCTCGACCGTGGGCTCTCGCCCGAGCTCCTGAAGGAGCGACGACGACCGTCGGCCGATCCGATGGAGCGCTCCCGCCCGATTCAGCGGCACCCGTACGATGCGGCTCTGCTCGGCGAGTGCCTGGAGGATCGCCTGCCGAATCCACCACACGGCGTAGCTGATGAACTTGATGCCCTTGCTCTCATCGAACTTATGCGCCGCGCGGATCAGTCCGAGATTGCCCTCGTTGATGAGGTCGGAGAGCGGTACGCCCTGATTCTGGTACTTCTTCGCCACCGACACGACGAAGCGAAGGTTGGAGCGCACCAGCTTGTCGAGGCATTCCTCGTCGCCAGCACGGATCCCCCGTGCCAAACGCGCCTCTTCCGCACGGTCGATCAGCGGGTACTGGCTGATCTCTTTGAGGTACTGGTCCAGCGACCCTTCACGAAACGCTGGCCGGCGGGCGGAGAAGGTCATCCGAGGAGGTCGCCTCTGCAGGGAATCTCCCGCGTGCGGCCCGAGTGTCGCGAGCGCTGGAGACTGCGTTGGACGCGGGGAACATACTCGGGGGATCATCTGCCGTCACGCAACCTCGTCCGCCCGAGGGATACGAACGAGGGTCGAGCTGGCCTCCTGCTACGCCGTCAACGGATACGGTTGCCGATGCGCCGCCACCGAACACTGCTCAGCCATGCGGACGCCCGGCCGCTACCCGTTTCAAGAGAGTAGTAGACGAACCATGGCCGTCCCCGGATGGACGCGCGCGGGACGAAGCCCCAGTACCGGCTGTCCTCGCTGTTGTCCCGGTTGTCGCCGAGAACGAAAAAGCCGCTGGGCGGAACCACGATGGGGCCCCAGTTGTCACGAGTCGGGTGGTATTCGGGCGTGGGGCCGGCAATCAGGTGGTTGGACTGCCAGTTCATGTCCGGATGGACGGCGTCGCCCCGCCGGTCGATGTACCGAGCGTACGGCTCGTCGAGGCGATCGCCATTGAGAAACACCGCCTTGTCCCGCATCTCGAGCGTATCCCCCGGCAGACCAACCAGACGCTTCACGTAGTTCTTCGCCGGCTGGTGCGGCGGATGAAAGACGACAACGTCACCCCGGCTGGGTTCGTCGAACGCAGGGAGTGTGATGTCCGTCCCCGGGATCTCCGCACCGTAGACCGCCTTGTTCACCAACAGGAAGTCTCCGACCAGGAGCGTGTTCTCCATCGACGAGGTCGGGATCTTGAAGGCGTCGACAAGGAACGTCCGCACCACCACGAACAGGACGAACGCGATCAGGATGGAGCGGGTCCAGTCCCACAGCGCCGCGACGAGGCCGCCGCGACCGGCGCGCGGCGGCTCTGCCAGCGCCCGAGTCACGACGCCTGGTTCGTCTTCGAGTGGCTCCACGCCCTCTAGCTCCTGCACGGTCGCCAAGAACTCGGCTCAAGAGAAGGCCGAGAAGAACTGCAACGGCATGAGTACACGCCGACCGACACCACCGTTCCTGTCGTCATGTCCGGTCGCGCGCTGCGATCCGTCTTCACATAATTGACCTCGGGGCCAGGAGTGGTCCGCGCCCCGCTCTCCTTTCGACGTCCCCGGATCCACGGAGGTTGCACCTCGATGGCTCGTGCCTCCCGCACGCTGACGGGCCTCGCCCTGCTCGGAGGGGTCGCCGCGACGGTAACGATGGTGAACGGCCGACGACCGGCTCCGGCCGCCCCTGCCGACTGCGCCCCCGCGGCCGCGGACTGCATTTCGGAGGACGACGTGGGTCCTTCACCCGAAGCGCCCGAGCGGCGCGTGGCCGACGACGTGTGCCCGAATGCGGGCTACCTGTGCAGGGCCATCGACGACGAAAACCGGCTCGTCGTGCGCCGATGGAAGGGCTTTTCCGGGACCATGGTGGTGCACGTCCCTGCCCCGGACTTCGAGGAGCCATCGACCGCTCGGGACCTTCAACGCGCCGCCGCGGCCGGGATCCGCGCGTGGAACGGACAGCCGTTCCCCGTCGTGGTCGACGAGCGAGGCACGAGGGACGCCGACTTCGCCGTTCGGTGGACCCGGAGCCTCGGTGGGAACGTGTTGGGCTGGGCGGAAACCAGTTGGAGTCCGCAGAGTGGACTGAGCGTGCGCCGGCTGTCGCTGGCGACCCGTAGCCCGGCCCGAGGCACGGTCATCACACCCCGACAGCTACGTCTGACCGCGGCGCATGAAATGGGACACGCACTCGGTCTGGGTCACAGCGACAACCGCCGCGACCTGATGTATCCCGTCAACACCGCCACCGCACCGTCCGCACAGGACTACAAGACGGTCGATGCCCTGTACGCCCTCCCGGACGGGCTCGAAATCGTGCGCGATTGACCCGGCTCCGGCCAGGCGACCCAGGCGTCTTCCATTCCTTCGAGGACGCCCGGAAAGCGGGCGGGGTCGATCAACGCCGCAAGCAGCCGAGCACTCTCGACCAGCCTCGGACCCGGCCGATTGAACAAGGCGTCTCCATCCACGACGAACGCACCACCAGGGGCGCCGCCCGCCAATTCGGCGGCCGGGCCCCGGACCTCCGGCGCGTCGAGTTCACGAAGCCCCCGGTCCACATCGAAGCCGCACGGGAGGAACACGACAATGTCCGGGTCGGCCGCCCCGATCTCGGCCCAGGACGCCTCGACGAAGTGGCCGGGCCGGTCGACGATTACCGGCTCGGCGCCGGCGATTCGAGCCAGTTCCGGTATCCAACCGCCCGCCACCATGGGGGGCGCCAACCACTCCACCAGCGCGATCGTGGGTCGGCGCGTCGCTGCCGACGTCGACTCCGCGATGCTGCGAAACTCGGCCGCCATGGAAGCCGCGAGCGCCTCCCCGCGCTCATGGACGCCAAGGGCCGCGCCCACCGCCCGGACGTCGTCGAGGACTCCGTTCAAGTCGTGTGGATTCAGCGAACAGATCCGTGTATCCGGCATCCCCAGGCAGTGGACGGCCTCCTGCACATCGCCCAACGACACCGCACACGCGTCGCAGTGGTCCTGGGTCACGATCAGATCGGGTTCGACCGAGCGCACGCGATCGACCAGCACGCGGTAGACGCTCAGACCGTCCTGCATGAGGCCCCTGACCGTCCGGTCGATCTCGTGACTGGGCCGTCCCGGATCCACCTTGGGCTCGCACAGAATCGGCAGCTCCCCCACTTCGGGAGGGTAATCGCAGCAGTGCGATCGGCCGACCAGAACGTCGGCCATTCCCAGAGCCGACACGATCTCCGTTCCACTCGGGATCAACGAGGCGACCCGCCGGGCGGTGCCGCTCATCGCCCACCGAAGTGCACACGCGCCTCTACCTGGACCGTGCGCCCCGGGGCGCGAAAACCGAAGGCCTCCTCGAAGGACTCGTCCAAGAGGTTCTGACCCCGAAGGAGGATCGAGAGGTTCGGGCCAAGGGGCGCCGATGCGCCGACCTGAAGATCGTGGTACGCGTCGAGCAGGACGCGCGTGGCGGGAAACGTAGAGAAGTCGCGGTCATCCCGGGCCGCCACTCGTCGGAAGGCGACCTGGGCGGTCGCGCCGCCGGGCAGACGTCGCGTGAGCTGGGCCGAGATCACGTGTTCCGGACGGCGAAGCAGCCGCTCTCCGGTCACAAACTCGGAGCCCGGGCCATCGTCGGGGCCGGGGTCGACGACCTCGGTGCGCAACCACGTGAGACCGAAGGCCCCCCCGAAGCCGGCGATCTCCGCGCGCACTTCGGCCTCCACTCCTTCCGCATCGGCTTCACCGATGTTGAGGAAGTTCGGGTCGCCCGGGCTCGCGGTGAACGGCGTGTACTGAATCAAATCCCTGAACGTCTGGTCGAACCACGTCACCCGGAGTACGCCGGGAACAGCGCGAAGGTCGAGATCCGCGCCGATCTCCCAGGAGGTGGCCTCCTCCGGGCGGAGGTCGGGATTCCCCACCGCAAAGCCGGTTGCGAAGTTCTCGAAGAAGGTGGGCTCCTTGATCGCGCGACTGACCGCGCCACGCAGCCGGCTCCCCGCCACCACCTCGGCGGAGGCACCCACCTGCCAGCTCACCGACGTACCGAACTGCTCGTTGTCTTCCACGCGGGCCCCGGCGTTGAAGCCGGCACGCCCGCGGCCCCCGACGACGTGGAGGTACCCTGCCCGGTTCCACCGATCGTACTCGCTCCGGCCCGACGAAGGGCCGAACTGGGACAACGATTCCGTGAAGGAGCGCTGGTCCTGGTCCTCCAGTTCCGCTCCCGCGCTGACGACGACGTCGGAGAACTCCGAGTCCAGCCGGACTTCGGCCGCCGAGCGCCGAACGTGATCGAGGCTGGTGAATCCGTAGAAGCCCAACGAATCGAGCGGGCTGTCGGGAGCGTCGTCCGTCCCCCCGTCGTTCTGGCTGTGGGCGAGCCGGACCGTGAAGGTGTGCTGGGCCGCCAGGCGACGGGACAATTCGACCCCGACGGTCGTCTCGTCACCGAACGAGAACGAGTTCGTGTCGACCGCTCTACCCGACCCGTCGGTCGGGTAGTGGTAGCGGCGATCCGCGAGACGAAGGGTGAGACGGGCACGCGTGCCCTCGTCAGGTGACAGCGTGACGCCTCCCGAGAACACCCGGTTGGTGAAGTCGCTGTTGAAGGGATGGATGCCCTCCGTGGACGTGCGGGACAGGCTGAGGGAGTAAGAAGCCCGCTCCCAGCTTCCCGCGGCTCGGGCCGAGGCATCGAGTCGGCCGAAGTTGCCGGCACGAAGACCCAGTGATCCCTCCCGACGGCCCCGACCCGCGCTCGTGATGATATGGATGACCCCGGCCACCGCGTCGGATCCATACAGCGCGCTCGCACCCCCACGCACCACTTCGATCCGCTCCACGTTGTCAAGGTCGAGTCCGGCGAAATCGAAGGCTCCGCCCGGTTGATTAACCTGGACGCCGTCGATGAGCACGAGGACGTAGTTGCTCTCCCCCCCGCGGAGGAAGACCGACGTCGCGGCTCCGAACGAGCCGCCCTGCACGACCGCCAATCCCGGCACATCGCGCAGGACATCGACGACACGGGAGTGGCCGGCGGCCCGCAGTTCGGCGCCGTCCAGAACCGATACGTGGGTCGACGAGAGCGCGAGGGGCCGCGGTGTCGGCGTGGCGGTCACCACGAAGCCCTCGAGGCTGTAGGGGACCTCCTGGGCGGCCGCGGGCGCGACGGCCAGGCATGCGGCGGCGAGGGTGAGACGGACGAGGTATGAACGATTCATGATGTCGGCGCTCCAGTGGGTGCAACCGCAGTCGGTGCAGCGGCACCGTGGATGATTCGTGCGAGGTCTTCGGCAAGGCCCACGACATCTGGACCGGCTTTCAGCCATCGATCGGGTGGTAGGACGACCACCCTTCCTTCACGGACGGCGGGGAGCGCCGACCAGGGGGGTCGTCTCGAGGTGACGGACGAGCCGGGAGCACTCCAGAGGATCAGGTCGGGGTCATGCACGAGGAGCTCCTCGCTGGAGGGACGCGGCCACGCCGTCCCGCCCTCCATCACGTTGACCGCACCGACGACGCCGAGCAGGTCGCCAAGGAAGGTGTTCCGACCCGCGGCTACGACGGGCGCGTCACCGACGACCCAGAGCACGGTTCGTCCGGGCCCAGCGTGCTGATCGGCAATCGCCGCCAGCCTCCCGTCGATGGAGTCCGCCAGCGACTCGGCCTTGGGCTCCTCGTCGACCGCGCGGCCCACGTCTCGCACGGCTCGGCCGACTCCGGCGAGTCGGCGGAGATCGAGCGCTACCAGCGCCACGCTCCCGCGGTCCAGACCCCGCAGTCGTCGAAGCCGATCGGCTCCCACCCCCACGATGACCACGTGCGGGTCGAGGGCATGGATCCGCTCGACGTCGGGCGCCAGGACACGCCCCACGTCGACGGCGGCCTCCACTCCAACCGTGCGATCCTCATGGGAACGCCCGACGACGCTGGTCGCACGTCCCAGGGCATGAAGGATGCTGGTCGCCGCCGGCACGAGCGTGACGACCCGCATTGTATCAGCTACCTGGCCGGCTGCGGCAGCGGTATGGCCTATAATGGCCAGCGACACGAGGGCTCCCAAACGGGAAACCCGGCGACCTGCTCGACCCACGCGAGCGTTGCGCATGAAAAAACCCGTGTCTCCACTCGGGAACACGGGGGTGCGGTACGGGCCGAAATGCCCGAAGCGCGCCGGTCCCTCCCACGGAGACGGTGGCGTTGCCGCGGGTGGGTCAGGTCTCCTGGCTCAAGGCCGGTCCGCTCGCCTTCCCGGAGGTTGAACCCCCCAGTGGCTTCTCGAGCAGCCGTTACGAAGCGCGGCGGTACCTCTTCCGCGTTCGTACCTCTCACAGTGGCGGGGCCGCGCCGGATTCACACCGGCTTCCGTAATGACCCACCCGCCGAACTCTTGAATTGTGAGCCAACGATAGACGGGTCGCCACCGATCCACAAGACCGGGCGCGCGGGTGTTCAGTCCTCGCGCACCAACCCGTACTTTTCGATCTTCTTGTAGAGGTTCGACCGCGGCATTTCGACCTGCCGGGCGGTCTCGGCCACGTTCCAGTCGTGCTCCCTCAGCTTCTGCAGGATGAAGGCGCGCTCCGCCATCTCTTTGAAATCCGAGAAGGTATCCGCGCCGAGCAGATCGCCGCTCAGCCCCGAACCGGGCGATCGGCCGGAAGCGAGCAGTTCGACGTCATCCGCCCGCACGCGATCCCCCGGCGCCAGGATGAGCAACCGCTCGACGGTGTTCCGGAGCTCCCGCACGTTGCCGGGCCAGTGCATCGCCACCAACCGAGCGATGGCGTCTTCCGTGAACTCCTTCGGCACGACGCGGTCGGTTTCGGCCATGCGCTCACGGAAGTGCTGGACGAGCATCGGGATGTCCTCCCGCCGCTCGCGCAGCGGAGGGATGTGGATGGGGACGACGTTCAACCGGTAGAACAGGTCTTCACGGAATCGCCCTTCTTCGATCTCCTTCTCCAACTCCTTGTTGGTGGCCGCAACGACCCGGACATCCACTTCGACCGGGCTGGCCCCACCAACTCGGGTCACCACACCCTGCTCCAGGGCGCGCAGCACCTTGGCCTGGGCCGCCAACGACATGTCTCCGATCTCGTCCAGGAACAGGATCCCACCGTCGGCCTGCTCGAACTTCCCGGCCCGGTCGGACACCGCGCCGGTGAACGATCCCTTGATGTGGCCGAAAAGAGCGGACTCGATCAACTCGGACGGGATGGCCGCGCAGTTCACTTCGACGAACGGGCCCTCCGCCCGATCCGACAGACGGTGGATGGCTCGTGCGACCAGCTCCTTTCCCGTCCCGTTCTCGCCTGTGATGAGTACGCGGGCGCCGGTGGGTGCGACCCGCTCGATGCGTTCGAGTACCTGTCTCACGGTAAACGACGTGCCCACGATCTCGTACCGGCTTTCGACCTCGCTGCGGAGGGCGGCGACGCTCTCGGTGAGTCCCCGTAGCTCGAGGGCCCGCTGCAGCGTCACGAGAAGGCGCGCCGTGTCGAGCGGCTTCTCCAAAAAGTCGTACGCTCCCCTTCGAGTGGCTTCCACGGCCGTGTCGATGGTGCCGTGTCCCGAGATCATGACGACCGGCGTGAGAGGCGCGTGTTCGCGGAGGCGCTCGAGGACATCGAGCCCGTCCATCCCCGGCATCTTCACGTCCAAAAAGATGACGTCGGGGTGGAAGTCCTGCACCCGGTCCACGCCGTCCGGGCCGTCCTCAGCCGTGAGAACCTCGTGGCCTTCGTACTCGAACACCTGACCCAGGATGTCCCGGATCGAACGTTCGTCGTCGATAATGAGGATCCGAGCCATCAGCCCTCTGCGCGTTTGGCGGTCATGATGAGACTGTCTCCTTCGATGACCACCGAGGACAAGCCGTCCGGGAGCGGAACGGCCAGCGCGTCGTCCTGAAGTCCCGGCCTCCTCTCACCGGCGAGCCCGGCCAGGACTTCACTGACCATCCGGTTGGGTAGGGGAATCCGCGCGGCGCGCACGCGGTCGACCACCAGAGCCAGATGCGCCTGGTCGTAGGGCTCGAGCTCGCCGCGAAGCTCGATGAGGACCGTGTCCGGAAGCAGCCCAACCACCGCATCGACGTCCGGGAGTTCGGGGAAGTCCCGCACGGCCAACCGTGCCGACACATTGGCCCGACCGTCCGACAGCTCCACCGAGGCATCGTGCACGCCCGGTGGCAGGATGCCCGGGAGCGAATACCGGATGACCGACGTCAATTCGTCTGAGCTGAGGGCCAGGCGATCGCCCGTCGTCCCCTGCCGGAACGCCTCGAAGCGGTCCAACGTCGCGTCGGCCAGTTCAGGGGACGGACCCGCCCCGGAGCCCCGGTCGTCGGCTTCCATGAAGATCATGCGCTCCAGGCCGGGAAAGACCGCCGGCCCCCAGCGGAAGCCGGCGTAGGCCGCCCCCAGGAGGATGATCAGAAACACACCTCTCTTGAACATCCGAATCACGAAACCTCAGGAGGTTGCAAGGCGCGCGCTGAACTCGACCGAGTACTGCGCTCCAGCTTTCGAAATCCTGCTCCGCATCAGATCCACCGACCGAACCGCAACGGAGCCATCGAACTCCATACCCGCGACCACGTCATCCAGTCCGCGGAAGTCCCCCGCGCCCCCCCCGGCATCCGCGCGGCCGAGCGTCACGTGGGGGTGGAACGCACGCGTTTCGGCTTCGAAACCACAGTCGCCGAGGGCCCACTCGAGGTCCTGTTTCAGACACCGCAACTCCGGGCTCGCCTTCACCCCCAACCAGATCGTGTCAGGTCTTCGGATGGTCGGGAACGCCCCGAATCCACCCAGGTCGACCTCGAACGACCGAGTCGCGCCGGCCACCTTGGCCATCGCCTCCCGGATCCGCTCCAGGCGGTCGGCCCGAACCTGGCCCAGGAACTTCAGCGTGACGTGGTAGCTGTCCGAATCGACCCATTTGACGGGCCGTCCCTCGTCCCGGAGCGGTCCGGACGCGCGCTCGATGCGCTGACGTTCCCTCTTCGGCAAGTTCAGAGCGATGAACAGGCGCATGGTTCCCCGGGTTCGACGTTCACCAGTTCGACGTTCATCAGGAGCTTCGGGCCGCCTCCACGGCGACCAAGGCCTGTTGCACATCTTGTTCCGTGCTGCTCCAGCCCACCGAAATTCGTGTGGCTCCGTAGTCCAACGTGCCCAACACACGATGGGCCTCCGGCGCACAGTGGAGACCCGGTCGGACGTGGACGCCGAAGCCCCTGTCCAGAGTCTCGGCAACGGCGGACGGCAGGACACCGTCGACCGCGATCGTCACCAGCCCGACCCCGTCCGGCGCTCTCGGAGACAGAACCGACACGCCTGACATGGCATCCAGGCCGTCCCACAACATCGTCTTCAGACGCGATTCGTGGGCCCCAAGCTGATCGACGCCCCGGTCGAGCACCCAGCGGATGCCCGCCTCCAGCCCCGCCAGACCCGGTGCGTTGACCGTCCCCGCCTCGAGCCGGTCCGGGAGGTCGGCCGGCATCTCCCGGCGTTTCGAGTCTCCACCGGTCCCCCCCCTCAGCAGCGGTTCGATGTCCAACCCGACCCGCACCCATAAGCCGCCGACCCCTTGGGGGCCGAGCATCCCTTTGTGCCCGGTGAAGGCGACCACGTCGGCGCCGTCTTCGGCCGCGTGCATCGGAAAGTGCCCGGCACCCTGCGCGGCGTCCAGCAGGACGACGGCTCCGGCCTCATGCGCCAGCGCGCTGAGGGTCCGGAGTGGAAGCCGCGTACCCAGAACGTTCGACGCACTGTTCACGACGACGACCCGGCACCCGGGAATCAGTTGCTCGGCTGCGTCGAGGTCGAGCTCGCCATCCGGAGAGCCCGGGATCATCCGTACCTCGACCCCCCGCGTGCGTGCAAGGTAGTCGGCAGGCCGGAGCACCGCATTGTGGTCGAAGACGGTCACGCAGACCGCGTCGCCCGGCCGCAGAAGTCCCCACAGGGCGGTGTTGATGGCTTGTGTGGCGTTCTGCATGAAAGCAACCCGGCCAGGATCTCCCTGGACTCCGAGGATCTCCTGCACGGATCGCCGGCAGCGCAGCGCCACCCGTCCGGCCTCGACGGCTGGGGCGTGTCCCCCCTTCCCCGGCGTGGCTCCGCACTCGGTCAGGAAGCGATGGACAGCATCCGCTACGACCTGGGGTCGAACAGCCGACGTGGCAGCGAAGTCGAGGTAGTGGGAGGGCATAGCCGAGATCTGGGGAGGGCCGTGCGGCACGCGTCCGGCGCAGCCATCGGTATCTCAATTACGGCGAATTCGCGCTGTCCGACAACGGGGCCCAAGTGGCACGCGCACCCTCCTTGCCCTCGATCGGATTCAAATACAACCGCTGCGTGGGATACGCGAAATCCATGTCGTCCGCGGCGTCGAACGCGTCCAGAATACGTTCCCAGATGGCCTCGGCGGTGCCCCTCCGCTGCCGCGGCCGGCACAGATAGCGAATGGTCAGAAGGATCCCGCTGTCCTCCACCGACGTGTAGACGACCGGTGTCAGCTTCCTGTAGTGGATGGGAAACTGGTTGGTGGTCTGTCGCAGCGTGCGTTCCGCCTCCTTGCTCACGCCCTCGGTCTCGTCCAGAGAGATCGTGTTGAGAACCTCCTTGGCCTTCTTCCAGTCGCTCTCAAAGGTCACGAGCACCTTGAGTTCATTCCACAGAAACGGGAATCGAGAGGTGTAGTTCGCGAGAGGCTCACTGAACACCTTGGAGTTCGGCATGTGGATCATCCGCCCGGTGCTCTGATCCGCGCTGACCCAGTTGCCGATTTCCATGAGCGTGAACGCGAAGATGCGGATGTCCACCACGTCACCGGAGTGCTCGCCCAACTGGATCCGATCGCCCAGGTCGAAAGGGCGCCGCCAGAGGATGAAGAGCCATCCCGCCAGATCCGCCACGAGGTCTTTCAGGGCGATGGCGAGTCCGGCGGAGAGCAGCCCCAGGAAGGTCCCCAGCGACTGGAGGACGAACCAGATCTGGAAGATGGACAGAAGCCCGACGGTGAACGCCCCATACGCCGAATACTTGGCCCACTTGTACCGAACCATCGGGGTTTCCACCCGACGGTTCACTACCGCCAGGACCGCCCGGCGGGTGAACAGGAGAAGCGCCACCACGATCACCGACATGATGATCTTGGCTTCGATCCGCTGATCGAGACCCGGAATGATGGGCGGCATCAGCCCTTCGGCCTCGTCGAGGGCCTGTCCCAGGGCTCCCTGTGCTGTCCACATGGGCGGTGCTTGGATGGGTGGGGAGGGACATTACCGCGCGGCTCTCTCGGTCGTGATAACGACAACAGAACCGATGATGATCGCGGCCGCTACCAACGACCGGGAAGATATCGGCTCGCTCGCGAGCCACCACCCGAGGAACATCGCCACCACCGGATTCACGTAGGCGTACGTCCCCGCCAAGGCAGGCGGCACCGCCGTGAGCAGCCAGATGTAGGCCGAGTATCCGATGATGGCCCCGAACAGCACCAGGTAGACGAGGGCCGCCCAGGAGACGGTCGAGACGCCCGCCAGATCGAGTTGCCCGAACTCTCCCATCACCGCCCCGGCCGGCAGGAGCAACGCCCCACCCACCAGCATCTGCATCCCCACGAAAAGGCGCGGCCGGTTCGGACGTTGCACGTGCCGGGAGACGATCGATCCGGTGGCCCAGGCAAGGCCACCCGCAAGGAGGAGGAGCATGCCGAAGTACTCCTCCGGGCCTCCGGCACCCACGCCGGGCGAGCCCGCGAGCAACGCGACCCCTCCGAAGCCCGCAACCAGACCGGTAACGACCCGGCCCGACGGGCGCACGCGGTCTCCCCACACCGAGTCGATCAGGACCATCCAGAGCGGGACCGCAGCGACCAGAAGTGCGGCCATCCCCGAAGGAATCCACTGCTCGGCAACGACCACCGCGCCGTTTCCGCCCAGGAGGAGCAGGGCGCCGACGACCGCCGCGCCACGCCACTGCGCGCCGGTCGGACGAGCGGCCCCACTGGCACGAGCCCACCCGTACAGGATCGCCCCGGCGGTCAAGAAACGCGCCGCCGCCATCAGAAGGGGCGGCATCGTCTCGATCGCGAAACGGATGGCCAGATACGTCGAGCCCCAGATCACGTAGACGCTGGCGAACGCGACCGTGAGTTGGAGTCGCGACGGCGGCGGATCGACGGCGCGGGCGTCGCGGCGGGGACTCGACATGGACGAAGGTACCGCGCCCACCGAATCCATCAATCGGGATTGTGTGGGGACTACGTGCTAGGGGATGCTCGGGAGAATGCGTGCTGACGTCGATGCGCAACGGATGATCACCTGGACCAGGAGTGCCGACGCCCGCAGAGCTCCGAAGACGCCCCCGAGACGACCTGTCTCCAAGGGTTGTGGAGCTTTATCGGATTTTTTTGGCCGACCGAGGCCGGGTGTGTGGACGCGAACGGCTCCATTCGCGCAATGCGCGGTGAAGCGGTGACCGGCCATTCTGCGTTCCCTCAGATGCCCGGGGAGTGGGGTGCGGACGATGTCCCGTCCGTAACGGTCGTCCGATTCGCGTCGGCGCTGGGAACGATGTAGATGAAGGACGTTCAGGGTCGTCGACGAATCTCACGAATCGGGGGGATGGTGGAGGCCGTAAAGATTCTTCGGGTATTCTCCCTCGCCGCGCTGGCGTTCGCGGCCGTCCTGCTCGTTGCTCCGGCGGTCCAGGTGCTGCGTGGCCGGCAGACGGTGAGAGCGGTCGCGGGCCTCTGGATCTCGGGAGTTGGATTCGTGCTCATCGGCCTCGGCCTGGCGATGCTCGACCGCGGTCTGGAAGGGGCGGTCCTACTCGGTGTGGCGGTGGCCGGGGCCGGCCAGCTCAGGCAGGCGAGGGCCGCGAAGGATCCGTAGGGAGGCGTGTCCGTCCTGTGCAGGGCCGCTGCGCTTTCCCGGCGGTCGGGGTGCCGTGCGAACCGGGCCCTTCCCGGCATGGGACCGCCCCGAATCGCACCCGACCTTGGTCGATGTTCGCGCACGTCGCCACCGCGGCCCTTCGGGGCGTCGACAGCCACCCGGTTCGGGTGGAAGTGGTGCTCGCGTCGGGCCTGCCCAGCTTCACGGTGGTCGGGCTGGCCGAGGGTGCCGTGCGGGAGGGTCGTGAGCGGGTCACTGCGGCGCTTCGGAGCATGGGACAGCCTCTTCCGCCTCGGCGCATCACGGTGAACCTCGCGCCCGGAGATATCCGGAAAGAGGGCACGGCCTTCGATCTACCCATCGCCGTCGGGCTCCTGGCCGCGGCGGGCGTCTTCCCGCCCGAAGCGCTCGACCGGACGGCGTTCCTGGGCGAACTCAGTCTCGACGGTTCCATTCGGCGGGTACGTGGAGCGCTGTCGGTCGCGTCGTCGTGTGCTGCGGTCGGGATCGACACGCTGGTCGTGCCGGAATGCAACGCTCGCGAGGCCGCTGCCGTGGGAGAGATCGAGGTGCTTGGTGCCTCGTCGCTAGGGGCGTTGTGCGAGCACCTCACAGGGGCGTGTCCGCTCATACCCGTGCGCGTCGATCCTCGTGCCCTCCTCGGCCGTCGCCGCTCTTCCGACCCTGACTTCCGTGACGTTCGAGGGCAGGTGCTCGCCAAGCGAGCGCTCGAAGTCGCGGCGGCTGGTGGTCACAACCTCCTCTTTCTCGGAGCGCCGGGTGGGGGCAAGACCATGCTCGCGCGCCGACTACCCGGCATCCTGCCACCGCCGTCGCTCCCTGAGGCGCTGGAGATCACGCGGGTCCACTCGGTCGCGGGCCGGCTCCAGCCCGGCGACTCCATCCTCACCCGGCGCCCGTTCCGAGCTCCGCACCACACGGTCTCGAACGCCGGCCTCGTCGGCGGGGGAAATCCGCTCAGGCCGGGCGAGATCAGCCTCGCGCACCACGGAGTCCTCTTCCTCGACGAACTCCCGGAGTTCCGACGCTCGGCCCTGGAATCGCTCAGACAGCCGCTGGAAGAGGGCACAATCACGCTGTCCAGGGCCCGGGGCTCGCTCCGCTTTCCAGCCAGGTTCGTGATGGTTGCCGCAATGAATCCGTGCCCGTGTGGCTACCAGGGCGACGGCTCGGACCGATGCGTGTGCGACCCCGGTGCGGTGGCACGGTACAGGGGCCGGGTGTCAGGTCCGCTCATGGACCGCATCGACCTTCATGTGGAGGTCCCACCCGTCCGGTTCGTCGACCTGGAGGCAAGGGCGCCCGGCGAGTCGTCGGCGATGGTCGCGGAGCGCGTGGCGGGGGCACGCGCGGTGCAGACGCGGCGGTATCGCGAGCTACCGGACGTGTACACCAACGCCCACCTGTCGGGAGCCGCGCTCCGGCGCCTTGGCCGACCCGCCCGTGAGGTTGTGAGCCTGCTCCAGCACGCGGTCGACGGGCTCGGGCTGTCTGCACGGGCGTATCACCGGATCCTCCGGGTGGCGCGGACGATCGCGGATCTGGACGGGTCCGAGCGGGTGCGTGAACCCCACGTGCTGGAGGCCGTGCAGTACCGGGTGATGGATCGGCGGGTGGCGTGAGGGAGGCTGCAAGCCCGGGCAAAGAGCGAGGCGCTCGAAGCCGAGAGAAGTGCCAGCTTAGAAGCTCAACTTCTTGGTATCATATTGGAGATGAAAGGACCTGAGATCGGGTGAGGGTACGTGACCGTATCCAGCTCGCCCTCCGCAACCACCTCGCCGAACGCGGAGACGAGTTGAGCGTTTCGGCGCATCCGGACACACCCCCTCCCACTCCATGCGACAACTATCCTGACGCCGGGGGAATACGTCGTTGATACACCGAGGCGCGGGACCGCTAGCGGTGGGGCGTCGACCTCGCCGCCCCAGGTGCGATCCACGATCTCCTCAATCGACGCGTGCGGCGACGGACTCGGTACGATCTCTTGGTCCGCCCGAGCATCCTCTACCGCCTTGAACATTCGCCAAACAGTCGCCAAACAGTCGCCTCTTTCTCACCTCCTCGGCCACCTGCTCGTGCGGGATGGTGCAACCAGCTTCGGCGTCCGCCAGGCCATGTTCAATCGCCAGGACCGCATACCGATGGTACAGCACGTCATCGATGGAGCAGTCGTCAGGCAGGCGCTCCAAAAGGTCACGAACCCGTTCCTTTCTCGCCATCGCCATGCCTCTCCTTGAACTCAACCTATCTGGTACCCCGGACCACCTCTCGGTCGACCCGCAGGCTGAGTGGCGTCCCGCGCGGCGACATGTGCGCCGAGCGCGGTGCGCGCGAACTTCAACGCTCACCGCGACTGCACGAGTCGCGTGTTAGGCATCGCCCCCCGCGACGGTAGGGGCGCACTCTCGGCCCGGCGCCACGGTATGGCTGGTCCGCTCACCTGGAACCACTTCCCGGTCATGTACTTTGCTAAACAAAGTACATATGCTTGTTAAGTACATAGGAGGCGGCATCGGCGGTAGGGTAGGTACCAAGTGCAGAGGGAGGTGGTAATGAGGAAGTGGCGGAGACGCATCCGCGGCGCGATCGGGATGGGCCTGACCTGGGCGGCAGCATGGTTCGGCGCAGGCCTCATCCTCCTGTTGGTAGCGCTCGCATTCGGTAATCCCCCGGAGGTCCCGTTTCCCCTCTTCTTTGGCCTGCTCGGCTTTCTCGCCGGCGTCACCTTCTCTGGGGTCCTGGGGATCGCTGAGGGCCGTCTCAGGTTCGATCAGATGTCGCTTCCGCGCTTTGCAGGATGGGGGGCCGTGGGGGGCCTTCTGTTGTCTGGGGTCCTCGCCTTGGCCACGGGCGTTGGAGCGGGGTTTCTCGAGTTGGGCCCCGTGTTCGCCCTGGCGGGTGCAGGCTGCGCCGCTGGTTCGTTGACCCTAGCGAGAAAGGCGGAGGCCCGCGAATCGCTGGACGGAGGCACGGACGTGGCCGAGGCGAGCCTTACCGAATCGCGGGAGCTGCTCGGAGGCTGATCTCACAGCGTGGCTGCCGTCCGCAGCTTGGGAGGCCATCGCCCGTCCACGAGGTCCCGGTGCCTGGGCGATGCCTAACTCCTTGGGAATTCTGCTGCCGGGAGCACGATGCGACCCGGGGTGCGAGGTGCGAGCCGAGTACTCCGGCCCCGCTCAGCCAGCCCGGCCAGGTATCCTTGTCAGGAGATGGCCTGCGCTTCGGACGCCCAAACCGCCGAACGAAAAGCTACTCTCTGGGAGGAGCACCGAGTGACCAGACCCCGCCTCCCCCGGCACTCGTTTAAATCCAGCAAGAGCTACGAACTCACGCGCGTAGCCTGTCCGGCCCAGCGCCCGATTTGAGTAAGGGCCCCCATGGCTGAATACCACCGGACCTCCGCGGCCTCCGCCGTCCCGACGACGAGGGCTTCCGTCGTTGTGGCGCCATAGTTGTCCGGTCCCAACGGATACGGCGCTGCACCTGTCTGGTCGTTGAGGAAGGTGGATTCGCCGGGAAAGGAGCCGAGAGCTACGAGCTCCCCCCCGCTGGCGCTCAGTCGATACGAGGGGACCGCCACCCGCCGGACTCCGTCGCCAGGACCCAGCATCCCGACACCAAACAACACCCACGCGCCCGGACCGGAGGGGAGCAGATACGTGCGAGCGCTCCGCTCGAGCATGCTCGGAGCCGCAATCCATGGGAGAGAAGCAAGCTCGCGGAGATCGACCTCTCGAAGCAGACGGCTGTCCGTCCTGAATACGGACACCCGACGTCGTTCAGGATCCCACACGGCCACCGAGTCACCTCCGAGGGACACGACCGAGCCCACACCCATGAACTCGCCGCCAAGACAAGAGCGGTAGGTGTCGCCGCCACAACAGCTTACCGTGCAGGGGCAACTGCCAGTCAAAGAGCCTCAGCCCGCGGAACTCATCGGGACGATCGCTCTAAATCCTCCGAGAGAGCCTCAAGGCCGCCTCGAAGAGAGTTCAGGGCGAACAGACGGTTCTGCGCCGCCAACCGTAGATCGTAGATGGCGCCGTGGAAGTCGCGGTCCGCCGCTAGCGACGCCCAGTCAACCGAGAATCGCTGGGCTTCTTCTGGTCGGATCAACGCGTTCCAGCTGAGCATGCCCCCAAGACGTTCCAGAGTCCGCCACATGTGCGGGTCCACCGCGTCGACGATGCGTAAAGCACCCTCTACGCTGCTGTGGTATTCAAGCACATACTGCCGAAGCCTCTCGTCTCGAAGGAGACGGAGCTCACCACTCTCGACTAAGGCCGTAACCGTTCCCATCGTTGGATAGAACGACGCAGAGGAGTTGGTGGTTGAGAGGACCCAAGCTGCGAGAGAGTCCGAGGGCGGGAGAGGACCGGAGGTAAGTGCCTCCAGGAGTCGGTCGGCACCCTCTCGCGCTCGTCGATCAACTGCGATCGCATCCGCCACGCCGTCTGCCGTCGCCGACAGGTCCGCGCGAAGCTGCTGTAGGTAGGCGGCCCCGCGGATCTGATCCTCGCGAGCGTCCCGGGCGGCGTCGACTCCTAACGCCACCAGGACACCTACAACAATCACCACGAACTCGGCCGCCAATCGCCGCCATAGCGACAAGTCCCAAGCTGTTCCCTCGCCAGTCACACCACCGTCCCCTTCCGAGGCTCACTAACGACTCCGGGTTTCTGCTACGGACCACAATGCCGATCCGGAGCGCGAGCCGCTAGGCGAGTGCGACGGACCCCGCAGCCTACCCCGCTAGCAGCAATTCCTTGCCAGGAGGAAGAGGCGACTCCGTCGAGGTACCTCGCGCGACGGAGTCGAGGGCTTCCAGAAGCCGCGGGACCATCGGTCGAAGGTCCGCGATTCGGTTCGACGGCGCAGCGATCAGCACACCGCGAAAGGAAGGTCTTGGATCCGCCGCTGGTCTGGAAGCCGCCTGTCCCTGGTGGGTAAGGCTTCGTAGCCGGCGGACGCCAGCCGCATCAATTCGTCGTTCTTGGTTCCCGACCATCCGCGCCCCACAACGGTATCCGCCTCGTAACCTCCAGAGAGAGGCCAGATCGTGCGGGAGGTACTCGTCAAGCAGGACGCGCAACAGCCAGCACCGAGTCTCAGGCGAGCTCTAGCTGCGGACCACGAAGACCCACGCATCCACAGACTACGCGCTCGGGGACCCGCCCGTCCACTGGCTGCTGAAGGCGCCGCGGTCGGCGCCGGGATGACCAAGCCGATCAGGTTCGACCAGCCGCCCTCCGGTTCGTCTGCGCAGCGGGAATCCCTTGTTGCCGCAGGCTATGAGCCGCCCCGGATAGGAACCCTACCGCCGGGCAGGCGTGCTCAGCTTCGCAGGGCCGACCGCTTCGATGCCTTCCTCCCTCAGGAGGTCGGCCACCTCGGCTACTGCGCCGACAGTAGTCGTGCTATCCACGGACACCGAGACCGACCTGACAACGAAGAAGCGGACCACGTGGCGGAGTTCCGAAGCAGTCATCAGCTCGTCCTCAAAGCGCACGAGACCGCTGGCCAAGACCGCCATCCGGGCGTGACCGATCTGCCGACCTGAAGCGGCCACTTCCGCTGACCCTTCTGGCATCTCGACTGGGTCAGGGATGGAGAGAGGCCACGCCACGGCAACGAGCAAGGCCGCCGCCGTCACCCACAAGGATACTGACCGGTGAGACCGGAAGGGCCGCAAGATGCCCCAAACGAGCAGGAGGAGAGCATCCTGGACAAGCAGCATGGCAAATCGGATGCGGAGTCGGACGGGAGACGGAGAACTCCGTTCCAGGGCCCGCCAAAGCCATCGGTACACTGCTATGGGATTGTCGGGCCGGTCTCGCTCCAGGATCCGGAGGCGATCCCCGATCCGCTCCGCCGCTTGGCGTAGAACCCCTCGCACGCTCCGCATTTCAGGCCTCCGCCGGCTGGGGAACGTCGAGGCGCTGCGTCGCGGCGGTGACTACCAGTCGTAGCTCTGAGAGGGCCTCCTCGAGTCGGAGGCGCCCGGCTGACGTAATCTCGTAGTACTTGCGATGCGGATTCTCATCTTCAGGTGGATCGGCCCGGGCGATGAGTCCTTCAGAGCTGAGATCCTTGAGAACTCGATACAGCGTCCCAGGCCCAAGGAGCACGGCGCCGTCGGTGAATCGGGATACGTTCTCGGCAATGCCGAGCCCGTGGGCGGGAGAGTCCGCCAAGGCTACGAGTACGTAGAGAGACGCTGGGCCAGCCCACATGCTATCCACCTCCGTTATCCGTTGTGGATAACAATACGGCGAGTACGCCCCTCCGGTCAAGATATCTCTGCGGACTACCGTCTCGGGACTCTGCTGCGCGGCCCGCCCGTATGCAAAGAGTCGTGAACTGAAGGCGAGTGACTCGCGTCGTCGCCGATATCCCGCAACAGCAGAAATGCCTTGTTGTAGAAGGCTTCCCCCGTCAGTTATACTATGGTATAATACACCATGAAGACGGCGATCTCAGTTCCCGATGATGTGTTCGAATCCGCTGAAGAACTCGCAAGTGAGTTGGGCGTATCGCGTAGTGCATTGTATTCCACGGCCATGGCCGAGTACCTGGCTAAGCACCGTGGAGCCGACATCACCGCGCGATTGAACGAGGTGTATGGCGAGGTAGATAGTCGACTTCCGGCCGAGTTTCGGAGGGCCCAGGCCAAGACCATCGGCAATTCGGAGTGGTAGTCCACCGCGGAGAGATTTGGTGGGCCGACCTCGCAGAACCACGAGGGTCAGAGCCTGGCCACAGACACCCGGTGCTCATTCTACAGTCCGAGTCCTTCAACCGGAGTCGGCTCCGTACCGTGATCGGCGTCGTTGTCTCGTCTAATACTCGGCTCCTCGACGCTCCCGGAAACGCACTGCTTCCGTCCAAGGAAACCGGTTTGCCGCGGGACTCGGTCGCGAATGTCACGCAGTTCGTCACCGTGGATCGTGATCACCTCGACGAGCGCACCGGAAAGGCTTCGGCAGGAACACTGTCGAGAGTTGAGGCCGGAATCCGCCTCGTCTTGGACCTGTAGGTCCGCCGCATAGAATCCTGTCCTTCGCCGGTCACATCCGCTCGCGAAGCTTTCAAACGTCTTGGGATTCTGCTACAGCGTCAGCGGCGAATCCAAGTTGGACCGCTGCCGTGTTCCTCACCTACCCGTCAGCGTCTTCGACCCACGTAGAGGAGATGCCGTGACGCCCCAACCATGGACTTCTCTGAAGCGACGCTCTGGAGAAGATCGAGCCAAGGTTGACGGTGCAAGGCAGACAGCCGATTGAAGCTCTCATCCTCAGCATGCGGATTCCGGCGAAGCCGACCACGCGTACCGCTCGAAGGCGACCAGGCGTTCCGAGCCATGTCGTCCACCCGAGGGGGTGGGTAGCCGGTAGCGCAGGAGAGGGTCAGTCAGGGTCCTTGGATTTGCCTCCCTTAGTGGAGTCGTAGACGCGTCTCATGGAACCACCCTTGAGGGTGATACGGTGGGCGTTGTGGACGAGGCGATCAAGGATCGCGTCACCGAAGGTTGGATCACCGACGATGTCGTGCCAGAGATCGACGGGGACCTGGCTGGTGAGCAGGGTCGCGCGGCGAGCGTAGCGGTCGTCGAGGATTTCGAGGAGATCATGACGGCCGGCATCATCGAGGGGCGCGAGACCCCAGTCATCAATGAGCAGGAGTTGAGTACGGGCGATACGCTTGAGGAGGCGTGGATAGGATCCGTCGCCGCGGGCGATCCTGACCTCATCGAGCAGGCGGGAGAGTCGGGAGTAGCGGACGGAGAGGCCGTGACGACAGGCCTGGTGGCCGAGGGCACAAGCGAGGAACGACTTGCCCGATCCTGTGGGTCCGGTGATGAGGAGATTCTGACCTTGGTGGATCCAGTCCGAGGCGGCGAGACGGAGCACGAGGGAGCGGTCGAGGCCTCGTGCGCGGCGGAAGTCGAGGTCCTCGATGGATGCATCGATCCTGAGCCAGGCATGTCCGAGCAGACGCTGGAAGCGGCGATTGGCGCGGTCGGTCTTCTCTCGTTCGAGGAGGAGCGCGAGGCGATCCAGGAAGTCGAGGTCTCGCAGATCCGGCATGCCTTGCTGCTCTTCGAGGGCAGCGGCCATACCGGGCAAGCGGAGTTCGTGGAGCAGGTCGAAGGTGGGTTGTTGGAGCATGGTCAGTCTCCTTTGGGGTTGGGGGTCGAGCGGTAGTAGGCGGGCCCACGGACATGGTCGTGCGCGGGTGGGAGCCGGAGCTGGAGTTCCTGCTGCTGTGGGTATCGATCGAGGCCTGAGTGGAGGATCGACTTGACGGAGCGGTAGGAGAGGGATCGGAGCGTGAGGGCTCGGCGGCAGGCTGCATCCATGCGTTGGGGCGGATAGTCACGGGCGAGACTCATGAGCCCGAGGCAGGAGCGGTACGCTTGCTCCGGATGGGGCCGGCTCTCGATGAGTTCGGCGATGAAGGTGGCGGCGTGAGGGCCGAGCGTGCCGCCCCAGGTGATGAGGCGCTCAGGGGTCCACTTGAGATGGGCCCGATGGTCCGCCGGCATGTGGTCGGGGTTGGTGCTGTACCTGCCCCTCGTAGGGCGACACGGGTGGACGGCCACCCGGCGGCCGGCGAAGTAGATCTCGAGGGTCGTGGCGGTGAGGCGGACCTCGACCTCGCGTCGGGCGAGGGCGTGGGGGACGCTGTAGAAGTGGTTCTGGACCTGGATATGGTAGTCGATGTTGACCCGAGCTTTCCGCCACGTGCCGAACTCGAAGCGCGTGGGCGGCAGCGGCCCGAGGGCCGGTCGATCGAGCTCCTCGAACAAGGAGCGGCGCGTGGCATCGAGCTTCTGGAAGGGACGGATGTTGAGTTGATCCCAAAGGGGAGCGACGGCCCCTCGGGCCTCGCCCATGGAGAAGAAGGTGTGGTTGCGTAGAGGGGCGAGAACCCAGCGTTCTACGTTCTGAACTGCGGCTTCCGCCTTCGCCTTGTCACGAGGAGACCGAGGCCGGGTGGGGAGCACGGTCGTGCCGTAGTGGACCGCCAGGTCGTGGTAGGTGGGGTTGAGATCCGGCTCGTAGCGCGATGCCTTGTGCACGCCCGCGCGTTCATTGTCCGGGATGACGAGTCTGGGAACGCCCTCGATGAACTCGAACATCCGGATGTGACTGTCGATCCAGTCCGGCAGGGCTTTGGTCCACGTCAGATCGATGAAGGTGTAGCTGCTGGCGCCCAGGGCACCGACGAAGACCCGGGCCTCACGCACCTCACCCGTGTGGGGATTGACGATGGGAACCGTGGGGCCGGCGTAGTCCACCAACAGCTTTTCGCCGCCGTGGTAGGGCTGGCGCAGAACCACGTCCAGAGCGCCACGCCATCGACGGTACAGCTCACAGAACTGGCTATACTGGTACCCGTCGTCCCCCTGGGCCTGCTTGTATTCGAGCCACAGCAGCGCGAGGGTCGTGCCCTTGTGCTTGCTCAATTCAAGCTGGACCCAGGCCCAGTCCGGTACCGGGCGGAGCGTGCCGGAGGGCCGCGGAGGAGGAAAGAGCAGCGCCTCCAGGCGCTCATCATCCAACGCCTCTCCAATCGGCCACTTCAGGCCCGCCTCCCC
>JAJCZZ010000050.1 GCA_029262115.1 Gemmatimonadota bacterium | reverse complement strand
TATAGCGGCATAGGTTGTGTTATGGCAAGTCACAAGTGTACAATTACATGGCTACAATTAGGCGACGACCGATCCCTCGAATCTGGCGCCATCACTCGCCTCTACATGGCTCCAGCCCTATCACGCCCGGGGTAACTTCCGTCTAACCCGCCCCGAAGTCCCGGTCCTGACTGCGCGCCCGACGCTCCCATCCCCACCTCGCCGTTCAAGTAATTGTGTGACATTGTCACAGACGTACCGAAGCGCGGACGTGGTTGTTCCACCTGCATCGATCGGACGGCAACTCTCCCACTATTACGTCGCTACTCTGCTTCCTCGGTCTCGATCACCACGCCCGCCGACAGCGTCCGGTGGACCGGGCAACGGTCCGCGATCTCCATGAGCCGGGCTCGCTGTTCGTCGGACAGCGGACCCTCGAGACTCACCGAACGGTCGATCCGATCGAGACGTGCCTCCTCGGTGCCGCAGCGCTCTTCGTCCTGCGCATGGATCTTCTTGTGACGAAGCCGCACCGTAGCGCGCTCGAGCGGCCACTCCTTACGGTCGGCGTACATGCGCAACGTCATGCTGGTGCAGGCACCCAGGGCGGCCGACACGAGATCGTAGGGGGTGGGGCCCACATTGGTACCTCCCACCGAGGTCGGCTCGTCGGCGATCAGGGCGTGGCCGCTCGCCAGGACCTCTGTCCGAAACGTGCCCGCCTCGGTGCTGGTTACCACCCGGTCGTCATCGCCCAGAGACCCGTCATCGAGGGAGGGCTCATCGAGCGGGCCGATGTAGCGCGACACCCACGCGGCCAGGACCGCACCCACGTAGAGCGAGTCCTTCTCGTTCAGGAGCAGGTGATCGGCTTGATCCAGGGAGATGAAGCTCTTGGGGTGCCGGGCGGCCTCGTAGATCTGCGCCGCATTCTCGATGCCCACCATCCGGTCGTTCGGTGAGTGGAAGATGAGTAGCGGCCGACGCAAGTCGCCGATCGTCTCCTTCATCCGCTGGCCGGCCAGGTCCCGGATGAAGTCCTGACGCACCGTGAAGCGTCGCCCTGCCAGCACCACGTCGGCGCTTCCTTTCTGTTCAATCTCGTCGAGCGAGTCTTCGAAGAGGTGGGCTACGTGCTCCGGGTCCGCCGGAGCGCCTATGGTCGCCACCGCCTCCACCGAGGGCATCCGGCCAGCCGCCTGGAGCACCGCCGCGCCTCCGAGCGAGTGGCCGATGAGGATGGACGGCGCCTCCAAACGCTCGGTCATGAACTCACACGCCAGAATCAGATCCTCTACGTTCGACGAAAACGTGGTATCCGCAAAGTCGCCCTCGCTCTCGCCCAGGCCCGTGAAGTCGAAGCGCAGGACCGCGATGCCCGCCTGGTTGAGGGCCTGCGTGATGTTCACGACCGACTTCAGGTCCTTGGAACACGTGAAGCAGTGGGCGAAGAGCGCGCATGCCCGCACCCGACCGTCGACCGGAAGGCCGAGGCGAGCGCTCAGTCGATCGCCGCCCGCACCCTGAAACTCGACTCGCTCCGTCCGCATACCACGACTCCCGTGTTGACTTCGTGAGGCTCACCTCCCGAAGATACCAACTCGGTGTCCTGGCGCTCGGGTTCCGGGGCCTTCTACCCCAGATCGCGGGCCAGTCCGGCCAGCGCCAGGGCGCGTGTGGAGCGTCCCGCCAGGAAGGGGCCCCAGTGCTCCTCTAAAGCAGGCCACAGCCCCGTCCAGCCGCCGAAGTCGACCAGCCCCTCCCTCACCATGTACGGCACGTGCGCCGGAAGCCCCCGCTCCTCAGCGATCCGTCGGGTGGTGGAGCCGGACGTGTAGAATATCATGGCGTGCCATAAGTTGGCGGGCGGCTCCTTGCCGACGGCCGCGAAGGCAGAGTCCAGCGCCTCCCGATTCGGCGTTGCCAGGGATGAGGTGTGCGCGACCTCATGGTAGACCAGCTCGAGCGCGTACAGACCCTGGACACCAGGATCGGTCGACCAGATGACCACGTGCGTCGGGCGGTTCGACGTATACCCACCTTGCCAATTCGCGTACGCGGACGCGTCCACCCGGACCCGACGGTCCGGCCACACTCCGCCGTACGAAAGCTCCGAGACCCGGACGTACTCGTCCTCGTACCGCCGGGCTTCCCGGAGCACCCCCACGACCCACTCCCGGTTTGCACGGTCATGCTCGGGCCACCACGACCGAGCGTACACCTCCATCGCACTCCCCAATGTCGCGGACAGGCCCGGCACCAGTTCGCCGACCTCGGTGGTCGGCACGACGGACCCCACGGCCCCGGCGTCAATGGGAATCCGGAGAAGCGCGGACTTGATGATGAGCATCGGTCGGTCGAAGTGACCGAGTTCGGCCAGATGCGTGCGGTAGAGGGTGACAGCGCGCTCCCAGACCTGCCGATCGGACACGCTCAGCTCTCCCATCCGATCCCGCTCCGGGACGATCACCTCGGAACGACCGGAGCCAAGACCCTGCTCCGCGCGGGCCCACTGATACAGGAAGTGGTGGAGGTTCATCCATGGATCGGATCGGAAGCTCAGCCGCTGGGTGCGACCCGCTTCGGACGAGGAAGAGGACGATGCGGACGAAGCATACCCGGGGCTGGCTGGGCCGCCCGCAGCGCACGCGGCGAGCGTGGCGAGCGCGATCAGGTTGAGAACGCGAACCGGCATCAAGGCGATCTCCATCAGGAGAGATTGAGAGGAGTCGGGGTACCTCCGCATCGGGCCTGCGAGTCACCCCTTTGCGGACCTCCCGAATCAGGGATCGTCGCGGATCCCGACCATCACCCTACCGGCCCGTCGCACGCCCCGTCTTGAACGAACCGGCACCGCGTGACAGAAACGAGCCGGGAGGCTCGCCGAGAAGGTCGGAACAGTCCCGGACGAAATGTGGCTGGTCAGCGTACCCGCACGCGGCCGCAACCTCACTTCCGGTCGGCCGTCCCGGAGCCATCGCCATTGCCAGTGCGTGCTGGAGCCGCGACACCCGCTCGATCTGCTTCGGCGGCAGCCCCACCCACTCGCGCGCTGTCTGTCTCAAGGTGCGGGGCGCCACTCCCAGATGTTCGGTCACGTCCCGGAGTCGACGCCCGGGCGACTCCCCCAGAAGCGATACCAGTGCGCGTGCTTTCCAATCGGGCGCCGGGAGAACCAGGGTCACAGCCGCCAACTGCTCCAGGACCAGCTCGGCCGCAACGTACGGGCTGTCCGCTGCAAGGAGATCGCCCCGCAACCGGTCCCACCCCCGCCCGATCAACGTGTCGAGGGGGACGGATCGGTCCAGGCAACGGTCGGCGGTATCCCCGAAGAGGACAGACAGGACCCACGGATGCAGACGAACCCCCACGGTCCAGCGCCGGGCGGCCTGATCGACGTCCAGCCACTTGGAGCGGGCCCCGACCACACGCGCACGAGTCCGCCCGTCGGGGTACCGCGCCACGATCACATGGGGATGCGCATCAGGAATCACCCGCCATGTAGCCGGCGCTTCGACGCCCGCGCCGACGGAGGTAAGGGCGGCCTTCTCTGCACCGGTATCCCCCAGAGCCCTCGCACCGTCGAGCACCCACGCCGACTCCGCCAGGTCGGCGACGGCGCCTTCGAGCCGCCAGCCGACGGCCCTCCTACGAGCGCGTCCGCCCTCGTCGAGGAGTATCACGAAGCCGCACCGAGGACCGGGCGTCGAGGACGGAGTGCACCGGCCCGACCATTCGGGTGCGTTGGGATCACCGGATATGTCCACCTGCGGAGTGAGCGGGCCGGACCATCGATCCCCGAGGGAGCATCAGCGGGATGTCCACCTGAGGCGGGGTGGGGACGGACGATCAGTCCGCCACCGAGCATCAGCCGGTGCGTCCGCCCGAGGCGTCGCCCCGGTGGACGATCGTTCCCAAGGGCGCGTCCTCCGTCGTCCACGAGAATCAGGCCGAGGCCCCGCGCCCCGATCGTTGGACGCTGCGCAGGGCGTCCACCAGAGCGTCGATGTCGGCGCCGTCGTTGTAGACGTTCGGCGATAGCCTGAGCGCAGACCCGCGCAGCGAAGCTGAGACGTTCCTGGCGTCGAGTTCGGTCCGGAGTCGCGACATGTCGACGCCGTCGGGCGCGCGCACCCCGAAGAGGTTGTGACCCCGCCACTCGGTGTCCTCGACGAAGAAGCCCATCTCCTTGACCCGTGGCAGCATGTCCGCCGTCAACGCCCGGCAGTATTCCTGGATCCCGCTCGGCGTCCACTCGGTGATCAGCCGGAGTGCGGCAACCGCGATCGGGACCAACGCAAAGTTCGAACGCTCCGCGCAGTCGTATCGGATGGCGCCCGGCTGGTATTCGTCCTGGTAGTCCACCAATCGTGGGAAGTCGTCCGAGTCCTTTCGCCCGATCCACGTCTCCTCGAGGGGCGTGCCGTCGTCGAAGCGCTCCGAGAAGTAGGCCAAGGCCAGGGCGTACGGACCGAGCAGCCACTTGTAGGCGGCGCACACGAGGGCGTCCGGGCGGACGGCCGAGACGTCGAACGGGAGCGCGCCGACCGATTGGGTCGCGTCGACCACCAACGCTGTCCCTACCGCGCGGCACCGCTCGCCGATGGCCCGGAGATCGAAGCGCGTCCCATCCGTCCAGTGGACGTGCGGCACGGCCACCACGGCCGTCCGGGCGTCGATGGCGTCGAGCAGTCGCTCGTTCCAGAGCCGGCCACGACCCTCCAGAGCGTTTTCGGGGGGTCCAACCATACGGACGGTGGCGCCGAACTCGGCTGCCTTGCGACGCCACGCGTACACGTTGCCAGGAAACTGTTCATGCGTGAGAACGAGGTTGTCACCCGCGCTCACCGGCAGATTGCGCGCAGCCGTGGCGATCCCGTAGGAAGCACCAGGATGGATCGCGATGCGCTGGGGGTCGTCGACCCCGATCAGGCCGGCGAAGAGTCCACGTAGTGCGTTACTCTCACCGAAGAAATCTTCTGGAAGGATGGCGGTCGGGACGGCCTTCTTCCGCACTCCGGCCACGCCCGCCGCCTCCGCCACCCGAGGCAGCGGCCCCATGTACGCACAGTTCAGATAGTGGAGACCGTCCGGCAAGGAGAACTGGTCGCGCTGGCACCCGAGAACACGGACGGTCACGACCCGTCCTCTTTGTCGATGTGATGTGCCCACCGGGACGCGTAGACGATGAGCCCGAAGAAGCCCACTCCCAGCAGGATGAGAACGACGATCTCGAAGGTGCTCAACGGACAGTGCTCCCAGATAATTTCGATGAGGCGGGGCGCGTGGCCAGATTCATGATATCGACTTCACGATGGCGAAAGGGGAGCGAGTTGCGAAGCACTGTCGGTCTGACTGTCTGGGTGTGCACGACCGCATGCGGTGGAGACGACGCCCGTGACAGTGGGGCCACGACCGAAACAACCGCTGTAGTCAGCCCAGGGGTTACCGCGGAAATGGTCGCGACCGAAGGCCTGGTGGACGGGCTGGGTCGGGGCTGGGTCGCGCTGACGGACACTTCAACGGACGGTGTGATCGCCTACGTGTCCGTCCCGGACAGGAGGGTCTACGTGGATGCCATGTGGCGCGATCGCGCCCACTTTCTACTCGGCGCGTACACCTCCGTGAGCACCGGCCACTGGCGCCTCCCGCTGCCCGGTGACGATGCGCGCGCACCCATCGCTCCTGGAGACGCGGACCGCGAGTTCGACGCGGTCGACCTGAGGGAGCTTCCGGACGGCCACGCGCCGGCTCCAGGGGACATGCGGGTCCGGCGGGGAGCGGTCGTGTCGGCAGACCTGAGCGTGCGCTGCAGGCGTATCTCCGGTGCGTTGCCGGTGGAGAACGCGTCCAAGGAGGCCGCCGAAACGGCCCGGGCCGGGGGCGCGGCGGGCACGACCGCGGACGGGGGGCAGTCCGGGGTGTGGATCAGCGGCGGACCATGGACCGTGCCGGGGGTTCGAGCCGCACCAGCCGGTGAGGAGGGTGGTCGAGAGGGCGAGGGTGGTCGGGAAGTCGATGGCCGAGGTGGTCGGGAGGTCTTCGAACGAATCGGCGAGGCACACCGCCATGTCCGCAACGACTGCGCCGACTCCGGCGCTCCCGTTGAGGTCTTCGGCTGGCGCCATGAGCCGGTTCGTGGGGGCACGGGACGGGTCCGCTGAGGCCGGGCGGTGGCCATCTCCCAGCGCCTGAAGGTGATGAAGGAGGGAGGGCCGTCAGCGCAGGAAAGTGCACACTGGATGACCGGAAACCCGCGAGTGTGCACTTTCCGCGAACTATTCCGCACAACTCACCAATGGATGCGGCCACTGAGTAACGAGTGGTGAGTTGTACCGTTATTGCGCAGGAAACTCACCAACGGACGCAAAAGCGTGCACGAGTGGTGACTTTTGTGTGCTGCGCGCGACGGTGGTCCCGGCCAATCACGCTCTATAATGGCGCGAGGACGGCGGGCGACGCCAACCTCGTTCGATCTGGACGCTACCCGACACGTCCGCTACGCCGCTACCACGTCCGTTACACCGCCACCGCCAACCGCCACGTTTTCCTCCCCTCCCCGCCCTAGAACCCCAACCAGTAGTTCATCTTCACGATGAACCGGTTGTCGCTGGGCGCGTCGAACAGGGCGCCCAGGTCGCGGTTGAAGCTGAAGTCGCCGACCTGTGCCGAGCCCGCCTGCTGGCGCTGCCACACGAAGAAGATGGCCGAGCCCGGGCGGTACTCCCACCGGAGGACGGCGTTTCCGACCAGCGATCGGACGTTGAAGTCGCGGTCGGAAAAGGACTGATCCGGGAGGCCGTCGCCGTCGAGGTCCACGTACTGGACGCCGTCCAACTCGCAGATCGACCCGCCGCTGCACCGAACGACGCCCTCGCCGAAGGCGTCGGCCGTGCCCTCGTCGAAGCCGAGAAAGTCGAACGTGCGGCTGTCGGCCAGCTGCTTGTAGCTCACGTAGTCACCCGACGAGATGAGCGGCTGGGCGAAGAGCTGGAGAGACAGCTTCGGCGTGAATGTCCAGTCGAGCCGAGTCTCCATCGAGAAGGACTGCCGCTCCAGGTCCGAGAAGAAGTAGCGTCGACCGAACGTGGGTGAGTACGGAAGCACGTCGGTGGCGGTGACGTACTGCGCGCCCGACCGCTCCCAGGAAACCCGCGGCTCGAAGCGGAGCTGGACCGTCTGCGAGGGCCGTATCGACACCGACCCACCGACCCCCTTCTTCCCGCCGGTCCCGATGTGGTCGTCGTTGTAGTCGAAGTTCGCCCCGAAGTTGACCGCCTTTCGGCGATCGGAGTTCAGGCGGATCGAGAACCCCGAGTTGGCCGGATCCACCATGACGGGTCCACCGCGAGTGGCGGTCCGACTCATCGTCTGCGGGCTGTACGAGGCGTTGCCGTTCAACTGCCAGTAGTTCAGGAACTGGACTTCACCCCGGAGATTGACGTTGCCCGAGGTGTGGGCACCCTGCCACGAGTCCAGCGAGAAAGCGTCGTCGAGCGCCTCGTGGCTGAAGTTGTGGAAGGTGAAGAAGTTCACATTGTAGTTCCGGAACAGATCGCCGGGCGCGATCTCGCGGTACGACACCCTGAAGCCGCCGTCGAGGCGCTCGCGGCTCTGACTGAAGCCCGCATCGTTGATTTCGAAGCCGCTCGTGACCTGGGCGGCCCACACGCCGCCGGTCCAGTGTTCGCCCGAGCGACGGTCGAACGCCAAGCGCCACTCGGCGCCCGAGATCGACGTCGCGGTCGAGTCGACGCTCAGCCGGGTCGCGTCCGGGCGCTGGAAGTAGTGGTTCGAGGCGGTCTGGATGCCGAGAAGCGCCTCGGGCGTACCGCGCACATGGCTGCCGGCCAGGAAGCCCGAGAGGCCCCACTCGCGATCGCCCCACTGATGCTCGAACCGGACACCCGCGTTGAACGCGGTGGACGACAGGAAGTCGAAGCGTCCGTCTGCCGGGAGGCTGCGGCGCATGGCCGTGAAGATCCCCCCGATGTTCGACGCTCCCTCGTTGAAGTCCTGCTGGAGGCTCAGGACGCCAAACTCGGAACGCGGCTCGACCGGGAACGAGACCAACTGACCGTCGTCGAGGAGCGCGCGGCCGGTCTCCGCGTCGGTTACGGCCGCCATGGCGCCTACGGACAGTCCCGACGAGGTCCGTCCGGCCAACTTCGCGGCCCCCAGAATCGTCGCGTTGTCGGGGACGTCGCTGAAGAGCGAGCCGCTCGGGGCCCCGCCGTGAGGCGACCGGCCGACCCGCCGGCTGTAGAACAGCGAATTGCGGTGCCCGGAGAGCGTGAAGTCGAAGATTCGCGCGTCCTCGACGAAGAACGGCCGCTGCTCCTGAAAGAACGTCTCGAACGCCGACAGGTTGATGACGGCCGGGTCTGCCTCGACCTGGCCGAAGTCCGGATTGATCGTGGCGTCCAGCGTGAAGGACGCGCCCAGACCGTAGCTCAGGTCGACCCCCACCCGCTGGTTGGCGGACCGACCATCGAAGAACGGATCGCCCTCCACGGCGGTGCCCGAGTGAACGGAACCGACGACGTACGGGAGCGCTTCCAGTCGGCGAGGCGGACGGCGCACCACTACGCCGTCCAACTCCCCAAACTGACTGACCGTCCCACCCTTGAGCTGCGACACGAGCGAGAGGAAGGTCCGTTCGTTGGATGCCAGGCGCACGCGGCGGACGTTGAAGCCCCATGTCTGCGGGTCGTCCGAAGCCTCGTACCGAAGCTGGGACAGGGGGATGCGCATTTCGGCCGTCCAACCCTGGTCGTCGATGTGGACCTTGGACTCCCAGACCGCGTCCCACGCATCGTCCTCGCGCGTGTCGTCATACAGGTACTCGTCGCCCTGAACGTTCGCGGCGGTGACCGAGAACAGGTATCCGGTACGCCGGTCGCGGTTGGGGTCGAACGCCACTTCGATCAGGTCGGCCTGGCCGCGACCGTCGCGACGGAAGAGTTGTTTGGCAATCGAGGCGGGATCGGTGTCCCACATCCGGAGACCCACGTACACCGCGCTCTCGTCGAAAACGACTCGGACTTCCGTATCGTTGGCCGCCGGTGCACCCTCGACCGGTTCGCCCTGAATGAAGCCGGAAAGGGGTTCGGCAGCCCGCCACTCTTGATCGTCCAGGCGACCATCCAAGGTGATGTCGGCCTCCCTTGGGCTCGCCATGAGGACGGGACGCTCGAGCGAACGACGCGCCTCCGCGGGCTGGCTGGAATTCCCGTTCATGTCACTCTGCTGCCCAGCCAACGGGGCTGCAAGAACGACCGCGAGGATGAGTCCGGCGCCGGAAGCGGCCCGGCGAATGTGGAACACTGACGGCATTTCTATTGCTCCGGACGCGCCTCATCCGACCGCCTCGCGCCGGAGGGCGCTACGGGGGCGGGGCCGTCATCGGTTCAGGGAAAACGTGCGGGCCGCAGCATGGAGAGGGATCGGCGCATCATCGAGTCGATTCAGGTCGATCTGCTTGGCCATATCGTGCACCTGCTCCAGTGAGACACGGTCGGAGGCCAGAATGTTCATTACGGCGTCGACAACAGCGCCGTCCAGAGACTCGTCGGCCACGAGCCAATTCATCATGGCCGCGGTCTGAATTTCTTCGTCCACGCCAGGATATGCGCCGGCGGGGATCGCGCCCACCGAGTAGTACGGATACTGCTCCCGCAGCCTGGCCATGACGTCCGGAGCGATCCCGAGAAGCTTAACGCTGCCCGTCGTAGTGGCCTCGAGAACCGCGGCGGCGGGAATACCAACGGAAAAGATGGCGGCGTCGATGGCCCCGTCTCGGAGCGCCGCCGCGGACTCGTTGAACGACAGATAGCGCGCGTCGATGTCGGCGTATTGCAGGCCGTGAATCTCCAGGAGTTGCATGGAGATCTGCTCGGTACCGCTTCCCGCTGAGCCGACGGAAACGCGCATCCCCCCGAGGTCCGCGAGCGACGTCGCCGATGAATTACCGGGCACGAGGATGTGGGTGACGTTCGGATAGAGCGGGGCGACAATGCGGAGCGACTGCCCGACCGCCTCGGCACCCTCCGCGCCGTGGTACGCCTCGTAGGCGGTAACGGCCAGTGCGAAGCCCATGTCGATCTGCCCGCCGAGGATGCGGTTCACGTTTTCCACGGAGCCTCCGGTCACCTCGGCGGTGTACTGACGCGCGGGGTCGGCCACCGACAGCCGCGACGCGATCGCACCGCCGAGCGGGTAGTAGACCCCACCGGTGCCGCCGGTACCCAGAGACAGGAACTGCCGGCGGGAGGCACCATCGCCCGAGCAGGCCGAGAGCATCAGAGCGGTAGCTGAGAACAGGACGGCAAGACGGCGCATGCGATGACCGGGCTATGGGAGTGAGCCGAGGGAGGCCCCAATTCTACACGTCCGAGTGGACCTACGCCGCCGCCGGAGTGTTGGGCACGGCGGATCGCCGGGCTGCCAGGACGAGCGCGGCAACGCCGAACGCGTCGGTCGCCAGACCGGGGAAGATCAATGCCAGGGCGGCCGCGAACAGGAGCAATCGCTCCCACCACACGAGGGTCGTCCGTAGGTAGCCGACGACTGCCGCCGCGAGGGCGATGACGCCCGCGAGCGCCGTCAACGTCACGATCCCGATCTCGACGACGGTGCCGTCCAGAAGGAGCGCCGGGCCGTACACGAAGGAGAACGGCACGAGGAAGCCGGCCGCCGCAAGCCCCGCGGCGGACGTCGCCGTCTTCACCGGGGGTGACCCCGCGATCCCTGCCGCGGCGAACGCGGCGAGCGAAACGGGAGGGGTGACGTTGCTGATGCAGCCGAAGTAGAAGATGAAGAGGTGGGCTGCGAGAAGCGGAACTCCGAGCTCGACCAGAGCCGGGGCCCCCAGCGCCGCCAGAACGACGTACGCGGCGGTGGTCGGGAGCCCCATCCCCAGGACGATCGAACCCATGGCGGTCAGGACGAGGGCGGCGAAGAGATTCCCACCGGACAGCGTAATGATCAGCTCTGACATCCGGAGCCCGATGCCCGTGAGCGATGCCACTCCGACGACGATCCCGGCCGCCGCGCATGCGGCCGCCACCTGGACCGCGCCTCTGCCGGCCTGCTCGAGAAGGCCCCGCGCCTCCGACGTGGAGAGCCGCGTGGCGGGACGCAGCAGCGCGACCACGAAGGCGGCGGTGACCCCCCAGAAGGCGGCCCGCATCGGGGAGCGTCCCATCCCCAGGAACACCACGATGATCCCGAGGGGCAGGAGCAGATGCAGCCGTGGACCGATCGGATCGGTGTCTCCGCCCATCCCGGCTTCGATGCCCATCTTCCCCGCTCGGAAGTGGATGGCCGCCAGGAGGGCGACGTAGTAGAGAAGGGCCGGAATGACGGCCGCCGAAGCGACCTCCACGTACGGGATGTTCGTCCAGGTGGCCAGGATGAACGCGCCCGCACCCATGATGGGGGGCATCAACTGCCCGCCGGTCGAAGCAGCCGACTCGATGGCCGCGGCGAAGAAGGGCTTGAAGCCCGCCCGGCGCATGAGCGGGATCGTGAACGTGCCCGTGGTGACGACGTTCGCGACCGCACTCCCGGACAGTGAGCCCATCAGAGCGCTGGCGACCGCCGCTGTCTTGGCGGGGCCCCCTCGCGTATTCCCCGCCACACGGTCCGCAAGAGCAATCAGGAGGGCTCCGCCGCCCGCGGCGTCCAGAACCGCACCGAACAAAACGAACAGATAGACGAAGTCCGCGCTGACCCCGAGCGGCACGCCCCACAGCCCTTCGGTCGAGAGGTACAGGTGCTCGATCAGGCGAGTAGCGCCATACCCTCGGTGCGCCAGGAAGCCCGGGAGATACGGGCCGGACACTGCGTAGACGAGCGCAAGCATACAGACCGTCACGAGGCCCCAACCCGTGGCCCGGCGCGCCAGTTCGAGGACGAGGACCACGGCCAGCGCCCCCGCCACGAGGTCGAGCGTGGTTGGCGATCCCGACCGGCGTACGAGCTCCTGGTTCTGTGTGACCAGGTAGACGCACACGCCCACCGTCAGCAGCGCGAGGGTCCACGACAGCCACGACGGCCCCTTCGCCCGGTGCGCGGACGACGCGTCGACGGCGTCTCCGATCTCGTCCGACGCCGGGGGCGGGGCATCCGACATCGGAGCGCCGTCCGCATCGGATCGGCGCGCCAGACCCAGCCCCAGAAAACCCATCACGGCCATCAGCGCCAGGTGGACGGGGCGCTGCACCAACGCCGTGAACGGGCTGAACCCGGCCGCGTACAGATGGAAAACCGCCGCACCGATGGCGGCGGCCGAAACCACCAGAGGCGCGAGCCTCCGGCGGGAGTTGGTTACCGGGTCCAGATCAGCAGCGCTCCGTTTGCGGCGCGACGCCCGTACCGGGTCGACGCGTCGTAGGCAGGCATGAACTCCACCCGCACGACCGCGTCGGGGGGCAGCGACTCCAGGAAGCCTCCTGGATTGTCGACCATGATATCGTCGATGATGACCGCCACGCGACCCTCACAGTACCTCGGCCCGCCGAGGGTGCGCACCATGGCGGCCCGACTCGCTTCTACACAGACGTCGGGCCCTCGGGGCGTCAGCACCCGAACGCCGGTGAACTGCCCCTGGATGAGATCGCCAACGTGGCGTGCCGACTTCTGCCGTAACGCCAGCACCTCGGGCCGGAGCACCTGGACATTCGCCCCCACGTCTCGCCGCTCGACCGTGCGGGACGCTTCGACCATCACGGACAGCGCCTCGAGCACGTACGGGCTGGCCTGCGAGCCCAGAACGTCCTCCGCCAGCGTAAAGTCGACCCGTAGCTTCGTACCCGCGTCGACGGTGACGAAGTTGGTCGGCGCCCGCTCGAGGCCGAGCTCGGCGGCCCTCGGATGGTACATCGACAGAACCCATGCACCCGGTGGGATCTCCAGAGCGTACAATCCTATCGAGTCGGTCACAGCAGTGAAGTTCTGTCCCTGGATGTACACCATGGCGCCGGCGAGCGGCTCGTCCAGCGCGGCGCCGGTCACCTGACCGAGAATGATCGTACGCGCCGCGGTGGACGCGGGACTCTCCTGAGCGCTCGCCCAGATCGGCGCCCCCGCGACGGCGGCGACGGCGGACACCGTCAGGGCACAACCCCGGACCCACGAGTTCGCGTCACACCTCATCGCCCCCCCTTGGTCCAGATGAACAGAACGCCGTTGGCTCCTCTCGCTCCCCACTCGGTGCTCGCCCACATGGCCGGGAGGTATTCAACTCTCGTAACGGCGTCGGGGGCCAGACCCTCCAACGTCGGTCCTGGGTCAACCAGGATGACGCCGTCGAGCACGACCGCCACCCTCCCGTCACACGCACCTCTCGCCACCCGACCGCCCCGGCGGATCATACTCGACCGGCGGGCCCGGACGCACACCTCGTTACGAACGAGCCGGCTCACTCGAATGCCGCTGAACTGCCCGTCGATCACGTCGCCGATGTCCCGGGCGGCGGGGATCCTCGAGGCGAGAACGCCTGGATCGAGGACCTCCAGGTTGGCCCCGACTTCCCACCGCCGGCGGGCACTCGAGCCCGACACCATCACTTCGAGGGCCTCCATCACGTACGGGCGCTGCTGCGAACCCATCTGGGCCGGATCCAGCGCGAAGTCGACCCGGATGCGGGCGCCGTCGGTGAGCGTCAGGAAACTGGTCGGCGGGTTGGCGAGACCCATCTCCGCAGCGCGCGCATGATAGACGGATACGATCCACGCGCCGGGCGGGAGCGGTAGTGCATACAGGCCCAGGGAGTCCGTGACCGCGGCGAAGTCCTGCCCGTGCACGTAGACCATGGCGCCCCCGAGCGGCTCGTCGAGGCGGGCTCCCGTGACCTGGCCGACCACTATGGCAGGCGGCGGGCCGGGGAGATCCTTCCAGTCCTGGCCGGTCCCGGGCAGCGCTGCCGAGGCGTACAGCGCAAAGACCCCGACCATGACGCTCGTCCACCGTGTCATCCCAACTCCCACCCGGTCGTGGCCGGGTCGTCCGGCGAGATCAGCACGACGTCGCCGGGGTCCTCCGGGTTGATGACACCCAGCACCAAGCACTCCGACCGAAAGCCCGCGATACGGAGCGGCGCGAAGTTCACGACGGCCAGGAGAGTGCGACCCACGAGGTCCTCCGGCGAGTATCGACGACTGAGTTGCGCCGACGAGCTCAGTTCTCCGACCGGCTCGCCGAAGTCCAGGCGCAACTTGATGGCGGGACGACGCGCTTCCGGAAACGGCTCCGCATGAACTACGGTGCCCGCACGGATCTCCAATCCCTGGAATGCCGCGAAGTCCGTTTCTTCCTTACGCCGGCTCATCCTGAATGCTACAGGACCGGCGCGTGCTCAGCGAATCGGCTATTGAACCGGGATGAACCGTCCGAAGACGAGTGCCATGAGAAACATCATCGAGAGGAGGATAGCAAGGGCGCTCCCGAAACTCCGCCTCGGGTCGATGGTGTGCACGCCCTGTGCGACCACGGCATACGCCCACATCTGGGTGAGGTCCAGGAACGTCAGAACCCCTTTCAGATACCCGGGTTCGAGAAAGTAGAAGAAGTTGCCGAGGCTGAGATTGAGCTGGGGGTTCTCCTGCGCGATGCGGAGAGGAACGAGGCACAGGCCGATAACCGCTGGAATCAACCACGCGTGTGAAAGCATGGCCAGGTGCTGCTTGTACCGGCCCTCGTCGCCGAGCAGGAAGGTGAAGACGACCGTGACGACGCCAGCCATGATGAACGTGAACACGAACCAGAAGATCACGCCGCCGACCAGACCCGAGATGCGCATCATGTTGCCGCCCATCGAGAAGTCCTCGGGCATCTCGCGACCCTGCTGCATCATGGTCTCCCGGAAGGTCGCCTCGAAGATCTCCACGGGAATCAGCGCAGTCTGGAGCGCGATCAGAACGGCGCCCAACACCAGCGGTACCAACCACTTCGGGTGCGCCGCCACCGACTCCGTCATGACGCCGGGGCTGAAAAAGGTGTCGACGAAGCGCTTCCAGAACGGGGCTGGTGGAGTGACCACTTCCTCGGCGTAGGGCGCGTATTCGTCCATCAGATCTCCCGGGTGGATGTCGTCGACGCTCTTCATTTCTACGTCGCCGCCCCACGTTCCTTCAAGTGGGTCTCGGCCATTCGGGAGGTCTCGAAACACCGCACGAGGTTTTGCGCCCGGGCTGACGGCGGCGAATATTGGCGCAGCGCGGCCATCCGCGACCGCTCCTGGCGACGGAGCAAGGACATACGTGAATCGGACCGGGACGACGACGATGAAGACGAACCACACCTTGCGCATGACGGCCATCCTGTCGGCCGTACTCCTCTTTGCAACGCCGCTCCAGGCCCAACAGGGCGACGACGAGGGCCTCCCGCTGGAGGGCAACGCCGACAATCGCTCCGTCTCGATCGACCTGCGGGAAGGGACCTGGATCAGCGTCGACGTCAGCCCGGACGGGCGCACGCTCGTGTTCGACTATCTGGGCGATCTCTTCACGATGCCGATTTCCGGGGGAGATGCGCGCCAGCTCACCTCGGGAATGGCCTTCGACGCGCAGCCCCGGTTCAGCCCGGACGGCTCACGCATCGTCTTCACCTCCGACCGTGACGGTGGACAGAACATCTGGGTCATGGCTCTGGACGGGTCGGACACGGTCCAGATTTCCAAAGGCGGAGCCAACCGTGCGGAGAGCCCGGAGTGGGCGCCCGACGGAGAGTACGTCGTGGCGTCGATGGGCGACTTCCGCGGGTCCGACCAGCCCACCTTGCGCCTCTTCCACGTGGACGGCGGCTCGGGCGTCTCGTTCCTTTCGGGCGACGACAACCGCCGGAAGATGCTGGGCGCCGCGTTCGAGCCGGACGGGCTGCGTGTGTGGTACGCGGTGCGCACCGTCGCGAGAGACTGGGATTACAATGCTCAACTTCCCGGCTACCAGCTCGCGGTATACGACCGGGAGACGGGAAAGACGTACAGGCGGACCACCCGGTACGGGGGTGGCTTCCGGCCGACCCTGTCGCCCGACGGGCAGCGTCTGGTCTACGGCACGCGCCACGAGGACGAGACGGGGCTCATCCTTCGTGACCTGACGAGCGGTGAAGAGCGCTGGCTCGCCTACCCGGTCCAGCACGACGACCAGGAGTCCCGGGGCACTCTCGACGTGCTGCCGGGGATGTCCTTCACGCCCGATGGCTCCGCAGTGGTGGCCTCGTACGGTGGGCGGATCTGGCGGGTTCCGGTTGATGGTGGAACCGCCCGCGAGATCCCGTTCCGGGTGCGCTTCGATCTGGCCATCGGCCCCGAGGTCTCCTTCGACTATCCGGTCGAGGACACCCCGACCTTCACGGTCCGCCAGATCCGCGACCCCATGGCCGCGCCGGACGGCCGGCGGGTGGCCTTCACAGCGCTCGATCGACTCTACACGGCCAGCCTCGACGGTCGCGATATCCGTCCACTCGATACGAGGCTGCCGGGGAACGCGACGGTCGCCTACCCGACCTGGTCTCCGGACGGTCGGTGGCTGGCGTACACCACGTGGGACAACGGCCAGGGCGGCCTGTGGAAGATCCCGGCGGGCGGAGGCGATCCCGTTCGGCTCTCTCGCGAAACCACGGGGGTCTGGCTCACGCCCGCCTGGTCACCCGACGGAAGCCGGGTGGTCGCCGTCCGCGGCGCTGCGCGCGACTTCACCGAGTCGACCGGTCCGGGTGGTGCGCTGGCTGCGGTGAGTGAACTCGTCTGGGTCCCGGCCGGTGGCGGTGAGGCCACGAGCATCACCCCGCTCGAGGGTCGGGCGCGACCGCACTTCACCACCGACCCCGATCGGATCTTCATGTACGCGGGAGGTGACGGACTGATCTCGATCCGCTGGGACGGCACCGACCAGAAGGAACACGTGAAGGTGCGCGGTGCCACCCCGCGGGGCTCGAGCCAGCCGATGAACGCCTCCATGATCCTCATGGCTCCCAGCGGCGACCAGGCTGTGGCCGACGTCAACGGCCAGCTCTTCACGGTCACGGTTCCGCGAGTGGGAGGGGAAACGCCCACGATCTCGGTGGCAAACCCCGACGACGCTCAGTTCCCGGCTCGACGGCTCACCGACATGGGCGGCGAGTTCCCGTCGTGGAGCGAGGACGGGCGTACGGTCCACTTCGGAATGGGTAACGCTCTCTTCTCCTACGACCTCGACGCCGCACAGGCGTGGGCCGACAGCGTGGAAGCGGTCGAGCGTGCCTCGGGCGACGAGGACGAGGGCGCGGACGAGGAAGACGAGGAGGACGAAGCCGGAAACGGCGACGACGAGGACGACGACGAGGAGCGGTATCGCCCCGAAGAAGTTCGGTTCGACATCCAGGCCGGTCGAGACACGCCGGAAGGGGTCGTCGTTCTCACCGGGGCGCGCATCGTGACAATGAACGGCGACGAGGTCATCGAGCGCGGCGACGTCGTCGTGCGCAACAATCGCATCGCCGCGGTCGGCCCGACCGGAGGCGTGACCGTGCCGGGCGGCGCCGAAGTCATCGACGTGGCAGGCAAGACCATCGTGCCCGGCTTCGTGGACACCCACGCGCACATGTGGCCGGCGTGGGGGGCGCACCGGCCCGACCAGTGGATATACCTCGCGAACCTCGCGTACGGCGTGACCACGACGCGGGATCCCCAGACAGCCCGTACGGACGTCCTGACATACGCCGATATGGTCAGGGCCGGCCGTATCACGGGACCCCGCATCTACTCGACCGGGCCGGGCGTGTTCTGGCAGGAAAACGTGAAGGACCTCGACCACGCGCGGGACATCATGCGCCGGTACAGCGAGTACTTCGACACGAAGACGCTGAAGATGTACGTGGCAGGGAATCGCGAGCAGAGACAGTGGATCATTCAGGCGGCCCGAGAGCAGCGGATCATGCCGACCACCGAGGGTTCGCTGAACATCAAGCAGAACCTGACGGAGACCATCGACGGGTACCCCGGCCTCGAGCACTCACTCCCGATCTACCCCATCTACGACGACCTGACGGCCCTGTTCGTAGCGTCCGGCCGTGTTTACACCCCCACCCTGCTGGTGTCGTACGGCGGTCCCTGGGCGGAGAACTACTACTCCGCGACGGAAGCGCCGCACGACGACGCAAAGCTACGACGCTTCATGCCGCACTCCGAAGTGGACGCGGCCACGCGACGGCGGGGGGGCGGCCCCTCGCCGGGGCCGGCCGGCTGGTTCATGGACGAGGAGCATGTGTTCCAGGACCACGCCCGCTTCCTGGCGGAGCTAGTGGAGGCCGGCGGCAAGGCTGGCGTGGGAAGCCACGGACAGCTTCAGGGCCTGGGATACCACTGGGAGTTGTGGTCCGTGGCGTCGGGCGGACTGTCCAACCACGACGCGCTCCGGGTGGCCACCCTCTACGGAGCCGAGGCCATCGGTCTCGAAAACGACCTCGGTAGTCTGGAGGTGGGCAAGCTCGCGGACCTGGTGGTTCTCGACCGAAATCCCCTCGAGAATATCCGGAACACGAATACCGTCCACCGCGTCATGATGAACGGGCGTTTGTACGAGGGAGATTCCCTCACGGAAATCTGGCCGCGACAGCGTCCGATCGAACCTTTGTGGTGGTGGGACCGCGAGCCCGTGGGTCTGCCCGGCGTCGGAAACTGACGCCGGGCGGAGCGCCCGTCCTACATTTCCTTGAGACGCGTCTGCGTCCGGGCTCGCAAACGGAGACCGAGCGGGAAGGGAGCGGCAGCCACGGTCATGGTTCCGCGCAGGTCGGAATCCATCCTCGATGCTGCCACCAATCCACGCTGCCGGTCCCACAGATACCAGCCTTCCATGTCGCCCTTGGCGGACTGCTGGAAGCTCTGACCGGCGATGTTGCCGCGAGACGTCTGCTCGGTCGTGCCTTCGCTCGTCATTCGCAAGAGGCGGGTTCCGGCGACCAGGGTATCGCCCTGAACGGTGTAGGTGAGAATCGACACGGACGAAACCTCCTGGTCACCACCTGTCGTTCCCTGATATCGGATTGTGTCGACCCACGAGTGGCCGGCCGTGACCCCGCCACCCGGCACCCGCGGGAAGAAGGTGTGGGCGAGTCCGAGCGGCTCGACCAGTTGTGAGGCGGCTCCGCTGAGCTCCGGTTCGCGGACGAGCGTCGCCAAACCACGCCGGTCGAGCGTGAAGACCAAGGGACCCTCGATATCGGACTGATCGGTGGTCTGAGCCGGGCCGAGCGGCTGCGTGACGCGCCCGGAGAACTCGTCGAAGGAGAGGCTCACGCGCACGCCGTCTCCCTGGCTCGCAAACGTCGCGCCGAACGTTCCCGACTTGGCAACGCGGCCTGCAGAGCCTGACCACCCGCGTCGATGTCCATCCGCGTGGTGTCACCGACGACGTACGACACCGCCGCGAGGGTAGGGACACCGTACCCGACGCCGACGGGCCGTGCGGTGCCGGCGGCACCGCCGCCTCCACAGGCTATGGCCGAAAAGGATAAAACCACCACCACTGCGCAATCACGCATCATCCAATACTCCAACGAGTTAGGCGAAACCAAAAACGGACCGGGACTTGCATTACTCAGGGGACCGGGGAGGGGGTCCGCCTATGTAGTCGGAAGCTCCCTCCAATACGTTCCTTTCAGGCGGCTTGTTCGGGGCCTTCCGCGCGCGTCGCGTGGCACCCATCGTCGCTGTCTTGAACAACAGATTGTTGGAGCCAAATAGATGAGCTTTCGAACCAACCCTGATCGCATCCTCGAGGGGATCGATCGCGCGAGGAATCGCGACGCCGAGAGTGCCCAGTTCAGCGTCGATCGCCAGGCCATGGGCAGGGAACTCATTTCCAACCTTCCGGACCTGGACGCGACGAACCCCGAGCGCGCCAAGCGCGTGTTCCAGGCAGTGGAGCGTGCCTACGTGAAGGCAGCCGGTCGTGCTGAACTCGGCCGTCTAGCGGCCCGTTTCCAGGCCGTGGGAGACATTCATCACCACCACGCTCGCGGAGATGTCAGCGTTTCCATCCAGTATCTCGACCACGCCCGTCCCGACGACATCGGGGTGGCCCCGTTCGAGATCTACGCGTCCGATGTGGCGGACGCGAAGAAGGAAACCAAGACGAGTCGCCCGGACGTCAACGCGCTGAAGGTCCTTCGCAAGGAACTCCGCGCAGGCGTCCTGTCGGCCTACCAGAAGCTGGAGCCGAGGATCAGGGAGAGCATCCGCGAGCGTGCCGACATGGGCGCCGTGCAGGCACAGGTCACGGTCGACCTGCGCCCGGCCGAGTAGCGGCATCGGACCATGGAACGCAGTTGAGGCGGCGGCGGGGCGCTGAAGGCCTGGTCATCGTGGCGATCACCCTCGTCGTCGTGTTGATGGTCATCGATCTCCTCCGACCCGATTCGATCCTCCTCAATGCGTTACAGCCGGGGCCGCCCCAACCGCAGGACCGTGGTGACCAAATAATCCGCATCTTCTTCGGCGGACGATCGTCGAGGTAGTGGGCGGCGGCGACCGCGCGGCTGCGTCGGCGAGCGTCCACGCCAGCGAGTTTGCGCCGGCGGGCGTCCACGCCCGCCGAGTCGCATGGTCGGAGGCCTCTGGCCACGAAGTCGCAAAGTCGGAAGCCTCTACGCGCCAAATCGCGGCGGCAGAGCGTGCTGTCGGCGCTCCAAGCCGCACCCGTCGGGACGACGGCGCCCGCCCACAGCTTCTTCTCCTGTTCCTCGACGGCGTCGGCGTCGGGGGCGAGGACCCGGCCCACAACCCGTTCCATCACGCCCGCCTTCCGGTGCTGACTTCGATCATGGGCGGGATTCCCGACCGCGACGCCCGTCCGTTCCGCGGCGGCCAGCGCGCGGTGGCATTCATGGATGCCAGGCTCGATGTCGCCGGCACGCCCCAGAGTGGGACCGGGCAAGTCGCCCTCCTGACGGGGGCGAACGCCGCGCAGCTCTTCGGTGGGCACTTCGGACCATGGACGCCCGTGGCGTTGAGGCCTCTAGTCGAAACGGAGAGCGTTCTACGTCGAGCACTCGACGCCGGCCGTACCGTGGCCTTCGCCAACGCCTATCCAAAGGGATGGCCGGGGGAGCGCGCCCGCCGGCGCGTGGCGGGCCCACCGCTGGCGGCACGCGGCGCCGGTGTGCTGGACCGGCACGAAGAGGCCCTGGCCGTCGGAGAGGCCGTTTCCAGCGAGATCGTCAACGACGGTTGGATCCACCATCTGGGCCACGCGACCCTGCCCGCCATCTCGGCGGAGGACGCCGGACGGAACCTGGCCGCCGTCTCGGCCGGGTACGACCTCACGCTTTACGCGCATTACGCTACCGACACGGCGGGACACCGCAAGTCGATGGCGCCGGCCGTGTCCGCTCTCGAGCGGGTCGACCGCTTCCTGTCGGGTGTTGTCGAACGCCTTCCGGTGGCCCACACCCTTATGCTGGTAAGCGACCACGGCAACATCGAGGACGTCCGGACAGGGCATACACGGAATCCGGCGCTCGGGGTGGTGGTCGGGAAGGGAGCGGACGGTATTGCTGATTGCCTTCGCTCCTTGATGGATGTGACGGACGTGGTGTTACAGATCCTGGAGGTCCCGAGAACGGAAGAGCGGCGGTAGTTCGTCATCGGGCGTCCCGCCGCGCCATCCGGGCGCCCCTGCGTTCGCGGCACCCTTGTGGCATGGTACGACCCAAGATTCTCGGGGCCCTCCTCCATGAGGCCGGGGCCGTGTCGGCGGAACAGCTCGAACGGGCGCTGGAGGACCAGCACGGTACGGGGCTTCGCCTGGGCCAGCTCCTGGTCAGCAAGGGAGTCGCGTCCGAGGTAGACGTCGGAGTGTCCCTGAGTCGGCAGGTCGGACTTCCATGGGTGGCGCCTCCGCTGAGACCCACACAGGCGGCAGTCGAGCTGATCCCTGGCGAAGTCGCTCGAAGCCGGGGCGTCGCCCCGCTCGATGTCGAGGGGCGGGCGATCCGGGTGGCGGTATCCGATCCGCTCGACCTCTCCACGGCGGACGACCTCCGCTTCCTCACAGGCCGAAGGGTTGACTTGGTGGTATCGACGCGAACCGGGATCGAGGACGCCATCGAGCGGGCGTACGGCGGCGACCTCGAACGTCTGGTGGATGCGCTCCCGACCGAGTTGAAGGCGGGCGCGGCCAGTTCCGACGAGCTCGAGCGTGCGACGCGCTCGGCTCCCGTCGTGCGGCTGGTCGACCGCGTCCTCCGCGAAGCCGCGGACTCGGGGGCCAGCGATATCCATGTGGAAGAGACCGGCGAAGACGTTCGGGTCCGATTTCGGATCGACGGGGTCCTCCGGCCCGCCGTGGATATCCCGGCCGCCGCCCGGCGGGCCGTGCTCTCTCGCATCAAGGTCATGGCCGGGATGGACATCTCCGTGCGCCGGCGTGCCCAGGACGGTCGCCTCACGTTCGCGCACCGCGACCGGTCGCTGATGCTCCGCGTCTCGACGCTCCCGGTGAACGGCGGGGAGAAGGCCGTCGTGCGGATCCTCGATCCGGACGCGTCGCCCGGCGGTATGGACACCCTCGGACTGTCGGATACGGACACGCAGCGCATGCGTACGCTCCTCCGAGCGCGGGAGGGAGTGGTCCTGGCGACCGGACCGACCGGAAGCGGGAAGAGCACCACCCTGTTCGCGGCACTGACGGAACTCGACCGCGACCGCCTGAACGTGGTCACCCTCGAAGACCCGGTGGAGTACCGACTGGCCGGTGCGAACCAGGTTCAGGTCGACCGCCGGGCGGGTCTGAGCTTCGCGGACGCCCTGCGCGCGGTGCTGCGTCAAGACCCCGACGTGGTCATGGTCGGAGAGATCCGTGATCGGGAAACCGCCGAGATCGCCATGGCGGCCGCGGTAACCGGCCATCTGGTCCTGTCGACCCTCCACACGACCGACGCCCCCGGCGCGATCAGTCGCCTCGTGGACATGGGCGTCCCGCCCTTCCTTGTGGCGGGCGGGGTGACGGGCGTCATCGCCCAACGCCTCGTCCGCAAGATTTGCGGGGTGTGCGGCGGCCGAGGATGCGATCAGTGTCACGAGGGGTATCGGGGCCGGACGGGAATCTTCCAGCTGCTGGCCCTGTCCGACCAGGTTCGCGACGAGATCACCCGCGGCGCCGGCACCTCACGTATCCGGAGCCTGTCACTCGAGGCCGGGATGACGACCCTCACCGACGACGCCCGCCGGGCCGTGGCAGAGGGACTCACGACGCCCCACGAGATCGCCCGCGTCCTGCACACCGACCCAGGCGCGACCGTGGCGTGCGCGGGATGTGGCGGAGGTGTGCCGGCCGGCGCCGCAGGGTGCCCTCACTGCGGCCGGCGGCGCGCACGGAGCTGCGCGTGCGGTGAACGGCTTCAGCGTGGCTGGAGATTCTGTCCGGCGTGCATACGGAAGACGGGCTGAGGCGCGGGCGGGTCACTACCTTCCGGTGGAAGCCCCGGTTCGTCCGAGCTCGTATCGTCCCTCCGCCCAACCGCCATGTCCACACCGCGCTTACGCAGCTTCCAGGGCCGGATCTTCCTCGCGATCCTCGCCGTGATGATCGTGCCGGTGACCGTGGCCGGCCTCGTCGGCTTGTTCACCCTCCAGGGCATCGGCACACGTTCGGGCACGCTCGGCGCGTGGGACGCGGTGGCCGAGTCGGGCGTCGAATTGCTCGACGCCCTCGATGAGGCGGACCTCGACGATCCCGCGGTGAGCCAGGCCGCGCGATCGCACCGAGAGGCCCTGTCCGAGTCCGTACGGCTCTCACGCCTCTACGCGTTCGTGGCGGAGCGCTTCCTGACATTCCTACCCATTGCCGCGCTCCTGACCGGCGTCCTCGTGGTCGGCACGGCTTTGGTCACGGCCGGCTGGCTGTCACGAGGCTTCGGGGCGCCAATCCGTGAGCTGGCGAGATGGACCACGCTCATCTCCTCGGGGGAACCGCTGCCCTCGGTTTCGCCCACTGAGGAACGGGACCTCGCCGAGGTGCGCATGCTACGCGGGGCGCTGCGCTCGATGGCAGCTGAGCTAACAGTCGCGAGAGAGCGGGCCGTGGAGGCCGCGCGGATGCGGTCGTGGACCGAACTCGCCCGACGCGTGGCCCACGAGTTGAAGAATCCTCTGACACCCATGCGGCTGGCGGCCGAAACGCTCGGGCGGCATGCCAAAGGGGCGGAGGCGGCTGCGGCCGCGGTTCTCACCGAAGAGATCGCGCGACTCGACGGCATGGCTCGAAGCTTCGCTCGCTACGGTCGCATGCCCGAAGGCCCGCGCTCCCGGGTCGACCTCGGCGAACTGGCCCGGGCGCTCGCAGACCAACACGGATCGGAAAACGTGTCCGTGACGGTGGAGGACGGCGGCGCGGTGGTCTTCGGGCAGTACGACGCGCTGGAGCGCGCGGTGAGGAACCTGGTCGTGAACGCGGTGGAAGCGTCGAAAGCCTCGGACGCCACGAGTCGCCGGGTGGACATCCGGGTCGACACCGAAAGCGCCGAAGCCGTGGTGCGCGTGCGGGACGGCGGCAGCGGCATCCCCATGGACCTCCAAAAGGAGATCTGGAATCCCGAGGTCTCGACGAAACGTACGGGTACAGGCCTCGGGCTCGCGATCGTCCGCCAGACGGTTCTCCATCACGACGGCTCCGTGAGTGCGTCGAACCATCCCGAGGGTGGAGCGCTCTTCACGATTCGCCTTCCGGTCGAGGTGAGCGAGGACGCCGGCGCGCCCGCCAACAATTCACCAGGGAAGTGATGCGCGTACTCATCGTCGACGACGAGGGCAACATCCGCCGTATGGTTCGAGCGGTGCTGGAGTCGGAGAACTGGACCGTGTCGGAGGCCGGGAGCGCTGAAGAGGGGCTGGCGGACCTTGATAACTCCCGACCGGAGGTGATCCTGCTCGACCTCATGCTCCCGGGAATGGACGGCGCGGAGGCGCTTCCTCACTTCGCCGACGCCGCGCCCGGCGTTCCGGTCGTGATGATGAGCGGGCAGGCGACGCTCTCGGACGCGGTTCGTGCGACCCGCAGCGGTGCGTTCCACTTCCTGGAGAAGCCGCTGTCCGCAGAGTCGCTTCTGGTGACCCTGGCCGCCGCCCTGGAGGTGTCCCGGGCCCGTGACTTGTCGCGCTCTTTGACCGAATCGCTGGGGCCCGGAGTCGAGCTCATCGGACGGTCGGACGAGATCGAGAACGTGCGGGCCCTGGTCCGGCGCGTCGCGCCCACGAGCGCCCGCGTGCTCATTACCGGTGAGAGCGGTACGGGAAAGGAGCTCGTCGCGGCGGCCATCCACACGCTGTCGAAGCGGAAGGGCGGCCCCTTCGTCCAGGTCAACTCGGCCGCCATCCCCAGGGATCTGGTCGAAAGCGAGATGTTCGGCCACGAAAAGGGGGCGTTCACCGGGGCGACGCAGCGCAGGAGGGGGCGTTTCGAGTTGGCGCACGGGGGTACGCTGTTCCTCGACGAGGTCGGCGATCTCGGGCTCGAAGCTCAGGCCAAACTGCTCCGCGCCCTCGAGACCGGTGTGGTCGAGCGGGTGGGAGGGGGCGACCCGATCGACGTCGACGTCCGGGTCGTGGCCGCGACCAACCGAGATCTCCATCAATCGGTCGAGGAGGGTTCGTTTCGGGAGGATCTCCTCTTTCGCCTGGACGTCGTACCCATTCACGTGCCCCCCCTTCGCCAGCGGCGAGCGGACGTGACTCCGCTCCTCCGCCACGCGGTCGATCGCCTGCGTCGCCGGGAGGGCCTGCTGGTCCCGGACTTCTCAGCCGAAGCCGTGCGCCGTCTCGAAGAGTACGCGTGGCCAGGCAACGTCCGTGAACTTCTGAACCTGGTCGAGCGGCTGGCAATCCTCACCCCCGGGCCGACAATCGAGGACCACGACGTATCCGCGGTGCTCTCGGGATCGCGGGGGCTGAGAGCACCGGTTGGTCCATTCTTCGACCCGGACGACTCCCGCGACCTCCGGTCCCGCCTGGACGACTACGAACGGACCCTGATCGAGGGGGCGCTCGATGCCGCGGGCGACAACGTCGCGGACGCCGGCAGGCGCCTCCGCACGGATCGGGCGAACCTGTATCGGCGGATGAAACGGCTCGGTCTCCGGGACGAATGAGTACGTGTCGGAGCGACACGACCCGTGGCAGATCGCAACGGTGCGGAAAAGACGGTAAATGGGAGATCGCCAGGTCGGACAACGTTTCTCGTGCTCTTCGCCTCCTGGTACGGGGCGTGCCTTTCATCGGTTCGGGTGGGACGATCTCTCTTTCGGGCAGGTGCGGGATGATGCGGCAACTGGTGGTGGGGGTCCTCGTGGCCGTGGGAGCCGGGGGAGCGGGGCTCGTGGGACCGGCTGCCGCGCAGGAAGTGGACGAGCTCGACCTGCCGGTCCACGTGGCCGACGAGATCATCGACTTCTTCAACGCCGCCGGGACCGTGAGGATGCAGGCCCCAGCCACGATCGCCAGCGGCGACGTCATCGACTCGGATGTAGCGGTCCTGGGAGGCCCGGTCTCGGTATCGGGACGGATCATGGGCGACGTGGTGGTGGTCAACGGCGACCTGATCATCGAGCCGGGGGGGCGGATCGACGGCGACGTCACCGTCCTCGGCGGTACGGCCGAGGCGCCGCCCCGCACCGTCGGCGGCCGCCTGACGATCTACGACCAGCCGCTGACGTACGCTCGTCGGGGCGATCGTATTGCGTACGAGCGACCGCGCCGCACATCCCGACAGTGGGACTATCGGGGGCCGTCCTGGCGATCCCGGTTCCGCGTTCGCGTGGAGGATGCGTACAACCGCGTCGAAGGGTTGCCCGTGCGGTTCGGTCCGGTCTTCGAGACGCGAGGCCGCAACCCGATGACCGTGCGGGCCGAAGGCGTCTGGCGGACCGACCGTGGCTTCTCGTCGGACGGCGGCGACTTCGGCTGGTTCCTCGGGATCGAACAACATCTCGGGCCCGGAGGGAGGTTCTCCCTCGGGGGGACCGCGCAGTCGCTCGTCACACCGATCGAGACGTGGGGCCTCTCCGATCAGGAGGCGTCCCTGGCGGCGGTCCTCTTTCATCGGGACTACCGGGACTACTACGACGTGGAGGGGTGGAGCGTGTTCGGTCGCTACGACGACCGCGACGAAGGCGTGCGATTGACCGTGGGGTACCGCGACCAGGATCATCGATTCGCGCCGGTCGGGTCGCCCTGGACACTCCGGAACAACGATCGGGCGTGGCGCCCTCAGCCGCTCATTGCCGAAGGAAGTCTGGAGAGCGTGTTCGCGGACCTCACGATCGACCGGCGAAACGACCGCTACGACCCCACCGACGGATGGTACCTGGCACTCCGAGGGGAGGGCGGCCTGTCCGGACGACTCAACCGCCGTCAACTCGATCCCCTCGATGGTGGGCCTGGCGGGTCGATCGACCCGACCGACCAGAACGGGGAGTTCCGGTCGGCGTTCGTCGACGTGCGCCGGTATGCTCGGCTCGGCCCCTCGTCCGACCTCAGCCTGCGCGGCGTCCTGGCCGGATCGCTCGATGACGAGCCGCTGCCGGCCCAGCGACAGCACGCCATGGGGGGCGAGGGCTCTCTCCCGGGATATCGACCCTTCGCCCTCGACTGTGGCGCTCGCGACCGTCCCTTCTCCACCGTGCGAGGCAATGGAAGGAGCACCGTCTTCGGGAACTACGGCTGCGACCGCATCGCCCTGTTCCAGGCAGAGTACCGGGGGTCGTTCTCGATCGACATCGATCTGGACGACGACTGGGACGAGGACGGCTGGGCGGACGACTGGGACTGGCGCCCCTCGTTCGACGCCACTCCGAGGTGGGCCGTCTTCTTCGACGCTGGCAAGGGGTGGGTGGCCGAGAACGCACCGCTCGGTCCGGTGATGCGGCGGGATACCGACACGTTTGCGGACGTGGGCGTGGGCTTCTTCATCAGTGACGTCGGACTCTACTGGGCGTACCCGCTGACCGGAGACGACCGTGGCGTGAACTTCTTTCTTCGTCTCGACCACCGGTTCTGATCACGACGCCGCGAATGGTCGGTACCGGCACGCAACCCGGGGGGAGACCCCGGAGGGCACTGCGCATCATGGGCATGGTGCTCAGTTGCGCGTGCGGGTCGCTCGCGACCCCCGCATCGACAGTCGGGCAGTCGGCCACGGAGCCCGCTCCTCTTTACCTGGGCGTGTCACCCGATCATGGGTCGCTGCAGTTGCGCATCGGCAGTCTCTTCACGGCTGACGAGGAACTCGCGGAAGCGCTCCACTCCGGCCTGCCGCTACGGATTCTCCTGATCGGGGAGCTGTGGAAGGACGGATTCTTCGACAGTCAGGTCGCACGGGGCGAGTGGCGGGCGAGCGTCGTGTATGATCCGCTCGGTCGGCGATACCGGGTGAACACGGCGGGTCGGGGACGCCCGGAGATCGCGGTGGACTCACTCCCTCTTGTGGAAGACGTGTTGGAGGAGGAGTTCTCTCTGTCGGTTCGACCGCGCGAGCGGGGACGGTACTACTATCTCGTTCGCATCGAGATCGAGACGCTCTCCCTTGCGGATCTGGAAGAACTGCAGCGTTGGCTGCGTGGAGAGCTGGGCAGTGCCGCCACCGGTGAAGAGAGCGGCGAGAGCGCGGTTGGGCGAGGAGTGCGCGAGGTGCTGGTGAAGATGCTCGGTCTGCCCGCGAAGAGGTTCCGGCTGCGCAGCGCCTCCTTCGAGTTTCGCTCCAGCAGGTAGGGAGACGCTGAAGAGATGGGGCGACCCTCGGAGGCGCCTTCCAGCGTAGCGCGAGGGGGTCGCCCAACGCCCGCCCAAAGCCCGCCTGAGGACCGCCTGTCGAGCCTGTCGAGCCTGTCGCAGGATACCAGGCCTCCTGCCGGGCCTGAGCTTGTCTTCGGTCTCAGTCGCCGAAGGCCGCCCTGCGCACCGTGAGCTCCTCGATCCGCTCGCGGTCAGGCTCCACACCAATACCAGCCCCCGTGGGCACCTTCATGTGTCCTTCGTGCACCGTGAACTCCGGGTCCACGATGTCCTGTTCCCAATATCGTTGGCTCGCGGATATGTCACCCGGAAGGGTGAAGCCGGGTAGAGACGCAAGGGCGACATTGTGCGCGCGTCCGATGCCCGACTCGAGCATGCCGCCGCACCATACCGGAAGTCGGGCGGCCACCATCACCGCGTGGATTCGCTTTGCGCTGGCGAGGCCGCCCACGCGCCCGGGCTTGATGTTGATGATCCGGCACGCTCCGAGCTCGAGTGCCAGTCGAGCGTCCTGAACCGAATGGATGGACTCATCCAGGCAGATGGGCGTATCCAACTGTGCCTGGAGCCGAGCATGATCACGGATGTCGTCGTACGCCAGCGGCTGTTCGAACATGGTCAGGCCCAACTCGTCCATGGCCTTCAGCCGGTCGATGTCGGACAGGCGATAGGCGGAGTTGGCATCCGCCATCAGCAGGGTAACCGGGAACGCCTCTCTCACGCGTGCCAGCATCTCCACGTCCCGGCCGGGTTTGATCTTGATCTTGATCCTGGCGTATCCCTCGTCGACATAGCCAGCGACCTTGTCGAGCAGCGCCGCGTCGCTCTTCTGAATACCGATGCTGACCCCCACCGGAACCCGCCCGCGGACGCCGCCCAGCTTCTTCGACAGAGAGATCCCATCCATTCGCGCGGCCATGTCCCACCCGGCCATCTCCACACATGCCTTGGCCATGGGGTGTCCGCGCAGCCAGGGCACCGGGGCGAGCAGATCCTCCGGTCCGCTCGCGTCCCGCCCGACGACGGCCGGCAGCAGGTAGTCCGTGAGGATGTGCCACGCGGTTTCGGTCGTCTCGTAGGAGTAGCTCGGCTCCTCGCCGACCACGCATTCGCTCCACCCTTCCAGACCCTCGCCGTGCAGTGTGAGGAGAAGGATCCGGCGGTCCTGCTTCCCGCCGCTGCTGATCTCGAAGTACTCCTTCAGACGGAGAGGTACCTCGCGGAGGACGGCTCGTTCGATCTTCATGGTGTCAAGCGTCGACTTGAGCAGGGAGAGAGTAGGTAGTGGCAGACGGAAGTGCCGCGGGAGAAACCGTTCACTTCGAAGCCGGATGCCAAATAGTGGTCAAACACCCGGCGGGTAGCCTGTCGCCAAGCGAGAGCGAGGTCCATATCGGCGGCCATGACGGCCCCGATATCCGCAGGAATGGCGACACGGACGGCCGACCCGTCGAGATCGAGGTGGACCGACCCCGGTCGGGGAGGTTCTCCCTCCGGCCGCGCCACCGCGTCGAGAGCGGCGGGCGCGTCGAGGGCGACGGACGGGTCGACAGCGACGGGCGCGTCGAGAGCAGCTGTCGAGTCGACGGTGCCCCGATCGTCGCGGGCAGTTCGATCCCGAGGAGCGCCCCGTCCGTCGAGACGCTCCATATTCGCGATCACCCGCTCGGAGTCCATGTACCAGGACGCCACGAACCGGTCGGTTCCGATCCCGCGATGTAGCGGTGAGTCGGACGCTCCGTACATGTCATGGCGATACTCCCGCACCACGATACCGAGCTTCATGAAATTTAGGTGGGCGTTCCGGGCCTGAAGCGGATCAAAGGTCCAGTGCATCAGCCGGACACCGGCCGAAAGGAGGACGTCGCGTTGATATGCCTTGAGCCGGGAACCCAGGCCCGAGTCACGTAGGCCGCGACGCACGGCAAGCATGTCCGACCAGTGCACGACCTCTCCGTCACGCGGTCCCGTCATCCCGAAAACGAAGCCGTCCAACGTCCCGTTCTCGGAGAACGCTCCGGCGGCCACGCCGCCCAGAATCTGGGAGACCTTGAGGACGGCCATGGAAACGCGCTCGCTGAAACCCTCCCCCCAGGTCGCCTCCTGCAGCGAAATGCACGCTCGATAGTCGTCCATGGTCTCGAGCGACCGGATCCTAGACGAAGGCGGGACCACCGTCGTCATGACGGGTCAGCCGGCTCCCCGGCCCCCTCGACCGGCAGCAAAAGTAACTCGGCCAGGAGGGCCGCCCGTTCGAGGAGCTTGTCGATGTGCAGGTGCTCGGTGACCGCGTGCGCCCCGTCGCCGACCGGCCCCAGGCCGTCCAACGTCGCGGTGTACTGGCTCGTCGTGTTCCCATCCGAACCGCCTCCGACCATCGTGTCGGTGAGTTCGAGACCGACGGACCGACCCGCCACGCGTGCGGCCTGCCAGAGCGTTCGATTCCGCGGGGTTCGTTCCAACGGCGGAGCGCGGAGCCCGCCATCGACGTGGATCGATATCCCTTCTACATCACTCTCGAGCCCCCGGAGCGCCGTGTCGACCTCGGCGGCGTCCGACCCGGTGGTGACCCGCATGTCGATGACGGCCGACGCCTCCGCAGCAATGACGTTCGCTCGCGTTCCGCCCCGGATGACCCCCACGTTCAGGCTCCGTCCGCGCTCGAGGTCGGTCAGCGCGTGGATCCGTGGAATCAAGCGGGCCAGTGCGTCGATGGCCGAGGCACCGCCCGTCGGGTCCAGGCCCGCGTGCGCGGCCACACCCGTGACGGTGACCGTGTACATCCCGACACCCTTCCGGGCTGTCTTGATCTCGCCCATCGGTCCACGAGCCGGCTCAAGGACGAACGCCCGGCACGTCGTCCGAGCCACCGCCGCCACCCACTTCCGGGACTCCGGGCTGCCGATCTCCTCGTCCGAATTGACGAAGGCAATGGGGGTGGCCGGCGGCATCAGCCCGGCATCTCGCAACGCCCGCAGCGCCAGGATCATCTGGGTGAGCCCACCCTTCATGTCGAACGTGCCCGGGCCGCGGACAACGTCACCGTCGACGACGAAAGGCATCGTTTCGAGGGTGCCAACGGGCCAGACGGTGTCGGAGTGGCCGACGAGCAGTTGGATGGGCCGACCCTTCGGTCGGTCGCGCGGCACGGCAAGGAGGTGGCCGCCGGTCGCTCGGCCCGAAAGTCGGCGCACACGGTACCCGAGGTCGTCGAACGCCTCAGCCAGGATTGCCTGAGGTCCGGCCTGCGTGCTGGCATCGTCGGACGGCGACTCGTTCAGGACCAGGCGTTCGAGGAGGTGCAGCGCTCGCTCGCGTTCGCCTCGCATCCACGAAAGAAAGCGCTGTCCACGGTCCGTGGTGATATCGGACCTCGCCTTCATCCGCGACGAACGCCCGGCGGAAGGTTCGCGAGGTAGAAGCCAGCGCGACGATAACTCTCGTCGAGCAACTCCACCGGGTGGATGACGCCCTCCTTGTGGCCCTCGATCCGCAGACCGGCGCCGATCTGCATCATGCAGCCCTGGTTGGGCGTGGCGACGGTGTCGCACCCCGTCTTGCAGACGGCGGCGACCTTGTCCGCCGTAATGCGACCACCCAGCTCCGGATGAGTGAGACCGTAGATGCCGGCGCCGCCACAGCATTCGGACGACTTCTCCACGACGCGGATCTCCACGGCCGGCACGGCGCCCAACACGTCCAGTGGCGCGTCGACGATCCCCTGCGCGTGCAGGAGGTGGCAGGGCGCGTCGTACGCCACCACGCAAGGCACCGCAGCACCGGGGTGCGGCCCGACCTGCGCCAGCATCTCGGTGGCGTCCCGAACGGTTGCGGCGAACGCCTTGGCCCGCTCGCTCCACTTCGGGTCGGCGGCGAGCAACTCGGCATAGTCCTTCATGGCGGCACCACACCCGGCGGAGTTGACGACGACATACTCCACCTGAGCGGCCTCAAAGGCCTTGATGTTCGCTCGGGCGAGGGAGCGAGCCCTCTTCAGCGCGCCGCCGTGGGCGTGGACCGCGCCGCAGCACCGCTGCCCGGGCGCCTCGATCACGTTGAACCCGTTCACCTGAAGCGATCGGATCGTCGCGTCGTTGACCCGTTCGAACAGCCCGGACTGGACGCATCCGGCCAACACTCCTACACGCCCGCGGCTCCCGGGCTGGGGAGGAGTTCGGGGGGCGAGCACGGGCCTCGGCGGCGGGGCATCGGCCGGCTTGGGAGGACCCATACGGGTGAGGCGGCCGGGAACCGGCGCACGCTCCAGGTCACGCCAGCCGTGGCTCGAGGCGAGCATGGCCATCGCTGCCCGCAGACTGCCCATTGGGAGGACCCGAGTACCCACCGCGGCGATCCTCGACCTGCGCAGAGCCCGCCCGGTCATGAAAAAAACGTTGGACAGCATGCGGGAAGAGAAAACGGCCAACAGCAGGCGGTTGAGGGGCCTCGACGGGCCCTCCGACCGTGCGACATCCCGGGCGAGTTCGAGCAGAGTCCCATATTCGACCCCTGACGGGCACACCGGCTCACAGGCGCGGCAACCCAGACATCGATCGATATGGGTACGGAACGCTTCGCTGCCCGGGTCGAGGCGGCCTTCCACGACGGCGCTCATGAGATGGAGGCGACCCCTCGGTGAGTCCGCCTCGTCCCCGAGTCGGGTGTAGGTCGGGCACGCCGGAAGGCAGAATCCGCAGTGCACGCACGGAAGCAATCGATCGCGCTGTCGTTCCAGTTCACCGGCGAGGGACGAGCCCGAGCGGGGGGCGATCGACGGATCGGGAGGTGCAGCGACGGTATGATCGATCAGCACGATTTCGAGCGGATCGGTCGGCCCGACTTCCACGTCACCGTCGGCGTCGACGGCCTCGGCCCCCTCGCTGTCTTCGACGAGCACGCCTCCTGCGGCGTGGTTCATATACCGTCACTCCCCTCGAATCAATTTCTTGAAGGCACCAACGATGCCCGAGATCCCTCGACGAGCCCTCCACTGGATGACGGCTTCCACCAGACGCTCACTCGAACCTCCGTATGGAAACCACCACACTTCCCGCCGGAGACCCAGCCGATCCACAAGGAGCGTACGGACCCGGACCATTTCCATGAGTCCCTGCACACCCCGACGATATCCGAAGCCGCTCTGTCCCCGCCCACCCATCGGTAACCCGGGAAGCGCGTAGTGGCTGAGAACATCGTTCACAGACACCCCGCCCGCGAGCAACCGCCGAGCGACAACCAAGCCGCGTTCACGATCACCGGTCCAAACGCTCGCGAAAAGCCCATACCCCAGAGCGTTCGCCCGCGCCACCGCCTCTTCCTCACCCGAGACGCGAACAACAGTCACCACAGGTCCGAATGTCTCTTCGCATTGCACCGCCATCTCCGGAGTGACGTCGACGAGCACCGTGGGCGGATAGAGGGGGGCGTCCGATTCGAGGCTCGCTGCCTCCACCGGCCCGCCGACAACCGCCCTCGCCCCCTGCGCCAGGGCGTCCGACACATGGCGCTCGACCACCTCAAGCTGTTCGGCCGTGATCATGGGTCCCACGTCCGCGTCGGTCCCCGTACCCGTCCGCAATGACCGTGCCTCATCGGCGAGGCGAGCTACGAAGTCGTCATAGACCTCGCCCTCGACGAACACGCGCTCGACTGAGATGCACGTCTGACCGGCGTTGAAGAAGGCCCCGTAGGCCACGCCTCTCGCGGCGCGATCCAGGTCGGCATCGGCAAGCACGATCGCGGGGTCCTTTCCGCCGAGCTCCATGACCACGGGAAGTGGATGCTGGGCGGCCGCGGCCATCACCTTCCTGCCGGTGGCCGTGCTCCCCGTGAAGGAGACCTTGTCGACGCCCGCATCAATCAGGGCGGCGCCGGTAGATCCGTCTCCCGCAACGATGCCGACCAATCCGTCCGTAAGCCCGGCCTCCCTGCAGAGTTCGGGCACCAGAAGCGCGGTCCACGGCGTGTACTCAGACGGCTTCACCACGATGCCGTTGCCGGCGAACAGGGCGGGGATCACCGCGTCCATGACCATGATGAACGGGTAGTTCCAGGGGGTGATGGCGCCCACGACGCCATACGGCTCGTGCTCGACCCATCCTCGCTTGTTCACGACCCAACCCGAGCCGACCCGTCTGGGTGCCAGCGCCTTGGGCGCCGCTCGCACGTAGTACTGGATGAGGTCGGCGGAGACGGCCACCTCGGTCAGGGCTTCCGCTCGAGGCTTACCGGTCTCGTCGCGAACGCGCTCGGCGATCTCGTCCGCCCTCCGAGCGAGAACGGCGACGAGCCGGCCCATGGCGCGCGCTCGAACGCGGGGTGTCCGTGCTGCCCATTCCTCTTGAGCCGCGCGGGACTTCTGCACGGCGGCGTTCACTTCGGACGGACCCGCGATCCGCTCGCTCATCAATACGCCGGCGCCGATCCGGCTCCGGATCTCGAGCCGCTCAGATTCCACCATCGCCTCGACGGAGCCGGTCGCGCTCATCCGTACAGCGCCTGATCCCACAGCACGCCACGGCGGTCGAAACGGTCACGAAGGGCCAGCGCGAGCCCGAGGTCGTCACGCGGGCGGCCGTAGATACCGACCTCGCTCGCCACTCCCGCCGGCGCACCCGTGAGGATGAGCGTCCCGCCCATCGTCTCGACCGCCTGACGCAACGTCCCCAGTTCGGAGGCGTCCATCGATCCCGCCGCCGCGCGCACCCGACCGGACAGCGGATCCGCGGCGAACGTCGCTCCAGGCAGTGCGTCGCGCAGCGTCTGCCCAAGCTCCGCGAAGCGACCGGGAAGAGCCGCGGCCCGCAGCGAAATCCCACCACCCGCGCCCGGCGTGTTGTCTCTGGCTCGTTCGACGAGTGCCGAAGCGTCGGCCGGCTCGACGGCGCTCAGCGACCGACCGAGGTGGTGGGCGAACGCGGCCGCGTCGGCCTTCACGCCCGCCTCGGGCCCGTGGACTCTGAGGAGCAAGCGGGCACCGCCCTGCGCGTCGGACACCACAGTTGCGGCGGCGGGGAGCAGGGGGGCCGAACCCAGCCGTTGCGCCAGCGCCATCATCTCGTCCTCGCTCCCTTCCAGGACGAAGAGGCGGTCGACGGCCGGCCTGGGAAAGACCCGAACCGTCGCTGAGGTAACGACCGCCAGAGACCCGCGGCTGCCGATGATCAGGCGAAGGAGGTCGAAACCGGCCACGTTCTTCATCACACGGCCGCCCAGCCTGAGCGGGGTGCCGTCCCCCGTCACGACCGTTGCCCCGAGGATGTGATCGCGGGGCGACCCGTACCCGGCCCACAACCCGCCCGTGGCTCCAGTGGCCACGATCCCTCCGAGGGTGCGCTCTGGCGCCCGGGCGGGATCGAAGGGAAGCCACTGGTCGTGTTGCCCCAGCGCGTCGTCGATCTCGGCCAGCGTCACTCCAGCCCCGGCCGTGAAGGTCAGGTCCGCCGGTTCGTAGGATTCGATGCCGCCGAGCGCTGACGTGTCGAGGGTCCGCAGTCCCTCCGGGCGTGGGACCGGGCGCTGATCAACGCCAGTGCCGATCGGCATGACCTGCACGCCCTCGTCCGCAGCGCCGTTCAGGGCGTCCGTGACCTCGTCGACCGAATGGGGCGCCACTCGGGAGGGAGCCCGTGCCGCGACGAGTGCGTCTGTTTCCGTGACGGGTGCGTGCGCGTCCGTCATACGAAGGCCCCGGTGGCGCGCAGCAAGTCCATCTCGGCGATCTCTGCATCCGTTGGCAATACCTTCCCTGGATTCATGAGAGACTCCGGATCGAACACCTCGCGAACCGCCTCCATAGCGGCGAGCTCGTCGGGTCCGTGCACGAGTGACATGTAGCGGCGCTTGTCCACGCCGACCCCATGTTCTCCCGTGATGGTTCCTCCCGCGGCCACACACAGTGCCATGATTTCGCTCGACGCCTTCTCAACGCGAGCGACCTCGTCCGCGTTCCTCCGGTCGAACAACAACTTCGGATGCAGGTTGCCGTCGCCCGCGTGGAACACGTTGCCGATGTGCAGATCGTACTTCGCCGCCACCTGCATGATTTCCGCGAGAACGCCCGGAAGGCGCGTCCGAGGGACCGTCGCGTCCTGGACCAGGATGTCGGGTGCGATCCGTCCCATTGCCCCGAACGCCTTCTTCCGCCCCTGCCAGAGGCGAACCCGCTCCTCGGCGGTGTGGGCGCTCCGGATCTCCCGGGCACCCGCTGCCTCACACGCCTCCCGGGCCGCATCGGCATCGCCATCGAGACCCGCGTCCGTTCCGTCGAATTCGATGACGAGGGCGGCTCCAGCATCAATCGGAATTCCCGCGGCGTACGTGCTTTCCTCGACAGCGCGGATGCTGCCGCCGTCCATGATCTCCAGCGCGGCCGGGAGCAGACCACGGGCGATGATATCTGTCGCGGCGCCCGCGGCGGCCTCGACCGAATCGAACACGGCCAGGAGCGTTCGGTAGCCGAGGGGAATCGGGCGTAGCCGGACCTCGATCTCCGCTGCGATCCCGAAGCAGCCTTCAGAGCCGACGAAGAGGCCGACCAGATCGAGGGCACCCTCCGGATCGCGCCCAGCTCCTCCGAGTTGGACGACACCGCCCCGCTCGAGGACCACCGTCAGGCCCGACACGTACCGGGAGGTCACGCCATACTTGAGGCAGTGCGGCCCCCCGGAGTTCTCCGCAACGTTTCCCCCGATCGTGCACGCGCTCTGCGAGGAAGGGTCGGGCGCGTAGAGCAGGCCGTGTCGGGCGGCCGCAGCCCCGAGGTCGGCATTGACCACCCCCGGCTGCACCCGTGCGATCCGGTTGACGGGATCCAATTCGAGGATGGAATTCATGCGGGTCGTGGCGACGACGACAACGCCGTCACCTGCCAGCGCCCCCCCGGACAGCCCGGTTCCGGCGCCCCGGGCCACGATCGGCAGTTCGGCCTTGTGAACGGCCGCGACCACCGCGGTCAATTCGGCCGTCGTTTCGGGAAGGACTACCGCCGCCGGCCGCCACCGGTATGTGGTGAGGCCGTCCGATTCGTACACGAGCAGGCGGGCCGGGTCGGTGATCACGTTGCCCTTCCCCACCAGGTACTGGAGCTGCGGAAGCAGCCTGGGGGGAAAGAGGCTCGGTGTGGGAGACTGCATCGGCGCGGCCCTTGATGTGATGTGTGCGTCTCGAACCTACCAGCAAGGAGACGCTCTATCCCTGTCGTCCAGCGTCTCCAGAAGGCGGAGACTTTCGAGGATAGGCGGCCCGAACGTGGTTTACCAGAGCATCCAGGCTGAGCAGGGCGGCAGACGTCATTCCCTGCGGCAAGCTGGTGCCGTACACCTCCTCTAGCAGGTCTTGGGCCACCGCGTCGGGGCTGCGTTCGAGCGCCTCCGCCACCTGGGCGATCCGGCTGCGTCTGTGCGTATCGAACCGGTCGATCGCCGGCGGCGGATCCGTCAGCGGAGGACCGTGCGTCGGGTACACGACTTCGAGGTCGAGGGACCGGAGCCGGTCGAGGGACGCGAGGTAGTCGGCGACGCACCCCGGGTAGTCGGCCACCCAGGTGGTCGAACCCGTCCCGAGAAGTGTATCGCCGGCAAAGAGCGCCCGCTCCTCCGGCCAGTGGTAGCAGAGATGATCGCGAGTGTGCCCGGGAGTATGGACCGCCACCAGCGACCCAACCTCCGTCTGGATCGTCCGTCCATCGGTGAGGGTGTCCGTCACACCATCTCCGGCGGGTCCGAGGACCCTGGCATCCAAGCGCTCGGCCAGCGCCCGAACTGCGCCAGCGTGGTCTCCGTGGTGATGCGTCAGAAGCACACGGACGCTGTCCGCCCCCGAAACCGCAGAAACAACGGCCCGGACGTGCGCTTCCACGTCCGGGCCGGGGTCCAACACGACCACGTCACGGTCGCCGATCAGGAACGTGCGGGTCCCGTCCAGCGTGAACGGTCCCGCGTTGCCCGCATCGATTCGCCGCAGGCCGCTCCGCTCTAGGCGCTCGGTCAGCGGCGCTCCGCCATCAACTGCTCGGCCAACTTGTCTGCCACCATCTGGACCGCAACTTCGTCCTCCTCCTTGAAGGCGGCCTTCTCCTCGGAATCGAGGTCGATCTGGCCGAAGATTTCGTCTCCGGCCCGGATCAGGACCACCAACTCGGACTCCACATCCAGCGAGCAGGCGAGGTAGTCCTCTTCCACGCTCACATCCGGGATGTTGAGGTTCTGCTTCTGCTCGACCGCTCGGCCGCACACACCTGTGCCCACCGGAATCTTCGCGTGTTCGGTCGGCTCTCCGACGTAGTTGTGGAGCCAGAGCTCCTGCTCCGCGTCGTTGACCAGGTAGACGCCGACCCACGAGTACCGGTCGTCGCTCCGCTCGATCGTCCTGACTGCGTACCGCAGGAGCGCGTCGGAGAGGTGCCCCTCGTCGCGCATGTCCTGCAGATCCTTAACGAGCTTTCCAGCTTCCTGCATGTGATCACTATCCATCGAGACGTCCCACCCGCGCCGGCGCGGTCCCGTGCGAGCTTCCTTCGATCCGGCGCGGTGAGCGCCCTCGGAATGAGGGGGTCGAAACGCCGCGGTCCCCACGTCGCCGGATTGAAATCCTGTTCTGTTTCCGTGCCGCGGCGCTGAAGCCCGGCCTGGGGCGCGAAGTGGCACCCTCGGTGCGACTGTCGCGCGACCCCAATGGTAGAAAGGGGGGGAGCCGGAGGGAAGGGAGGGAGGGACCACGGGCAGGGGCTGGCACAGATTCCGCCCGGGGAGCCCTCAGCGCGGCGGGGGCCTTCCCTTCCCCTCTGCGACGTCTCGGCGAAAGGTGGACCGATAGGTTCGGCGCGTCAGCGGAGCGCGGCCTTCCCTTCCCCTCCTGCGACAAGGCACGACGCGTGGCGGCCATCGTGTGCCGGCCCAGGAGGTAGTCCACACGAGCATAGGCATCCCACGCAGTGGGGTCGGCCTCGCGCCCGACCAAGAGCTGCTGATGAGCCTGACCCAGGGCCGGGTCGACGGCGGCCGCAAAGGTCTGCCCGATGCGGTCGGCAAGTGTTCCGATGCCTTCACGGGGGAGCGGCCACTGTCCCGCCCATAGTTGGGTTCGTCGGTAGCACTGACGAGTCGCCTTGCTCATCAAGATCGAGAGGGCTCCCGAGTCAACCGACCTCCCCTCGCCTCTGGCCGCCTGACTCGATACGTGCCCGTACTTACGTCTCAGAGGACTAAGTGTAGGGAAGCGGTGCACCGCGGGAAGACTTTTCACATCGCCTTCATCCCGGTTTCAGCGCGAAACCTGCCGGCATCCATTGAGAGTGCCGACCGCTCCGGTCACCCTGAGATGGACGTCGGACGAACCGAACCCGGGGGGAGACATGCAGATCATACGAGTCCGCGCCCGTTCACTCTGGCGTGACTGGCGATACTCGTCGGTCGCTGTCATCACCATGGCCCTCGCGCTGGGCGCCAACGTAGCGGTGTTCAGCGTAGTCGACGCGGTCATGCTCAGACCGCTCCCCTTTTCCGACCCGGATCGGCTCTATTCGATCACCCAGGAGATGGGGGGGGAGAGCGGACGTGGGATGGCACCCGTCGATGTCCTCTTGCTGGAGGAACGAACGACGTCGTTCGCTTCGATCGGATGGTATCGCGAGGCGCAGTCCCTGACCCTCACGGGCGACGGAGAGCCCGAGGTCCTACGAGGGCGGGCCGTTTCGGCCGACTTCTTCGAGGTTATCGGCCGCGACGCGTCCCTGGGTAGAACCTTCACGCGGGACGAGGACCGACCCGGATCGGATGGCGTGGTCGTTCTAGCCCATGACTACTGGGTGCGGCGGTTCGCGGGAGATCCTTCGGTGATCGGCGGCGTCCTGATCATCGGCAACCAGCCGAGAACCGTCGTCGGTGTCCTCGATGCCGACTTCCGCTTCGATCTGGATGGGGGCCAGGACGTGTTCATCCCGCGTGTCTTCGACCCGGAATCAGGGAACTTCACGGGCTGGTTCAGTGAGCATGTAGTCGCGCGGCTCTCCCCGGACGTCAGCCCCACTGCGGCACTCTCCGAGCTGGACTCGTGGGCGAGCGGGTTGGAGGAAGAGGCACCGACCCGTCGCACCGACGTGTCCGTAGGAATCGAGTCCTTGGGCGGGACGTTCGTCGGCGACAGTCGAGCGGTGCTTCACGCCCTGCTCCTCGCGGGGGGGCTGGTCCTCCTCGTGGTCGCGGCGAATCTGGTCCACCTGGCCATGGCCCGGCTGACCTCTCGATCCGGGGAGATCGCCGTTCGTTCGGCGCTCGGGGCCACCCGTGAACGGATCATCATCGAACAAATGGTGGAATCCGGCCTCCTCGCGGTCGTTGGACTGACCGCCGGGGTGATCCTGGCGGCCATGACCCTCCCGGGTATCGTCGCAGCAAGTCCCTCCGACGTGCCCGGGCTCGCGGGCGCCCGCCTCGACCAAAGGGTCTTGGGCTTCGGCTTGATGATCGGCGCATTCGTGAGCCTCATCGTCGGCACCCTGCCGACCCTCCTGGCGCTCGATCGGGGTGAGGCGCTGATGGGGGGACGGCTGGGCGGCACCCGTACGGCCTCTTTGCCTCGTGCCGGTCTCGTCGTCGCGGAGATCGCGGTCGTGACGGCTCTGATCCTGGTCTCGCTCCTCCTCGCGGAAAGCCTTCGGAACGCCCGTGCGGTCGACCCGGGATTCGACCTCTCCGAGGGTCTGGCGGTTCAGATCACGGTGCCGTCGGACCGGTATCCCACCGCGCCGGAGGTGCAGGCGCTCTTCCGCGCGATCATCGCAGAACTCGAGTCGTTGCCAGGCGTCACGGCAGTGGGAGGGGCAAGTACGCTCCCGCTCTCGAGTGACGGGATCACGATCCCGGCGCCAGTGGCGGAAGGCTTCGAGTTGACGGGTCCGGCAATCGCCACCCGACCACGAACGGGCTGGGACGCGGTCACGCCCGGCTACTTCGACGCCCTCGGCATCGGCGTGCTCCGAGGCCGTCGCTTCTCGGAACTCGACGCGCAGGACAGCGTGACGGTCGTGGCCGTCAACGAGACCTTTGCGCGGGCGGTCTTCGGAGACGAAGACCCGATCGGGCGTCGCGTCGGCTTCGGAACGCCTCCGACCGCCTGGTTCGAGGTTGTCGCGCTGGTCCAGGATGTCCACCACGACGGGCTCCGAGAGAGGCCACGACTCGGGATGTACCAGTATGCGGGCGACGTCACCTTCGCCTGGCCGACACTGGAAATCGTCGTCCGGTCGGACGGACCGCTCCCCAGCGAGCGAGCGATTCGGACGGCGGTCCTCCGGGTCGATCGGGATCAGCCGGTGACCCTGCTACGGCCACTGTCCGACGTGTGGAGGGAATCCATGGCCTTGGACCGATACCAGACCGCGCTGATCTCGATGGTCACGCTTCTCGCCCTCGTTCTGGGCGTTTTCGGCACGTACGGCGTCGTCAATTACTCGACCAGTCAGCGTCGGAAAGAGATCGGCGTGCGCATGGCGCTCGGGGCACGGAGCGGGGAAGTGGTCGGAGAAGTGCTCGGTCGTACGGCGCTGCAGGTCGGCGTGGGGCTCGCGCTCGGTATCGGTGCGGGCGCCCTCTCAGCCCGGGCCCTCACCACACATCTCTTCGAGGTCGGCCCCCTGGACCCGAGAGCCCTGGGGATGGTGGCTGTGCTGGTCATGACGCTGGGCGTCGGAGCCGCCGTTTTTCCTGCCCTTCGGGCCGCCAGGACGCAGCCGGTCGAAGCCCTCCGCGACGGATGACCCGCGAAGCGCTCCGCCGCCCGCCCGCTCAGCGCGGCGTAAAGTCCGTCTCCGGCGTCAGCCGACGGATGAACGCCGCAAGCAGCAAGCTCGTGTTCCGGAGATCCTGGACGCTCACGACCTCGTTGGGTGAATGCATGTACCGGTTGGGAACGCTCACCAGGCCGGTAGGGACGCCTCCGCGCGTCAGGAAGATCCCGTCCGCGTCGGTGCGCGTGGCCTTCGGCGACGCTTGGACCGAGTAGGGAATGCCCTCGGCCTCGGCCACCTCCGCCATCATCTCGAACACGCCGTTGTGCGCGGCGGAACCCCGGCTCAGGACCGGACCGCCGCCGATCTTGTGGTCGCCCAGCTCCTTCTTTTCGATGTCCGGGACATCCGTCGAGAAGGTGACGTCGACGACCAGCGCCACGTCCGGCTCCAGGGAGTAGGCGCTGCTACGGGCGCCTCCGCCCGAGTAGCCGATCTCCTCCTGGGAGGTGGCGACCGCCGTGGCCGCGGCCTGACAGGGGTCGTTCGCGAGGAGCCGGACGGCTTCGAGCACCACGTACGCTCCGATTCGGTCATCGATGGCCCGGCTGGCGATCCGGTCGCCGGCCAGTCGGAGCGCCTTCTGACGGAGAACCATCGGGTCGCCGACGCGGAGGCCGAGTTCTGCCGCCTCCTTGTTCGACGTCACGCCGACGTCCACCCAGAGGTCTTTGGTCCGGGACGCCTTCGTGCGGTCCTCCGGAGACATCAGGTGGATGGCCTTCTTCCCGATGACGCCGGGAACGTCCCCGTCCCTTCCGAGGATGTCGACGCGCTGCCCGACCAGCACCTGAGGGTCCCATCCCCCGATCTCATCGATGTAAAGGAAACCATCGTCGTCGATGTGCGTGACCTGGAGACCGATCTCGTCGATGTGGCCCGCCAGCATCACGCGGGGTGCACCACCGGGATTCACCGTTGCGTACGAGTTGCCATGAACGTCGACACGAACATCCGAGGCGAACGTCTCGGCCTCCTTCCGCCAGACGCGGGCGGGGCGGACCTCGAACCCGGAAGGCCCGGGGGCGTCCAGCAACTGCTCCAGAAACGCGATGTCTTGGCTCATGCCGGGTACACTACGGGCCGGAGCGCCCACCGTCCATGTCGTTGCCGGTGCCCGGGCCCCCCAGTTCGACGCCACCGGATGGATCTCCCTCGACCGAGCCGTCCGCCCTGTCCGGGTCGATGACCGCCTCCGGCTCGGAGCGGCCCGCTTCGCGGAGGCCCTCGCCACCGAAGCCCGACCCGCCTGACCGCCATCCCCCTGGACTCATCACGACCCAGTTGACCGACCCGCTCGCAATCCCGGCCTTGAGTGACCGCCGCATCCTTTGCTGAAGCCACTTTCGGGTGGGAGGAAACAGAAGGCTGAAGCCGACCACATCGGTCAGGATGCCCGGCGTCAGGAGAAACGCACCACCGAGGAGGACCGCCAGACCATCCTGGAGCGACTGCGCCGGCAGCCGACCAGCGGCCGTCTCCTGCTGGAACTGGAAGAGGACCCGGAGTCCTTCGGCCCGGGCGAGCCACGCCCCGGTCACGCCTGTGAAGATCACCAGGAGCACCGTCGGCAGGAGGCCGACCCACCGACCCATCTGGATCAGCAGCATCAGCTCGACGACAGGAACGATCACGAAGAGGAGGGCCAGGCGGGCGAGTACGTTCATGAGGAGCTTTACCCGTTGGCGGGCGAGGGGGGTCCGCCCGGCACCTGAACCCTCGATGGCGCCTCGGGTACCAGTCGGCCCGTTCATCCACGCAGGTATTCCGAGGACCATGGAGCAGACTTACTTCCGAAAAGGGTTCGGTCTCAAGAAGGAGTTGAGGCCCCTCATCGACGCCGAGTACCAGTCGGCCCTGGTGGAGCGCATCCGGTCCCGCGGGTACCGCGACACATTCGGGGACGTCACGGTTCGTTTGGCGCAGGAGTTCGGGTTCTGCTACGGCGTCGACCGTGCCGTCGACTACGCGTACGAAACCGTGCACAAGTTCCCGGACAAGACCATCTACCTGGTCGGGGAGATCATCCACAATCCCCACGTGAACCAACGGATGACGGAGATGGGCATCCAGTTCATATATCCCGATCCGGACGGGGCCTTCGACTTCTCCGTGGTCTCTCCGGACGACGTGGTCCTGATGCCCGCCTTCGGCGTGACGCTGCAGGACTTCGACACGCTCAAGGCCATCGGCTGCATCCTGGTCGACACCACCTGCGGATCGGTGCTCCACGTGTGGAAGCGGGTCGAGAAGTACGCCAAGGACGGCTTCACAGCCATCATCCACGGCAAGTACACCCACGAGGAGTCGCGCGCGACCGCGTCTCAGGTCAACAAGCATCCGAACGGAAAATACATCATCGTCCGCGACATGGCTGAGGCGGGGCTCGTGTGCGACTACATCGCGCAGCGGGACGGCCACATGAGCCGCGCGGAGTTCCTCACGCACTTCGCGAAGAAGGCGTCGACCGGCTTCGATCCGGACCGGGACCTGCGCCAGGTCGGTGTGGCGAACCAGACCACCATGCTCGCGAACGAGTCGATGGCCATCGGGCTGAAGGTCCACCAGGCGATGGCGGAGCGGTACGGTGCGGAGGACGCTCAGGTGAACTACCGGTCGTTCGGCACCATCTGCTCGGCCACGCAGGAGCGTCAGGACGCGGTGGCGGACATGATGAAGGAGCCACCCGACGTGATGCTCGTCATCGGCGGGTACAATTCGTCCAACACGAACCACCTCGCCCACCTGTGCCGGCAGCACACGACCACCTTCCACGTCGAAGACGCGTCGTGCATCGATTTGGACGCCGGCACGATCCGGCACAAGCCGGTCATCGACCCGACCGCGGCGGAGCTCTTGGAAACCGACTGGATTCCGGAGGGGCCCTTCGAGTTGGGGCTCACGGCCGGGGCGTCCACGCCGAACAACAAGATCGGAGAGGCGTTGCTGCGCGTTCTGGAGATCCGCGGAATCGAGGTGGATCTGGGCGTGGGAGAGGGCCAGCCCGCGTAGGCAGCGAGGTTCGAGCGTGAAGTTCGCTCGGGTGAAACGGGGCGCCGTCAGTTGATGGTGTGCACGGAAAAGCTGGGCACGTCGAACTCGTCGACCGTCCGTCCGAACACGCGGTTGCCCTGGATGTCCACGACTTCCAGTCCAACGGGCATCTCGGCTTCGGCCAGCCACTCCCCATCGGATCCGAATACCCACCACTCGGTCGACGGAGTGGGGCCGAACCCATCGTCGCCGCCGTACCTCTGCAGCCACACCCGATCGAGATCGTCCACGACCATCTTCGAGTAGGGCGGCTTGGTAGCCGGGCGGTAGTAGCCGCCCACCGGGATCATCCGCGGTTCGTCCGGCTCGCTTCGGTAGTACTCGGCTTGGGCACGGAGGGCCTCGTCCCACTCGGGGTCACCGAGGGTTCGAGTGCCGCGTCCCACCGGACGACCGCCTCCACGCCGTCGTTGCCGAACACTTCGTACTCGTTTCGGAGGGCGAGACCGACGACGACCCCTCCTTGGTACGGCGCCCACATCGCCCTGCGGCCGAACGGGCTGCCCATGCTGGCGATCATCGGCTGCCGTCCCCCGACGAGTTCACCGGGCACGGCGTCGAGGACCGGTAGCATCGCAATCGTGTCGTGCGCTCCCGTCTCCATGTCCCCCCAGAACAGGTGCGCAGACACGGTGTGAAGGCCGGCGTTGCGGTCGGGGGAGACGAATTGAGTCTTGGCGAACAGGGCGCGCGAGCAATCGGGCGCCAGCCCCTGCAGCCCCAGACGGCCCTGCGAAAAATGGCCGACGATCGGCACCGAGCGGGCCACTCGGCGCCCACCCACCGACACCAGGCTCATGCGGGTCACCTCTTCGACCACGAGGGTGTCGGCACCGCATCGAAAGAACCCGAACATCGCCTGGAATTCGCCCGGCCCGTCGCCCTGACGTCCGACAGATTCCAGGAAGCGGCCGTCCCGATCGAAGAACAACAGCTGCTTGCTACCGGCGTTGGCCACGACCAGTTCGCCGTCCGCCCGCGGAAGGCGTTGAACAGGTAGTGGTCCGGCTCGTCGAAGTCTCCGGCGATCATGACCGTCGGCTCCGCCTGCACGATCCAGGGCTCGGCGTCCCGGGGAGCGGAACTCTCCACGATCCGGATGCCCGCGCTGTCCCGGACCACGAGTCGCTCGACTGAGGGCGAGGGCTCGGCGCAGCCATGAACCAACACGGCCAGAACGAGAAAAAGTCTCCAGCGAGAGCGACTCACCTGTTACAGATTCTCCTCCCTCACCGCCATCCCCAGCTTCTTCAACAGTCGGCGAAGCGTATCCTGCTCGTCCGGGTCGAGGTGGCCCGACAGCTCCTCGATGTACTCACCATGCCCCGGGAAGACCCCAGAGATTACACCCCTGCCCCTCTCGGTGAGTCGGGCTTGTATGACCCGCCGATCGTCGGGAGACCGCTGCCGGTAGACGAGCCCCTGGTCTTCGAGGCGGTCCATGACGTAGGTCACGTTCCCTCCGGTCACGAGCAGTTTGTCCGCGAGATCACCGAGGGAGAGTGGCCCGAGGTGATAGAGGGCTTCCAGCACGCCGAACTGAGGCGCGGTGAGGCCGTACTCGCCGATCTTGCACGTCACCGCTCGGCTGAATGTCGAATAGCAGCGCGCCAGCGAGATCCACAGACGGAGCGCACGCTCCCGTTCCTCCGGCCAGTCGCGCGAGGCGGGTGCGTCCGGGTCCCCGACCTCCATCAGATGTGGATCGGGCGGCCGAGCGCGGCCAACGCGCCCTCGGATACGCCCTCGGACAGCGTCGGGTGTGGGTGGATGGCCTTCTCCATCTCCTCGACGGTCGACTCGAGATGCCGACCGATGACGAACTCCGCGATCAGTTCGGTCGCGTGGGGACCGACGATGTGAGCCCCGAGGATCTCCGAGTACTTCTTGCCACGGATGATCTTGACGAAACCGTCCGCATGCCCGGACGCGACCGCGCGACCGACCGCCACCCAGGGGAGCTTACCCACCTCGATGTCGTGTCCCGCTTCCTTGGCCTGCGCCTCGGTGAGACCGACCGAGGCGACCTCCGGCGTGCAGTACGTGCAGTTCGGGACGTTGGAGTAGTCCACGGTCCCATGCCCGTTCCCGGTCATGTGCTCCACGCAAACGACCCCCTCATGGGACGCCTTGTGCGCGAGCAGTTGGCGGCCTGCCACGTCTCCGATGGCATACACCCCATCGACGTTCGTTTTCATATGATCGTCGACCACGATGAAGCCGTGATCGTCCGTTTTCACGCCGGCGCTGTCGAGGCCGAGGTCCTCGGAATTCGGGACGCGACCGACTGCGGAAAGAACAGCGTCCACGTCGAGCGTCTGGGCGTTCCCGTCCTTGTCCTTGAAGGTGACCGTCGCCTTGTCTTCGCTGATCTCGACCTTTTCGAAGCGCGCGGAGGTGAAGACGTCCATCCCCCGCTTCTTGAAGTTCCGCTCCATGAACTTGGAGATCTCCTCGTCCTCGAGCGGGAGGACTCGATCGAGCGCCTCGACGATCGTGACCTTCGTGCCGTATGCGTCATACACGTCGGCGAACTCCATTCCGATGGCCCCGGATCCGACGATGAACAGGGACTCGGGAGCCTCCTCCTGCATCAGGGCGCCGGTGGACGACCAGATGCGCTCCTCGTCGATCTGCAGCGAGGGGAGATTCCTCGGACGCGATCCGGTGGCGATGATCACGTTCTTGGCCTCGTAGACGGTCTTCTTGCCGTCCGCCTCGACCTCCACCTTGCCCTTTCCCTTCAAACGACCAAAGCCTTCGACGTGCGTGACCTTGTTCTTCTTGAACAGATGCTGGATGCCCTTGTTCATCTGGTCGGCGACGCCCCGCGAGCGCTGCTGGGCCGGCCCGAGGTTGAACGTGACCTCCTTCGCGTTGATCCCGTGCTTCTCCGCAACGGCCATCTCCCGCACCAAGGCCGCGCTCGTCAGCATGGCTTTGGTGGGAATGCAGCCGATGTTGAGGCACACGCCGCCGAGCTTTTCCGCTTCGACGCACGCGACATTGAGGCCCAGTTGGGCCGCGCGGATCGCGGCCACATAGCCGCCGGGCCCACTTCCGACGACGATCAGATCGAAGCGCTCGGTACCGGCCACGAAACCACTCTCCTTGAAGGGGGCGCTGCCCCCGAAAAGTCTGAAAACCTTGAAGGTTCACGAAGGTAGACGCGTCGCCGGGAAGGGTAAAGCCCCGGAGAAGAGCGTGGACCTCCGCTCCGTATTGGATGATGACGAGGGCACCGCGCCGGGGCCCCGGGCTTTGCTCTCGGTCGTCCCGGTCGGTTAGAATCGTCGCCCTCGGGGAGGCCAACCACGACACCAGGAGACGCCGATGTGGCCGCTGATCATTGTCGCACTCGTCGGAGTTGTTGCCGTAGCGGGATACAACGCCTTGGTGAAGCTACGGGAGCGGGCAGAAGCCGCGTGGGCGGACATCGACGTCCAACTCAAGCGGAGGCACGATCTCGTTCCCAATCTGGTGGAGACGGTCAAAGGGTACGCCAGCCACGAGAGCGAGACTCTCGAGAACGTCATCACGGCACGGAATCGGGCCATGACGGCGACCGGCCCGGCGGAGCGAGCGCAGGCCGAGGGTATGCTGGCCGGGGCTTTGAAATCGCTGTTCGCGCTGTCCGAGGCCTACCCCGACCTGAAAGCCGCGGAGGGCTTTCGGGATCTTCAGCGCTCCTTGTCCGAGATCGAGGATCACATCGCCCAAGCCCGGCGCTACTACAACGCCGTCGTCCGTGACTTCAACACGAAAACGCAAACCTTCCCGACCGTCCTGGTTGCTCGGTCGTTCGGGTTCTCGCAACGTGAGTTCTTCGAGGTGGACGAGGCCGAGAAGGCGGTACCGAGGGTCAGCTTCGGAGACGGCGGTTGAGACGCACCGCCCTGTGACGCTACAAATCTTTCCGGTGGAGGGGCGACGTGCCATCTCCCGATTCATCGACGTGCCGTGGCATATCTACGATCCGGCCGAGCATCCTCAGTGGGTGCCGCCGCTCCGGCGTCAGGTTCGCGACCTGCTGGACGCCCGCCGGAACCCCTTCTACGAGCGGGCCGCCATCAAGCTGTGGATGGCAGTCGACGACGATCGGCCGGTCGGCCGGATCGCGGCCATCGAGAATCAGGCGCACAACCAGTTCCACGACGACAAGGTCGGGTTCTTCGGGTTTTTTGAATCCGTGGACCGTCAGGAGGTCGCCGACGGTCTCCTCGAGCTGGCCGGCGGATGGCTCCGGGCCCGCGGGCTGAACACGATGCGAGGACCGATGAGCCCGTCCACCAACCACGACTGCGGCATGTTGATCCGGGGCTTCCGATGGCCGCCCTCCTTTCTCACGACGTGGAATCCCCGGTACTACCCCGAGCTCATGGACGGGACGGGCATGGTGGGGGCGAAGGACCTGGTGTCCTACTTCCTCCCGAACGACGACGACCGTCTGAAAATCCCCGAGGGGATCCGAAGGGCGGCCCAACGTGCCCGGGAACGAGGCGGCATCAGCTTCCGGTCGATCGACCTCTCGAAGTTCGCCCAGGAGGTCGATCGGATCTGGGAGGTCTACCAATCCGCCTGGGAGCCCAACTGGGGCTTCGTTCCCGTGTCCAAGGCTGAGTTCACGCACATCGCCGGAGACCTGAAGCCGCTCCTGGTGGAGGACTTCATCTTCTTCGCGGAGGTCGACGGCGAGCCGGTCGGCTTCATGCTCGTCGTCCCCGACTTCAACCAGGTGCTGGCCCGGATCCCCAACGGTCGGCTCTTCCCGACCGGATTCCTGAAGATCCTGCTCGGCAAGAAGAAGATCGTGACCGGGCGCATCATGGCGGCCGGCATCAAGGCGGAGTACCGGACGCGCGGGATCTTTCCACTCTTCATCGACGAGCTCAAGCGGCGCGGTCAGGCGTACGGCGGGCTTGGAACCGACGCTTCGTGGATTCTCGAAGACAACCGCGCCCTGCGGGACCCGATCGAAGCGCTCGGCGCGAAGGTCACGCGGCGTTGGCGCATCTACGACCGCTCCCTGGACGGACGCTGATGACCAGCTTCGTGGCATGCTCCGGTGCGGTGGCCGCAGTGGTGGCGCTGGCGGTTGCACCAGGAGCCGTTGAACTCCCGCTGGTCGCCCAGGAGCGTTCCCTGTCGATCGAGAGCTTCGACGCCACGATTGTGGTCCGAGAGAACGGGACCATCGACGTGACCGAGGAGATCCAGGTCCGCTTCAATGGGAGCTGGAACGGCATCTTCCGAGACATCCCGGTGAGCTACAGGACGCCGCAGGGCTTCTCGTACAAGCTTGTTCTCAAGGACGTGACGGTCACGGACCCGAGGGGGTCCGAGCTCGAGGTCCAGTCGAGCCGCGAGCGGGACTATCGACGGCTTCGGATCCGAGTGCCCGGCGCTCAGGACGCTACCCGTGAGGTGGTCATCCGCTACAGCGTGCCGAATGGGCTGAAGTTCTTCGAGGACCACGACGAGCTCTACTGGAACGTGACCGGCGACGAGTGGCAGATGCCCATTGCGCGAGCGAGCGCGATGGTCGTGCTTCCGGACGCCGTCACGGGGCTCCGCACGGCCTCGTTCACCGGAGGGTACGGATCCAAGCAGGGCGCCGCCTCGGTCACAGAAATAGAGGATGGATTCTATTTCGAGACGACAGCCCCGCTCAACTTCCGGGAGGGGTTGACGGTGGTGGTCGGCTGGGACCCCGGTGTCGTCGATCGTCCCGGCGCGCTCGAAAAGGCCTGGCTCTTCATCCTGGCCAACTGGCCGCTGATCCTCCCGTTTCTGACCCTGGTTCTGATGCACCGGATCTGGGCCGACCGCGGTCGCGATCCCGAGCGCTTGTCGATCGCCCCTCAGTTCGCCCCTCCCGACGGCTTGACCCCTGCGGAGGCGGGCACCCTCGTGGACAACCGGCCCGACCTGCGGGACGTGACGGCCGAACTGGTGCACCTGGCCGTTGCCGGATACGTACGCATTGAAGAGGTCGAGGGGAAGGTCATTTTCGCGAAAGACGACTTCCGCCTTGTGGCCGTGAAGCCGAGAGAATCGTGGTCGGAGCTGGAGAAACACCAGCGGGCCATTCTCGAGGGTGTCTTCGGAGCCGGGTCCGCCGTCGTGCCCCCGACGCCGGTCATGATGGCCGATCTGACCCACGAATTCTATCGCGAACTCCCGGCCATCAAAGACCACGTCTTCGATCGCTTGATCGCACGGCGCTTCTACGATCAGCGGCCCGACAAGGTGATGGGCGTGTGGGTGGGCATTGCCATCGCCGTGACGATCGCGTGCCTCGGCGCGGTGGTGTTCCTGGCGAGTACGAGTTCGACCCTCGCGATCCCTGCGCTCGTCATTGCGGGAGCGCTGACGCCGATTCCCGTGTGGGTGTACGGCCTGTTGATGTCGTCCCGGACGCGCGAGGGAGCGCGCGCGCAGGAGCGCGTGCTCGGATTCGAGGAGTTCCTGTCGCGGGTGGAGTCCGACCGATACAAGCGGATGATCGACTCACCGGAGATGTTCGAACGCTTCCTCCCATACGCAATGGCGTTCGGGGTCGAGAAGAAGTGGGCGAAGGCGTTCGAGGGGATCTACACCGAGCCCCCGGACTGGTACCGGGGGCGTTGGGGGAGTGGATTTCGACCCCTCCTGTTCGTCGATTCGGTCGGCTCGATGTCGTCGAGGGCTGCTACCGCCATGGGAACCGGTCCGCGCAGCAGCGGCGGATCTGGCTTCAGCGGCGGTGGGGGTGGGGGCTTCAGTGGGGGAGGTTTTGGCGGGGGTGGGGGGGGCGGCTGGTAGCGGGGTCGGTCGCGGCAACCCCGCACGACGATCTCGCCATCTCCGCTGCAGCTGACCGTTGCATGCGCGCTTCACGCGGCGATCTCCTCGGCCACGTCCATGACGCTGAGGGCTCGACAAGCACCCGGTCGGGCGCGGTCGGTGATGGGCGCGTAGCTTCATCTCGTACCCGGTTGTAGACAGTCGACGAGAGGAGCTCTTCCGATGCTGAAGGTCTACGTATTCACGCTCATCCTGGGCGCCGGATTGACAGTCCTGTCGTTCGTCTCGGACATGTTCGACGTAGACGCCGACATGGACGTGGACGGCGACGCGGGCGTTGGGGAGGCGTCGTTCGGGAAGTTGCTCGCGACCTACGGCATGCTCTACTTCTGCCTCGGGTTCGGGGCCGCCGGGACGTTCCTCTCGCTCGTCACTCCGGTTTCGGCAGCCATGGCGCTGGGCGGGGCTGTCGCCACGGGAAGCGTGTCCGGTATGGCGGCCGCTCGCCTTCTCTACTGGCTGAAGAACTCCGACACGGGGCATCGGCTGGGAGACGATTCGTGGGGTGGGACGTTCGGAACGGTCGTCGTCCCGATCACCGCGGCATCCCCCGGCGAAGTCCGTGTGACACGCGGGCACCGCGACACCCGCCTTCGGGCGGTCCCGCACGCTTCCTGGGCCGAGGGAGATGGGGAGGACGTCCGACCCGATGACTGGACGTCGGTCATGGTAGTGGAAGTCAAGAACGGCATCGCCTTCGTGGTGCCGGATGAAGGCACAACCAAGCGCATTTCGGACTGAGGAGACGTCATGGAAACCGCTATACCTGAAGAGCTGATGACGGTCATCGTGGCGGCGGTCATCACCCTCATCGTCATAACCGTCGCGGTCTGGGCCATCAAGGCTCTGATCGTCATCGTCCCACCGAACGCCGCGGCCGTCGTCACGGGTCGAAAGCGTCAGCTCCTCGACGGCACGGATGTCGGCTACCGCGCGGTCATTGGCGGCCGCACCATGCAGGTGCCGATCGTCGAGCAGGTTCAGTGGCTCAGCCTGGAAACGTACCCGCTGGAGATCTCCGTTCACAACGCGTTCTCCAAGGGCAATATCCCGCTGGATATCGAGGCGATCGCGAATGTGAAGATCGCGTCCGAGCCCGAAGCGGTGTTCAACAACGCCGTGGAACGTCTGCTCGGGAAGACCGAAAAGGAGATCCAGTCGATCGCGCGCGACACGCTCATGGGGAATCTGCGGGGGGTGCTCGCGACGCTCACCCCCGAGCAGGTGAACGAGGACCGGCTCGGCTTTGCCAAGGCGTTGGCGGAGGACGCCGGCGAGGATCTGTCGGCGCTCGGCCTGAGGCTCGACGTTCTGAAGATCCAGAACGTGAGCGATCAGCGCGGATACCTTGCGGCCATAGGCCGGAAGAAGTCTGCGGAAGCCGTCCGGGACGCCGAGATGGCGGAGGCCGACGCGGCCGCTGAGACCCGCCGCGCTCAAGCGGAAGCGTTGCGTGACGCAGAAATCGCGGAAGCGGAAGCAACGGCCCGTACTCGTCAGGCAAAGGCATCCGCCGAACGGGAGGCCGAGGTCGCGGAAGCGCAGGCGGAGTCGGCGACGCGTGAGGCGCAGGCCCAGGCCAGAATGGTCGCAGAGGTGAAGGAGGCTGAGGCGGACATCGAAATCGCCGAGGCCGACAACAGTCTCCGCGTCAGGAAGGCCGAGCTCGCGGGTGAGGCCGAGACGGTCGAGCGGACCACCCGCGTGAAGGCTCAGCAAGCCGAGGTGCAGGCGCAGAGGGCTCTGGAGCAGGAGCGCGTGGAGAAGGAGAAGGTCCGGCTCCGTGCCGACGTGGTCGAGCCGGCCGAGGCCGCACGGGAAGCCGCGCGCGCGAAGGCGGTCGGAGACGCGGCGCTCACCCTCGAGCAGGGCCGAGCCAACGCGGAGGCCTTCCGCCTACTTCTGGACCAGGTGCGTGCCGGCGGGGAGGCCGCGTTCGGCGTCTTCGTCGCGGACAAGCTGCCGGAGCTTCTGGCCACCTCCGTCGACGCCGTTCGGGGGATCGACATCGAACGTCTGATTGTCCTCGACGGGGGCGACGGGAACGGCGTGAACAACGCCGCCAACCAGAGGGTGCGTAGCGCCCTGGGGACGATCGAGTCGCTCGGGGCGGCCGTAGGTCTGGACCTCCAGGCGATTCTGGCCCGGGCGTTGGAGCCGAAGGTGAGGGACGCGGAGGTGGTGGGTGCGAGCGGCGACCCGGACGGTTCAGAACGACCGCCCGCGCTGGCCGGCGGGGACGGCCGTCCGGACGCCCGAGGCGCGGACAGAGACGAAGGAAGCGCCTGACCCGGAAAAAAGGCGAGGTTGTCGTCCCAAGCCTGGGTGGCCGCCTCGTCTTACCTCTGGATCGGTCGTAGGACGCTGAGACGCCCGTCGGCGTCGGGGTTGGCGGTGAACGCCGAGGACGTGCGCAGCCGCCCGGGGAGGAGCACCGTCTACTCGGGCGAGCACGGCATCGCCTGAATCTTTACATCCGTCACGGACGTATGATGGGCATGCCACGATGTCTCGCATCGGCAAGGCGCGTGCCATTACATCCGTCACCGTCATAATGAACGCCCCAGGAGCCGTGCCCATGGAGTCCACGAAGGCCCTGAATGCGGTGCTCCCGCTCACCCCGACGGTATACCACATGCTCGTGGCGCTCGCGGGTGGTCCACGACACGGGTACTCCATCGCTCAGGAAGTCGAAGAGCTCACGGACGGGCGCATCGTGATGGGCCCCGGGACGCTGTACGGGTCTCTCCAGCGCATGCAGGCGCAGGCGCTGATCGTGGAGACCGCCAACCCGGGCGAGGAAGGCACGCACGTGGAGCGGCGGCGCTACTACGAGGTCACCGACCTCGGCCGCCACGCGCTACGCGCGGAAAGCGCTCGCCTGCTGCGGGCGGTGACCGTGGCGCAGGCCCGGCTCGGCACATGACTCCGGCGCCGTCGCCAGGGTCGCGAGATCCGGTTCGCCGCTTCTATCGAGCGCTGATCCGATTCTACCCCAGGCTTTTTCGTAAGAAATACGAGGCAGACCTCCTGCTCGTCTTCGACGACCGTCGCCGGGAAGACCGATACCGCGGCACGCTCGGCGGCGCACGGCTGGTCCTGTTCCTTCTTCGTGACTTCGCTGTGTCCCGGCCGACTTCCCGACCACCCGGGGCACCGTCCCCTCTGGAAACCGCCATGAACGACTTCTTCCGCGACCTCCGCTTCAGTGGTCGCATGCTTGTCAAGAACCCGGTCTTCACCATTGCCGCGGTGCTCACGCTCGCGCTTGGAATCGGATTGAACGCGGCGACCTTCTCCACCGTTAGCGGCCTTCTCCTTCGCCCCCTTGGCGGAACCCACGACCCCGACGAACTGGTGCAGCTCTACAGGCACTGGCCCGGTATGCAGTACGGGTCCAACTCGGTTCCCCACTATCAGGACGTGCGTGACCGAACCGGCGACGTCTTCGAGAACGTGGCCGCGTGGCAGTTCGCACCGGTCGCGTTGTCGGCGGACGGACGGAGCGAACGGATCATGGGGCTGCTCGTGAGCGCCAACTTCTTCCAGACGTACGGCGCGTCGATGGAGCTCGGTCGACCGTTCCTGCCGGACGTCGAGTCGGACGGCCCCGGCGCTCACCCGGTGGTCGTGCTCGGCCACGGCTTCTGGCAGACCCGCTTCGGCGGCGATCCCGAGGTCGTCGGACGAACCCTCCTGATCAACGGACTCACGTTCGAGGTGGTGGGTGTTTCATCGCCCGAATTCAAAGGGCCCACGAACTTCGCGGACGCCCCGTTCTACGTGCCGCTCATGATGCAGCCGCAAATCGATCCCGGAAACAACGTACTGGAGGCGCGCGGGAGCAACTCCATGAACGTCATCGGGCGGCTGCGCGACGGAATGACGGTCGAGCAGGCCGCCGCCCGGATGGAGGGGGTGCTCGCGCAGTTGCGCGAGGAGTATCCCGCCTACGAGGACCAGGTGGGGAACACTCTCGTGCTCCAGAGCGAGGCCGGGATCCACCCCATGTTCCGCGACGCACAGGTGGGAATGAGCGCCGTGATGATGGCCGTCGTGGGGCTCCTGCTCCTCATCGCCTGCGTGAATGTGGCCAACCTGTTCCTGGCGCGGGCACGGGAGCGTCGACGGGAGATGGGCATCCGGCTGAGCCTCGGCGCGGGGCGGCGGCGGATCATCCAGCAGTTGCTGACCGAGAGCCTTCTGTTCACGACGCTCGGAGCCGGGGCGGGACTGGCTCTCGCGCATCTCGCCGTCCGTTTCATCGGGTCGATCCGCCCGCCGATGGACGGACCGTGGCTGTTCCAGATCGATCTCGACGGTCGCGTGCTTCTGTTCACGGTTGCCGTCTCCGTCGCCGCAGGAGTCCTCTTCGGTCTGGTGCCGGCACTCCAGACGGCGCGCCCCGATATGGTCGCTGCCGTGAAAGGTGAGGCATCCGAGCGGGCGGGCGGGTCGCGGGTCAGCAACGCGCTCGTGGTCATGCAGATGGCGCTCTCGCTCGTGCTCCTGATCAGCTCTGGCCTCTTCCTGCGGAGCCTGCAGGGCGCGACCAGCATCGACCCGGGCTTTGCGGACCCGGGCCACATCGTGATGCTGTCGGTCGACCCCACGCTTCAGGGGTACGACGACCAACGCGCCCGTGCCTTCCTGGACCGGCTCCTCGCTGAGAGCGTCGCCCTGCCCGAGGTGACCGGAGCGGGGCTGACGACGCACATCCCCCTGGGACTGAGCGGGTCGGACCGGGGCGTCGAGATTCCCGGATACGAGTTCGCCGAGGGTGAACGATCGAGCCTTTTCTACGGTTGGATCTCGGAAGGGTATCTCGAGGCCATGGGCATCGACCTGCTCGAAGGGCGTCGGTTCACGCGGCAGGACGACGAGGCCGGCCCACCCGTGATCATCGTAAATCGGCGCTTCGCCGAGCACTTCTGGCCGGGTCAATCCGCGGTGGGCAAGGTGGTGAACACCGCCGGTGAGGAGCGGACGGTCATCGGGGTGGTCGAGACCGGCAAGTATCAGAGCCTCGGCGAAGCCCCGACCGACTACATGTACCTCCCGCTCCGGGAGCGCGCCCGGTTCGGAGTGTCGCTCGTGGCTCGGACCCCGACCGACCCGCAGACGGCGCTGCGCCGAATCCGGGAGATCGTTCGGGAAGCCGACGCGGACCTCCCGATCTTCGACGTGCGGACGGTCGAGGATCACATGGGCACCGCGCTGCTCCCCGCGCGGATCGGGGGCAGTGTCCTGGGCATCTTTGGGCTCCTTGGCCTGCTACTCGCCGCCGTAGGGATCTACGGAGTGATGGCGTACTCAGTCGCCCAGAGAAAGCGCGAACTGGGCATCCGGGTGGCGCTGGGCGCGGATCGGAGACGCGTCGTCCGGATGGTCCTGAAGGAGGGCATGCGCCTGGCCGCGATCGGCATGGTCGTCGGCTTGGTTTTGGCTGGCGTCGCTTCGCGGTTGGTATCGGGGTTGCTCTACAACGTCAACGCGCTCGACCCCGCGGCGTTCCTCGGCGTGCCGATGGTCCTGCTCGCGGTGGCGGCCCTGGCCGTTTATGTACCCGCCCGTCGGGCGGCCAGAGCCGATCCGATCCTGGCCCTGAAGTCGGAATGAGCGTACGGGCGCCCACGCTTAGGCCGGCGCCTCGGCAATCGCGCCCGCACCCGGGATCTTCGGAACATCCTCCGGGCCTTGGGCCGTGTAGCCGAGGTCGGTCAGGAGGCCGTCCTGAAGGGCGTAGACGAGCCCGTGGACGCTCAGCGTCTGGCCTCGGCGCCACGCCTCCTGAACCACGGTCGTCCGGCAGACATTGATAGCCTGCTCACGCACGTTCAGCTCGCAGAGGCGCCGCAGTTTGGCGCCCTCGTCCGGCAGCGCGTTCAGTTCAGCCTCATGACGTGCGGCAACGTCCTCGATGTGCCGAAGCCAGTTGTCGGCCAGGCCGACGGGCCGGTGATCCCACGCGGCTCTAACGCCCCCGCACCCGTAGTGCCCGCACACGATAACGCGGGGGATTCGCAGCACATCGACCGCGTACTGGAGCACCGTGAGGAAGTTCAGATCTGTGTGGACGACGACGTTGGCGACGTTGCGATGGACGAAGACCTCGCCCGGCGGCAGGCCCATGATCTGGTTGGCAGGCACCCTGCTGTCCGAGCAACCGATCCACAGGTAGCACGGGTGCTGCGCCTCTGCCAGTTCGCGGAAGAAGTTCGGATCTTCGTCGGCCATCCGCTGAGCCCACGCCCGGTTCCGTTCCAGCACATCTCGCATTGGAGTCATGCGCGGAAGGGGCTTCTCCGACCCAGTTGTGTCAAGAAGTGGTCACGTACGCTGGCGCGCGTCGTAGTACCTGGCGAAAGTGAAAATCTCAGCGGCAAACGTTCACGTGTGGGTGGAGAGGTGCGACGATGGGAAGGAAGATGATGATGGGCGCGGTGGCGATGGCCCTGGTCGCGGGCATGACGGACCCAGCGGATGTCGATGCGCAGACACCGACCTGGAAGGACGTTCAGGTAGCGGACATCGAGACGATGCGTGACAAGTTCATCGGCCTGGCCGAAGCGTTCGACCGCTCGATGTACGAGTGGCGTCCGATGGAAGGCGTCCGGTCGGTCGGAGACGTGATCGGGTTGGCCGGGGCCGAGGGGTATCTCTTCCCGAGGCTGTGGGGCGGCCAACCGCCAGCCGGCGTCGGAACCGACTTTGGCGGGGAGGTCACGCGCATCCAGGCGCTCCCCACCGACGCGCTCGTAGCCGAGCTGCGTCGCGCGTTCGACCACATGGCTGCGTCCGTCCGGGACATGAGCGAAGCGGACCGTATGGCCGAGGGTGCCTACTTCGGGAACGCCATGCCGAACCATGCCGTGATCGCTTCGGCCCTCACCGACATGCATGAGCATCTGGGTCAGCTCATCGCGTATGCTCGGATGAATCAGGTCGTGCCGCCCTGGTCGATGTAGGGATCCCGCCGCCTCCTCCGATCGTTCCGAAGAACGTGGTAGCTTCGGTCGGTCGGAGGACCGCGACGGCCTCGATGGAGTGTGGATCGAGATAGAACGCTTAGCTCCTCGGGATGAGGGTACCCTTCATCGCACCCTCCTCGTGGCAGTCCTACACCAACCCCGTCAGACCTGCGACCAGCGCCCGGAGCGCCTCGGTAATCTGCGGATCCAGCTCCACGCCGGCGAGTTGATCCGACAGCGCCCGGATGAAGAGCTTCGTGTTGTGCAGCTCGATCATCCCCTCCGGGCTGCTGAACGCGCTCGACCACTCTTGCATGCCGATCGGACGCTCGAAGCGCCCCAGCCACAGGACCGCAGCAGCGCTGTCGACCAGATCGCTCCTGCGGAACAGGATGGCGGGAATCCTGGCGAGCCGATCGCCCTCGTTGAAGACGTATCCGTGGTCGTTCGGTGCGGCTTTTATCCGGACAGCGTCGAGAATTCTGGCCGCCTGCTCCGCCGTCGTCGCCGGATGGAGCGCGAAGCGCCAGAGCACGTCCGAAAGGTGCGCCACGGGGTGCACCCACCCGATGTCCGGCTCGAGCCCGCGATAGTCAGCCTCGGCGAGAAGCGCGGATAATGCAACGTCCAGAAGCTGGGAGCGCTCCGGCTCGGTCATGAACGGGGTGACCGCGTCCGAGCGCATCAACTCGGCCAGTACGAGCGCCGAAAACGACCGCGACAGCGACGCTGGTGTCGACCCGTCGCGCACGTTGGCGGTCAGTCGATCCAGAAGCGTTCGCCGCGTTTCGTCCGAGAGGTGCTCACCGCGCAGCCAGTACGTGTAGAGCTCGTAACCGATCCGGTCGCGCAGTTCCGGGTCAGGAGATCCGAGGCAGGACAGGAGCTCCACCGCCAGCGCGTCCGCCACCAGCGCGTCCGACGCCAACCCCTCAGCCGGGAGACCCTCCCCGCCAGCCCTTTCCCGAACGGGGCGCCAGTACGCCAGCGCCTCCTCGGTTCGGACACAGTCGACCGAGCCGGCCGCCAAGGCCCCCGCGGGAGTGCCCTGAGACGGCGCTCCGCTGGCCTCGCCACAGCCCAAAAGAGCGAATACCGCGAGGAGCGCGGCCGGCAGAGTGGCGCCACCGCTCCGTCGCCGACCACCTGATCGTGCCTGAACCATGGTCGAGCCGTCCGCAGGGAATCAGAGGAGGGTGAGCGAGCTTACCCTCCCTTACCGCACACGGACCGTCGTGCTTACCGTGCCCCCTTTTAGTGCGGAGTAGGTGACCGTGAAGTCACCGGTGCCCCTGACGAGGTACTCAATCGTGCGGGTCGTCCGACCGGGGTGCCCGCTACGGACGAGAATGCGGTCCAGCTCGGCCTGATCGATGAGCTGGGTTGGGCCCGGGCGGTTCTTGTCCGCCACCCATCCCGCCGCGATCACCTCGACGTTTCCGTCCACCATCAGCAGGTCCGGACGCACGACGTTGTTCTCCTGCGCCCGCACGGTGATGGTCGGGATCACCCGCTCGTTGGTGATGTCCACGCGCACCCGGTAGACGTCCCCGTCCACGCGCTCGACCGTCGCATCGCCCATCGACATCAGCGGCATCATGTCCGCATGATAGAGTGTGAACGCCATGTTCCGGTGGAACAACTCCATACTCATGAAGCGCGGGTTCACGCGCCCGCTGAGCTTCTTCCAGCCGCCCAGCTCGACCTGCCCGAACTGGGGGTGATCGTAGGAGGTCCAGTCGACGAATTCGTCTCCGAACTCGAGGAAGTCGTCGAAGAAGTAGCGCCCGTATTGACCGCTGATGGGTTGGTCTTGATCGCGCCCCTGCTCCTGGAGGAGCGGGCTGTTGAAGTACTGCCCGCCGTTCCACAGCTCGTTGGAGTAGCTGACGATGCCGAGGCCGTCGTTTGTCCAGTCGATCGAGCCCCCGTGTACCGTGTACAGCCCCTGCCAGATGACCAGGTAGTCGTAGTACGGCAGCATCCGCTCGCCGAACTCGCCGATCTCGTCGTACACGGCGATGTCCGCCGCCGGGTACCGCCCCTGCCACGCCGCGCCGGGTCCTCGAAGGATCATCCCCCCGGAATTATGGAAAGACTGGAAGCCGGCGATGTTCGTCTTGGCCATCTGGAAATCGTTGATGGCGCGCGCCTCGGGCAGCTCGAACGGGTAGTTCATGCTCCCGCCCTGGATGTAGTTGGGCTGCCAGTCCGAGGCGTAGTTCCGGTTCGGATCATATCCGCCGACCGGATCCTCGTTGACCATCCCGTCGCCGTCGTTGTCGATCCCCTCGGAACCGAGCAGCACCCAGTCGCCCGTCTCGTCCGGGGCGACGCGCACCATGATGCGCGGATCGCGCGGGTCGGTCCGATGCGTCCCCTCGCCCGGTACATACTTGCGGATCTGCTCGATGACCCCGTTGCCGTTCATGTCATCCGGGCCGTCCTCATCAAAGGCGCCATCGCCATCGGAATCCACGGGGATGTGGCCGGTCCGCGCGCCTGAGCCGTGTTCGTCCAGGAAGTAGTCGCGGCCGTCGGGGTTCACGCTGGGCAGCATGTAGAAGACGCGCTCGTCGACCAGACGTGTCACGTCGTCGACGCGCCCGTAGTTCTCCATGAGGTACCAGATCGTGTAGAGGATCACCTCCGCACCCTGGATCTCGTTGCCGTGGACGTTGGCCTCGATCATCATCGCGGCCTTGTCCATTTCCGCGCCGGTGCGCGGGTTGTTGATGGTCATGACCCACATCTCACGACCGCCGTAGCTCGAGCCGATCGACTCCAGGCTCAAGTACTCGGGCCACGTGCGCGCCAGGAGCTGCATGCGCTCGCCGATCTCGTCGTGATCGAGCCAACGATCCCACGTGAGATCAAGGCGATGCTCGGGGTCCGAGCCGCGCTGTGCCTGCCCCTCCACCGAGGTCGGAAGGGCCAGGGAAGCCGCGAGGGCGAGCGATACAAATCCCAGGACGCTCTGTCCAATACTATTCATCGTCATGGCGACTACCTCAACCGGGCGCTGGTAGTGTGCGTGCCGCCGTGCTCCGACCGCACCATAATCTCGACCGATTCTCCCGTTCGTCCCCGTATCACCCAGGAGAACGTCGACCGGCTCCCCGATCCTTCCAGTTTCTGGACACGGCTCGACTTGTCCGCGCCCGTGAGGATCCGGTCCGGGTCGATCTGGATCTGAACGAGCGTCTGGTCCACCGACCGTGACACGACGCCGTGCTGGAGTGTGGTCGGCAGGAAGCCCGTGTTCTCGACCTCGGCCGTGACCGTGAAGACGCCGCCGCCGTGGGCCGTCACGTCCGTTTCGACGATGCGGACCCGCGGGAGCATCTCTGCCAGGCGCACGACGAACTGGCCGTGCTGGCGACCGCCCTCGGCGGAAGGGGCCGGTGGGTTCGTGGCCGCGTACGGGCGGAAGCCGCCGATCTCAACGGCGCCCAACTCCGGGTGCGTGAAGGGCGACCAGTCCGCAAAGACATCCACATCTGCCGAGTCCGCCCAGGCCAGGACCTTCTCGTCCGCGGTGGAGCCGTCGACCTCGTCCGTGGCGCCCCATCCCTGAGTCGAGAACGCTGGAATCCCCCGCTGGAAGTACGCCATCTGGAAGAAGGCGCCCTCCGGTTCGCGGTTCACGAGCACCTCTTCGATGCCGGTGATCTCCTTGTAGGCCTCGGAGACCGCGTTGAAGTAGTCGCGATCCTCGGCGTCGACCACGACGGCCGGACGGCGGCCCGATTGGGGATCGTTGTCCCGACCCGGCTGCGCGCCGCGAAGAGGAACGCCGCCAGCCCCAACGCGGGGGCCGAAGCCGAAGAAGCCGCCCCCGCCGCCCGTCGAGAAGACGCCGACCTCGAAGATCTCGCTGTTGGGCTCGGCCGCGAACGCGTCGAGCTGGATGAGTTGGTCGCCGTCGAACTCACCGGCGGAGTCGGTGCCGCCGACCAGGTTGTCCGAATGACCGAAGGCGAGCACCGCACCGATGTGTTCGCGCTCGACCATGAAGTCCATCAGGGCGCGCGTCTCCGGCTCGCTGACCATGTGGGGGCCGGCGTCGCGCTCCCAGTAGGGATAGACGTGCTGCCAGTTGCGGTTGAGGTCGACGCCGCCCGGCCCGTCCTCGTTCAGAAAGCCGTCGCCGTCCGTGTCGGTGCCTTCCACGTGCAGCGTGTACGCGCCGGTCTCGCCGGCCGCTCGGTCCGCGCGCTTCATCAGACGCGGGTCGTCCGGATCGATTATGAAGTCGCCCGACGGATCCGGCTCGCGCATGAGGGTGATCAAGCCATCCCCATTCAAATCCTCCGGGGGATCCTCGTCGACCCGACCGTCGTTGTCGTCGTCGAACGGACGCGCGTTCCGCTTACGATCACGCTTGATCCGCGCAAACATGGCCTCGGCACCATCCGGGTTGAGCCGGGGCACCACGTAGACGACCTGCTCGTCGCGGAGGCGGGCGGCGCTCGGATCGGTGAGCAGGTAGCGGACCGTCTCGACGGCCAGATGGCTTCCGATCAGGTGGTCGCCTTCGAGGTTGCCGACGACCAGAACGCCGGGGCGTTGGTCGAGTGGTGTGCCCGCCGGGTTGCCGATCTCGACGAGCCAGATCTCCCGGCCCTCGTGGGACGATGCGAGCGATCGCATGCTCGCGTGGGGACTGCCGTTCACGAGAGAACGAAGCTCTCGCGTGATCCCGTCGAAGTCCTGGTAGCTCGTGGACTGGGCCTGGGCCCCACTCGAAAACAGGAGCGCCGCCGCACACAGGCACGCCCCCCTCACCACGTCGATCCGCACACCGCGCTCCTTGCACCTGGTTGAGAGGCCAGACTAACGCGGTTGTGGGGGGGAGTCTAGACGGGGAGGGTTGCAAGTGCGGCGCCGCAGATCCGTTTGCTTGGTACCCGCCGGACGACGTAGGACCGCTGTGACTGGGAACTGCCGCTTGCGGTACTTTGCAACACAGAGTACACTGCGTGAACGACCTCATTAGGAGAGATGATGAAAGCCGTGCTCACAGCTATCGCCCCCATTGCACTCGCGGCTCTCGGCGGAGCCTTTGCCGTATTCGGCGGCTACGACGACTCTCCCGGTGCGACGCTGCTGGGCTTTGTGGTCGTTCTCAGCGCGATGGCGCTTGGGGCGCGCAAGGCGCGCAAGGTAGGAGGCTGAGGTGGGGTGTAGGTAGGGCCGAGCGCTACAGAGGGCAACAGTAGGGCAGACACGATGTTGGCGCGTTTCCTTACGGAACCCCCGCCGGGGTAAACACCCACACCTCTCGGCTGAGGCCGTTGGGTGCACCATCCGACCCGCCGCCCATGAACCAGAGCTCGCCGTCCACCTCCACCCCGAACAAACCGACATGGGGCATTGGCAGATCGGGGGCGCGGAACCACTCGTCTTGCTCCGGATCGTAGGCGAAGTGGTCCGTGGTACGGGGCGAGTCGCTGGACCGGCCGCCCACCACGTGGATTCTACCGTTCAGGACCGCGACCCCGGGATCGGTCCGGCTGGCATAGGCAGAGGTCGCGCGGTTCCACGTGTTCGCGACCGGGTCGTACCGATCGATGTAGGTCCCCTGCGTCACGATAACCGCCAGGTCCTTTCCAAACACAGCATAGGGGATCCCGTTGACCGAAACCCACGCGATGTCGGCACGAGCGAGCGTCATCGGGGCCAACTCCGTCCACGTCAGGTCTTCCGGGTGGAACTCGTAGAGCTGACCCTCCCCCTCCTCCCAGAGCACGAGGTGGCGGTCGCCGACGCTCTCCCAGTCGAGGCGCCCCACAGGCCCGTCCTCAAACGGCATCCGTTCCCACTCGTCGGATCCCGGCGCGAGGCGGAAGAGGCGGTCCCAACGGCCTCCCGGGAAGCGCTGCCCGCCGACGCCGTAGAGGGTATCGCCTCGAGACATGAGGGAAATGCGCATCCCGTCCACCGGATAGTCGGTCTCGCGCTGCCAATCGCCCCCGGCAGGGTCCAGAACCCAGAGGTGGTCGGTGGTGCCCGAGTCGCTCCCGTAGAAGACCGTGGCACCCCCGACCAGATAGATCATACCGCCGTGGTAGTGGACCTCAGGGCGGAACAGGCCTCGAGGGATGTCCGGACCGCGTCGCCACGAGCCGTCGATGGTCTTCAGCTCGGGGGACGGGTCCCGCTCCGTGTGGTCGATGACGGTGGGGCCCGGGTCGTCGCAGCCGAAGGCGGTGGTCGTGATGACAGCAAGGAGAGCGAGGCCGCGAACCGGAGGTGTGGGAAAGTGCACCATGCACTTTCCTACGCGGACGTTTGGGGGGGATTTCAAGGCGGTGGGGGGGCAGGCTTAGACTTGTCGCCACCTTTGAGTGCGTACGCTTTTGGTATACCAACACGTACGAGGGGCAGCGCATGAGTTCTAAGCCCGGGCTAAGAGAAAGCTCACACTGAGCGTCGATGAGCGCGTGATCGAGCGAGCACGCCGCTAGAGCACTCAACACAACACCAGCCTTTCGAAGCTGGTCACCGAGTATATGAGTCGACTCGACGCGCCTTCCGAACCCGACCTCGCGCATGGGTCCAGAGGCTCCGCGGCATCCTTCCAGAGGATGCCTCGATCAAGGACTACAGGCGCCACCTGGACGAGAAGTACTCGTAAGTGCGTCTCTTCCTGGACATCAACGTCGTGCTCGATGTGCTCCTGAATCGCAAATCCTGGGCCGACGATTCGGCGGCGCCAAGAAATAAAGCTGCGCACTTATTCTTATAAGACCGAGAGTGGGCTCTAAGCTTCCTTATTTCATCGAAGGATCGCTCTTGGCCAAGTCCCTGTCCCAGCGAGCTGGAGTCCTTCGGCGCCAATCGGGTGGCTTCGACGCCTTCATCCCCAAGCCGTTCCCACCGAATGATCTGGCCCTCGCCCCCCTGGGTGACCTTCTGGAGAGGGCGACCCTGTCCTTGGGCAAAGTAGGCTCTGCCGAGATCCTCCCCAACCCAAATCGGTTCGTATTCATGTACGTCCGCCGGGAAGCCGTGCTCTCGAGCCAGATCGAAGGGACCGAAGCATCCCTGGTCGATCTCTTGAATACGAAGCCCAAGCAGATCAGGCCGAGCGTGTCTCCTCTGGGAACGACGCTACAGCGCTCAAGGACTGCTTCTACAGCGGAGAGCGCCGACTGGCTCGCCGAACATCTTTCGGGATTCTACCTATTCAAGAGCACGGCACCCTCACGGCGAAAGTGAGCGTTTCCGTCGAGTCGAACATGCGGTAGCTATTGATTCGCAGTTCGAGGTGGCCCCAATCAGGGTCCGTCCCCAACGCCAGCCGCGCGCCTTCGCCAGCATCCGGCGTAAACATCCTTGAGATCCGGATGGCCTCTCCGGACTCCTCAAGCACCCAGTGCCCCCGGTACCCGGGTTGGAACTCTGGCGTCACCCGACCTTCCGCGCGGAGCTCCAGAGTCTCTTCGGCCCACGGTCCGCCGCCCATCCAGTAGCAGCCCGCCACGCCGACCGGATTCGGAAGAGCCAGCGGCTTGCCGGCGAGCCGCGTGAAGTCCTCCACGACCTCGTGGCGCGGTCCGGCTGCCGACTCCATTTCCACGTCGACCCGTAGGGTGTCCTTGGCGCCCTCGAGCTCAAACTCAATCCGCTCGTAGCCAATGGCTTCGACAACTACGGCGGTGAAGCCGAATCGTCGCAGCACAAACCGTCCGTCTGCGTCGGTCAGGGCACCGCACGCGAGGTTCCGGGAATACACCAGAGCCTGTTCCAGGGGAAAGCCGGTCGCCCGGTCACGCACTTGGCCCACCAGGTGCGGACTGTCCGGTATCTGACAATCCACCACTCGGCCTTCCGACTGTTCTTGGGACTGAAGGCTTGCGGGTATGAGCAGGCCCGCCGCGACGAGCGGGACTACCGCAAACCCATGTCTTCGCCACGTCCTCATAGACCTCCGTCAGGCCGGAGTCGCTCAGCGACGAGTCGCGCGCACCGGGGAGAATCGCGGAGCCCCTCTTCGACCTTGGCGAGGAAGTAGAGGCGGCCCATGGCGTCCTCGACTGTCGCGTCTTCGGGAAGGCCGCGCACCGCGTCGAGAACCCGCTCTTTGGCTTTCGGCTCCGACATCTCTCGTTCCTACCATGTCCTGTTCCACTTGACTGTTCATAAGTAATGAACAACTGTTGCTCATGTCTACTAAGATGTCAACGAAAAGAACGACGTTCACCGTTCATGAACAACGGAGTCAGGGACCGAAATGAGCCAGAAACCGCTTGCGCTACGCCCTCATGACGTTTGCGTCCTCCTACAACTAGTACAAAGGCCCGGCGTCACGTTCCGGGGTCTAGCGGCCTCCGTGGGTCTCAGCGTCGGTGAGGCACACAACGCCACGAAGCGACTTGAGGTCGCCAGGCTTTACATCTCCCACCTTAGAGAGGCGAACCATCAGGCCCTCCTAGACTTCTTGGTGAGCGGAGTGCCATACGTCTTTCCCGGCGAGCTCGGACCAGAAACCCAGGGCGTGCCAACGGCCTTCTCAGGGCCGGTGCTCGCCGATCGCATGAGCGCATCCCATGGCGTTGTTTGGCCAAGCGCCGAAGGCCACTCGCGGGGCATGGCCCTCGTACCGCTCTGCTCCTCCGCGCCTTCGATGGTAGTCAAGAATCCGCCGCTCTACCGCCTATTGACGCTAGTCGATGCCCTGCGAGTGGGACGGGCCCGCGAGCGCAAGCTCGCGAAGACACTGCTTGAAGATGAACTCGGCCGATGGCTATGAGCCGGCGGGACATGGGGGCCGAACCGATATCTTCTCCTTGAAGCGGCGAACGCCCTCAAACCATTGCTGAACGAAGTCGTTTTCGTCGGGGGCCAGGTAGCCGAACTCCTCGTCACCTCCCCTGGTGCCGGGGGAGTTCGTGACTTACGACCTGGACGACGAAATCACGATTAGGATTCCTACCCCGGCCCTATTCCTGGCGACGAAATGGGAGACCTTTGAAGGTCGAGGTGGCGACGATCTGCTCGGGAGTCACGATCTTGAGGACATCATCGCGGTAGTCGCTGGCCGCGAAAACGTCGTTGATGACGTGGCTTCAAGTCCGGACACGGTCCGAGACTGGATGGCAGAACGAGCCCGACGATTCCTTGAGCACGCCGATGCCACCTATGCGTTGGACGGTGCACTCTCAGACGCGGCCAGGATTCCTCGGCTACTTGACATCGTCCGGCAAAGATTCGTCGAGCTCTCCCAGCTCTGATAGGCTCGGACTCAACATCTTGTTAGCGCAGCACCAGAACGCAGTGAAGTTCAGATCGCTTCGAGTTGGTCTGGCCAGGTGCGAAACGTATCCATCGCCCGGCGCTCGGTGACCAGTACGGTTACCACCCAGTGTTCGAAATAGGGATCTCGGAGCAGGCCATCAGGATCAGGGGTGAGGAACTCAGCATCTGTCCCCATCCATCCCAGGGCCCCACTCTCCATGAAGGCACGTAGCCCTCCGTACTCCGCCGCAACGCTGGACGCGCCAAGGTAGCTCTGCGTTCGGACAGATGGGAGGTCACTGCGACTGGCGGAACCTACGAGGGCAGCCAGAGCGACCTTTACGTCCGAAGGGATCCGCGCCCAGGACGCCGAGTTTGTGACGGCATCATACGCCGCGGCTACCGGCTCAAATGAGGATCCTGAAAACGGCGACCCGAGCAGGGCCAAGAGCGGGTGTCCAGGGACGACCTCTCGTGCGTCCATTACCCTCAACAGTTGACTCATTCCGGCCGCGGAAACCGTTGCCTCGTCAAGCGCCACAGCTAGTCTATCGAGGTTCCGATTGAGATCGGTCCGCAGCAGTTCAACCAGATTGGCCAGTTCCGCACGACCGTTCCTCGATTCCCACGCGGCATCGACGGCGAACGGCCCACTCCACGGCTTGTTGGCCGGCACGGCTAGGCGGAGCCGGTAGTCCCGAGACCGACCCGTCCGGTTAGACCGCCCTCCAGATCGCATCGCATTCGATGCCCTTGTTAGTAAGCGACGGCGTCGTCCATGAAGGCACGAATGGCGTGCGTGGTATCTGTTCCGCCTGGGGGCACTACGGTGAGGTCAGGCACTGACTCGGCATACAGGTCCGAAATCTCGGTGGGGTGGATCGCGTCGGCTCCACGGACGAGAAGAACCGGTACCGCAAGGTTGTGGAGCTCATGAGTCGACCTGAATGGCTGGACCCCGGAGGCGATAAACCCACTTGTCGTCGTCACGCTGCCGGGGTCGAAGGTAGAAGCCATGGCCCAGGCCGGCTGCGCCATGGCCTCCGGAAGCTGCGAGAAGTACATCTCGCGCAGGACCTCCACACCCTCGGCGACCGCCCGACTGGCGACCGCGTCCATACCTTCGAACGCAGCAGCTTGCTTACTCGTGTAGCCTCTTTCGCTCCCGCCATACACGGGGTGCACAACGAGCAGGCCAAGAGTCCGCTCCGGGTGGTGTAAAGCGAAATGGACGGCCGGGCCGGATCCGCCCGCTCAGGCCACCCGTAGCACACACGCCCACCTTACGGCCGGTCCACCGGCACGGCCAGGCGGAGCCGGTGCGCGGGGGCCAAGTTGGTCGGACGAGCCACCCGTCCGTTCCGCAGTTCGAAATCCTTGTCAGAGAAGCGCGCCGCAGGATCAGAGGCCCGCAAGAGCAGTCGGAAAGAGCCGTGATGACCGGAAGACCGTAACAAGCAGCACGGTCTCACCCTTGAGACGATAGACGATGCGGTACTCCCCGAGGATGATTTCGCGAACGTCGTCGCGCCCGAGTTCAGGGACGACCCGCCCTGAAAGAGGGAACACTTCAAGTCGCTGGGTTGCGTCAAAGAGTCGCTCAGCGACGAGGCGACCGTACCGAGGAGAATCGCGCTCGATGAACTCTCGGATAGCCTTGAGGTCATCAGCCGCCTGATCCGTCCATCGTATCCGGGTCACCCGAAGATGCGCTTCCGGGCTTCCTCATTGCTCATTGTCTCCCCGGCCTCAGCCTGGCGGAGCCCCTCTTCGACCTTGGCGAGAAAGTAGAGGCGCTCCATGGCGTCCTCCACTGTCGCGTCTTCGGGAAGGCTGCGGACCGCGTCCAGGACCCGTTTTTTGGCTCTTGGTTCTGCCATCTCATGTCCTCCAAGCTCGTGTTCTCGGGATTCTACACCCTCGGCACACCGAGGAGCCAAGGCTCGATGGATCGGCTGAGGCAATGGTCGGTCTAGAAGCAAGCTAAGTCCTCTGAGACGTAAGTACGGGCACGTATCGAGTCAGGCGGCCAGAGGGGAGGGGAGGTCGGTTGACTCGGGAGCCCTCTCGATCTTGATGAGCAAGGCCATCAGGTCCTTGCGAGTAAAGGTCCAGCGGAACGG
>JAJCZZ010000049.1 GCA_029262115.1 Gemmatimonadota bacterium | reverse complement strand
CGAGTCCCTCCAGGGTCGGGGTTGCGTTGGGGCTCGCAACCTACTCGCCCGACCTCGGAACCTCGACCCTACTCAGACTCCCGAACCACGACCAACCACACAGCCTTCGCCACCCACCGCGTAGCGGTTTAGTTCAACTCCTTATTCCCGTCGAAATCGGTCGAAAAGAGCCCGAATTCGGCGTGATTTCCGACGGCAGGTGTCGGGGTCGGGTCGGCCGTCACCTTGCAACATCTCTTCCGGTGTGGGTCCAGGCAAGCAACCTGGAGGCGATCCTGAGGCTCGCCGTATCGACGTCACTGCCGGCCTGCCCGCCGACCCTGAGGCTCGCCGTATCGACGTCACTGCCGGCCTGCCCCCCGATCCTGAAGCTCGCCGACGTATCGACGTCACTGCCGACCTGCCCCCCGTTCCTGAGGCTCCCCGACGTGTCGACATCGCTGTCGGCCCGTCCGCCAATCCTGGGCACTTCGACGTGTCGATCTCGCTGCCATTCGCCTTTGCCTCACTCACTCCCCCAGCGCGTCCAAAGGACTACGCACCCCCTCAAGTGTCGAGCGCGCGACGTGCGTGTAGATCTGAGTGGTCCTAGCGCTTCGGTGCCCTAGGAGGTCCTGGATGATCCGAAGGTTCGTACCGCTCTCCAGAAGATGGGTGGCGAAGCTATGCCGGAGCATGTGGGGGGTGACCTTCTTGCGGATGCCCGCAGCCTGGGCGGCGTTCTCCAGTACCCTCTGAACGGATCGCGTGGTAAGATGTCGATCGGGCTTCTGCCCCGGAAATAGCCACCGATCGGTCGGAAACGCGGCCTGGTAGATGGTTACCGCCTCGATCGCACGGCGCGCCAGGAGTGTGTAGCGGTCCTTGCCGCCCTTCCCCCGCCGCACACGGAGCAGGCGGCGATCCGCGTCGACGTCGGCCGGGCGTAGACGCACCAGTTCGCTAACCCGCAGCCCCGACGAGTAGAGGAGCATGAGTAGCGCTCGATGCTTCAGGTTCCGTGGCCGTGCGAGGATGCGGGCTACCTCATTCGTACTGAGTACCGACGGCAGCTTCCGCTGCGGTTTGGGCCGTGGAATCGAGAGCGCCAGCCGTGGACGATCGAGAACGTCCTCGAACAGAAATCGTATGGCGCTCACGACCTGGCTATGGTAGCTACGCGACACCCCTCGCACGTCCGCCAGCTCGTAGATGTACTCCTGCGCGAGCGTGCTCGGGTCGTCGGGCAGTCCCGACACGTCTGAACCGGTCCACTCGAGGAATCGTCGGACGTGCCCCAGGTACACCCGCCGGGTCCGAGGACTGTACCCCCGCAGCACCAACGAACGCTTCACGGTGACCAGCGGATCGAGCTCGGGGTTCGCGCGTGCCGGTTGGTCCAGCGACCGCCCAACAGCGTCCGGAACCGACACGACCTCGAGCCGAGCTGACCCGAAGGCTCCGCTCAAGCGCTCCACCAGCCCCGACCCATGTGGAATGCGCCACCGACACCGCTCCGCATCCCACACACTCCCGTCAATCGACCACACCACCTCCAGATCACTTCGGGAGAACGGCCGCTGGAATTCCACCTCGCTGACCTTCGACCCGCGGAATACGCGGATTGCTCCGCTTGGGCGGTCGGCTCTGGTCCCACGTCCACGGTGTGCCATCCCACAACGAGAAGCGATCGTGAGGGGCCCTCCAATGGCTCCCCGGGACCCTCAGTCGCCCCTCGGGGCGGGCCGGCTCGCGCCGGCCCGCCCACGCTCCTCACCCCACGAAGGCCCACAACCACTTCTTGCTCGCTTCGTCCATCCCCTCCGGGTCGGCCACGTGATACAGGTCACCGGCCACGTCTCGGATGAGGATTCCGCCCCCCGGCACGGCCACGGGCCAGTCGTCGATCTTCGTCTGGAACGAGCGCGGTCCCTGACGCGTCTCCACCTTCCAGGTCCTGATCTCAACCTCTTCGTCGACCGCCTCGATGCGCACCACCTCCAGCACGAAACCGGCCTCCGCCAGCGCCCCTTCGAGCACCCGGCGGGAACCGTGCGGTACCGCGTCCACACTCTCCACGAGCGCGAACTCGTCCCCGTCGGCGTCCCGAAGCGAGAGGTACCGCCTGGGCTCCGACCACGGAAAGCATCGGTGCACCCGCACGGCCTTCTCGGTACCCTCGCGGCTGGCCCAGAGCTGGCCGTCCGTTCGGCGTTCCAGGACGAGCTCGCCGTCATCCCTCTGAGCCATCGCCTTGGAATCGCGTTCCAACACCTCAGTCAATCGCACCATCAATCACCTCCCCTGCGGGGTCACGCCCCGTCGAATTCGTTTGCACGCCGGACCGCCCGGCGGCTCGGGAGAGGCCGCCCCTCGACGACCCCTCCCCCTCCCGTCCCACCTCGCGGTCGCACTCGACCCGCCACCACTGGCCCGGCGACGCCCCCAGGCTGCTGAGGCACGGTCCGCTCCCCAGACCGCCTCACACACCCGCCTGCAATTCCATCTGCAGGCCGTGCAGTCCCGAGTAGATCCCCGTTGCATCGGCCAACAACTCCTCGTGCGTCCCACTCTCCGCCAACTGACCGTCCTTCATCACGAACAAGCGCGACGCTCGGTGCAACGTCGACAATCGATGGGCGATGGCGAATACGGTCCGCCCCGCCACGAGCCGGTCCATCGCCTCCTGGATCTTCCGCTCCGTCTCGGTATCGACCGCGGACGTCGCTTCGTCGAGGATCAGAATCCGGGGATCGTTCAGGATGGCCCGCGCGATCGACACCCGCTGGCGCTCTCCTCCCGACAGGTTCTGACCACGCTCGCCCACCACCGTGTCGTAGCCTTGCGGCAGCTTGACGATGAAGTCGTGCGCGTTCGCCGCTCTCGCGGCCTCCACCACCTGATCCACATCCGCGTCTGGACGTCCGTAGCGGACGTTCTCGGCCAACGACCCGTGGAACAGGTACGGATCTTGTAGCACCATGCCGATCTGTCGGCGGTAGTGCCCCGTATCGAGCTCACGCACGTCCACTCCGTCGATGAGCACGCGGCCCGCGGTCACGTCGTAGAAGCGCGCGATCAGATTCGTGACCGTCGTCTTGCCTCCACCCGACGGCCCGACAAGCCCGATCATCTCCCCGGGCTCGACCACGAACGACACGCCGCGCAGCACCTGCCGTACCCCGTCGTACCCGAAGCTCACGTCGTCGAACTCCACCTGACCTCGCACCGGTTCCAGGCGAACAGGCTGCCGGGTATCCACGATTTCGGGCTCGGTGTCCAGTACCTCGAACACTCGGTGTGCCGACGTCGTCGCTCGCTGCACCGTACGCGCCATCTGCCCGATGATCTCCATGGGTCCGATGAACATCGTGGCGTACAGCAGGAACGACACGAACGTCCCTGCCGACAGGGCCACCTGCCCGTCCGCGCCGAGCAACCTCGGCATCGCGAAGGCCCACACGGCCACCGTCGTGCCATGAACCGCCAACATCAGGACCGGCCAGAACGTCGTCCACGAATGGTGGATCCGGTTGAATTCGTCGGTCACGTCCGTGTTCCTGTCATTGAATCGTCCGGTCTCCCGCTCCTCCTGGTTGAACGCCTTCACCACGCGCATCCCCGGAATCGTGTCGGACAGGACGTCCGTCACACCCGACCACTTCCGCCACGCGCGAATGAAGTGCCGGTTCATGTGTTCACCGTGCTTGAAAATCGCCCAGCAGAAGACCGGGACCGGCACGACCATCACCAATCCCAACCTCCAGTCGAGGCTGAGCAGCACTGTGCTCAGCCCAATCAGCATGACCGCCGACAGACTCACGTCGACGATGCCGAACGCCATGAAGTCCCACAGGCGATCGGTGTCGGAACTTACTCGCGTGATCAGACTTCCGGTCTTCTTCCGCGAGTAGAAGGCCAGCGACAGCCGCTGCATGTGTTCGTACAGCTCCGTGCGCAGATCCCGTGCGACCCACTCGCCCAGAACCGCCATGTAGCGGAGACGTAAGAGCGCGCCGGCTTGCCGGATCAGGTACACGAGCGCCATCGCCACGACGGCGATCCACGCGATCCACCCGCCCCGCTCCACTGACAGCGTGCCGTCTTGCACCGGTCGCACCACTTCATCGATCAGGTACCCGGCCAGCCACGGCGGCACGAGGCTCACCAGAGTGATGAGCGTAGCCGCCACGAATCCAATGACGACTTCCCGGCGATACCGTCCCAGGTATCCAATCAGTCGCCACAGCACGGCCCGCTCGTTGGACGCGACCAGAGCCTGTGCCTCACGGATCGGTCCGGCCACACTCGCGGCGTACTCCGCATCGGCATCCCCCGTCGGCACGTCACGCCCTTCGACCTCCTGCTCGAGCACGAAGCGCACATTCTCGACCGTGCGCCGCTGACGGTGCGTGTAGCGAACCACGGCGAGGGCCGGCTCGTCCGGCGCGCCGAGGAGGGTCAGGGTGCTCCCCGACAGTCCGGGTGCTTCTCGAACGGCCTCGATCCGGCGCCGCCCGAAGCTCTCGACACGCCAGCCATGGCCTTCCGGACGCACCAACGCGACGTGCTGCTCACCCAGCGCCAGCCAGCACTCGCTCAGGCGCATCGCCCCGTCCAGATCGGCGAGCGCGTAGAGTTGAACCGGGCGGCCGCCCCAGGCGCCCTCGACCGCCGCCCGGGCCCCGGAAGGCATACGGGCTGGCTGGTCCGTGTATCGCTCGACGATGCGCCGATCGATCGACTGTTCCGTGTTCTCGTTCATGATGGTGTCTCTCGAAGAAGCGGGTCGCGGACCCGCGTACAGGCAATAAAAAATCCGGGCTTCCCTGCCGCGTGGGGCGGCGGAAGACCGGATACTCTGCCTCGACTGTACTGTCAGTTACGTCAGGTATCTGCCTCCCGCGTCAGGGAAATCGGCGCCTTGACCCCGTGGACCATGGACGCGTCACGCACGCGCACCACATCCGCGCCCCAGGGGGCGGAGGAGCCGTAGCCGTTCGTGGTGAGGAAGAGTCGCATCGGTTCTCGCGGGTTTCTCGAGACTTAGGGGAGGCTTGCTAAATAGGTACGGTCGAGGTGCGCGTCAAGTTTCTCCGGGGATGGCTTGCGGGACGCGACGCGCCCGTGAGGGCCAGCTCGCCCAACCAAAGGGCACCCGCGCCTTGAGGGCGTGGGCCGCGCCAATATGCCGCGCCGAAGGCGTCGGCGACCCAAACAACCCGCCACCATCTCCGAAGGGGTGCTTCAGATCAGATTGGATGCTAGAGCAGACAACGCGGGCGAGCACCGGATCCGAGGAGTACCGACCCACGCTACGCGCGGGTGCCCCCTACTTCGCGGGGAACGGGGCGGAAGCAGACGCAGCGGGGCACCCGCAAGCGGAGCGAGCGGGTCGCCGATATGACGCGCCCACCACCAAGTTCGAGGCGTGTCAGATTGGATGCTAGGCAAGGCGGGCGAGCATCGGATCCCGAGGAGTACCGAAAGGTACTTCGCAGGGAACGAAGCGGAGCCCAACGCAGCATAGCGCCAATATGACGCGCCCCTCCCTAAAAGAAGATGGGTTCTTTGTATGAGCCAAAGACCTCTTCCATCGCCGCACGGATTTCATAGAGCGTACAGTACGCCCGCGCGCACTCCAGAATCTTCGGCACCACGTTCTGCTCCCCCCGGCACGCCTCGGTCAACGCGGCCAGCGTCTCCGCGACGCGGGCGTCGTCGCGACGCTCCCGTAGCGCGGCCATGCTCGCGACCTGGCGCTCCTCGACGTCCTTGTCGATCCGGAGCACGTCGATCTCCACCTTTTCGGAGCCGTCCGTGAACCGGTTCACGCCGACCACCGCGCGCTCGCCGCTCTCGACCTCGATCTGCTGGCGCATGGCGCTCTGCGCGATCGCCTGCTGGAACCACCCTTCCTCGATGCCGGGCACGACGCCGCCCAAAACGTCGATCTCCTCGAAGAGGGCCAGCGCTTCGGCTTCCAGTTCGTCGGTGAGCGTCTCGACGTAGTACGATCCGGCCAGGGGATCGATCGTATTGGGTACGCCGGACTCGTAGGCCAGGATCTGTTGGGTGCGCAGCGCGATTCGCACAGCCTTCTCCGTGGGGAGCGCGAGGGTTTCGTCCATCGAGTTCGTGTGCAGCGACTGGGTGCCGCCGAGCGCGGCAGCCATCGCCTGGTAAGCGACACGGACGATGTTGTTCTCGGGCTGCTGCGCGGTCAGGCTGACGCCGGCGGTCTGGGCGTGCGTGCGCAGCCGCCAGCTTTCCGGGTTCTTGGCGCCGTAGCGCTCCTTCATGCCACGAGCCCAGATGCGGCGCGCCGCGCGGAACTTGGCGATCTCCTCGAAGAAGTCGTTGTGCACGTCGAAGAAGAACGACAAGCGCGGGGCGAACGAGTCGACGTCCAACCCGGAGGCGATGCCACGCTCGACGTACTCGAAGCCGTTGCGGAGCGTGAACGCGAGCTCCTGCGCGGCCGTGGCGCCGGCTTCGCGGATGTGATAGCCCGAAATCGAGATGGGGTTGTACTTCGGCGCGTGCTCGCTGCACCACCCGAACATGTCGACGATGCAGCGGAGGGCGGGCTCCGGCGGGAACACCCACGCGTGCTGCGCCTGATACTCCTTGAGGATGTCGTTCTGCGCGGTTCCACGGAGGACCGCTGGGTCGACGCCCTGTTTTTCGGCGGCCGCGACGTAGAAGCAGAAGAGGATGATGGCGGGGCCGTTGATGGTCATGGACACCGACACCTTGTCGAGGGGAATACCCTCGAACAGGCGCTCCATATCCGCGAGGCTGGAGATCGCGACGCCGCACACGCCGACCTCGCCTAGAGAGCGGGCATGGTCGGAGTCGTAGCCCATCAGCGTGGGAAAGTCGAACGCGACGCTCAGTCCGGTCTGCCCGTTCGCGAGCAGATAGTGGTATCGCTCGTTCGTCTCCTCGGCGGTGGCAAAGCCCGCGAACTGACGCATGGTCCACAGACGGGTGCGGTACATGGTGCCGTACGGCCCGCGGGTGAACGGGTACTCGCCGGGAAGTCCGAGCCGCTCCGCGCTGGGGGCCGCTCCCTCACGATCCAACTCGGTGTATAGCGGTCGGACCTCGTGCCCCGAAATGGACGTGAATGGAACGTCGCGCTGCGGGGCGTTCGCGCACGCCTCCTCCCAATCGGCCAACTGCGCCTTCAACTCGGCAAGCTCCGCCTCCCGACGGCGAACCTCCTCGACCAGAGCCAGCGATGCGGTCACGTCCTTTTCAACAGTCGACATCCAGTGCTCCCCCAGTGAACAACGTGCGCGCCTGGCCAGTGGGCGTCAGAACGGCCCACCTCCGCCCCTTGATATCCCTCTAAAGATGCCGTGTTTCGAGAAGGAGGGTCAACGCAGACCCTCCGGGTGAGTCCCCCGGGAGCCATTGAGGTGCGTCAGCTCGAGCCGCGAGGGTGGGTAAGCCCGAGCCGCCGACGTGCGTCAGCCCAAGTGTGGTGTTACGAAAGTGTCTCGGCCATTTCGAGGGGACCACGCTTCGCGCGGTGCCCGCATCCGGCCCTGGGTCGTTGCTCCTCGACCCACGCCTTCGGCGCGGGTACCCCATAGCGGTGCTATTCCTCGGGGGTACCCGAGTCCGCAGGACTTGGGTCGCGCCTACCAGGGGGGTACCCGGGTCCGCAGGACCTGGGTCGCGCCTCGGCCCTCTCGGTGGCTCGCGAACTTTCGTAACACCACACTAGCGCCGGGTAGCGTCAGCCCGAGCCGAAGAGCAGCTTCAACCCGTCGCCCCACGTCCCAGCACCGCGTCCAACACGTCCGCGGCCACCGAGTACGGGGTGGCCTCCCCCGCGACGATCGCGTCCAGCCCGCCTTCCAGCCGCTCACCCACGACCTCCGAGCGCCACGCGACCCGCCTGAGCTCCCGCTCCACCACGTCACGCACGCGAACGCGCGCGCGCGCCCGGCGACGATTCTCCAGCTCACCGCTCTCGATGAGCCAGGCCCGATGCCCATCGATGGCCTCGAGCAGGTCGGGGACGCCTTCGCCGGTCTGGGCGACTGTCTTGAGCACGGGCACGGCCCAACCGCCATCGACCGGCTCGGGCTCGGTCGAGCGCTCCTTCTTCACGACCCGGCTCAGATCCGCACCGTGATGGGCGGGAACGTTCTTGAGGGCGGTTCCGGCGCGCAGGTGCATCGCCTGGCGGATCTCCTTGAGAAGCCGATCGGCCCCGGGACGATCCGCCTTGTTCACGACGAACACGTCGGCGATCTCCATGAGGCCGGCTTTCATGGCCTGAATGCCATCGCCCGATTCGGGGACCAGCACGACCACGACGGTGTCGGCGGCAGCGGTGATCTCCAACTCGGTCTGCCCGACGCCCACGGTTTCGATCAGGACGCGGTCGAAGCGGAAGGCGTCCATGAGATCCACGACTTCCTTCGTGGTCGTGGCAAGCCCGCCCAGCGATCCCCGGGTGGCCATCGATCGTATGAAGATGCGGGGGTCGGTCGCGAGATCGTTCATGCGGATCCGATCGCCGAGAAGCGCCCCGCCCGAGTACGGGCTCGTGGGGTCGACCGCGACGATGCCGATGTGCTCCTCGTTCTTTCGGAACGCGGTGGCGATTTCGGCCACCAGGCTGGACTTCCCCGCCCCGGGCGGCCCGGTCACCCCGATCCGGGCGCTCTCAGGGCCCTCTGCGAGCACGGCGTGCAAGAACGCCTGGAAGCCGGGGCGCTCGTTTTCGACCACGGAAATGGCCCGCGCGAGCGCAATGGGAACGCCGTCACGAAACCGAGCGAGGAGTGCGGCGTGGGCGTCGGTGATGTGGGTGTCTACCGCCATTCTTCCGGTCGTATGCCCCGGGCGTGCCGGAGCGGGTTTTCGAGAAGGTGCGTCGGGAGGAACAGGACGACCACGAACATGATGAGCGAGGCAATGAGGCCCGTTCCGAGCAGCCACCAGTTCCTCAGCTCCAGGAAGAGGATCGAGGAGATGACCGCGGTGGCCGTAGCGAATATGCTGAGCAGCAGACGGCGCGCCTGCAGGTGCACGAAGCGCTCCTGCGACTGGATGTCGCGGGGGTGGACGCGGACCCTCAACTCCTCGCGCTCCGCACGGCTCACCAGGTCACGAAGAGAGCGCACGACCGTCTGGGCCTCGTCCACGAAGTCCTTCGCCATCTGCACGGGCTGCTGACCGGCCGAGCGGATCAACTCGGCCTGATGGTCCTTCACCACCCCGCGGATGAACGTGAGCCCGTCGAAGTTCTTGTCGTAGTGGAACGCGAGCCCTTCGATGAGCGCGGCCGTCCGAAAGAAGTAGACCAACTCCTGCGGAAGGACGATCGGCCAGGTGTAGAACGTGTCGAGCAGGCCGTCGAGCATCTCCTCGACGATCCGTTGCCGATTCGTGGTGCGGGCGCGCTCGAGGATCTTCAGGATCTCGGTGGCCGCTTCGCGGATCTCGCCGCGTGACACCTCGGGGCTGATCATCCCCAGGCGATACATCTCGTTGATGACCCCGTCGATGTCTTCCCGACCGACGGCCAGAGCCGTGGCCAGGATGGACTCGCGGGTCCAGCGCGGAACCTCGAGGACGGAGCCCCAGTCGAGCACGACGAGCGTGCCGTCGTCCTGGACCAGGAGATTCCCGGCATGCGGATCGGCGTGCATGAAGCCGTCGACCATCATCATGCGCAGATACGCGCCGGTCAGCGTCTCCATAACGGACCGGAACGTCAGCCGTCCGGAGTCGAAGTGGCCGTGCAGCCGGTCGATCTTGGTGCCGTCGATGTACTCCATGACCAGGACGCGCCGCCGCGTGAACCGCGCCACCACCTGCGGCGCCCGGACCTTCCTCTGGTCCCGGAAGACCTCCTGGAAGTGCGCGATGTTCTCGGCTTCCTTGCGGAAGTCCATCTCGTCGCGGACCCGCACGCTGAACTCGCGGACAACGTTGGTCAGGGCGCGGACGTGGTGGTTCGGGAACAGGATGTTCAGCCAATACAACAGCCCGAATGAGATGTCCAGGTCCAGGGCGATGGCGGGTTCGACTCCCGGCCGTAGCACTTTGACCACGACGTCGCGCCCGTCCACCCGGGCCCGGTGCACCTGTCCGAGCGAGGCGGCGGCCATGGGCTCGGTCTGGAAATCTTCGAAGAGCTCCTGGGCCGCCCCCTCGAGCTCCGCCTGGATGACCTTCATGATCTGGTCGGGCGGGTCGGGCGGAACCTGATCCTGCAGACGCCCGACTTCCGAAAGATACGGCTCGGGCAGGATGTCGGCGCGCGAACTGAGAAGCTGCGCGAGCTTCACGAATGTGGGACCGAGCGCGGCAAGTCGGGCCGACAGCCGCTCGGCCCTTCGCTTGTGGTGCGCCGCCGTGCGAACGGCCGGGCTGCCGAACAGGATCCAGCTCTTCCGGTCCCGCAGGAACGCCACGACGAAGGGGGTGAGCCGCCAGAGGACCTTGAACGACCGGACGAGCCGCTTCACCCCCGACCCCGGCGCGTCAAAGGAGGAACCAGGTGGCCAGGCCCAGCAGCAGGAAGAAGCCGCACAAGTCGGTCAGCGTGTGCACGAAGACCGACGATGCGACGGACGGGTCGACACCCACCCGCTCCAGAGTGGTCGGGATGAACGCGCCCGCGAAGCCGGCAACGATCTGGTTGACCCACATGGCCAGCATGACCACGACGCCCAGCAGCGGCGTGCCGCCGGGAATGAACTGGGCAATGACGGCCAGGCCGAGCCCGAGCACGGCTCCGTTCACGAGCCCGACCAGGATCTCCTTGGCCACGAAGCCCCGTGTGGCCTTGGGACCCTCGAGCGTGAGCCTTCGGATCGTGATGGCCAGCGACTGCGTGCCAGAGCTCCCGCCCAGCGCGGCAATGATCGGCGCAATGAACGCGAGGATCGTGATCTGGGCGATCGTGTCTTCGAAGAACAGGATGACGGACGCGGCGACCGCGGCCGTGATCAGGTTCAGGACGAGCCAGGGCAGCCGCGTGCGGATCGATTCGGTCCACGTCTGGCGGAGTTCTTCTTCATCGTGCACACCGGCCAGCCGCAGGATGTCTTCGGTCTGCTCTGCCTCGATGACGTCGATCACGTCGTCGAAGGTGATCCGACCGAGCAGCACGCCCTGTGAGTCCACGACGGGCACGGAGGCCAGGTTGTAGCGCCCGATCAGCCGGCCGACCTCCTCCTGGTCGAGGTCGGGTGGGACGGACGCGGGCACGGGCTCGACGAGGTCTTCGACCCGGCTCTCGGTGTCCGCGGTCACCAGATGGTCGAGCCGGACCGTCCCCAGGAGGCGATGCGTGCCGTCCACGACGAAGACGGTGTAGAAGTCCTCGACCTCCCTGCCCTGATGGCGGACCTCGATCAGCGCCTCGCCGGCGGTCAGGCTGCCGATGACGCTGACCACCTCCGTGGTCATCAGGCCGCCGGCGGTCTCCTCGTCGTATTCGAGAAGCTCGCGCAGTTCGCCGGCGTCCTCGACCGACATGGCGGCCAGGAGACGGCTCTGCTCGTCGGGCTCGAGCTCCCCGATGAGATCGACGGCGTCGTCATCGGCCAGCTCCTGGATCAGCTCGGCGCCCTTGGCCGGCTCCAGAGCGGCCAGGAGATCGCCCCGGTCCTCGCCGTCCTCCATCTCGGCGAGGGCTTCAGACGCCAATTCGACCGACAGGGACGACAGCAGACGGATCCGCTGGCCCTCGTCCAAGGCCTCCAGTACGTCCGCCACGTCCGACGGGTGGAGTTCCTCCGAGAGTTCGGAAATCGCGTCGATGTTGCCGGCCTGGACGAGCTGGTCGAGCCGGTCCTCGAGGGACTCCACCTCCTGCAAGGGCGGCGATTCAGGCATCGGAGCGCTCCGAGCGGGCAGCGAGGATCTCCGTCAGGAGCGCCTCCTGCCGAACGAACATCTCACTCTCGACGCGCTCGGGACCGTCCGGGTGGTCGTGTCCGAGAACGTGCAGCGTCCCGTGCACCGCCAGCCGCAGCAATTCTTCACCGATGTCCACCCCCAACTCCTCAGCCTGGCGCCGTGCCTGGTCCACTCCGAGGTAGACGTCACCGAGGACGGCGTCCTCTTCACCGAGTGAAAATGCGATGACGTCGGTGGGTCGGTCCTTGCCCAGGTAGCGGTGGTTGAGGTCACGGATGGCGTCGTCGTGCAGAAGCGTCATCGACAGCTCGCCGACCCGAACGCCACCGTCCACGAGCGTGGCCCGCACGGCATCCGCGATCGACTGGCCTGAAACGACGTCGGCATCTCCGAGATTCACCACCACCTCGAGGGAGCGGCCGGTCACTCGGCGCCCTCCCGATCGGGGGTACGGAGCCCCTTGTCCCCCTCGTCGCGCGCCCGACCCGCACCGGCGGACGCCTCGTCGCCCTCGGCCTCATCGGGTGCGTCCGTCAGGTGCTTCGTGGCCGGGTATTCGATCCGCCGGTGCAATACGCCGCCCAGGATGTTGACGAAGCGCTCCTTGGCGATGGCAATCTCCTGAAGGGTCAACGGAGACTCGTCGAGTTGGCGCTGGGCGATCTTTCCCTCGACCACCGTGTTGATGAGCTCACGCACGCGCTCGGGCGTGGGGTCCTGCATGGCACGCGTGGCGGACTCACACGAGTCGGCCAGCATCACGATGGCGGTCTCCTTCGAGCGCGGCCGGGGCCCCGGATAGGTGAAGCGGGCCTCGTCGACGTCTTCGCCGTACTCCTCGCGCGCCTTCTCGTAGAAGAAGCCGATCTTCTGGTCGCCGTGGTGCTCCAGAATGAAGTCGACGACGATCTCCGGCACGCCGGCCTCCCGTGCGAGGCGGGCGCCTTCCGTGACGTGCTCCCGAACGATTTCAGCGGAGGTCTCGGGCTTCAGCCGATCGTGCGGGTTCCGTCCCTCGGGCTGGTTTTCCACGAAGTAGTGCGGCTTGAGCATCTTGCCGACGTCGTGGTAGTAGACGCCGACCCGGCACAGAAGCCCGTTCGCCTCAATGGAATTGCAGGCGGCCTCGGCCAGATTCGCCACGTTGATACTGTGGGCGTACGTCCCCGGGGCCTCGAGCGACAGCCGCTTGAGCAGCGGACGCGTCGGGTCGGCCCATTCGAGGAGCGTCTGGTCCGTGGTGATCTGTGTGAACAGTTCGAAGACCCACAGGAAGCCCATGGCCAGCAGGGCCGACACCGTCGCGTTGCCGGCGGCGCGCACCGTGCCCCACCACACGTCCGTCATCTCATGGCCCGTGGCCAGACCGTGGCCCAGCAGCACCGCACCTGCCGCGAGGGCGATGATGGCGATCGACACCCACGTTTCCGAACGCCGACGCACCGCCCGCACGCTCATGGCCGCGGCAGCGCCCGCGACCATGACGAACAGCACGACCCCGTAGTCGGTGAACGGCGGAAGCGTGCCGGTGATGGCCGCCAGAACCAGCACGAGCACCAGCGCCATGCGGGTGTCCCACAGCACGCCGACGGGCAGGGCCACGAATGCCACGGGCAGCCACTCCGGGTCGAGCCCGTTTCGCGCGATCAGCGCGGCGGCGGCGAAGTACGCCGTCGCCAGCACGGCAATCAGGAAGACCCAGCGAATGTTCGCGTAGACCTCGGGGCGGAAGAACAGCAGCAGCAACCCGAAGATGGCCAGGAGCAAACCATTCAGGAGGATACTTCCGAGCACCGAACCGATCTGGACACCCTCCCGCTCGATGAGACCCCGGCTCCGGAGCTGTTCCTCGTATGCGTTCAGCCGTTCCAACTCGGCCTGCCCGATGGGATCGGCTTCGCGCACGATCGCCTGGCCTTCCAGGAGGTCACCCTTGGTGGTCGGGACGGAGCGCGCGGCGGCGTCCCGATCCAGCTCCGTGGCCACCACGTTGAGCACCAACGTCGGATCGATGTGCCGGATCAGGATGAGGCGCAGCAGGTCGTTGACGTCGGGAGGCGCCGACGACGGCAGGATCCCGAGCGCGGCGTCCAGGAACTGCCGACTCGTTACGATGTCCTCAGCCGGGAGCGACTGCTCGACCTCTCCTTCGCGGACCGTGACCGAGGCGGTCGTGAGGTCGAGCGCCTGGGTGGCGTCGACGACGCCCTCCGGCATGATCTGGGTCGTCGCAGTCAACGCGGTCCGGCGGATGACGTCCCGCCAGTCCGCGTCCATCAGGTAGTTCACCTGGGACGGGGAGGCGGCGAGTGACTCTTCCTGAAGAATGGCGAGCACGCGGGCCCGGTCGCGCTCTTCGGCCGCCACGCCGACCGCGTCGAAGAAGGTCCGGAGCTGGGCCGCCATCGAGTCGGCCGCCTGCGGGACGCGATCGAAGGTCGGAGGCACGCCCTCCATGGTCAGCGCCCGTTCCCGCGCCAACTCCTGCGGGGTCTTCGGCACGCTGAACGGGATCTGCGCGATGATATCCTCCGGCGCGACCATGCCCAGTTCGTACCCGCCGACCTCCATGGTGGGGCGCGGAGGGAACAGAACGGTGATGGTCAGCGAAACGGCAGCCAGCAGCGCAAATCTCAGCCCGTGGAAGACCGCCTTGTCCCACGGCGTCGGCGGGGTCGCCAACTCCTCCCGATCCCTGGACGATCCGGTCGAACGAGCGCGAACGCGCTTCATGTGCTGCACCAGTGCCGGAGCGTCACGCCCGGCCGTTCCCCTCGCCGGAAGCCTCGATGTCGTCCTCTCCTTCGCTCTCGTCCGCCCGCTCGTAGGCGCGGATGATGTCCTTCACCAGGCGATGACGGATCACGTCCTTGGCGTCGAGGTACACGATCGATATCCCCTCGATACCCGTGAGAATGCGCTCGACCTCCAACAGGCCGGAATCGACCTTCCGGGGCAAGTCGATCTGCGTCTTGTCTCCCGTGATGACGACCCGGGAGTTCAGCCCCAGACGGGTCAGGAACATCTTCATCTGGGCGGTCGTCGCGTTCTGGGCCTCGTCCAGGATGACGAACGCGTCGGAGAGCGTGCGGCCCCGCATATACGCCAGGGGCGCGATCTCGATGGTCCGGTCCTCCAGCGCCCTCTGGACTCTGTCCTGCGGCATCATGTCTTCGAGGGAGTCGTAGAGCGGCCGGAGGTACGGGTCGACCTTCTCCTGCAGGTCTCCCGGCAGGAAGCCGAGATTCTCTCCCGCTTCCACGGCCGGACGTGCAAGAATGATGCGACGAACCCTCTTCTTGTAGAGCGCGTCCACGGCGCACGCCACGGCCAGATAGGTCTTCCCCGTTCCGGCCGGGCCGATGCCGATGACGACATCGTTCGACGCAATCGACTGGATGTAGCGCCGCTGACCTTCGGATTTCGGGGTGATGACACGCCGGGAGCCCGGGAGCGCGATGCGCACGTCGTCCGTGGGGCTGACCACCCCGTCGACACCCATCGCGTCCATTCCTTCGGCGAAACGCGCGATGTCGGGCGTGTCGAACGGCACGCGCAGGCGGGCCAGCTCGATCAGATGTTTCACCACGGGCACCGCGCGCTCAATGGCTTCCACGGAGCCCGAGAGCAGGACCTGGTCCCTGCGGAGCACGGCGCGGACCGAGAACAGTCGGTGCAACTCCTGCACGTTCGCGTCGTTCACACCCGTCAGCATGAGCTGGTCGGCCCCCTCGGCGTCCAGCTTGTGTTCGACCATCGTGTCTCCGTTCGTCACACGCTCTCCTGGTCGGGTTCGGACGCCGGGTCGGCGCCCACATTCCGGATGCCGAGCTCCACCAGCTCGGAGTCATCCACACGGGTTGGTGCCCCCTCGAACAGAGCACGGGCCGCCGTCGTCTTCGGAAAGGCGACCACGTCCCGGAGGCTCGCTGCCCCAACGAACCGTTGCACGATGCGGTCCATGCCCAGGGCGACGCCACCGTGCGGCGGCGCCCCTGCCCCCAACGCTTCCAGCAGAAAGCCGAACTTCCGCTCGATGGCCTCATCGGACAGGCCGAGCAGCCCGAGGACCCGCCGCTGGAGGTCGGGCTCGTGGATACGAATACTCCCCGATCCCAACTCCGACCCGTTGTACACCAGATCGTAGGCAAGTCCCCGGACCTTCAGCGGATCGGCGTCGAGGAGGTCCAGATCGTCCGGATGCGGCATGACGAACGGATGGTGCCCGGCCGCCAAGCCCCCCTTGCCGTCGTCCTCGAAAACCGGGAAGTCGACCACCCAGGCCCAGGCGTGCTCCCGCTCGAGCGGGAGGGCCATGGCCTCGGCGGCGGCGGATCGGGTCGCCGACAGTGCTGGCGATGTAACCACGTCCGCGCCGACGGCCATGAACACCAGGTCACCTACCGCAAGAGCCAGCGTCTCTAATTCTTTGCTACCAAGGAATTTACTGATCGTACCCGAAGTGGTTTCTTCGGTCCGTTTCGCCCAGAGCAGCCCCGGTGCGCCCGCCGCCTTGGCCGCCGCCTCCACCCCCTCGATCTCCCGGCGGGACAGGCGTGCGCCCCCCCGGACGTGGACTCCACGCACCCGTCCGCCCGCCTCCACGGCGCTCCGAACGATCCGGAAATCGACCCCGCGCGTGGCCTCCGTCCAATCCTGGATCTTCAGTGCGAAGCGGAGGTCCGGGCGGTCGGAGCCGTACTGCTCCATGGCCTCGGCCCACGTGATGCGCGGGAACGGTGTGGGCGCGTCGATGCCCGCGACCTCGCCGAGACAGGCCATGAGCCCCTCCATCCACCGGAGGATGTCGTCCACCTCGACGAAGGAGGCCTCCACGTCGATCTGCGTGAATTCCGGCTGCCGATCGGCGCGCAGGTCCTCGTCACGGAAGCAGCGGGCGATCTGGAAGTACCGGTCGAATCCGGAGACCATCAGGAGCTGCTTGTAGATCTGCGGGCTCTGCGGAAGTGCGAAGAACTCGCCGTTGTGCACCCGGCTGGGCACGAGGAAGTCCCGGGCGCCCTCAGGGGTCGGCTTGGTCAGGATCGGTGTCTCCACCTCCACGAATCCGAGCCCATCCATGTAGTTGCGTGCCGCCAGAACGAGCGCGTGACGCAAGCGGAGCGCCCGCTGCAGCTCGGGGCGTCGCAGGTCCAGAACACGGTGCCGGAGCCTGAGCTCCTCGGACGGCAACTCCTCTTCCGGCGATCGGTACACCGGGATCTCCGGCGTGCGCGCCCTGGACAGGCGCTCGATCCGCTCCGCTCGCAACTCAACCTCGCCGGTCGGCAGCTCTGGATTGGCTTCGGGGCGCGCCCGGATGGTGCCCTCGACCACCACGACGTCTTCCGCTCCGAGGCCCGCCGTGACGTCCAGTCCCGCCGCATCGGTCCACTCCGGGCCGAGCGAGACCTGAAGCAGCCCGCTCCGGTCGCGCAGATCGACGAAGTAGACCCCGCCGAGATCGCGACGCCGGTGGACCCAGCCCGCGAGGCGCATGCGGCTGCCCACGTCCGCGCCGCGCACGCCGCCGACCAGTCGGGTGCGAAACGCGGTGCGTTCGATCTCCTGCTCCGGCATCGACGGAACTCCGTTTGCCTGAAAGAAAAAAAGGACCGGCGCCACGCGGCGGCGGGTCCCTGTACGCGTTGCCGTACAACGGCTTGGAATCGTCGGCTAAGTTATACGTGCCTCCGACCCGTTTCAAGAAACCAGCGGTACCCATGAGCGACGCTGAATCTACCGACCTTCTATCCCTGACCCCGGACGCTCTCGACGTGGCGCTCTCGGATCACTTCCGCGCGCGGGGCCAACCCGCGTATCGGGCGGGCCAGGTGCGGCACTGGGTCTATGAGGGGCTCGCGGCCGACTTCGAAGGAATGACCAACCTTCCCGCGGACGAGCGGGAGGCGCTGGCACAGGCCTTCCGGCTCGACGAGCCTCAGGAAGATCGGGTCTCCGTCAGCTCCGACACCACCGCCAAGCATCTGTGGCGGCTCTCGGACGGCCAGGTCGTCGAGTCGGTCCTGATTCCAACGGCGCGCCGACTCACGCTGTGCATCTCCTCCCAGGCGGGCTGCGCCATGGGGTGCACGTTCTGCGCGACCGGGTGGGGAGGCTTCGACCGCCAGCTCACCCCCGGCGAAATCGTCGGCCAGTACCGAGCGTCCCGGCGGTGGGCGGAGGACAACGGGTACGGTTCCATCACCAACATCGTCTATATGGGGATGGGCGAGCCGCTCGCCAACCGGAAAGGGGTGATGCCGTCCCTCACGATCCTGAACGGCGGCTACGGCGTGGGTGCCCGCCGGATCACGGTCTCGACCGTCGGGGTCGTGCCGGGCATCGAAGAGTTGGCCGCACGGCCCGAGCAGTTCGGGCTCGCGCTCTCGCTGCACGCCCCCGAAACGGAGCTGCGTGGCACCCTGATCCCTCTGGAGAAGCGGCATCCCCTGCCCGATGTGATGGCGGCGCTCGACGGCTTCAACGAAGCGGGCGGCCGCCGGATCACCTTCGAGTACACGATGATCGACGGGGTCAACGACGCCCTCGAGTTGGTACCCGGGGTTGCCGTCCTGGCGAAGAGGGTCGGCGCCTTCGTGAATCTCATCCCATTCAACCCCATCCCATACCAGCCGTGGGGCCCGTCTCCGGCCGAGCGGATCGAAGCCTTTCGGGGGATGCTGGAGTCCCGCGGGGTTTCCGCCGCCATTCGCGAAACGCGGGGGCGAGATATCGACGCTGCGTGCGGTCAACTCCGAGCGCACGCGCTCACGGAACTCAAAGTCGGACGGGGCTGAGTGGGCGGGCGGCGAGGGTCGTCCGGGTCAGCGTCCGGGTCAGCGTCCAGATCAGCACCCGGATCGGCGTTCGAGTCGGCATACGAAGAGCCGCCCGAAGAGCCGTCCGAATTGACGTCCACATGTGGGCCTGCCGACATTGGCGTTCCCCTCGTCGGTCCCTCGTGTCGTGTGCTCCCTTGACCCGCTTCCGCTCGACCCTGGCCCTACTGTTGGTCGCCTCCGCCGCCGTCGCGTGCGGCCGGGAGGAGCCGGAACTCGGGCCCGTTGTCACGGACACAGTGGAGGTCGCAGACGGGGCGGCACCCCCGGCTTCCGTGCCCGACTCGGTCGTCGTGGCGGTGCCGAGCCCCGACTCCGGCGAGCTCACGGAGGAGGCACGAGCGAACCAGGGAGGAGCGAGTTCGGCGACGGAGGACCTCGCCCAATCCGACTCCAGCGCCGGACCGGCGGACGTGTCCGGGTCGGCGGGCGTGGCCCCACCCGCCGCCGGCGGTCAGACGACCGTCGCGATCGACCCTGAACTGACTCGGCTGCTGCTCAACGTCGCGGCGGGCCAGTTGGCTCTGGAACGACGGTTGGACTCCCTCGGATCGCAGGTTCGACGGTCCTCGATGCCCCAGAGCCCGGATGTCGCGGCGCAGTCGGGGCGGATCGTCGAAGCGGCCGGGGACACGGCGCTTGGACTGGCCTTCCGTATCCTCTGGTCGATCATCGTGTTGGTGGTGGTGCGCCTTGCCATCGGGGCGATCGTCTGGGTGCTCGAAGCGCTGGCCGAGCGATACCCACGCACGCGTCTGCTCTGGAAGCGGTCGGTTCCGATCGTTCGCATTCTCGCGTGGGCCTCGGCCGTCTTCTTCATCGTCCGGGTGATCTTCGAGGTCGACGCCCAGGGGATGCTCGCGGCGGCGGCGGCGGTCGGCGTGGCGGTCGGCTTCGCCGCCCAGGACCTCCTGAAGAATCTGTTCGGCGGACTGATCCTCGTGTTCGACCAGCCCTTCCAGGTCGGCGACAAGGTCGAGGTCGGGGGCACCTATGGTGAGGTCGTGTCTATCGGCATCCGGTCGACCCGGATCGTCACACCCGACGACAGCCTCGTGAGTGTGCCGAACGCCCAGGTGGTCGACGGACAGGTCTCGAACGCCAACTCGGGCGAGCTGAACTGCCAGGTGGTCACGGACCTGTATCTGCCGGGCACGGTCGATGAGGCCCGCGCGAAGAAGATCGCGTTCGAGGCCGCTACGTCGTCGAAGTACGTCTACCTGAGCAAGCCGATCGTCGTGCTCGTGAAGGACGAGTTCAAGGAGACGTTCCTGACCCACCTCCGGGTGAAGGCGTACGTCCTCGACCCCCGCTACGAGTTCCTCTTCCAGAGCGACGTGACCGAGCGAGCGCGCGCCGCCTTCCGCGAAGCAGGTCTCATGACACCCGCCCACGGGATGCGCGCATACCTGGACCTCTCCCGCACCGAAATGCCGCCGGAAGTGAACGGTGACTCCGAGCACGGTCGGGGGAGTGGCCGGGCCGACGACGGTAGTCTCGATGCGCAAGACCCCGCCGAGAACGGCACCGACGAAGCCGGAGAGAGTGAGCCCGCCGGGGAGGACGAACCGGCGGCAGAGAACGAACCGCCCGGCGAGGACGAGCCATCCGGGGAGGACGAACCGCCGGACGGAGTTGGGCCTGTGGAGGACCGGCCCTCCGGGCGCGACGGCGAGGATGATCGTGGATAGCGCACTCCGTCTCGCCGACGAGGCGGCGCATTCCGCGTTTCGTACCTTCTGGTCGACGCCGGAGGGCGAGACCGCGCCGCCGCTTGTGACCGCGGTGGGCGAGGCTCGGAAGCGACATCGCGCGCTCCTCGGGGAGCACGGACTCGCTGGCGCCTGTCCCGACGATCCGTCCGAGGCACGCTCCCGCCTGGCCGGCTACGTTGAGGCTGTGGCCGGCGAGGTGCAGGGCCCGCTGGCCGAGGCGTGGGAGGAGCACGAGCCGCTGTCCCAGGTCTCGGAGCGGTACGGTGCCGCCGTCGAGGAGATGTCCGCGGCGCTTTCGAGCCTACCTCGGAGACACGAACTCCGCACGGGAACGGAGGAACTTCTCGAGCCCGTTCCCGGGGGCGTCCTCCGTCGAATGGGCCGTGCCGCCGCCCGCCTCTTCCTACGCGTCCGACCGTCGAGCGGTGTGCGAACCATCGACCTCCAAGCGGTGTCGCGCCGTCACGTGCACCACCATGTGCAACCGGGCTGGGCCGATCTGTACCACGACGCACTCCGAGCGTGGGGCCGGTGGTCAGCGGGTGTGGAGGCGGCCTGGAGGGACTGGATCGAGGTCGTCCTGGAAGCGACGACCGAACGGGAGGCGGTCGATGTCGAGGCGGCCAAGCCCGAAGAAATCTGGACGGACGTGGCCGCCGCCGCCGCCGAGCTGGACGCGGCTCTGAAGTCGGCGGCGGGGGCCACGCCCGGATCGGAGACGAGCGCCGAGGCGGTCCTCGCGGTGGACACGTGGAGCCACGAGCTGACCGCCGACACTCGCCAGGCCGGAATCCCGCCGTACTCCGCGCGCCCTGAGCCGCCTCCTCTGCCCCGGCCCGCCCCCGTAGGAGCGTGGGACGGGTGGGGCCGCGAAACGCTCGACCGGTTCGCTCTGCACCGATCGCTCCTCACGACCTTCAACACCGTAAAGGGTCTGGAGCGGCTCCTGCCCGGGCGCCTTCGCGCCGACGCTGCCTCGGCCCTCGAGAGGGTGGCGCGCACGTCGGCCGAGGCGCTGGATGCTCTCGCGGCGGACGCCGGTGCCGCGGAAGACCTTCTCGAGGCCTTGCCCTCGTTGCGGGAGGCCGCCCACAGAGTCCTCGCGGAGGTGAAGGCCGTCCGGCCGGTCGCGCCCAGCTTTGAAGACGCTGCGCGACGCGCGTCGGACACGGGGGTGTCGCGTCTCCATAACGTCCTGCGCGGTATGCCGGTGGAGTTGGTCATCCACCGGCTCCCCGAGAACCCGGCCACGATGCGTTCGCCAGGCGGAGACCCCCGTGTGGTACGCCTCCAGGAGGCCGGGCGACAGTCCTTCGACTCCCTCCGGGTCGAGCGCATCCGCACCCTCCCGGCGCTTCTCGTGCAAGCCGCGCCACGTGTGGCGGCGGCGCTGGACGAGGTCGCCGAGGTGGTCGCCTACGGGTTCGAATCCGCCGAGGCCGAACTGAACGGGGCCCGTGACGAGGACACCAAAGCCGGTCGTGAGCTCCTGTCGGACGGACTCACCCGTGCGGCGGATGGGTTGCGGGCCGCGAACAGGCCGGTCGAGGAGGTCGTCGCGGAAATTCGCGCCCAACTCGGTCTGGAACTGACAGCCGGCTGCGACCGTCTGGTGGAGCGCGCCCTGGCGCGTACGGTTCGCGGTCGTCTCCTGGACGCTCAGAGCACCGTCGAGCGGCAGGCGTCGCACGTCTGGCGGCGGCTCGGCCCGACGCTCCGCCGCGCGGGCCAGATTCGTGACCGCGGGCTGGCGGCCCTGCGAAAGCAGGCGTCCCGGTTCGTTCGCCGGGGTCGCGCGCTGGTCGGCGCCGACGAAGGGTCGAGAGACGCCAGCTTCAAGACCGCCCGGGCGCTTTCGGTCGCCGACCAGATGATGATGGATCTGCCTCTCGTCTATCAGCGACTCTTCTCCGGGGAGCCGCTGGCAGAGGGGGCACTTCTCGTGGGCCGTGACACGCTCATGGCCGAAACCGAGCTCCGTTGGCAGCGGTGGCACGGTGACAACGGGGTCCCTTTGATCGTAACCGGCGGGCACGGGGCTGGCACGTCGTCCTTCCTGAAGGTGCTCCGGGAGCGGGTCGAGAAGGCCGGCGGCGAATCGCTGTATCACCGACTCGATCATCGTGTCACCGACGAGGTGGCCTTCTGCGCGCTCCTCAGCAAGCATCTGAGGGTGCCGGCGGCCGCGACCCTCGACGAGCTCGCCGGCCAGATCCTCAGGGCGCCGCGGGCCGACGTCCCGGACCTTCTGATTCTGGACAACATCGAGCACCTCTACACGCGGGTCTCATCCGGCACGGATCTGATCGAGCGCTTCTTGACGCTGATGGCCGAGACGGAGCCGCGGGTCCTGTGGGCGGCATCGATCAATCCGTCGGCCTGGCAACTGGTGCAGCGGACCGAGCCCACCGCGGTCGCCCAGGTCGACCGCCTCGACGTGGCGCCGCTGAGCGCGGACGATCTGCGCTCTTTGATCATGACGCGGCATCGACGCAGTGGCTTGGTTCTCACCTTCCAGGAACCCCAAGAAGGGCGGCATTTGCTGCGGCGAAGGCTCGATCGCGCGCGGAGTGTGTCCGCACGCGCCGAGATCGTCGAGGCCGACTTCTTCGATCGACTCCACCGCTCGTCGCATGGGAACCTCCGCCTGGCCCTGTACCAGTGGCTTCGCTCGGCCGACTTCACGGCCAGCGAGGGCGAGGTGACCATGCGCCCGCCGAACTCCCTCGACTTCTCGTTCCTGTACGGCCTCGATCTGAACCAGAACTTCACGCTCAAGGCCTTCCTCGAGCACCGGACCCTCACACTCGGGGAGCACGACGCTGTGTTCCGCCTACCCCGGCACGAGAGCTTTCAGATTCTCGAGTCGCTGAGCAACCGCCACATCATCCGGGCTGTTCCGGGCAAGAACGATCGCGGCGTGTCCGAAATCGAAGATACCATCCGGTACGAGATCCTGCCGTTGCTCGTCGGCGCGGTCAGCGCCCATCTCGCCACCCAGAATATCGTGCATTAGCGCTTACCTGGCCCGCGCACGAAATGGATGGTCGGATGGGCCATCGACCCGTCCCGATTCGGCACCACCACTCTCACCGGAGTTGGGAATGGAAGGGAAGCAGGATGATCTAGAGGCCCAAAGCCGGAGACAGATACAAGTGCGCTTCACCGACGCTGCCCGTTCGCGTGAGGTTGAAAGGTGTTTGCGGGCCCTGTCTTGGACAGCTGAGACCGTCGTTGCGTGGCTGAGCGGGGTGCTCATAGCCGCCACGGTTTCTTGGGATTCCATAAAACGGCTTCGGGAGAAGATCTCGGTCCTGGAGTACGAGCGAGACGACCTACTTATGGAGATGTATGAAGGGCAAAGCCCTCCCGCGTAGCATTGGAAGTCGGTTGACTCTGCCTTGGGCGCGGGCATCGCCACCCGAACCGAGGCCGCTCCGGCCCCCCGGTTTCAGTGCCGGACGAATCTCTTCGCTACCGGATCGGTTTGCCGATCCTACCCCAGCGCACTTCGCGTAGCCATGGAAATGGGCGGTAGGAGTCCTTGTTGTACGAGTAGTACTTGAACACGGCCCGCCCCTCCAGGCGCCATCCCTCCAGGAGGCCCCAGTAGCGGGAGTCGAAGCTGGAATCGCGATTGTCACCGAGCATGAAGTAACGATCCTCGGGAATCGCGAGCGGACCCCAGTCGTCCCGAGTCGGCGAGTAGGTCCCCTGGTCGACCGACGAAACCAGCACCTCCCGCTGCCACACCATCCACGGGTGCTGGTCCGGGCCGCGCTGCTCGTCACGGACGTAGGGTTCGTCCTGAGGCACGCCATTGAGGTAGAGAACCGCGTCCCGCATCTCCACCGTGTCGCCCGGGAGTCCGATGAGGCGCTTCACCAGCTTCAGATCTTCTTCGTGGGGGGGGTCGAACACCAGGACGTCGCCTCGCTTCGGCGTCGAGTATCCGGGGATGCGTAGCCCGGTGAACGGGATCGGCGAGCCGATCGCGGCCCGATTGACCACCAGCATGTCCCCGACCAGCAGCGTGTCTTCCATCGAACCGGACGTGATGACGAACGTCTGGAGGATGAACGCTCTCAGAAAGAAAAACAGCGCCACGGCCACCACGCCCGACTTGAGCCACTCGAGCGCACCGTTCTCTTCCGCAGCCTCCGCCTGCTCGCGGCTTTCCCGCCGCGCCTTTCGTCGGTCGGAAGCTGTCCTTCCTGAATCCTTGCGGCTCATCCGGTGATCTCCGTCATATCAACTCAGCGTCCCACCCAGCCCCGTGGATCCCACCGTGGACGGGCCTGCCGCGACTCGGCCGGCCCCTCGTCCGTGGGGGTCCAATCGGTACCGAGCACTACGCTCACGTCGAGGTATAGATTCGAATCAGGCTCGGTCCGCACGCTCCGGATCCCGAGTGCGTCCGCCACGGAGCGGGCTGCGTCGAGCCGACCTACGCGATCCAGGACCCGAGAGGTGTCCTGGCCGAACTCCCGAGTGTTGCCATAAAAAACTACATCGAAGCCCAGGTCCCGCAGAACGCGGGTGGCCTCGCCGGCCACGCCCACCACCCCCCCTCCGTTCAGAACTTCCACCCGCACCCTCATGCCTTCGGGGGGACCCGCCACCGACGTGCCAGCCTGCGTCTGGTCGTACTGGGACACTGCCGACCCGAGGAAAATCCCCACCCCAACCAGCACGATCACGACCCCGGCGGCGAGCAACCGTGTCATCGACGCTCCCCCGCGACGACGTTCCAGAACGCCACGGTTTCCGGACGGATCACGGTTCCTCGGTCCACACGGTGGCGCAGGCGGGCACCGAGAACCTCCCGCACGACACCGTCGACCTGACCGGGCATGCGGCCGCGCAGCGATGCGCGCCACTCGTTCAAAAGGTCGCGCCCGGGCTCCAGAAAGTCCGCGGCGTACATCGCGCGGCCGAGGTGACCCAACGACGGATGCCCAACCGTGTGGAACGCGACGGCCTGGAGCACCTCACCGTCGTCGACACCCTCGAGTCGGAGCCGCTCGGCCGCCGCCGGGCCGTGGAGAAGGGAGTCCGGCAGGTCCTGAAAGACGGGTGGGACATGAAGCCGAAGCGTGTCCGGCTCCTCTTCACGGAGGGCGTCGTGCAGGAGTCCCGTCGCGCGCCATCGTGCCTGATCGTCGGGACACAGGGCCAGAGCGGCGGCCCACTCGCCCATCAGCGCGCTGACCCGACGGACGTGTCCGCGGCGCTCCGATCCCGCCACGCTCCACTCCGGCAGATCCCCTTCCGCCGCGGCCGCGACGATCGGGTGGAGGCCCGTACCGGTCACAGGACCCTGTTGTCGATGAGCCGGGTCGTGCCGCAGAAGGCGGCGAGCGCCAGGACATTTCCCTCGCGGACGACGTCGACCGTCTCGAGGCTCCGGGCGTCCACCACCTCGGCGTACTGAAGCTCGAGGAGATCGAACCCGCTGAGCACGGCCCGCACGTGATCCAGAACGCGCGGGGCATCCGTGATGCCTGTGGCGAGCGCATCGGCTCCCGCTTCGAGCGCCCGGGACAGGCCCACCGCGCTCTCTCGCTCGGCGGGCGTGAGGTTGGCGTTCCGTGAGCTCATGGCCAGACCGTCCGCCTCCCGGACGATCGGCCCTGTGACCACCTCCACGCCCATCTCCAGATCCCGTACCATCCGACGGATCAGGGTCGCTTGCTGATAGTCCTTCTGACCGAAGGCGGCCGCATCGGGCCGCACGAGCCCGAACAGGCGGGCGACCACCGTGAGGACCCCGGCGAAGTGACCCGGGCGAAACGCCCCGCACAGGCGGCGACCGAGCCGGCCAGGAGAGACGGTCACGATCGGGTCGCCGTCGGGGTACATCTCCGGAACCGTAGGCGTAAAGACGACCTCCACGCCGCGCTCGCGCAGGCGGTCGAGGTCGTGCTCTTCGCTCCGGGGATACGTCTCCAGATCTTCCCCTACTCCGAACTGAAGCGGGTTCACGAAGATCGACACGACCACCGAGTCGGCCGACTCCCGGGCGATGTCGACCAGAGAGAGGTGTCCGTCATGCAGGTAGCCCATCGTCGGCACCAGGGCGACCGTGCCTCGCTCGCGGAGCGGTTCCAGAGCGTCCGACAGAGCGCCTCGGTCCCGCGCGACAATCACGCCTCGGGGCCGGAGAACGAATGTTCCGACGCCGGATAGCTGCCCGCGCGTACCTCCTCGGCGTACGCTTCCAGCCCATCGAGAGCGGCGGTTCGTAGATCCGCGAAGCACTTCAGGAACTTAGGTGAGAACCCCTTGTTGAGACCCAACGCGTCGTAGATCACCAGGACCTGACCGTCGCATCCGGGACCGGCACCGATCCCCACCGTCGGGACCGTGAGCGACTCCGAAATCGAACGAGCGAGCTCCGCTGGCAGCAGCTCGAGGACGATCCCGAACACGCCCGCTTCCTCGAGGGCGCGGGCTTCCACCATGAGCCGTTTGGCGCCTTCATCCGTCCGGCCCTGCACGCGGTACCCTCCCAGCGCGTGGACCGACTGCGGCGTGAGCCCCACGTGTCCCATGACCGGGATACCGGCGGTAACCAGGCGGCTGACCACCTCGCACATGCGTTCGCCCCCGCCCTCGATCTTCACCGCGTGGACCCCAGCCTCCTTCAGCGCCCGGCCGGCGTTGCGCAGCGCCTCCTCCGGCGATACCTGATACGTCAGGAACGGCATGTCGAGCACCACGAACGTGTCGGGCGCGCCGCGCCGTACCGCCCGGGCGTGGTGGATCATCTCGTCAAGCGTGACCGGGATGGTCGAATCGTATCCGAGCACCACCTGGCCCAGCGAGTCCCCGACCAGGATCAGGTCGACTCCAGCCTCCTCGACGAGGCGAGCGAACTGGACGTCGTACGCCGTCATGGCGACGATGGGACGTCCGTCACGCTTCATCTCCAGGAAGTGCCGTAACGAGGGCCTTCCTTTCCGCTTTGAGCCGTCTGCCGCCATGGCGTTTCCGATCAGACCGAGGAATCCGGGAGGATGCCTGGAAACATGGAGCGCGCCCGGGACCATTGGAAGGGCCAGGCGGGCCGTGGAGGGGTCGAGATGACGCTCCGTTGGGACGCCCCACTCGCGCGCGCGCTCGCCGCCGAACTCCACGACGCCCTCGTCGGCGCCCGGCTCCGTGCGATTCGCTTCGACGGGGCGCGGCGTGACGCTCTGTTCTTCTTCAGGGAAGAGACCCTCGTTTGGCGGCTCCACCCGACGCGAGGCGCCCTCGCACTTCGGCCACCGTCCGAGCCCGCCGCAACCGACCTCCGTCTGCCCGCTCGGGTGCGACGGATCTACGCACCGCCGGACGAACGAATCGTTCGGATGGAGTTGATGCCCCTGAAGCCGGGCCACTCCGCGGTCGACGTGGTCGTGGAGTTACTCGGGAACCAGTGGAACGCGATCGTGTGCGAGGTGCCGTCGCGCATCATCCGGCACGCCCTCGTCACGCGGTCCGGTGCGCGTCCGATCCGCGTTGGGAAGAAGTACGGCCCCCCTCCGCCGACCGATCGCGTGGGCACGGAAGGTGAGCTGGATCCGGCGTGGTGGGAGCGGAAGATCCTGGGCGAGCCGCCGCCCTCACGCCGACGTGCATTGATCGCCCGGGTCGCGTGGACCTCCTCCCTGAACGCCGATGCGATCCTGGCGGCGGCGGGCGCGTCCCCCGCCATCGCCTCCTCGGAGGACGCCGCGCCGGACGATGGCGGCGAGCCCTCCGACCTCGCGGGCGGGATATCCGACCGTGACGATGGGAGGTCCGGCCACGTCGACGCGGGGCCCGACCCCGGCCACGGAGCTTCCACCCGTGCTGACAAGCCCGCCACACGTGTCGACCAGGGCATGATCGGCAACGACCCGCACGACGACCCCAGCTTGGCGCTGTGGCGGCGACTGGCGCGCGCTGACCGACGAAGCGCAGTGATCCTGCAAACGGAGCGTGGGGCACAACCATATCCCATGGCGCTCCCAGGCGTCCCCTCCGAGCGTGTCGACAGCCTTTTGGCCGCGTTCTCCACCACGATCGATCCGACCGGACCGGACATCCGGGACGCGTCCGAGGCGTCGCTCCTCCCGCCGGAAGTGATCGATCACCTGGATCGAACGCGCGACCTCGCGCGACGAAGGGTGACCGCGTTGGAGGCGGAGTTCTCGGCCTTACCCGACCCCGACCGCCTCCGGGCCGTCGGAGACCTCGTCCTCGCCCGTTTTCGCGACGTCCCGTCGGGAGCGGAGTCGGTCACGCTCGACGGCTTCGACGGCACGCCGGTGACCGTGGCGCTCGACCCCAGGCTCTCCACCCACAAGAACGCCGAGGCATACTATGACCGTGCGGCCCGGGCCGAGCGGGCCGCGGCCCGCCTTCCCGGTCTCCTCGCGAGCGCTCGTAACCAGGTGGCGACCCTGGGTGAGTTGGCCGCGCGAGCGGGGCGCGGCGACATCGGAGTAGACGAGCTCCAGCGCGCGCTCCCTCGTCCGCGAACGGCCCCCACGGGCCCGGACGGCACGGAAGCAACGCTGCCGTACCGGAGCTACCGGAGTTCCGGCGGCCTCGAGATCCGGGTCGGACGAGGGGCACGGCACAACGACGCGCTGACGTTTCGGCACTCGGCTCCCGATGACGTATGGCTCCACGCCCATCAGGCGGCCGGCGCGCACGTCATTCTCCGCTGGGGGAGAAAGGAAGCTCCACCCGCCCGCGATCTGACCGAGGCCGCGGTGTTGGCCGCGGTGCACTCGAAAGCCAGGACCTCCGGGAGTGTCGCGGTCTCCTGGACCTTCAAGAAGTACGTACGAAAACCACGAAAGTCGGCGCCCGGACAGGTCGTGCCGGAGCGGGTGCGCACGGTCTTCGTAACTCCGGATTTCGCGGTGGCCCGCCGGCTCGCCGACGGCGGAGGGTCAATCCCCGTCCATCCCTCGCCGAAGTGATGCGATGAAGTCGCGCGCGCCATCGACGCCGCCGGAACCGAGTGCTTTGATAACGCCACTGCCGACCACGACCCCGTCCGCGAGCCCGGCCACCTGCGCGGCCTGGTCGGGCGTGGCGATACCGAAACCCGCGGCGACCGGGAGGTCCACCACGGATCGCACGTTCGCCACCTCGTCGGCCAGAGAGCTCGACAGCTCCTGGCGTTCCCCGGTGACTCCGGTCCGGGAGATGTAGTAGACGAAGCCCCCACCCCCGGTCGCAACCGTACCGATCCGCTCGACCGCCGTGGTAGGTGCCACCAGACGGATGAGGTCGAGCCCGGCGTCGGGCACGGCCTCCTCGAGATCCGGGTCCGCCCCAGTCGGGAGATCCGTCAGGAGGAGGCCCTGCGCTCCGGCGTCCACGGCGTCCGCCAGGAAGGCCTTGAAGCCGTAGCGGAGAACGGGGTTCAGATACGTGAACAGCACGACCGGGGTGTCCCGGCGACCCCGGAAGTCCCGAAGCGCCTGCAACACGCGCGCGACCGTGGTCCCGTTCTCGAGCGACTCGAACGACGACCGTTGAATGGTCGGGCCGTCGGCGAGCGGATCCGAAAAGGGAATGCCGAGTTCCAGCACGTCCCCGCCGGCATCGGCGAGCGCGTCGAGAACTGCGCCTGTGTCGTCGAGCCCGGGGTAGCCGGCGGTGACGTACGGGACGAGCGCGGCCTGTCCACGACTCGCACGGGACGAGAAGGCCTCCGCAATGGATCGACCGGTCACGTCAGGTAGTCGCTCACGCGGATGCCGTATTTCTGTGGGTCGGTCGTCTTGATGATCCCGCGCGCCGGCTGACCCGTGGCCGGATCCAGCTGAGCAAGGTCGAGAGTCACCGGCTCAGCCAGAGGCACGCCCATGGCGTCCGAGATCACTTTGACCTTGGGACGATGGAGCAGATCCGGATCCTTGTTCACCTCGGACACGACGGCCAACTCGTGCGTGTCGAGAATGCACAACGTGCCGATCGGGTACACCCCGGTCGCGGTGATCAACGCCTTCACGAGCAGCGGGTCGAAGCCCCGTCGAGGGTTGTCCCTCATCTCCTTCAGCACCGCGTCCGGAGGCCACGGCTTGTACTGGTAGCTACGCACGGACGTCCCCGCGTCGAACGCGTCGGCGACGGCCACAATCCGACTGAACAGCGTGGGGTCTCGCTCACGACGGTTGGCCGGGTACCCGGTCAGATCGGTCTTCATGTGATGCTCATACGCCATCAGCATCTGACGATACGGCACGTCGGCGAACCCGTGCATCCGGAAGAGCTGGAGCAGACCCTCGGTGGTGTGCTCCTTCAACTCCTGCCACTCGTGGTCGGTCAGGCCGCCCGGCTTGTTGATGATGTCCACGTCGACGCGCTGCTTGCCGATATCGTGGAAGAGCGCACCCAGCCCGAGATCGTACAGTTGGATCTTCTCGAGCCCCAGGCGCTGACCCATCACGACGCTGAAGATGCAGACGTTGACACAGTGCGTGAACGTGTACTCGTCGAAGTCGCGAAGGGTGGTCATGGTCACCATCGAATTCTCGTTCGACAGGACCTGATCGACGATCCCCTGCACTGCCCGCTTCACCTTTCGGACGTTGACCGCTTTGCCCAGGCGTACGTCTCCGAACACGTCCTTGGCAACCTGTACCGACTGTGCGTAGGTGCGCTTCGCCTTCGTGATCGCCTCTTCGTCCTGCGCCGGCTCTTCGACCCCTTTTTCGGGCCGCAACTCGAGATGATGGACGGGAGCCCCGGCCAGCCCCTCCATGAAGGAGCCGAACGGCTCGGGCTGTCCCGGCTTGCGAAGGAGCATCGAAACGAACGGGGCCCATTCGGCCCGCTGGATACCCGCGTGGATCTCCACGGCCCCGATCCCGTGAATCTGCAGGGACCGGGCGAACGATCCGAACGTCGCGAAGTTGGACAGGTCCAGACGGAGGCGGGTCTCGTTGAGAAAGAAGAAGTCGCCGACCACCCGCACCTCGGCGCCCCCCTCGGCCGTCACGACGCGCTCGACCACGCTCTGGAGCTCCGTCAGAGCCTGTTGCACAGTCTCGTTCTCGACCGGGTACAGCTTCAAGGCGCTCATCGCCCCGTAGAAGGCGGTGAGGACCCGCTTTCCTTCTTCCTGGAGATTCAGTTCCGCCACGTCACTCCCCTTCCCGCAGCGCACGATTCACGGCGCTACGGACGACCGCGTCGTCGTCGCCGGCCGCCTTCTGGAGAGCCCGGGACGCCGAGAGGGAAGTGACGCATCCCAGTCCGAGCGCCGCGGCCGCTCGGATCTCCGAGGGCTCTCGCTTCCCGAGAAAGCCCTTCCCGTTGAGGAGCTTGTCCATCAGACGGACGGCCGCCTCGTCCGCCACCAGCGCGTACGCCTCGAACATTGCGACCTTCTCCGTGATGTCGGCGTCCCGGATTTCCTTCTCCTGGACGATCTGACCGAGCCGGCCTCCGGCCGGTCGGTACTTCAACTCGCCCAGGGCCCGCGCGGCGGCGATTCGCACCTCGCGGTCCGGGTCGTCCAGGGTCGCCTGGAGCGCCCCGGCGGCTGTCGAAGCCTTCAGGCTCACCGCCGCCTCCACCGCGGCCAGGCGGACCGACGCATTCGGATGGGCCAGCAGATCTGCCAGCGCCGGGCCAGCCTCTTTGATCTGCATCTCGCCGGCAATTCGCGCCGCCCCCGCCGCGACCACGGCATCCTGTTCACTCAGGAGGCGGAGGACGGCGCCGCGGTTGCGCTCCGCAATCCCGTGGGTCGCTCGTCGGAGGACCTCCTGAAGCTCCTTGTGCCCCACGGTCTCCGTGGCGCGCAACAAAGGAGCCAACGCTTCAGCGCGCAGAAATTGGAGGAAATCCGCCAGTTGTTGCGGTGACGCCCGCACCGTCCCGTCGTACAGGGCATGGATCATCTCTGTGATGAACGCCGGTTGGCTGACCTCGTCCAAAAGCCTTCGCGAGAGGGCCATCCGCTCTTCATCGAAGAGGTTGGGGGTCGCTTCGAATTTCCTCAACTCGTGGAGGACTCGCGTCGCCGGAACCAGTGCGCCCCGGCTCATGAAGTTGGGGAGGAGCGTGGCGAGGATTTCGAGAATCTCGGACTGACGCTCCCGCCGGCCGGGTTCCTCCAGGCGATCGAAGAGGGCGCTGAGCACGTCCATGCGCAGATCGCGATCGAGTTCCCTCTGGAGTTCGGTCCGTAGGAACTTCATCTCTCGTGGATCGAGAGAATACAGCGTCGGATTGAAGTCCTCTTTGCTTACCGTCTTTGATGAGGCGTCGTCCTCGGCGGCCTCACCCGAGGTCGGCTCCTGCGCATCCTCCTCTCCTTCTTCGGCGTCTCCTTCTTCGGCCTCTCCTTCTTCGGCGTCTCCTTCGAGCACCTGCTTGAAGTCGGCTTCCGAGTTGCCCCCACCCTTCACCGGCATCTCGACGCCCTCCGCGAGGAAGTCGACATACCGGTACAGGAAGAACTCGAGGCCCTCTTCCCACAGAACGGTCAGGAGGTCATCGCCTTCGGGAAGCAGTTTACGAGCCCGTTGGAGAACGGAGAGGAACCGCTCGAGTTCTGCGCCCTCGATTCCTGGGCGGAACGCGATCTCCCGAATCCCGTCCTTGTAGAAGAGGAATGCCAACGAGTCGGTCCGATCGTCGGATCGGTAGACCTCATGCACGCCTGCCTGGATCCGGTCTTCGTCCACGGAGAACTTGAGCGTCTCCACCTCCGCCCATAGGGATGTGAACGACCCACGAAGGCTCTCGATGAAGCGGTGCCGCACTGGGTTGTTCTCGTCGTACAACTGGAATGCCCGCAGCGCCTTCGCGAGTGTGTTGAAGAGTTCGCCAAGCGCCGCGACCGGGACTGAATCAGCGTTCCAGTCCGCCGTTGCGATCGGGGTCTCGCCCGTCGTGCCGCCGCCCGACTGGAGTTCCGTCATCCAGGCTAGCCCGCCCTCGACGCGACCGAGGCCACGTCTTTGTCTCCGCGGCCCGAAAGGCACACGAGGATCGGACTCTCCGGAGCGTGGGAGGCCCCGTCGCGAAGGACATAGGCGAGCGCGTGTGCGGATTCCAACGCCGGGATAATCCCCTCCAGTCTCGACATTCGGTGAAACGCTTCCAGGGCCTCGTCGTCATCCACCGAGACGTATCGCGCCCGCCCCGAATCCTTCAAGAACGAATGCTCAGGTCCCACACCGGGATAATCCAACCCAGCCGAAACCGAGTGAGCGGGAGCGACCTGACCATCATCGCTCTGGAGAAGGTAGCTGAGCGACCCGTGAAGGACACCTGGTGACCCTGACGAGAGTGATGCGGAGTGCCGTCCGCTGTCCAGTCCCTCCCCCGCAGCTTCGACGCCCACCAGCGATACCCCGACGTCGTCCACGAACGGATGGAAGATTCCCATGGCGTTCGAGCCACCGCCCACACACGCGATCACGACACCGGGAAGCTGCCCCGCGGTCTCGAGCATCTGGGCGCGGGCCTCCCGGCCGATGACCGACTGGAAGTCGCGCACCATGCGGGGGAAGGGCGCCGGCCCGACCACCGACCCGATGATGTAGTGGGTGTCACGGACGTTGGTGACCCAATCGCGGATCGCCTCGTTCGTCGCGTCCTTGAGCGTTCGCGTACCGGACGACACCGTTCGAACTTCGGCACCGAGGAGCTTCATACGATAGACGTTCAGGGCCTGCCGCTCGATGTCTTCCTCACCCATGTAGACGACGCAGTCCAGGTCGAACAGAGCGCACGCCGTAGCCGTGGCGACGCCGTGTTGGCCGGCACCCGTCTCCGCAATGATCCGCCGCTTGCCCATGCGCAGGGCCAGCATCGCCTGCCCCATCGTGTTGTTGATCTTGTGGGCGCCGGTGTGGTTGAGATCCTCGCGTTTCAGGTAGATCTCCGGATGGCCGGCAGCCTCTTCCAGACGCCGGGCGCGATACAGCGGCGTTGGCCGTCCCACGTACGACGCCAGCAGCCCGTCGAGCTCGGACAGGAACGCCGGATCGACGACCGCGGACGTGAACGCAGCCTCCAACTCGTCGAGTGCACCGATCAGCGTCTCGGGCACGTACCGCCCGCCAAAGGCTCCGAAGTACGAGTGAACGGGCGCGGCGGTGGTCACAACGGATCTCCCTGCTCGAAGTTTGCGTGCGGGGGGCTCGCTCGGACTGCGGCCACGAAGTGCTCCACGCGGCGCGCGTCCTTGCAACCCAGGCTGGATTCCACGCCGGAGCTCACGTCGACCACGTCCGGCCCGAAACGAGACAGTGCGACCCCCACGGAGGCCGGCCCCAGACCACCCGCGAGGACGAAGGTAGCACCCTCGGGAAGAAGCGCTCGGACGATGCGTTCGTCCCCCACCTGGAGAACGGCGCCGCCCCCACCCACGACCCCTTCGATACGCCCCTCCAGGAGATACCCGTCCACGAACGGACCGTAGCGCTCGACCGCCCGCTCGAGATCGGTCAGGGTCGCGGCCCGGACCGCTTTCCATACGCCCCAATCCCCGCCGTGCGCGATCGCCTTCACGGTCTCGGGCGCCTCCTGGCCATGAAGCTGGACAACGTCCGCGCGGATCCGCGTCGCCAACTCGATCGCACGGTCGGCGGACTCATCCACGAGCACCGCCACTGGGCGAGCTCGCACGCCGTCGATCAGATCCTGGGCGGCGGTGAGGTCGACGGATCGGGAAAAGCCCGCGGAGAGAACCATACCTACATAGTCGGCGCCGGCTTGGTCGGCCGCCACGACATCCACCCGCCGAGTCAGACCGCAGATCTTGACCGCAGGCCGCATGGTCACGCCTGACGATCGATCCGTGGAACGGACGAGAGTTCTCGCGTCATCTCACCCGGCGCGTCGGCACGCAGAAGGGTCTCACCCACAAGAATCGCATCCACCCCCGCCCTGGCCAGTCTCTCGACGTCGTTCCGGGTCCGAATGCCGCTCTCGGAGACGACGAGAACGTCGGGCGGAACCCCGTTCAGGAGTTCGAGGGTGGTGTCGAGACGGGTGGTAAACGTCGCGAGGTCCCGATTGTTGATCCCGAGGATGCGCGCCCCAGCCTCCATTGCACGAGCCACCTCGCGTTCGTCGTGTGCCTCCACGAGAACCGCCATGCCGAGCGACTCCGCCTCCCCGTGCAGCCGTCGCAGCGTACGATCGCCAAGGATGCGCACGATCAGCAGAACGGCGTCCGCGCCCGAGGCCCGCGCTTCCAACAGGTCGAACGGATCGAGCGTGAAGTCCTTGCGCAGCGCCGGGAGACCCGTGGCCTCACGCGCCTCGACGAGATCCGCCAGGGATCCGCCGAAGAACTCGAGGTCCGTGAGCACGCTCAGGGCCGAGGCCCCGCTCTTCTCGTACGTGCCCGCCAGCGCCGCGGCCGACAGTCCGGGCCGGATCTGGCCGGCTCCGGGCGACCGCCGCTTCACCTCGGCGATCAGGGAAACGTGATCCGGAACTGCCAGAGCAGCGCGGAAGTCCCGAGCCGGCGGCCTCGAGTGGGCCGCGCGCTCGACTTCCGCCCGCCGCCCCGACGATTGAGTCAACTGAGCCCGCTTGTGGGCCACGATCTCCCGGAGGATGCCGGGCAGCAAAGGAGTCGCTTGCGTTTCGGGCAACGTTCGGGTACCCTTATTCGGTTCCTATTCGGGTCGTGAACGCCAGGGAGGACAAGCGATGCCGCTGACCAAGCGACAGAAGGAAATTCTCGACTACATCCAGGGCTTCATCGCCGAGCACGGGTACGCACCCAGCTTCGAAGAGATCGCGGATTCCTTCGGGTACTCGTCCCTCGCAACCGTTCACGAGCATCTCAGCAATCTGGAACGCAAGGGATATATAAGGAAGTCCTACAATGAGAGCCGGTCCATCGAGATGGTGGGCTCGGGACAGGAAGCCGCGGCGGTGGAGCTTCCCCTCCTCGGGGCCGTCGCGGCCGGGTTGCCGATCGAAGCTGTTCAGGATCATGAAACCCTCTCGGTTCCCAGGGACATGGTCCGTCGGCAGCGCGAGAACTACGTGCTGCGAGTTGAAGGAAACTCGATGATCGAGGAGCAGATCCGCGACGGCGACTACATCGTCGTTCAGGCGCAGGACGCGGCCGAGGATGGTGAAATGGTCGTGGCCCTCGTCCGGGGTGACTCGGCCACCGTCAAGAAGCTCTACAGGGAGCCGGGGGGCCGGATTCGGCTTCAGCCGGCCAACCCGACCATGAGCCCAATCGTCGTCGACGCGTCCGACGTTCGCATCCAGGGCGTGGTCGTCGGCGTCATCCGGAAGTACTGACCATGAGAGAGACGTTTGTCGTCGGTCGGGTTCAGGGAGAACGTCGGCGGGTGCTCTGGCTGTCGCCCCCGGACGCGGCGCTGTTTCCGGGACCGTGGACCGTGCAGGCCGTCGTCCAGCAGGACGACCATCACGCCGCGCCTTTGATCGGGCTCCCGCTGTCGGTCCTGAGCGGCGTCAGGGTCAGCGTTCGACCACCCGCGCCGTAGCGCGCCGTAGCCTCTCCAGCGCCTCCCTGCCCGCGCCCGAGTCGAGCGATTCCCTCGCCATTTCGGCCCCGCTGGCCAGAGTATCCACGACGCCCGCCACGTAGAGCGCAGCGGCGGCGTTCAGAACCACGGCGGCCCGGGGCCCGCCCTTCTCGCCTCTCAGGACGGCCTTGATGATCCGAGCGTTGTCCTCCGGTTCGCCGCCTCGGAGTGACGGGGCGGACACCCTCTCCACGCCCATCTCCTCCGGCTCCACGACCTCGAGTTCGAGACGTCCGTCGGCGAGCCGAGCGACGCGAGTGGAGCCGATCGGGCTTACCTCGTCCATGCCCGGACTCCCGTGGACGACGAGTGCCCGATGGTGACCCAGCTGTTCGAGGGCGCCGGCGACCAGCTCCAGCAGACGCGGATCGGCCACCCCGACGACCTGGCGGCGTGCGCCGGCCGGGTTTGTCAGCGGTCCGAGGACGTTCATGATGGTCGTTACCCCCAGGGCACGGCGGACCGGTCCGACGTGACGCATGGCAGGATGGAGCGTCGGAGCGAACATGAAAACGATACCGGCCTCGTCCAACACCGCCGCCATCTGCGTCGGATCCAGATCGATCCGAACGCCCAGGGCCTCCAGGACATCGGCGCTGCCACTTCGGGAGGTGAACGAGCGGTTCCCGTGCTTCGCGACCCGCGCGCCGGCCCCCGCCGCGACGAGCGCCGCCGCCGTGGAGATGTTGAAGGTGGTGACACTCCCCCCGCCCGTTCCGGCGGTATCGACGAGTGCGTCGACATCGGTCGCGGAGACGCGGATCATGAACTTCCTGAGGGACCGCACACCGCCGGCGACCTCGGATGGATCCAGACCCTTCGCTCGAAGGCCTACCAGGAAGCCCGCCATGACAGGCTCGGAGGCAGACCCATCCATGAAGGCGTCCACCATCGACTCCGCCTCGCGGGACGAGAGGTGTTGTCCGTCAGCGACCTTCTCGAGAAGGACCGCAAGGGGTGGTGCTTCGCTTGCTGTTCCTGGGTCGGTCACGGCGGACGACGGCTCGATCGAGAGGGATATAGACGCGGTCCGTCCAGGGTGGACGCCCGATGGAAATCCTAATCACAGCGCGGTTTTTCGACCAACTCCCCTCGGCCGGTGATCGCTTGACACTGCTCGACCTCCGGGTACCTTTCCGCGGTGGAAACTGGCGATACGCACCGGCTCCGGCTCACGCTGCACTACGATGGTTCCCGCTTCCACGGGTGGCAGTTCCAACCCACGCACCGCACCGTCCAGGGTGACCTCCAAGCGGCCCTTGAGCGACTCACCCAGGAAGCGCGCCCGGTCACGGGGTCGGGTCGCACCGACACAGGCGTACATGCCACCGGCCAGGTGGTGGCCGTCGACCTCCCGGTGCGGTGGGACCCCGACGAGCTCCGCCGGGCGCTCAACGCGGTGTTGCCGAGAGACGTTTGGGTGGCCGACGCCTCCGTGGCGGATCCACGCTTCCATCCTCGGTTCGACGCGACAGCGCGCAGCTACGTGTACCGAGTGGGCATCGACGACGCCACCGGCTCGCCGTTCGAACGCCCGTGGTGCTGGCCGTTGATGGAAGCTGTGGATCTCCCTCGGCTGCGGCGCGCCGCGGGCCACCTCGTCGGTCGGCACTCCTTCGCGGGCTTCGCCAAGTCGGGCCAACCCCATCGAGGAGAGTTCTGTACCGTCACCGAGGCAGGCTGGAGCCGCTGGGGCATGGGTGTCCAGTTCAGGGTCAGCGCCAACCGGTACCTCCACCACATGGTGCGCTACCTGGTGGGGACGATGATCGATGTCGGCCGGGACAAGCGTCCGGAATCCGACGTTCCCGGCCTGTTGGCCCGGAAGCCAGGTCTGATCACCTCCGCGCCGGCCCCCTCCCAGGGGCTCTTCCTGGCCAAAGTTGAGTATCTTTCTACACCTCGCTCGGCCCGTGAGGCCGACCCTGACCCGCGACCGAGTAGCGTAGCCCCATCATGAAGATCTTCCTCGACACCGCCGACCTTTCCGAGATCCGTCGCGCTGCCGACGCCACCCTCATCGACGGGATCACGACGAATCCGTCACTGATGGCCAAGACCGCCGGGAACCGCGACCCCAAAGAGATCTACCGGGAGATCTGCGACATCGTGGACGGCCCCGTGAGCGCGGAGGTGGTGGGAACGAACAAAGAGACCATGCTCACCGAGGGACGGAAGCTCGCCCAGATCCACGACAACATCGTGGTCAAGCTCCCCCTCACCGAGGAGGGCCTCAAGGCGTGCCGGGCCCTCACGGACGAAGGGACGCCCACGAACGTCACGCTGTGCTTCTCCGTGTCGCAGGCGCTTCTGGCCGCGAAGGCCGGTGCGACGTTCGTGTCGCCGTTCGTCGGCCGGATCGACGATATCTCGGGGGAGGGAATGCAGCTCATCCACCAGATCCGGCAGGTCTACGACAACTACGGCTTCGAGACACAGATTCTGGCGGCCTCGCTGCGACATCCGCAGCACGTCGTGGAGTCCATGCTCATCGGGGCCGATGCCGGTACGATGCCCCCGAAGGTGCTCTGGATGCTTGCGAAGCATCCCCTGACGGACCAGGGTCTGGAAGCATTCCTGGCCGACTGGGCAACGTTGGGCGCGGAGATCTGACCGAACGATGGTGCGAAGAACGCTCTGGGCCGCAGGACTGATCCTCCTCGTCGGGGGCTGTGACAATAGCGCGGCCTCCGTTCCCGGTAACGCCCTGGCGGTCCTCCCGAGGGCGGGCTCACTCGCGTCTCTCGCCGAGCCGGCCTACACGGCGGACTCGGTGGCCCTCCAGGAGTCCGTCGACCTCGACACGTCCCGACGCACGGCCATCGTGCGGGCTGCATCGAGGACGGCCCCAGCGGTCGTCAACATCAGCGTCATCCGCACCGAGCGCGTTCAGGCCCGGAGCCCGTGGGAGAACTTCTTCATGCCCGGGGGCGGCCAACGCCAGAGCGCCGGCTTCGGATCGGGCGTGATCGTGCGGGCGGACGGGATCGTCCTCACCAACGATCACGTGGTGCGCGACGCCGTTCGCATCAAGGTGACCCTCGCCGACGGGCGGGATCTGGACGCCGAACTTCTCGGCACGGACCAGGTGACCGACATCGCCGTCCTGCGGGTGAGCGGTACGGACTTGCCGGTGGCACCGATCGGTTCGAGCGACGACGTGCTCATCGGCGAGTGGGCCGTCGCCATCGGTAATCCGTTCGCAACCTACTTTTCGGACGCGGAGCCGACCGTCACGGCCGGCGTCATCAGCGCGGTCGGACGAAACATCGTGCCCTCGTCCCAGGACGAGGGATTCTATCTGGGGATGATTCAGACGGACGCCTCCATCAACCCGGGGAATTCGGGCGGCCCGTTGGTGAACGCCCTCGGCGAGGTGATTGGGATCAATGCGTCGATCTTCTCGCGCTCGGGCGGGAGCGAGGGGCTCGGCTTCGCGATCCCCATCAACCGTGCCCTCCGGATCGCCGACGACCTCGTCGAGCACGGTGAGGTGCGGCGCGCGTGGACCGGCTTGGACGTCGAGCCTGTCGAGGCGGACGAGTGGGGCCGGACGCGCGGGGTGCGGGTCTCGCGCGTGGTGCCTGGCTCCCCTGCGGATCGCGCCGCGATCGCTCCGGGCGACCGCCTGCTCGAGGCCAACGGGCGCGGTCTTGCGGCGCCGCTGGACTTCGAGGCGCTCCTCCTGGACCTGCGGGCCGGGGACGCGCTGTCCATCCGAATCGACGGACAGCCCCGCCCCGTTCAGGTCGTCGCCTCAGGCCTTCCGTCCCTGGCGGCCACGCGAGTGACGGTGCTCGATGAGATCGATCTGGTGTCGGTGACGGCGCAGATTCGCGCCGAAAGGGGCCTCATGAGCGACGACGGGGCTATGGTCGCGGCCATTTCGGAGCGCATGTCGACCCAGCTCGGGCTTCAGGTCGGAGATGTGCTGGTACAGATCAACCGGGCGAGGGTACGCAGCGCGGAAGAGGTGGCGGCCGCCTTCCAGGCACTCCGAGGGCGCGGCTCACTTCGTCTCTATTTCGAACGCAACGGGCAGTACGTGGCCCGTGACTTCTACTGGCGCTGATGACCGATACTTCGCGGTATTCCCACCCTCTCGCGGATCGCTACGCTTCGCGGGAGATGCAGGAGATTTTTTCCCCCGCCCGGCGCTTCGGCACGTGGAGACGCCTCTGGCTCGCGTTGGCGGAGTCGCAGCGGGAGCTCGGTCTCTCGGTGCCCGACGGTGCGGTCGAAGCCATGCGAGAACAGCTCGACACGCTCGACCTGGCACGCGCGGCCGAGTACGAGCGACGCTTCCGCCACGACGTCATGGCGCACGTTCACCTCTTCGGAGACGACGCTCCGGCCGCGCGCGGGATCATCCACCTGGGCGCCACCAGCGCCTTCATCGGTGACAACACCGATCTGATTCTGCACCGGGACGCCCTTCGGCTGATCCGCGACCGTCTTCTGAGGTGCATCCGGGCACTGGCGCTGTTCGCCGAGGAGTACCGGGACCTCCCGACGCTCGGGTACACGCACTTCCAGCCGGCCCAGCCCACCACGGTCGGAAAGCGGGCGACGCTTTGGATCCAGGACTTCCTGCTCGACCTCGAGGAGATCGAATTTCGACTGAAGACGCTGCGCTTCCGAGGGGTGCGGGGCACGACCGGAACGCAGGCGTCGTTCCTGGAGCTCTTCCAGGGAGATGGCGCGAAGGTCGACGCCCTCGACCAGGCGGTGGGTGCACGGCTCGGCTTCGAGGAAGCGTATCCCGTCAGCGGGCAGACGTACCCACGCAAGGTCGACTACGCCGTCCAGTCCACACTGGCGGGGACCGCCGCATCCGCGTCGAAGTTCGGCCACGATCTGAGGCTTCTGGCCCATCTGCGCGAAGTCGAGGAGCCGTTCGAGTCCGAGCAGATCGGTTCGTCGGCCATGCCCTACAAGCGCAACCCGATGCGGGCGGAGCGCATCTGTGCGCTGGCGCGGCACGTCATCACCCTTTCGCTCGACCCGGCCTTCACGGCCGCGACACAGTGGCTCGAACGGACACTCGACGATTCGGCGAACCGCAGGCTGTCGCTTCCCGACGCCTTCCTGTCGCTCGACGGCACGATGGTCCTGGTCGAGAACGTCGCGAGCGGGCTGATCGTGAACCGCGAAGTCGTCCGTCGCAACCTCGCCGAGCACCTCCCCTTCATGGCCACCGAGACCGTGTTGATGCACGCCACGTCGCGCGGGGGCGATCGACAGGAGCTCCACGAGCGCATTCGGCGCCACTCGATGGACGCGGCCCGCCGGATGAAGGACGAGGGAAGCGACGCGGACCTCCTCGAGCGGATCGCCGGCGACGACGCCTTCGGGATGGATCGGGCCGAGTTGGAAGCCCTGATCGACCCGACGCGCTTCGTGGGACGGGCCCCTGAGCAGGTCGACCGGATGCTCGAGGATCACGTCCGGCCGGCCCTGGGCCGATACGCGGAGCGGCTCGACCGGTTGGGGGCCGCCGATGTCCGTGTCTGACGGCCCGGTCGTAGTGGAGTCCGACCTCGAACTCCCCCTCCTGCACCGGGGGAAGGTTCGCGACGTCTACGAAGTGGACGCAGACACGCTCCTCATGGTCGCCAGCGACCGGGTCAGCGCGTTCGACGTGGTCATGGATCGCCCCGTCCCGCGGAAGGGCGAGGTCCTCACACTCATCACCGCCTGGTGGCTGAAGCAGCTCGACGGTCGTGTGCCTCATCACCTTCTGGCCGTGGACCCGGACGCGGTCGTGGCGCGCCATCCGTCCCTGGCGGCCTCACGGGACGCCTGGGCCCGCCGGGCGATGCTCGTGCGCCGGACGCAGCCCGTCCTGGTCGAGTGCGTCGTTCGGGGCTACATCTCCGGCTCGGCGTGGAAGGAGTACTCCGCCTCAGGGACGCTCGCGGGTGAGCCTCTTCCCCGTGGTCTGCGCGAGAGCGACCAGTTGGACCCGCCGATCTTCTCGCCCGCGACCAAGGCGGCGAGGGGCGACCACGACGAGAACATCACGTTCGAGCAGACGCGGTCCATCCTGGGCGACGCGCTCGCCGAGAGGCTCCGTGAAGCCTCGTTGGAGATCTATGCGCACGGGCGTGACGTCGCGGCCGGGCGCGACATCATTCTGGCGGACACCAAGTTCGAGTTCGGGCACGACGCAGATGGTACGCTGCGCCTGATCGACGAAGTTCTGACGCCCGATTCCTCACGCTTCTGGCCCAGGGAGCACTACGCGCCCGGGCGGAGCCAGCCGTCGCTCGACAAACAGCCCATCCGCGACTGGCTCGAGACTCTGGACGACTGGAACAAGCGCCCCCCGCCTCCCCGCCTGTCCGATGAGGTGGTCGCGGCCGCGTCCCAACGATACCTGGACGTCTTCCGGCGGCTGACCGGCGTACACCTGGACCACTTCCACGCGCCGCTCTTTGGAGTCGATCTGTGAAGCTCGCCCCCGAGGGCCTCCCGTTCATTGCCGCGTTCTTCCTGGTCGCCGCCGTCGCGTGGGCCGTCGCCAACGCCGGCTACGGACCCGCCCGGCTCCTGCAAAGCGGCGCCGTCGTGTTCGGGCTCCTCACCGTCTTTTCGCTGTGGTTCTTTCGCAATCCGACCCCGACGGTCCCCGCCGATCCAACCATCGTCGTGGCGCCGGGTCAGGGCAAGGTCATCGGCGTGAGGGAAGCGGACGAGCCGACCTTCATGGGCGGGCGAGCACGGAGGATCACGATCTTCCTGAACGTCTTCGACGTGCACGTCCAACGGGCTCCCGTATCGGGTCGGGTAGACCACCGCGTGTACAAGCCGGGCGCCTATGCCGTGGCTTGGGCCGAGAAGGCATCCGAGATCAACGAGCAGGCGTCGCTTGGCATCACCACCGAGAACGGTCCGGTCCTGGTGCGTCAGATCGCCGGTCTGGTGGCTCGCCGCATCGTCACGGACCCGGAAGTCGGCGACACGGTCACACGAGGCGAGCGCTTCGGGATCATCCGCTTCGGCTCGCGGGTCGACCTCTTCCTGCCCCTCGATTGGCAGGTCCTCGTCGAGGTCGGTGAGAAGGTGCGAGTCGGCGTGACTCCCATGGCTCGCCAGGTCGCAGCGGACACGCCGTGACGCCTCCCCGTGCAGGTCCGAGACAGACGCTCCAACGCGGAGTGATCATCCTCCCGTCGGCCTTCACCCTCGGGAATCTATTCTTCGGGCTTTATGCGATTGTCGCAGCGAGTCGCGGCGACATGGTCTGGGCCGGGTGGTTCATCATCTTCGCCGGCACCCTGGACATGCTGGATGGGCGCATCGCACGTCTCACGCGGACGGGCTCGAAGTTCGGCGCGGAGTTGGACTCGCTGGTCGACGCCATCTCGTTCGGCGTGGCGCCCGGCTACATCATGTACCACCTGTTCTTCTCCGACACCCAGTGGAGTTGGACGCTCTCCTACGTCTACGTGACGGCCGTCGTCGTGCGTCTGGCGCGCTTCAACGTGGAGGCCGGCGGCGACCAGAAGCGATATTTTCACGGCTTGCCGTCTCCGGCCGCTGGTATGCTGCTCGCTTCGTTCTACCCATTCAGTCAAACCCCGTTCTTCGAAGTCTACCTCTCCGACCGCCCCTGGGGGCAGATCATTGCGGTCGGCATGGTGCTGATCGGCGTGCTTCTGGTCAGTCATGTGCCCTATGCCAAGGTGCCCCGGATCGGTCTCCGCGGCGCGCGCGGGATCACCAACACGGTGCTCGTACTCGGCGGCCTCTTCGCGGCGCTGGCCGTTCCGCGCTACTTCTTCTTTCCGATGCTCCTTCTCTACGCTTCGTGGGGACTGATCAAGTCCGTCCTATTGGGACTCCTCGATCGGCTTCCGGGCGGCGACCCGCTCCTCGAAGACGACGACCAGGACGAAGACCACGAACGAGAGGCACGACGGATCGACTATGCCGAGCTCGGCCCCCGCTCCTCCACCGACCCTTCGCAGATCAACGATGATGACGTGTGAACCACGGAGACACATCTCTTGAGCCAGATCCACCTCGAGATTCGAATCAAGCCCCGCCCCGGTCTCTTGAATCCGGAAGGCAAAGCCATCCACCATGCGCTTCAGTCGCTCGGATGGGATGGGGTCGACGACGCCCGGGTGGGTAAGGTCGTCTACCTCGACCTCGACGCGCCGTCCGAATCGGATGCCATCGAGGCGGCACATGCCATGTGCCGGAAGTTCCTGGCGAACCCTGTGACGGAGGACTTTGAAGTGTCCGTCGTCGGGAAGACCGCGGACGCATGAAGGTTGCCGTCGTGACGTTCCCGGGGTCGAACTGCGACTACGACCTGTACAAAGCCGTGCAGCAGGTGGGCGGAAACCCGACCTTCGTATGGCACCGTGAGCGGGGCCTGACCGAGTACGACGCGGTCATGCTTCCGGGGGGCTTCTCGTACGGGGACTATCTGCGAGGCGGCGCGATCGCGCGGATGAGTCCGGTCATGGAAGACGTGGTGACGTACGCCAACGCCGGCGGCCCTGTTCTCGGCATCTGCAACGGATTCCAGATCCTGTGTGAGGCCGGCCTCCTTCCGGGCGCGCTCATGAAGAATCGGTCCCTCCGCTTCCGCAGCCACCCGGTTCATCTGAGGGTCGAGCGCAACGACACGATGTTCACGTCGGCCTACGAGAAGGGTGACCTGCTGTCCATTCCGATTGCCCACGGCGAAGGCAACTTCGAAGCGGACAAGGAGACGCTTCAGCGTATCGAGGGTGAAGGGCACGTCGTCTTTCGGTACGTCGACCCGTCGGGCGAGGCGACAGACGCCGCGAACCCCAACGGCTCGTGGCACAACATCGCAGGGCTCGTCAACGAGCGCGGGAACGTGTTGGGAATGATGCCCCACCCTGAGCGGGCCACCGAGGAGTTGCTCGGTTCGACCGACGGACTTGGACTCTTCGACTCCCTTGTGCACGCCCTATCCGCTACCGCATGACCTCCACGCGCCACCACCCAATGGAGTACGGAACATCGTGAGCCAGGCCGACGGCACCGCTCCCGTCATCGACGTCGAACCCCGGCGAGGGGACCCCGAGATCACACCCGAGGTCGTGGCCGATCACGGCCTCTCGGAGAAGGAGTACGCCCGGGTCGTCGACCTCATGGGCCGCCCGCCGACGTTTACCGAGTTGGGCGTCTTCAGCGCCATGTGGTCGGAGCACTGCGGGTATAAGAACTCCAAGCGGCTGCTCCGACTCCTTCCGACGAAGGCGCCGTGGGTGATCCAGGGACCGGGCGAGAACGCGGGAGTGATCGACATCGGGGACGGGTACGCGTTGGCCTTCAAGATCGAGTCCCACAATCACCCCTCGGCCGTCGAGCCCTACCAGGGGGCAGCGACCGGGGTTGGTGGAATCCTGCGGGACATCTTCACCATGGGCGCCCGCCCGATTGCCGTGCTCGACTCCCTCCGCTTCGGCGACCTTGACTCCGGACGGGTCCGCTACCTCTTCGGCGGCGTCGTGGCCGGTGTCGGGGACTACGGGAATTGCGTCGGGATCCCGAACATCGGCGGAGAGGTGATGTTCGATCGCGGATACGCGGGCAATCCCATTGTGAACGCGATGTGCCTCGGCCTGATGAAACGAGGCGATCTCATGACGGCGGCGGCCACCGGCACCGGCAACTCGCTCATGGCCGTCGGAGCGCGGACCGGCCGCGACGGTATCCACGGCGCGACATTCGCGTCGGAGGAGTTGAGCGAAGACGACGACGCGTCGAGTCGCCCCATGGTTCAGGTCGGCGATCCGTTCACGGAGAAGCTGCTTCTGGAGGCCTCTCTCGAGCTCATTTCCAGTGGTGCCATCTCCGGCATCCAGGACATGGGTGCGGCCGGAATCACCTCCTCCGCCTCGGAGATGGCCGGGCGCGGCGGGAGCGGCGTCGAGATCGACATGGCGCTTGTGCCGGTGCGCGAACCCGGCATGACGCCGTACGAGATCCTGCTCTCGGAATCGCAGGAGCGGATGCTCGTGGTGGCCAACGACGGCCGGGAGGACGAAGTCCGCCGTATCCTCGAGAAGTGGGAGCTCGAAGCCGCCGTGATCGGAACCGTCACAGACGACGGGCGCTTCCGGGTGCTGGAGGACGGCGTGGTCGTCGCGGATATCCCGGCCCTTCCCCTGACGGAGGGGTGCCCGACCTACGAACGGGAGGGGATCGAAGGGGACGACGTGCGGGTGCTGCGGACGATGGACGTGTCTCCGTACCTGCGCCCGACCGGAGACCTGACCGACACGTTCCGGCAGCTACTCGGGTCCCCGAACGTCGCCTCGAAGCGGTGGATCTACGAGCAGTACGACACGACGGTCCGGACCTCGACGGTCGTCCCTCCAGGCGGCGACGCCGGAGTCGTCAGAATCCGCGGAACCCGGCGTGCGGTCGCGGCCACCACGGACTGCAACGGACGTCACGTCTACCTGGACCCGGGCAACGGCGCGCGAGCCGCCGTGGCCGAAGCGGCCCGGAACCTGGTGTGCGTCGGCGCCCAGCCCACAGCCATCACGAACAACCTCAACTTCGGCAACCCGCTCAAGCCGCACATCTACTACCAGATGCGTGAGGCTGTCCTGGGGATGGCCGAAGCGTGCGCGCTTTTCGAGACGCCGGTCACGGGCGGCAACGTGTCGCTGTTCAACGAGACCGACGGCCGGGCCATCTATCCCACGCCGGTCATCGGAATGGTCGGAGTGGTGGAGGATGTGGACCACATCACTCGGGCGGGCTTCTCCGAGCCAGGTGACACCATCCTTCTGCTCGGGAGCAACACCGATGAGATCGGGGGCTCCGAGTACCTCTACGTGATCGCGGATCTGGTGGCGGGCCATCCGCCTCGCGTGGACCTCGAAGCCGAGCGATCTCTTCAACGCGCCGTGCTGGACATGATTCACCAGCGGCTCCTCGCGTCTGCGCACGACTGCTCGGAGGGAGGCTTGGCCTGCACCCTGGCCGAGAGCGCGCTTGGATCGGAGCGCCCGTTCGGCGTCGATGTCACTGTGGACGACGACGTCAGCCCGGTCGGAGCATTCTTCGGCGAGGCGCACGGACGGGTCGTTGTTTCGTGCGGCCCGGACAAGGCTTCGGCGGTGCTCGAGACGGCCCAGCGGCACGGGGTCCCGGTGCGGATCATCGGCACGGTGGGAGAGCAGGACGGTGACTTCATCTTGAAGGCAAAGGACGGTTCGATTTCGTTGCCGGCCGCTCAGGTTGCGGACATCTATTTCTCCGCGATCCCGAAGCTGATGGACCTTGGGGAGACCGGCTGATGCCCCTCCCGTCCGGGGTATCCCTTCCCGTTCTCCCCCGCCCCACCGACATCACCGTCGATTCGCTGGACGATCGACCGAAGGAGGAGTGCGGCGTCGTGGCCATCGTGGGCATCGAGAAGGCGGCAGAGCTCGCGTTTCTGGCTCTCTACGCACTCCAGCATCGGGGGCAGGAGGCAGCCGGTATCGTCGCGGTCGACGACGGAGCGACCCGCGTCCACAAGGGCGTAGGTCTCGTCTCCGACGTGTTCTCGGCAGCCACGCTCTCGGGTCTCAAGGGGCCGACGGCCGTCGGCCATGTCCGGTACTCCACGGCAGGGGGCGCGGGCATCGAGAACGTCCAGCCGCTCACGGCCCGTTATGCCCGAGGCGAGATGGCGTTGGCGCACAACGGCAACCTCACCAACCAGCTCGACCTCCGGAACCGGTTGGTCGAAGAGGGAGCGATCTTCCGGACCACCTCCGACTCGGAGATCCTCGTCCATCTGATCGCCAAGTCCCGGCACGAATCGGTCGACGCCCAGATTGATGACGCACTCGGCCATCTGGAGGGGGCCTTCTCCCTGGTCGTCTCGGTCGGCGACACCGTCTACGCGGTGCGGGATCCACGGGGATTCCGTCCGCTCGTTCTGGGGCAGATGGGCGCCGGTCACATCGTGGCGAGCGAAACGTGCGCCCTGGACATCCTCGGGGCCGAGTACGTCCGGGACATCGAACCGGGAGAGGTTCTGAAGATCCACGGCGGCACGGTCGAGCGACTTCGTTCATTACAACCCGCCGAGCGCCCGTCTCCGTGCATCTTCGAGTTGGTGTACTTCGCCCGCCCCGACTCGCGGATCTGGGGCATGAGCGTGGACCGAGCTCGCCGGGCGTTCGGGCGCGCGATGGCGCAGGAGCACCCCGTAGAGGCAGACTGCGTCATCAGCGTTCCCGATAGCGCCAACTCCTCGGCTCTGGGCTACGCCGAGGAGAGCGGAATTCCTTTTGAACTCGGACTCCTTCGGAACCACTACGTCGGCCGCACCTTCATCCAGCCCACGCAGAAGGACCGCGACTTCGGCGCCCGCATGAAGTACAATCCGGTCCGCGAGGTTCTGGATGGGCAAAGGGTCGTCGTGGTCGACGACTCCCTCGTGCGGGGCACGACCAGCAAGAGCCTGGTGCGAATGCTTCGCGCCGCCGGTGCGAAGGAAGTACACCTCAGGATCGGGAGCCCGCCCGTACGCAACCCGTGTTTCTACGGAATCGACATGCCGACCAGGAGCGAGTTGATCGGGGCGTCGATGGACATTCCTGAGATCGCCGAGGTGTTGGGGGTGGACTCGCTGGGTTATCTGTCGCTCGAGGGCATGCAGGGCGCCGTCGCCGAAGGCGGCCCGTACTGCAACGCGTGCTTCTCCGGCGACTACCCGGCCGAACTCGTCGACGTGAAGCGGGGGCTCGCCTCTCCGGAGGGTCCCGCCAAGTGCTGACGGCCAGTGATGAGGTGCTCTTTCGGCTTCCAAAGGCCGAGTTGCACGTCCACCTCGATGGAAGCCTCCGGGCCACCACGCTCGCGGAGCTGGCAAAGGACCGTGGGGCGCCGTTGCCCGTCTACGACGAATTGGCGCTGGGATCCCACATGTTGGTCTCGGACGCGGCGAGTCTGGAGGAGTACCTCGCCCGATTCGCCCTGACCCTCTCCGTGATGCAGGACGCCGACGCTCTCGAGCGGATCGCCTTCGAACTGGTGGAGGACCACGCCGCCGAGAATGTCCGGTACGTGGAAATGCGCTTCTGCCCGGGTCTGCACACCACAGACGGACTGACGCTCGACGCGGTGATGGAAGCCGTGCTGGGTGGTACGGCCCGAGGGCAGACGGAGACGGGCACGAGGGCCCGCGTCATCGTCTGTGCCCTGCGTAGCCTACCAGCGTCGGAGTCTGTGAGCATGGCCCGCACAGCCGCCCGCTTCGCGGCCGGCGAGGTGGCCGCGTTCGACCTGGCGGGCGCGGAGAAGGGATTTCCCGCCAGGGATCACCTTGACGCCTTCGAGATCGCGCGGGATGCGGGGCTACCGGTCACGGTCCACGCCGGGGAGGGATACGGCGCGCCATCGCTCCGCCAGGCCATCGTCGACGTCGGTGCCGAGCGGATCGGACATGGGACTCGCCTGGCGGAAGATCCTGAACTCGAGGAGGTCGTCCGCCACCGGGGCATCCCTCTCGAGGTGTGCATGACCTCGAACGTTCAGACGCGGGTCGCGTCGTCGCTCTCCGAGCATCCGGCCCGTGAGTACCTCGACCGGGGCGTTTCGATCTCCTTATGCACGGACAACCGGCTCATGTCGGGGGTCACGCTCACGGAGGAGTACCGAAACGCTCGGGACCACCTCGGCTTCACGCCGGACCAGCTACGAGACGTTGCGCGCGCCGGCTTTGAGCATGCGTTCGTCGACTCTGCCGAACGCGCACGGCTCCTCGATGACTTCGACCGAGACGTTGCCCAGTTGCTATGAACCGCCCCGCAGGCCGGCCAGGCGCGTGTGGTTTTCTACGATGCGCCGGTAGGCAGTCAGCGACGGAGTCGTAAAGGACCGACCCGGCCCCTGGGGCGGCGACGTCCTGAGCAGATCTTCGAGGTTTGCGAGCACGTCCGAGAGCCGGTCGGCGCTTCGCCGATACAACTCCGCCATCGTGGTCGTCACGGTCTCGCCCAGCGTGCGACCGAACCGGATCGGCACCTCCTCCCTGAGGAGAACGGCGCCGGTGTCCAACGATCGATCGATGGCGTGGATCGTGAAGCCCGTGGTCGCTGACCCTTCGTGAAGCTGCCAGATCACACCCTGGGCGCCGCGAAAGTCCGGTAGCAACTCGTGGTGGACGTTCACCATCCCCAAGGGCGGCACGGAGAAAACCCGCTCGGGAATGTATCCATTGCCCAGGGAGAGCGCGGCATCCGCCCCCCAGTCGCGCAAGGCCCGCTCTGTTTCGGGCGCCCCCGGCCCCGGCACGCGTACTACGGGCACCCCCAGACCAACCGCCACCTCATCGACGGGACGCAGGTCGAGGGCCTGCGCGAGGTCCTGTCCGTACCACCGTCTCATGCGCACCCCGTTGAGTGCCCCCACCGGTCCGATCCGCCGGACCTTGCGGAGCACGCGTCTCCACGGCCTCCTCGATCCGCCTCCGTCCGAAACGTGGAGGAGGCCCACCACATCGAGACGAGGGTCACCCCCAAGAAGCGGCAGTGCCAGCGCTCCCAGACCGTACGTGCGCTGCGTCATGACGACCAGCCTCACGTGGAGCCCTCCGCCCCGCCGACACCCCTGGCCGATGTCCCGTCTACATCGGTGGCGGTCACCCGGTCGATCTCGGTGGCCGCGGCGCCCCCGACCCCGGCCGTTCGTGGCTGAAGGTCCGCGGGCCACCGACTATTCTCCGGGACCATGGACCCGACCGCGTTTCCGATGAACCACCGATGGTGGGACAGCGGCCACGCGGCGATCGCATGGTCGCGCCGTATGCACAGGTCGCGGAGGTCCGACCCGGAGGAAGGCGGATGCGCCCCACGCTCCGCGGACGCGCACGTGTCGAATCCGGCCGCGAACACCGCCTCGGCCCCCGCGCGGGAAAAGTGATGGAAGCGCCCGTACGGCCACGAGAAGTGCGAGGCGCCTCCGCACCGGGCGGTCAGTAGCTCCCGAGAGCGCTCCAGGTCCTCAGCCAGCGCCTGCTCCGATGTCTCCGCCACCATCAGGTGGGCGTGTGTGTGGCTGCCGACTTCATGACCTCGGCGAAGGAGCCACTCGACGTCGTGCCAACTCAGGAACTTCACGGGGGGCATATGGATCCGCTCCGCCGTGAATCGTGCCACTCGTGTCGGGTCGGTCTCACCGACCATCGACGTGACGACGAAGCAACAGCCGACCGCCCCGAACTCCTCGAGGATCTCTGCGGCCCGAACGCAGGTGGCAAGGCCGTCGTCGAACGTGAACGCGACGGAGGGCCGGGTCAGCGTGCCCTCGGACAGGGCTCGTACCCCTTCCCCGTACGGCACCAGATCGTGCCCGGTCCGACGGAGCCATTCGAGCAGCGCACGGAAGCCGGCTTCTTCGTCCGGAAACACGTGGTGGAGGTTGAGCACCTGAAGGCGGGGTCGCGCCAGGGCTCGCCGTCCCCGCCCGAGCAGCGGGGCGAGCCGGCCCAGCGCGGTCAGCGCGAAACCACGCAGTCCGGCCCGAGGATCCCGCTCCGGGAGGTTGGCGTAGCGCCGGACGTAGGCGGACTCTGCGGTTGCGTCGGTCACAGTGGAAAATAGGAAAGCAGGTACAAAAAAGAACGCCCCCGCCCGGGAAAACCCGGACGGGGGCGTGAGCCTTTCGGCCCGATCGATCAGGTCAACTCAGTTGGCCGTGAACGATCCCGTCTCGACATCGCCGTTGCCGACGATGCGGAACAGCCTGGCCGACGGGTTCGCGTTCGTGAACCCACCAACCGTACCCGGCTGCGGCGTTACTTCGTACACACCTTCGATCAAGCTCGAGAAGGTGAAGACACCCGAGGCATCCGTCACCGCGTTCTGCGTGGTGCCGAGGAACGTGATGCAGCGGACGTCGTCGCCGTTGCCAGCGATGTTGTCTGCGCCGTCCGGATCCACCGGGTTCGGCGGCGAGGCCGAGCCGACCGAGTTATCACAGCGACGCAGCGAAACCGTCATGCCTGCGATCGCTGCACCACCGGCGGCGTTCGTGATCGTACCGGTCGCCGTCCCGTTCTTGTAAAGGAACGTGAAGTTGTTCGGGAGGTGCCCGTGATCCGGGTGGCTGGTGTTGTAGTTCCAGCGCGGCAGCGGATTCGGCGTGAACGTACCGACGCGCCGTGTGTTGTTCGCACCCAGGTTCGTGGTCGTCGCAGCCGTCGACACGATTGCCGTGTCGATTCCAAGACCGCGGAGAACGTCCGTCGCGGCACTCGGCGTCCCAGCCACTGCCTTCACGATGTAACGACCCTCACGCAGACCGGTGAACGAGTACTGTCCACCCGCGTCCGTCGTTGCGGTCGCAACGAGCGAGTCGGCCGAAACCACTGCGGTGCCCGTGTTGTCCTTGTACAGGTTCAGGACGGCACCGGCGAGCGCCTCATCAGGATCGATCGTGTTCAAGTCATTGTCGCGATCGTTGATGACCACGCCCCGGATCTCGGTATCGAGACGCACCGCACGGAAGTTCACGATGTCGTCGTCGCCGTTGTTCTGGAGGTCACGGATCCCCATGGAGGCGGACGTGTTCCCCGAGCCCGTGAACGTCACGAGCTCCCAGGCGGCCGTCGAGTCACCCACCGAAGCGGTGATCATGTACGGACCCTCGCGCAGGCCGCTGAGGCCCCACGACCCACCGCTCACCGTAACCGTGGTGTCGGTGATGTTCGGCTGGATGTTGTCGGCCGTCGGCTGAATCCGAACCGTCGCGCCGTTCACGTTCGTGCCGTCGGCAGCCCGGACGAGACCGGTCAGCGACGTGTTGTTGTACTTGAACGCGAAGGTCGACTTGCCCGCGCTACCCGCCAGCGGGGCGAACGTCGTGTCCTTCCAAGCACCATCCAACGTGATGGTGAACGACGTGTCGTTCAGGAGGTCCACGCTGTTGAACAGCGAACGAGCGCGGAGCCGATACGTACCGAGCGGCACGTTGAGGAACACAACCGCGCCGGAATCGATCGACGGCTGGACCGTGCCGATCGAAGTCAGCGAGCCGTTCGAGTTCACGCGGTAGAGCTGGACCTGGATGCGGTCCATGTTCTCGATGTTGTCCCCACCCGTGTAGGTCGGGAGGCTCGTCGAGTCGTCACGCTCGTGGTGAACGTTGGCCAGCAGGTGCATGTCCGTGAACGTCACGAGCTCTTCACCGAGGTATACGGTGTCAGGCTGCGTGCCGTCGTGGGCCAGCGCCAGATACCGACCGCTGTTGAACGCCGGCGCGTCAGCGTCCGGCGCCTGCCGCCACCCGTGTCCGAGGGTGTTGGCGAACGACTGAGCACCCGAGAGGCGGATGCGGAACGTGTCGGGTAGCGCGGCCGGGCCGGTGCTCTCCGTGAACGTCCCGATGCCCTGGGCGTTGGTGGTGGTCGACTGAATGGCCGTGGCCGACATGATCGTGTCGTTGCGGTACAAGGCCGCGTTCCAGCCTGCGAGGCTGTCACCGCGGATCGTCTGCGCCTTGAAGCGCAGGACGATGCCGCTGTTCAACAGATCGAAGGTGTCCGGCGCGATCAGCGTGGAGTCACCACCGGTCCACTTCATCTCGATGATGTTCTCGCCGTTCAGCGTCTTGCCCGCCGTGGCGATCGACCGGTACCGCGCAAAGACGATGCGGTCCGGCGTGGCACCCGCGGGGCTACGATCGGCCGACCGCGCGAAGCGGAAGGTGACCGTACCGTCGGCGCCGGTCACCGCGGTGTCCAGACGGCCCGTGGTCCCACCCGAAGTGGCGTTGGACTCGGTGTCGTACAGGTCGAGCGTCACGCCAGGCGTCGGGTTGATGCCCGGGCCGGGGGTCAGGGAAACCTGCGCGTCCGTTCCGAAGAAGGCGGCCGCTTCGACCCGCTGCGTGACGATGTCGAACGGCCAGTTGACCGTCTGCGTCTGACCGGCACCGAGAGCCACGAGGGCCACGTTACCGTTCTGACCGTAGACCACGTTGCTCGGGATGTCCGAGTCCGTGCTCCGGAGGATGAGCTTGTACGTGCCCGCCTCGAGGTCGGTGAACGTGTAGTCACCGTTGGCGTCCGTGACCGTGAAGATCGTGTCGCCGATGGCGCGCTCGAGCCCGACCGTGACATTCGCCACGGCCAGCTTGGCCTCGGCGTTGTCGAACGTGTCGTTGCTCGGCGTCTCGTCGATGTAGAGCGAGCCCTGGATCGTGGCGTTGCTCAACAGGAGGCCGGAGAAGGAAACGACCTGCGACTCACCGACCGCCACCGTCACGTCTATGGACGCATTGGCGAACGAGTACTGGGTCGCGTCGAAGCCGGACAACGCGACGGTGTAGTCACCGGCGCGGAGGCCGCTGAAAGAGTACTGGCCGTCCGCGTCGGTCGTCGTCGTCGACGAACCGATCGAAACGGTCACGCCCGACAGGCCAACGCCGCCGGCCCGTACAGAACCGATGATGGCGGAGGTGCGGACGAACGATCCGTCGAAGTTGACCGTGACCACCTGTCCAGTACTGGAGATGGTTGCGGTCTGCGAGGTTGCGGAGAATGTGGCATCGGAGGAGAAGCCGCTGATGCTGACCGTGTACGCTCCGGCGTCCACACCCGTGAAGGTGTAGGCTCCGGCTGCGTCCGTCGTCGTGGTGGCGCCGGACGAAAGCGCTACGGTAACACCAGAAGCGGCTACCCCCTCGATCGTGACCGAGCCGGTAACGGTGCCGTTTGCATCGATGTCGACGATTGGCTCGCCTCCGTCGTCACAGGCCCCGAACGCTACCAGCGCAGCGAGGGTCAAATACTTGAAACGCTTCATGTCACCTGATTCCCATGAAGGGTGAATGGCATGCCCGATCTCGGGCACAATGCTACTGGGTCGCGTCCCGTGCAATAAAAGTGCCAGGGGCGTAAACAGTGGAAACGATTGTGGGAGTAGGAGATTCTCCTCGTCAGAAAGACCTGGAATACCTCGGAAAACCGAGACAATTCAGATTTTCGAGCCGCCCGCCAGCGCCCGCTCGGCCTGCTCGACAAAGCCCGCGGAGCCGATGTAGAGGGGTGTGCGTTCGTGGAGATCCGTGGGCTCGATGTCGAGGATCGGGCGTGACCCGGTACTCGCCCGCCCGCCTGCTTGCTCCACGACCATCGCGAGCGGCGACGCCTCGTACAGGAGCCGGAGCTTTCCGTTCGGGCTCTTCGAATCGGCCGGGTACATGAAGATGCCCCCGGTCAACAGGGTTCGGTGAACGTCGGCGACCAACGAACCGATATACCGGGAGTTGAAGCCGGCCTCGCCCTTCAAGTGATCGACGAACCGCCGCTGGGGCTCCGACCAGCGGGGGTAGTACGACTCGTTCACCGAGTAGACCTTGGCCGGCGGCTCGGGCATGGTCATGTCCGGGTGACTCAGGAGGAACTCGCCGATGGACGGATCCAACGTGAAGCCGTGGACCCCCGTGCCCGTGGTGTAGACGAGCATGGTGGACGAGCCATAGAGGACGTATCCAGCGGCCACCTGACGACAGCCTGCCTGAAGGCAGTCGATCAAGTCGCCCCTCGGCCCCTCGCTGACCTTCCGATGGATCGAGAAGATGGTCCCGATCGACACGTTCACATCAATGTTGCTGGAGCCGTCCAATGGGTCGAACAACAGCACGTAGTCGCCCGTGGGGAACTTCTCCGGGATGGGGATGAAGCCCTCGCTCTCCTCCGACGCCATGCACGCGAGCCGCCCGGTGTGGTCGAGGGCTTTGAAGATGACCTCGTTCGCGTAGAGGTCGAGCTTCTGGACCTCTTCTCCGTGGACGTTCTCTTCCCCCGCACGCCCGAGGATCTCGACAAGGCCCGCCTTGTTCACCTCCCGCCCGATCATCTTCGCCGCCAGCGCGATGTCGCTCAGCAAATCGGTGAACGCCCCCGTGGCCTCCGGGTGGAGCCGCTCCTGATCGACCAGGAATCGGGAGATGGTTACAACGTGGCTCTCAGGCATGGCGATCCTGGGCTGCGGGAACGGGGGTGAAAGCTCGACGCCACACGAAATCCGGTCAACGGACGGGCTTTCCCGGACGTTCGCCCGCCACGTCGAACGAGCCGTCACGCCTCGCGATCAAGCGGATCGATCCCTGCAGATCCGTGCGATGCACCTCGACGCCCATTCGAGCGAGCCGCCCCATGACGTCCGACGCTGGGTGGCCGTATCGGTTTCGGCGACCGACCGAGAGCAATGCAACTCGTGGGCGTGCCGTCGCGAGCATCAGCGAGTCCGTCGACGTCGAACTCCCGTGGTGCCCGACCTTCAGTACCTCGATCGATCCCAGGGCGCCCGACCGCACCAGAGCCCGCTCCACTTCGGCGGGAGCGTCTCCGGTGAGGAGGGCGTCGAAGTCGCCGAAGCGGACCTTCAGAACCACCGATCCGTCGTTGCTCCCGACTCCGACCTCACCTCCATGCGGTCCAGGGTGCAGGACCTCGAGCTCGACCCCGTCCAATCGGATCACCGCACCGGCCGACGCCGGCCGCCAAGGGATCCCGTGGGAGAGAGCGGCCTCCAACACGTCGATGTACCCGCTCTTTCCGGTCGCGCGCGCCGGGTCCATGACGACGGCAGCGCCGAGGTCGGCGAGCACGTCAGGAGCTCCGCCGATGTGATCGAGGTCCGGATGGGTCAGCACGAGAGCGGCGAGGTGTGTCACACCCCGGCGGCGGAGCGTGGCGACCACGGGCCCCGGTGAGCGGGACGGCGGGGGTCCCGCATCCACCAGGATCCACCGGCCTCTCGGGCTTCGCAGCGCGATGGCGTCGCCTTGCCCCACATCCATCGTGAGGATCTCGAGGCGACCGGAGCCACCGAGGCCCGCCGCGATCGGCCACAGGATAAGGAAAGCCGCCGCCGCGGTCCCAGCGGCGATACGGCGACGAAGCCCGTTCACGCCGCCGACGTGGGCGGCGATGAGCACGAAACCGGCCCCCGCCACGGCCACGGAGACCCACGTTCGTGGGACCCACACGCTCGCCCATGGAAGCGCAGCCATGGACGTCGTGACGAGGTTGAGCCCCACGAGCACGGTGTCGACACCTCCTGCGAGGAACTTCCCGGCCCCCTGCGAAACGAAGGAGAAGGCCACGGCAGCCAGGGACCCGGGCAAGGCGAACGCGACAAAGGGTGAGGCGATGAGCGTTACCGGGATACCGACAAGGGACAGGCGCTCGAAGTGCCACGCCACGACCGGCAGCGTCGCCGCCGTGGCCGCCACGCCCGCGGCGAGCGCCGACAGGAGAGCGGTAGGGACGGCTGGCGGCGTCAGGCTCCGGAATCTCCGTTCCAGGGGTCGAGCCCAGGCCGCAAGGCCGGCGGCTCCGGCGAACGAGAGCTGGAAGCCGGGTTCCTCAAGCGCTGCCGGCGCCACGCCGAGCAGAAGGAGGAGGGCCGTACCCAACGCCCCCCAACGGGCCTGCGGGCGTTCACGCACCGCCGCCAACGCCGACACAGTGATGATCGTGGCGGCGCGACTGGCCGCGGACGGGGCGCCGAGGAACAGAACGTATCCCCACGTCGTGACTGAGGCGGCCAGCAGAGCGCGCGTGCGCGCCACCCCGAGCGCGCGGAGCGCGCCTAGCACTATACCCGCAATCACGCCGACGTGGAAGCCGGAGATCGCGAGAAGATGGGAGGTACCGGTCGCGGCAAAGGCGTCCCGCACCTCCGGCTCCAGTCCTTCCCGGCGCGCAAGAATCAGCGCCGTCACCAGCGCGCCCCGCTCGGGAAAGAGGTCGTGGATCCGCTCGACCAATCGACCCCGCCACCGCACGGCGGCCCACCGGAGGTCTCCGCGGTCGGACGGGGCCGCGACCACCTCCTGGGCGAGGACCACCGTTCCTGCCCTGCCCCCCCGGGCCTGGCCGCGGATCTCGACACGCTCGCCCGCCCGGACTCGCTGATCGGTCCACACCCGCAACTCCTTACATGCGGGTCGACCCTCAACCGCGAACGGCGTCGTGCCACGCGTCGGGGCGACGAAGCGACCATGAAGGTGCACGGCGCCAGACGACAGGGACGAGCACTCCGTGCCTCCGCCGCCCCCCACGACGAGGAGGCCGGCAAGGCCCGCGCAGGCCATGGGCACGGTCAGAGGGCGAGCCCATGGCCGGATGGGCAACCAGGTCCAACTGAGGAGGAGCACGGCCGGCAACAGCAGGCCGAAATGGAGTGCGGCCACGGTCCCGGTCGCGAACGTGAGCGCGAGCCGGGACACCGGCGGCCATCCCCTCACCGGGGATGAGGCCGCCGGGGTGACGTCCTACTCCTCAAGCGAGGTCGTTCCTCCTTGGAAGAGATCTTGCTGGCTGCGGTCCACGAAGCGGCTCCGCTCCTCGGCTCCTTCCTGGAGCAGCCGAGCGCGCAGAATACGCCGCACCTTCAAGTCCGAATGCACGCCCGCCACCAACATGATCAGCATGCCGGTGATGAGGCCACCGAACGCGACGACCGTGAGCGGCACCGAGTAGAGCGTGTAGACGCCGAGGCGCACCGTGACGCGCTGACCACCGTTCAGCGTTGCGAAGGCCATCGAGAGGATCAGGACCAGCGCGACCCCGGCGACCCCCGCGACACGGTTCACGAGATCGCGGCCAGAGCCGGTCGGGCGACCTCTCGCCCCACGAACGTCGCTCCGGTGGTCGATTCGAGGATCACCTGCGTGTAGGTCGCGATCGACTCGGGGTTTCCAGGGAACGCAACCACTTTGTTCCTCCGCGTCCGGCCGAGAATCTGCCCCGGTCCCCGGGCGACTTTCTCGACGAGCACCTCCTCCGTCCGACCGACCTCGCTCCGGTTGATCTCGGACTGGATCGACCGGCGCACTTCGATCAGGCGCTCCAGCCGTCCCTGGCCGACGTCGTCCGGAACGAACTGATCGGCGGGAAGGCGCGTTGCCGGAGTGCCGTCCCTCGGGGAATACCGGTATGTATACGCATCGTCGAAGCGGACCGCGCGCATGAGGTCGAGCGTCTGCTCGAACTCGTCTTCCGTCTCACCAGGGAACGCGACGATGATGTCGGTGGACAGCGAGACGTCTGGAATCGAGGAGCGGACCATCTCCACCTTATCGAGGAACGACCCCACGGTGTAGCGTCGGAGCATCCGCTTCAGCGTGCGGTCCGACCCCGACTGCGCGGGCAGATGAAGCTGCTCACAGACCGCGTCTTCCTCGGCCATGGCGGCAACGAGTTCGGGCGTAACGTCGTTCGGGTGGGGTGACGTGAACCACACACGCCGGATACCGTCCACCCGCGCGACCGCCCTGAGCAGGCGGGAAAACGACCAGTCATCCCATCGATACGAATTCACGGTCTGCCCGAGGAGGGTCACGTCGCTCACCCCCGTCTCGGCAAGCCCACGAATCTCGGTCAGGATCTCCTCGGCCGAACGGTTCTTCTCCGGGCCCCGAACGTACGGGACGATGCAGAACGTGCACCGATGGTCGCAGCCGCGTTGGATCGGCACCCACGCCGACGGCCCCTCCGCCCGTCGCTGCTCGAGCCCCTGATAGTTCTCCCCCATGTTGAGATCGAGGACAGCCAGTTGGGGACCTCGGCGACGTTTCTGACGGGGGGCGGGCTTGGGGGCGCCGAGACCGCTGAGCGCCGCCGGAAGGGAGCGATAGCCGTCCGGTCCCATGACCAGATCGACCCGACCGTCCCCGAGGAGCGTTTCCCCCAGACGTTGGGCCATGCAACCGGTCACGCCCACGACCATGTCCGGCCGCTCACGCTTCAAGGCGCTCAACTGGCTCACTCGACCAAGCACCCTCTGCTCGGCGTGCTCCCGGATTGCGCATGTGTTCACCAGCACGACGTCGGCGGCCTCCGGGGACGACACGATCTCGTACCCGGAGGTCTCCAGAATCCCTTCCATCAGCTCGCCGTCACTGATGTTCATCTGGCAGCCGTACGTCTCGACGTACGCGCGTTTGCGCGGTTGGTCGCTCATGGAGTCCAATCCAGGGAAATCATCGGGGCGAGACAATATACAGATGATCCCCGGCGTAGCGCAGGCGACCGGAGACGAGTCCCGACGCCCCGTCCGGACGCTCGCCTGATACCGTCACGCGAACGTAGTCCTCGGTCAGTCCGGTCGCGCCGTCCCCTTCCACGACCACGGCGGCCCGTTCACCCGACCGTGCACGCCCGTGGGCCGCACCCTTCGTCTGCGCGAGGTTGCGCAGCTCACGACTCCGTTCGCCCGCCACCCGTTGAGGCACAGGGTCCGGGAGAGCGGCGGCCACGGTGTCGTCCCGGGGTGAGAACGGGAAAACGTGGAGGTAGGTGAACGGAAGCTCTTCGACCAACCGCATCGTGTCGGCGTGGTCCTCCTCGGTTTCGCCCGGGAATCCTGTGATGACGTCCGCCCCCAGCCCGAGAGGAGCTACCCTCTCGGCGATCTCCAGCGCGCGTCGGCGGTACTGCTCTCGCGTATGCCAACGACGCATTCGGCGGAGCACGGGATCGGCTCCACTCTGGAGAGGCATGTGAAGGTGTGTGGCGAGGCGGTCGCCGGATGTCGCAAGCAGATTGAGGAGAAGGTCGTCGACCTCGGTGGCCTCGACGCTCCCGAGCCGGAAGCGGACGTCCGGTACGGCCTCGATGAGCATGGCAAGGAGCCCGCCCAGTGTGGACGGCGTCGCCAAGTCCAGGCCGTAGTGCCCGATGTGGATCCCGGTCACGACGAGTTCCGGATGATGCCGAGCGAGGGCCCGCGCCTCGGCCACGATCTCCTCCGGGAGCCTCGATCGGGACGCCCCTCGGGCCAGGCGGGTCGCACAGAACGAGCACTTCCGGTCGCAGCCGTCCTGGACCTTCAGCCATCCACGGGTGGCCCCTCGCCGCTCGCGAAGCAGGGCTCCGCCGATCGACTCGGTGTCGATCCGGTCGAGACCGGTCCGCAACTCGATCTGTACCGGCCGCGCCCCGACGACGCTCGCCGCCACGGCCATCGGATCGTGGCCGGCCACCACCTGGGAGACTCCGTCCATCCGGGAATATTCGTCGGCCCGTAGGGCGGCGGAGCATCCCGCCACGACGATGCGCACGTCCGGATGCTCCCGGCGCATCCGGCGGATGTACCGGCGCGCGCCCGCATCGGCCTGGTTGGTGACCGTGCAGGTGTTCACCACGCACACGTCCGCGGCGCCGGGATCTTCTACCGTCGACGCACCCCGCGCCTCGGCCTCCTGGCGCATCCGTTCGGTGTCGTACTGGTTGGCCTTGCAGCCGAACGTGTGGTAGAAGACCGGCATGGGGTCAGAACCCAGCCACCCTCAACGTCAGCGCGGCACGCCAGAAGGATTCGTCGATCAGACCCCCGGAGCGCGTACCCCGCTCGAGCGCCAGGTCGACGCCGGCCAGGATCACGCTGGCGGTCTCGCTGAGGCCGAGTCCGAACCCGCCGGACCAGACGATCTCACGAGGTGAGCCGTCGGCCAAGGCAAACGGAAGGTCCGACCGCCGGTAGCCGAAGCGAAGAGGTGCGTTACGGCCCAGGATCTGCGCGCGACCGAGTTCGACGCCCGCCCCGTACGTCCGAGCGCTCTGGGCGGTGGCATTTCCGAGACCCGCAGACACGCTGGTCCAGTCAGCACTCCCAAACGATGCCGTCACGGCGAACCCGGGGGCCAGGACCGCGGTCCCACCGAGCCGGATCTGCAACGGGAGGTCGTAGGCCCGCCCGGACGCCTCGGTCGACTCGGACGGGGTCGCTTCAAGGTCGCCCGACCAGGTGACACTCCCCGCCACACGGCCGACGGTCCCGATGTTCATGGACGCCCCCGCCGTCACGGAGGTCCCCGAATAGGCCCACCGGCCGCTCGCGGAGAAGTCGAGCACCGAACCCTCGGCGTCGATTCCGTCCAGAGATCGCGTGAGCGTCCGCGTCAGTGTGCCGTTGTAGCGCCCCACCTGCAGGCCCGCAGCCACGGATCCGGTCAGAGGTCGCGCGAGGCCGAGGCGGATCTCGGAGACGCCGCCCTCGGAGCGGAACTCGTCGGTGGCGTCGAGAGGGCCGTCCTGAAGCTCCAGGGATACGGCCCGCTCTGCGCTGAAGCGCTGGTCGAGGAACGACCCGAAGCTAAAGGTGAGCGTCCCCAGGTTCCACGCAGGATAGGCGATCCCGAGGAGTGGAAAGCGAGTCGACCGCGCCTCGGCGGTCGTCCCGTCACGGGTCGACTCCACCCAGGACGGCTGCGCGGTGAACAGCGCGGTGGGGACGGTGATCCCCGCCGCCGCCGCCGGATCTCCCGGCAGGAGTGCGGTGCCCCACAGACCAATGCCGATATTCCCGAGCGCCCGGCTGCGCGCGTCGACGGGGTCGGTGGGTACTCCCAGACCCACCCCGTTGAACAGCGACTGCGCCTCCAAGCTCGATGAGCCGACCGCCGCCACACATCCGAAGAAGAGCGCCACACGACCCGCCGAGCGGCGTGAACGCAGGGATCCAGGCAATGTGAGCGTCATGGCAGGGTCACCGATGGGCCCGCGGTCACGACGAGCTTGAGCACCGGCTCCAGATCAGAGCCCGGGCCGTAGAAAGAGGCGAACGCAATCGAAAGGGGCTCGAAGGTCGACAGGAGAGCGAGCGTCGAAGGGGGCGTGGCACCCGTCGCGGTCGCGCCGCGGATCAGGTCTCGAATGAACTGGGTCACCGGGATCTCGATCTCCGCGCCCGCAGCCGAGCCGAACAGGTCGGGACCCACACGCCGACCGAGGCCCCCGGTGATCGACGTGCCGAGCGGGGATTTTGGGAGAGCCGAGCGAAGCAGGACAGGTCTGACGTCCAGATTCACGGTATCCGTCGGCTGGAAAGCCGGAGGGGTCGCTCGCGTTCGAAGCACGATGGCCGCGTAGTTGAGGCGCTCTACGGTGAGCGCGAACGGGCACCCTGCCGCGTCGCACAAACTCTGCGGTGAGGTCAGGGCATCCGGCACACGAATATCCAGAACCGTACGGAACGACGGCGCACCGCCAATTCGGATCCCGTCGGGCGGAGGCGCCGGAATCGGGTCATAGATGAACGTGATGGTCTGTCGCGGCGCCGTGAGGACCAGGGCCGTGTCCGGATCGATCGACGATCGCGTATCCAGCCGAAGAAACACGTTGTTGATTTTGAGGCGAACGCCCTCGGTTTCCGCCGCCAGGCGGACGCCCCGGCTCAGATCGAGGGTGTCTGCCCACGCCGCCACCTGGGCCGAGTCGACGGCGAAGCGGACGGAGTCGCCCTCGGCCGGATCCCAGACGGCCATTCCCAGGTCCGTTGCGGGCCCGGCACCCGGTTCACTCCAGGAGCGGCGGTCGTTGATCGTGTCCACCGCAAACTCCCACGTAGTCGTCCGTGGGTCCCATTCCTGTTGGAGCGCACCGAGCGACAGCGTGACCGGGCCCGACGACACACTCGCGAGGGTGTCCACGACCGCCACGACCCATCCACCTACGAACGTCAGGGTGCTGTCCGCTCGCGTATTCCCCGCACTGTCGCGAACCGTCGCCGCCTGGGGATACCCGGTGAAACGCGCCAGCGTCCGCGCGTTCAACGTCCCGGCGAACAGCCTCGCGGTGACTCCGCTCCCGAGCTCCAGCGGAGAGCCGAAGCCTCCGAAGACCTCCAGGTTGCTCGCGAACGCGTCCCACCCCAGCCGGATCTCGGCTGTCAGGGGGGCCGGCGGGAGGAACTCCTCGTCCAGCGATGTCGGGTTCAGTTCCGAGCACGCCATTGAACCGAGCACGCACAGCCCCGCCAGGGCAAAAAATTTGATCCGTATCACGTGATATCCGAGTCTCGCCCTCGTGTCATTCCATTGATCTCTGCGTCGACCCTTCGAATCGGTCCGGCAGAAGTTCGTCCAACGTCCATTCCCTACGTACCCCACCCGACCTCACCCGCAGCCACCGCCGAGAAGACAGCCGCCCGTTCCGCACAGATGGTGAGACCGTACGAGGCGTTCTCGACGTTGCTTCCCGGGAATACCGAACCGTCCACGGTCTCCAGCGCGGCACCGACACGGAAGTCCGAGTACGGCGCGTACGCCAAATCCCGAGCAGCACGAGCACGCTGGACGAGGGTGTCAGGGTCCAACCGGTAACTCCCAGATCCGGGGAAGCCGAGGTGTGAAGCCCGTAAGGACCTCATATCCGATCGTGCCTGCCAGATCCGCCATCTCTCCGAGCGTGACGCGTTCTTGGCCGTCGCAACCCAGGAAGGTAACCACCTGACCCGGTCGCACCGACGGCAGACCGGTGATGTCTACCACGGTCACATCCATGGAGATCCGCCCGATGATCGGAACGCGCCGTCCGCCCACCACGCCCCAGCCCTTGTTGGAGAGCGCACGCGGAAGCCCGTCTCCGTATCCGACCGCGACCGTGGCCCACCGTTCCGCGCGCTCCGCCACGTGGGTCGACCCGTAGCCCAGCGTGTCGCCCGGCCGCGCCTCTTTGACCCGAATGACCCGAGCACGGAGGCTCACGACCGCGTCGGGCTCGGGGGATTCCATGCCGGGCCGCCCTCCGTAGAGGAAGATGCCCGGGCGAACGAGTTGGAAGGCGTACCCCGGCCGGACGAAACAGCCCGCGCTGTTGAGGGCGTGCCGGAGGACGTCCGGCCCCGGCGCGAGGCGGGCCAACGTGCTCTCGAAGAGCGCGATCTGCGGGTCCACCGTATCGGGCGAGTCGTCGGCCGAGTGAAGGTGAGTGAAGACACCCTCCCACACCGCGCCTCCGGCCAGGGCGGCCTGGAGCGCCGGCCCCCAGGAGTCGATCCCGCGCGGGTCGAGGCCCGCCCGCCCCATACCCGAGTCGATCTCGGCGTGGAACCGAGCCGAAGCACCGTCCGTCGCGGCCCGCCCAAGGGCCACGAGAGTCGCCTCGTCCGACACCGTGATCCGAAGGTCGGCGTCGATCGCGGCGGGAAGCTCCCCGGGCGCGATCGGAGTGAAGACCACGACGGGCCGCTCGGTGAGACGTCGAAGCTCGATTCCCTCCGCGACGGACGCGACGCCGTACCCCCACGGCTCGTGGGCATCGAGCGCGCGTACGGCCTCCCGCACACCCACGCCGTACGCGTCCGCCTTGACCATCGGCACGATTCCCACGGAGGGGCCCACCGACGCGCGCACCGCCCGGAAATTCCGCCGGAGCGCTCCGGCGTCGACCTCCAACCAGGCACGCCCCCTCGATTCGATTGACATAGGTGGAGGAACATGCCAAGAAGAACGTCGGCGTTCCACTCCGGCGCGACCGGCCTGCCCCAACGCCCCATCCCATGCCCCCATCCGAACCCCACAACGCCGCGGAGCCTCCCCGTTTCAAAGGGCCCGGCGACCTCGATCGGGCCCTCGCGCTCGTCCGCTTTCTTCGCGCAAACTGCCCCTGGGACGCGAAGCAGACAGCTCGCTCCCTGGTGCCGCATCTCCTCGAAGAGGCACACGAAGTGGCCGATGCGGTCCACGACGGCGACGTCCTCGAACTCGAGGGCGAACTCGGCGACCTCCTGTTGAATCTCGCATTCCAGATCGTGGTCGCCGAAGAGGCCGGGTCGTTCGACGCCGCAGCGGTGTACGGCCGCCTGGAAGCCAAGATGGTGCGCAGGCACCCCCACCTCTTCGGTGACGGCACAGCCCGGCTGTGGGAAGAGACCAAGGCCGAGGAGCGGGCCCCGGGAGAGAGCGCCCTCGACGGGCTGGCACGCGGGCTGGACCCACTCACGAAGGCGTACCGCGCGCAGGAAAAGGCCGCCGGTGTCGGCTTCGACTGGCCGGACCACGAGGGCGCTATGGATAAGGTCGCCGAGGAAGTGGACGAGGTCCGAGCGGCACTGGCGTCGGGCGATCCGGACGAGCTCGCCGACGAGGTCGGAGACCTTCTGTTCGCCGCGGTGAACGTCGCCCGCCTGGTCGGAGTCCACCCCACGACCGCCCTGGCCGCCGCAAACCGGAAGTTCGTCCGCCGCTTCCAGGCGCTGGAGGAACGAGCGCGGGACGAAGGGCTCGCCCTTCCCGGGGCGACGCTCGGGGAGTTGGACGCGGTGTGGGAGGTGGTGAAGGAAGACGAGGAGTAGCCGGAGCGCTCTACGGGTACAGCCGGTTCATCAATCTCGGGAAGGGGATGAGCTCGCGGATGTGATGGCGTCCCGTGATCCACGCCACCGTGCGCTCGACGCCCAGGCCGAAGCCGCTGTGGGGAAAGGAGCCGTACCGGCGTAGGTCGAGGTACCACGCGTACGCCTCCTCGGGAAGCTTCTCCTCACGGATGCGCTCGCGCAGGCGCTCCAGATCGTCCTCGCGCTGACTCCCTCCGATGATCTCGCCGTACCCCTCCGGAGCCAGGAGGTCGTCGCACAGCACGGTGCGCGGATCGTCCGGGTTCTCCTTCATGTAGAAGGCCTTCGCTTCCTTGGGGTAGTTGTAGATGAAGAGCGGCAGGTCGTAGTCCTCCGTGAGAACGGCTTCGTCCGACGCACCGAGGTCGTCTCCCCATGTGACGTCATGGCCGCGCTCCGTGAGGCGGGCGACCGCGTCGGTGTAGCTCAGGCGCGGGAACGGCGGCTTCACATGGTCGATCTTCGACGTGTCGCGCTCCAGAACCTTCAATTCCTCCGCGCAGTTTTCGAGCGCGCGCTCGACCAGATACGACACGAACTCCTCCTGGAGGCGCATGTTGTCCTCCGAGTCGGCGAACGCGACCTCGGGCTCCACCATCCAGAACTCCGTCAGGTGCCGGCGCGTCTTCGACTTCTCCGCACGGAACGTCGGCCCGAAGCAATACACGTTCCGGAAGGCCGGGCACGCCGCTTCGACATAGAGCTGACCGGTTTGCGCCATATACGCTGGATCGCCGAAGTAATCCGTCTCGAAGAGCGTGCCCGCGTGTTCGCCGATCGAGCCGGTCAGGATCGGTGTGTCGATCCGCGTGAAGTCACGGCGATAGAAGAAGTCGTGGATGGCCTGCTGGACCTCGGAGCGGACCTTGAGCCCCGCCCGCTGTTGGGACGAGCGCAGCCAGAGGTGCCGGTGGTCCAGCAAGAAGTCGACTCCGTGCTCCTTCGGCTGGATCGGGTACTCCTCCGCCAGGGCCATCACCTCCAGCGACTCGACCTCGACCTCGAAGCCCCCCGGAGCGCGGTCGTCCTGCTTCACCCGACCCACGACTCGCGCGGTGGACTCCTGCGTGAGGCTCCCGTGCGCCTCCCAGGTGGCGTCGTCGACCGCCTTCTTCAAGACGACGCCCTGCACCACCCCGGTCCCGTCCCGAAGGATGAGGAACGCGACCTTCCCGTGCGACCGGGTGGTTTCCACCCACCCTTCGAGGGCGACGGATTCGCCGATGTGGGCGGAAAGATCCTTGATGACCACGCTCATGACGGGGCTGCCTCAGGTACGATGCGGTTGTCCATGGGGATGCCGCCCTCGGGAGCGGCGATCGGCCCCGGATGGTATCAGCCGACTCCGTACATCTCCAGACGCTCCCGGTACCGTCCGTGCAGTTGGCGGCGGATGCCCTCGTGCTCGGGACGGGCGAGTTCCGGATCGGTAGCCGCCAGCTCACGAGCCTCCTCGCGGGCCACGAGCAGAAGGTCCTCGTCGCGCAGGAGGTCGGCGAAGCGGAGTTGAGGATCGCGTCCGTGCTGCTGCGCACCGAAGAAGTCTCCCTGCCCCCGGATCGCGAGGTCCGCCCGGGCCACCTCGAAGCCGTCCGCCGTGTCACGGAGCACCTTGAGTCGCTCGGCCGCCCCATCCCCCGGGTCCGCGATCAGAATGCAGTGACTCGCGGCGGCTCCCCGGCCAACCCGACCGCGGAGCTGGTGGAGTTGGGACAGACCGAAGCGCTCGGCGTGCTCGATGACCATGACGCTGGCGTTGGCCACATCGATGCCGACCTCGATGACCGTGGTCGCGACGAGGATGTCCACGTCCCCGGCCAGAAACGACCGCATGATCGCGTCCTTCTCGTCCGCTCCGAGCTGGCCGTGGAGCAGCCCGAGCCGGCGGTGGGGAAAGACCTCCGAGGACAGCCACTCGTACTCCTCCGTGGCCGCACGGAGGTCGATCTTGTCGGACTCCGAAACAAGCGGGTAGACGATGTACGCCTGCCGACCGCTCTCGACCTCGGCGTCGACGAAGGCATGCACGGACGCGCGGGCGTCCGACCTACGTAGCGCGGTGGTGACTGGTGTCCGTCCGGGAGGAAGTTCGTCGAGAAGGCTGAGGTCAAGCTCCCCGTACAGGGCCATGGCGAGAGACCGGGGGATCGGCGTGGCCGACATGATGAGCACATCCGGAGCCCGCTCCCGACCTTCGGCCAGGGCCATCCGTTGTCGCACACCGAAGCGGTGTTGTTCGTCCACGACCACCAGACCGAGTCGCTCGAAGGTCACTCCGTCCTGGATCAGCGCGTGCGTCCCGACCACCAACCGGAGTCGCCCCGCGGCCAGGCCCCCCAGCGCCGCTCGCCGATCCGCCGCGGAACGCGACCCGGTGAGGAGGGCCACCTCCAACCCGAGGGGCTCGACCATGGCGCGCAGGGTGCGGGCGTGCTGCTCGGCCAACAGTTCCGTCGGTGCCATGAGGGCCGCCTGGCTGCCGCCCTCCACGGCCAGGAGCATCGAAAACAGCGCCACGACCGTCTTTCCCGATCCGACATCCCCCTGGACCAGGCGGTTCATGCGCGCGTCGGACTCCATGTCGGCATAGATCTCCCGGAGCACTCTCGCCTGCGCTTCGGTCAGGTCGAACGGTAGCGTCCCATAGAGGGGCCGGACGTAGCTGTTCGTGCGTGTATGGGCAATGCCAGGCTGGGCCTCCGCCTGTCGAGTACGGATCAACGCCTGGAGGACCTGGAGGAAGAACAGTTCGTCGAACGCCAAGCGCCGTCGCCCTCCCTCGGGGTCGGCAAGGGTCTCGGGCCGGTGCATCCAGGTCAGCGCGCTCGACAGCGGTGGCATCCCCAGCCGCGCACGCCCCTCGGGCGACAGGAATTCGTCCTCGTCGGCCCACCCGATGAGCTGATCGAGGTTCTTCTCGAAGATGCCGCGGAGCACCCATTGAGGCACGGCCTCGCTGGCCGGGTACGTCACGAAGATGGTGCCGCCGTCAGGGGTGGCATCCCCTTCTCGGCCGAGCACCGTGAACTCCCGCGGCTGGATCTGGCGACCGTGGAAGAAGCGCACGGGACCCTGGACGAGAAGCGTATCGCCCTCGCGGATCTTCCGCTCCAGCCACGGCTGCCCGGGCCACGCGACCGTGATCATCCCCGAGTCGTCCTGAAGGACCGCCTGGAAGACCCTCAGCCCCTTCCGTGTGGGGATCACCCCCTTGCTGCGCACCTGGCCGAGGCACGTCGCGTCCACCCCTACTTCGAGGGATCCGATCGGGGTAACCGTCGACGCGTCGTCGTACCGGCGCGGGACGTGGTACAGGGCGTCCCGTGCGGTACCGATCCCGACGCTCACCAGGGCTTCGGCGCGCTTCGGGCCCACGCCCTTCAGGAATTGGGCGGGCTGGTCCAGGTGCAGGTACTTCACGGGTTCATCCGAAGACGCCCTCCACGAACGCGTCCGGATCGAAGGTTGTCACGTCCTCAACGGACTCGCCGAGCCCGACGAGCTTCACGGGAATGCCCATCTCTTCCTGGATCGCAACCACGATTCCGCCGCGGGCGGTGGAGTCCATCTTCGCCAGGATGATGCCGCTGACGTCGACCACTTCATTGAAGGCCTTCAATTGCCGGAGGGCATTCTGGCCCACGGTGGCGTCGAGCACCATCAGCGTCTCGTGCGGCGCGCCCTCGATCCGACGCCGGACCACCCGGTCGATCTTGTCCAATTCGGTCATGAGATCGCGGTTCGTATGCAGTCGACCGGCCGTGTCGATGAGGAGCACGTCGGTTCCCCGGGCCTCTGCGGCCTCGAGCGCATCGAACGCGACCGCCGCGGGGTCGCCGCCCTGTTGGCCGCGGATGAAGTCCGCACCGATCCGCTCAGCCCACATTCCCAGCTGCTCGACAGCCCCCGCTCGAAACGTGTCGGCAGCCGCCACCGTGACCGTGCGCCCCTCCCGCACGAGGTGATGCGCGAGCTTCGCCACCGACGTCGTCTTCCCGACGCCGTTCACACCCACGATCAGGTAGACGGTCGTACCCGTCTCCGCCCCCGTCAGTTCGGCGTCGACCGAAGGCTCGAGGATGGTCCGGATTTCGTCCTGCAACGCCGCCTTCAGGCCGACCGTACCGCGAACCTTGCCGCGCCGGACAGCATCTTCGACCCGGCCGACGAGCCGGAGCGTCGCGGACACGCCGAAGTCAGCGGCCAGAAGCCGCTCCTCCAGCTCCTCCAGGGAGGCATGATCCATTCCGCCCGCCGCCACACGCACATCGGTGAGGGCGAGGTCGACGACCTTACGCCAGAGGCCTTTACGGCGCTCGGGCTTTTTCTTGAAGAGCCGGGCCATGATCTATCGGGAGAGGGCGGCCGAGGCCGCCTGTTTTTCACGTCGGGGGGTCTATCTCAGTCCCACGTGCCGGCGTCCGATCCATTCGGCGCAGAGAAGTATGAGAATGAGAAGATACGGCCACGGGGAGGTCCGTAGGGGACGCCCCGACCCTCGGTCCGCCGCTCCAAGCCGTCGGGCGACGACGTCCGGTACCGTGGGCTGCACCGACGGGGCCGCCATTTCCAGACTTGAAGCCGATACATCGAAGCGGCCGCTACCCATTCCCTGACCGTCGGGCCCAAACGCCTCGTAGGCGTAGCTCCCCGCGGGGAGCGGGCCGGAGCGACCGTTCCCGAGCGACAGGAGCGTATCCCGCACGATCGCGCTATCCCGCCGGATTTCCAGACGGATGTCGCCCGAATCCGGAAGGGACCAAGCGATGTCCGCGTCCCGCTCGAACACTCGCTGACGTGGCCGAACCTCCGGCCCGCCGAGGCGTGCGTCGGCTTCGAGCAGCCACCCCGCCACCCCCGACCAGATGCGACGATATGCGTCGCGCCCCGCCCCGTCTCGCGCGGCCCAGCGCCAGAGCCCGGACGCCATAGGGACGACCGTTCGGCGGCCGTCCCCCTGAAGGAGAAGAAGGGCCGGCTCACCCGGTCCCGTGCCGCCGAGTTGAAGGGCGAGCGGGCCCTCGCCAGCGCCGCCCCCGGACTGCACGTGCACCGCACTCAAGGGGGGGAGTCCCTGCGTCTGGATTCCGGCAAAGTCGGCGGCGAGCGGAGAGGCCGGGAGATCCTGAGAGGCGTACCACTCACCGTCCCGGGGAGGAGACACCGTGAGGCCCAGGAGGCCCGCCGCCACCGCGTCGTTCGGCCATGCGACGAGACGGGGAGCTCTACGGGTGAGCGACGCGACCCACGCGTCCGTCCCGTCGGAAAGGCCGTGCACGACCAGGAGCGCGGCGTCCCCGGCCGCCCGTCGGACCGTCGCGGAGTCCACGGCATTACCGCGGTCGACCGCACGGCCCATCGTCGCGAATCGGTTCGGCCCGACGCGTAGGTATCCCACCGATTCGAGGCCGGTTACCTCGGTCAGCACCGGCAAAAGGTAGCGCGGCTCCCAGTCCGGGCGTGCCGAAATCAGGACCAGAGCCCCTTCTCTGTATCCCGTGGTCGCGTACGACACCGCAACGTCGTCGTCACTGAAGCCGTCACCCGGCACCGACACTCGAGCGGTGTAGCGCACCCTACCCTCCACGTCGGACGGAGGCAGGCTCACCTCGACCCGACGTCTCAACCCCGCAGTGGGTGCCTGGAACGAGCGGCGGGCCACGATTCGCCCCTCCTCCAGGAACTCGACCTGTACTGAATCGCCGACTCCCTCCCCGAAGAGTTCGAGTTCCGCTCGTGCGGAGTCTCCCGCTCTGGAAACATCGGCGACCGAGAAGTCGGCCAAGCCGGCACTTCGCTCAACGGACCCGAACGCCTCGAATGAGACGGGGGTCGCACCACCCGCCAGAACCGCGTCGATCTCCACCGGGTCGTGAAAGCGCAGATCCGACAGGACGCGGACCTCGCGGGTTCCCGATTCCATGGCTCGTTCCAGGACGGCCGCCAGGTCGGAGCGCGTCCCCGCCGGCGTGCCCGGGATCGAGTCACCGATCTCCGATCCGAACGTCACGATCCTCCAGCCTTCCGACGCCAACTCGTCGGCCCGGGCACGCGCGCCGCTCCACCCGTCCAAACCGCGTGCGTCGGTGGCGCTCATGCTGGCCGACACGTCCAGGAGGACCCACCGCTCAGCCCCTCCGTCCGTTCCGGACCAAGGCGTCCGAACATCGGCCAGAAGGAGCACGAGAAGAAGCAGGGACGCGGCCCGTAGCCCCGCCAGGAGGCCGCGGTGGCGCACGGGGAGTTCGAGCCGCATGTACACCCACCAGGTGTACGCGGCAACACCTCCCGCGAGAAGCAGGAAGAGGAGGAGGGTGATCACCCTCCGGCTTCGTCTACCTGAGCTGTCTGTAGGGAGTGGACGGCCACTCGGACCGGTCCAGCGCCCGGGATGGACTCGAGCAGCGCCACGCGTCCCCTGGACTCATCCAGCCAACGCGCGAGATCCTCGGTCGGCACCGGATCGCCGACGGGAAGGTCCACGGAGAGGGGGTCGATCTGCTTGCCGCTCCGCAACATCTCGTAGTGGAGGTGCGGGCCGCTCGCCAGGCCGGTCATCCCGACATAGCCGATGATGTCACCCTGATGGACGCGCGTACCCGCGGTCACATCCTGCCGAAACCGTGACAGATGCGCATACCGGGTGATGATTCCGTTGGGATGTCGGATCTCGACGGCGTTCCCGAAGCTTCCTTTCGGCGCGCGATGGATCACCACGCCGTCGGAGGTCGCCATGATCGGGGTTCCGCTGTCGGCCGCGTAGTCGACACCACGGTGTGCCCGCCACCGCTTCAGGACCGGGTGGAAACGCCCGTTGGAGAAGCGCGAGGAGATCCTGCGGTACTCCAGCGGCTTCAGGAGGAAGGCCCGGCGAACCGACTTTCCTTCGAGGTCGTAGTACGAGCCGCGACCGTCTCCGTTGGGATCGAACCAGACGGCGTGGTAGCCCGTGCCGCCGTTGACGAGTTCGGCGGCCAGGAGCCGACCGGACCGCATCGACCCGTCGGGCCGGACCTCCCGCTCGAAGGCAATGCGGTAGGTGTCGCCCACCCGGATCTGCCGGGAGAAGTCCACCTGCCACTGGAACACACGGTCCAGATGGTCGATGAGACGGTTGCGATCCTGCACCGGAATGCCACTGAGCGCCGGGTTCCGGATGACCGCCGTCCAGAGCACGCTCTCGATTTCGCCCGAAGCGAACACGGTATCCACATAGGTCGGCGTCAGGATCTTTTCAGAGTCCCAGCCGAACTCGTCCCGCCGCATCCGCACGCTCTCGTCGCCATTGATGAGGACGTCAACGCCCCTCAGCCACCGGTCCTCGGGGCGATACCGGAAGGTGATTTCCGTTCCCGGTCGCATGCGGCGAGGACTCGCGTGCTGCCGAAATGCCATCAGGAAAGCGTACTGTTCGTTGACGTCGACGAGCCCGTCCAGAACCTCACCCAGCGTCTGGCCCTGACCGAGCGAAACGACCTCGATGTCCTCGGCCGGCTCGGCATACAGGGCATCCAGAGTACCCGCGTCCGGCGCCGCCGTGGGGGCGCACGCGGACAGAACCGCCATCATCATGACAGCGCTTCCGCTTCCGATTCTGCGACCGATCCGACCCACGCGTACGTCCTTTCCTCGGTTGGGCATGCTCATCGTCTACGTCTGCGCCCACGCGAGGCGCCAGCACACACAAGCCGCCCGGACGGCGAGGGAGAACCCTCCAGGCGGCCCACCGGCAACTGTGGTGCTGACGACAATATGGGGAGTCTTTTCCGATTCCACACGTGTTACGTATCCGTCCGGCGATGGGTTCCGGCCGATCGTGGGCGTTTCAGCGTCGCTGACATCCCGGCCTTCAGTCCATCTGCCGGCGGATGAACGTCGGGATATCCAGCTCGACCAACTGGTCGCGGGTGACCGTCCGATCGGGCATACGGCCCAACGGAAGCACGCCGGACCCGCCCCCGGAGCCCGCCGCCACACGAGGCGGGTCGAGCGAAGGCGCCGGGACCTGAGATCCGGCCATCTGGGGCGCCCGTGGTGCCGGGCGCGCGGCAGGACGCCCCTGGGTGAAGGAGGTCTGCGCGACCCTCGGCTGAGCCGGACGCGAAGTGCCCGACCCCGCCACGGCCTGGACCGACTCCGTCACGTCGCGCGACATCCCGACCCCCCTACGCCGTGGCATGTCGATGACCTGGTCGACCGCGGGATCGAAACCGGTTGCGATGACCGTCACCCGGATCTTGCCCTCCAACTCGGGGTCGTGAACCGCGCCGAAGATGATTTCCGCCTCGTCACCGGCCTCGTCCTGAATGATCGACGAGATCTCCGTGACTTCGTCGATGGCCAGATCCATGCCCCCGGTGATGTTGATCAGGACGCCCTGCGCGCCGGCGATGCTGACGTCGTCGAGCAACGGCGACGAGATCGCCTCCTGAGCGGCTTCCTGCGCACGGTTGTCACCTTCACCGAAGCCCGAACCCATCAGAGCCGGACCCCGTGCCTGCATGATCGTGCGTACGTCCGCGAAGTCCACGTTGACTTCACCGGTGACCCGGATCAGGTCGGAGATCCCCTGCGTCGCGTGGAGAAGCACCTCGTCGGCCTTCTTCAGCGCGTTCCGGAACGACGTCCCCTTCGGCACGACCGACATCAACCGGTCGTTGGGTACGAGAATCATCGTGTCCACACACCGGCGCAGTTCCGCCAGACCCTGGAGCGCCTGCCGCTCCCGCTTCTTCCCCTCGAAGGAGAAAGGCCGGGTGACGATGCCGATGGTCAGCGCGCCCATGTCGCGGGCGATCTCGGCGACCATGGGCGCGGCACCGGTTCCCGTGCCCCCGCCCATGCCAGCGGTGACGAACACCAGATCCGCCCCGTCGAGCGCCCGGCGCACCTCTTCCTCGCTCTCTGCCAGGGCCTGCCTGCCGATCTCCGGCCGTGCCCCGGCGCCCAGGCCGCGTGTGAGCTTCTTCCCGATCTGAAGCGTCACCTGCGCTCGGGAACTCTTGAGCGCCTGGGCGTCGGTGTTCATCGAGATGAACTCGACGCCCTCGAGGTCCTCGTCGATCATGCGGTTCACGGCGTTGCCGCCGGCGCCACCGACGCCGACCACTTTCATCTGTGCGTTCCGAGCGGGTGCCTCTTCGAACTCGAAGATCATCATGCGGGCTCTCCTTTACTCCTGCTGGTGGTAGGTGTGTACAGGGCGCGGTCCCGCCCGTGGCCGAAGGCCCTCATCAGAAGAACTCCTTCAGCCAGGTGCCGAGCTTGGTCAGGACGCCGGACGTCAACGTCGACGCTCCCTCTCCGGTTTCCTGAAAGCGATCGGCACCCCAGAGTGCCAACCCCGCTCCGATGGCGAAGCGGGGTCGAGCGACTGCGTCGGCCAGCCCGGCGAGCCCCTCGGCGGGGACCCCCATCCGGACCGGCGCTGCAAAGATCTGCTGGGCCAGCTCGACGATGCCCGGGAGCGCCGCCGTGCCGCCCGTGAGGACGATGCCGGCCCCCAGGTTGTCGAGGAGCTCCTGGTCGTTGAGCTCCTGTTGGACCATCCCGAACATCTCGTCGAGGCGCTGCTCGAGGATGTGCGCGATCAGTTCACGCGCGATCACGCGGGTCTGCCCCGGCGATGCGCCCGGCATCTCGACCGTCTCTCGGGGATCGACCAGTTGGGCGAAGGCCGTCCCGTGGTGCTCCTTGGCCTTGCGGGCTTCGGCGTACGGGAGAGAGAGCCCCCGGACGAGGTCGGTCGTGAGCGTCGCACCGCCGAACGGGAGGATGCTGACATGGCGGAGCTTCCCTTCGTAGTAGCATGCGACGTCCGTGGTCGAGGCGCCGATCTCCACCATGCACACGCCGACCTCCTTCTCGTCCTCGGTCAGGACGGCTCGCGCACCCGCCAACGGCTCCAGGACGAGCTCCTGCACGCGATAGCCCGCCCGGTTCACGGCCTTGCGGATGTTCGCTCCAGCCGTGACGGCCGCGGTCACGAGGAAGATCTCGGACTCGAGCCGCACGCCGGACATACCGAGCGGGTCTTTGATGCCTGCCTGGTTATCCACCCGGTACTCCTGGGGGATGGCGTGCACCATCTCCCGGTCGGGCGGTAGGGCGACGGCGCGTGCCACGATGTGCACACGCTCGACGTCGTCAGGGGTGACCTCGTCCGCCGAGACCGCGACGACCCCCATCGATGTCGAGGCGCGTACGTGGTCACCTCCGATGCCGGCGAAGACCCGGTCGACGCTCACGCCGGCCATGAGTTCGGCCTCCTTGACGGTCGAGCGGACCGACTCGGTCATCGCCTCGATGTTCGTGATCATGTCGCCACGAAGGCCGCCGGTACGGGCCTGTCCGACCCCGAGGATGGTGAGTACGGGACGACGGGGATCGCCCGAGACCTCGCCGATGACCGCGCACGTGTCGGCGGTCCCGATGTCCAGACCCGCGATCAGATTGGCACGCATCAGGTCACTCCTTCCTTCGGATCACGACCTGGTCGGCGAACCGCAGGTCGACCACGTCGGGATGGTTGCGAGGGTCCTGCGCGACGGCATGGTCCAGCGAGAGGATCCCTTCCCGGATCCGGTGGGAAGACGTGCCCGGCTGGAGCAGGAAGTCGACCGCGGGATCGGACCAACGAGCGACCAGGGTCCGATCGTCGGCCCATGCCACCTCGGACACCATCTGGAGGAAGGCGGTGTCGCCGTCCATCAGGCGAACCACCTCGCGGATGAGCTCCCGGGTCGCGCCCGGCACGAGCCGTGCGCCCGACGCGACGTCGCGCCCCGCCTCGATGATCGGCAGGTCGAGACGAACCACGCTCGGGTCGATGGGCAGCAGCACACCATCCGCATCGACCGGTTCGAGGGTCGGCGTGGAGACCAAGGCGACCGGGCGTCGCTCCCGGATATCGACCAGAAGCGTGCCCGGCAACCGCCGCCGCACGCGTGCGCTCTCGACGAGGGTGTGCCGCTCCAGGCGGTCCGCCCAGATCGATGCGTCGGACCAGATGTTGGCCTCGGAGTCCAGCTCCATGAGATCACGCACGTCGTCGTCCGTCAGGTAGCGCGCGCCCGCCACCTGTACGTCGCTCACGTGGAAGGCCTCGACCTCATCGAGCATGCCGGGCACCCTGCCCCCGATGGCCCACGCGCCGCCCACGGCCAGCGTGACCAGGATGATCTTGAGTTCCCTACGCATCGGCGGACCTCTCCAGCCGGGAGAGTACCGCGGCTCCGACCGACTCGATGGAGCCGGCGCCGAGCGTGAACAGCACGTCCCCTGGACGCAGGATGTTCGACAGCGCCTCGGCGAGGTCCGTGACATCGGGCACGTAGCGCACGTCATCGGCCCCCGCCGAGCGGGCGGCATCGACGACGATCTCTCCGGTCACGCCTTCGATGGGCGCTTCCCGTGCCGGGAAGACATCGGTCACCACGATGACGTCGGCTGCGATCAGAGACGCTCCGAACTCCCGAGAGAAGTCCCGCGTCCGCGAGAACAGGTGGGGCTGGAACGCCACCACCAGGCGACGGTCACTGAACGTGGCCGTCGCGGCCGAGAGCGTGCTGGCGATCTCCGTCGGGTGATGGGCGTAGTCATCCACGATCAGGACGCCGCCGGCCTCGCCCAATCGCTCGAAGCGCCGCCCCACTCCGGAGAAGGACGCCGTGCCGCGCTTGATGGCGTCCCAATCGGCCCCGAGGTGCCGCGCCGCCGCGGCACCGGCGAGGGCGTTGCGGAGGTTGTGCACGCCGCCCAAAGGCAGCGTCAACTGGCCTCGGTCCTGGCCTTCCTCGAAGATGCGGCACGTGGTTCCGGTCGGGTCCGCGCTCACGTCGACCGCTCGGAGCATGCTTCCGGCGGAGAGTCCGTAGCTGTACCCTCGATCCCCGACGCTCGGCAGGAGGCGAGACGCGCCCGTGTCGTCGGCGCACACGACGACACGACCCCCGTCCCGCACGCCATCCAGAAAGATCCGGAAGCCCTCCTTCACGCCGTCGAGCGATCCGTAGATGTCGAGGTGATCGGCCTCGAGATTCGTGACGATCGCGACGTCAGGAGTGAGCTGATGGAAGGACCGGTCATATTCGTCCGCTTCGACGACCGAGATGTCCGAACCGCCCAGGCGGAGGTTCCCCTCCCACGCGGGAACCCGCCCGCCGACGAAGCCCGTGGGGTCGAAGCCCGCCTCGACCAGAATGGTGGTCGTGAGCGCCGTTGTGGTGGTCTTGCCGTGCGTGCCGGCGACCGCGACGACCGTCCCGTTGTTGACCAGAGAGCCGAGGGCCTGGGCTCGCTTCAGCACCGGGATGCCACGCTCCCGCGCCGCGCGCACTTCGGCGTGATCGCCGCCGACGGCCGACGTGATGACCAGCGCGACCGCCCGAGAGACATGATCGGGGTGGTGCCCGATGTCGACGGTCGCGCCCAGCCCGACCAGGTCGGAGAGCGGTCGGCTGTCCCGCGCGTCACATCCGCTCGCCTGACCCCCTCTGCGGAGGATCAGCTCCGCGAGCGCACACATGCCGGCCCCCCCGGCGCCCATGAAGTGGACCGGACCGGTCCGGGCCAACGCGTGCAGGTCCACAACCGGCGCGTTCATGCCGGCTTCCTGGCCGGGAGAAGCCGCACGATGCGCTCGGCAATCGTCGTGGTCGCATGGGGACGGGCGCGCTCGCGAGCCGAGACCGCCATCGCTTGGCGACGCGCTGGATCCCCCGCCATCACGGCCACGTCCGACCAGAGCTGCTCGGTCGTCAGGCCGGCTTCAACCAGCATCACCGCCGCGTCCGCCTCCGTCAGCGCCCGGGCGTTTTCCGTTTGATGATCGGCGGCCGCCGTCGGAAGCGGGATCAGAATGGCTGGGAGTCCTTCGCTCAGAAGCTCCGCCGTGGCCATCGCACCGGCGCGGCTGACGGCGAAGTCAGCGGCAGAGAGCGCGGCGGGCATGTCGTCGATGTACGGGACCGCGTGGACCCATGAGGGGGTACCGGCCGCCTCGAGTGCACCGCGTACACCGTCGATGTGCGTCGGGCCGGTGGACCACAGGATCTCGAGGCGTTCAGGGCGGCGGAGTTCCCCGGCCGCAACCCTCGCGACCGACGCCGAGAGGGTCTCGTTCATGGCCCGCGAACCCTGGCTCCCGCCGACCACCAACAGAACCACCCCGTCCGGTGAGAGCCCGAATCGGGCGCGCGCCTCTGCTCGGGGGACCGGATCCGAAACGCGGACCGGGTTACCCGTACACTCCACGTGGGACGTTCTGGGAAGAAGGGCGGTCGCTTCCGGAAAGGCGACGTGCACTTCCCGAGCCCAGACCGAAAGCAGCCTGACGGTCTTTCCGGGCACCGAGTTCTGCTCCTGGACCACGAGGGGGATCCCCAGGGCGCCGGCCACGATCCCGGACGGACCACCCGCGTACCCGCCGGTCACGACCACGGCGGACGGGCGGATGCGTCGGAACAACGAGACAACCTCGATGAGCGAGCGCCCGAGGGCGATCACTACACCCAGGCTCCGCATGAGACCGCCGCCCCGCTGGAAGCCTTCGACCGGGAGAAGCGTGTGCTCCCTGCCCTGCTCCGGCAGCACGCGCGCCTCGATGCCTCGGGACGCACCCACGAAGTGGGCATGGACGTCCGGTCGAAGGCGGGCGACTTCATCGGCCAGGGCGAGGGCCGGGTAGAGGTGACCCCCGGTTCCGCCACCGGAATACACTACCACGGGTCCGGCATCAGGCACGGGCGCTCTTCCCCCCGGGCGCGGCCCGAGCAATGGAGACGAGAATGCCCAGCGACGCCATCGTCATGAGCAGGTTCGAACGCCCGTAGGACACGAGCGGAAGCGCCAAGCCCGTCGGGGGAACGAGGCCCAGGCCGACCGCCATGTGCAGCACGGCCTGCAACGCGATGAGGCTGGTGAAGCCGATGGCGAGGAGTTCTCCGAACAGGTCGGGGGCGCGACCCGCGATGCGAAATCCCACGAGGACGACCAACATGTAGACCGACAGGAGGAAGGCGACGCCCATCAGGCCCCACTCCTCTCCGACCATTGCGAAGATGAAGTCGTTGTGCGCCTCGGGGAGGAACCCGAACTTCTGCCGTCCCTCTCCGAATCCGACACCCGTCATTCCCCCGGACCCCAGCGCCACGAGGGACTGACGGACCTGGAAGCCCGCACCCTCGGGATCGGCGGCCGGGTTGAGAAACGCCATAATGCGTTGCGCTCGGAACCCGACCAGTAGTTGATGGTGGAGGAACGGGGTCAGGAGAAGACCCAGGAAAATGAAGTGGCCGACGCGCGCGCCGGCCGCGAAGACGATGAGCATGCCCACCATCGCAATGAGCAAGGCCGTGCTCAGATCGGGCTCCAGAACGACCGGGACGAGCACGAGCGCCCAGATCATGAAGAACGGTCCGAGCCCCTGTCCCAGACGACTGAAGTGGTCGGTCTTCCGGACGGCGATTGCCGCAGTCCAGATGACCACCGCCATCTTGGCGAGGTCGGACGGCTGGACGGCCACCCTGCCGACGCGCAGCCAACGACGCGCGCCTTTTACCTCAGGCGCCATCGATTCAGTGCCCGGCAGGACGATGAAAACCAGAGCCGCGATCGACAGCCCGAGCAGCGGCCACGCAAGGTGGGCCCAGGCGCGGTAGGGGACGGCCGCGCACACGAACAGCAGGATCAGGCCCACGCCCGCGCCCGTGGCCTGTCTCAAGACGTAGAACGTGTCCGGCGAGCCCTGGCGCAGGGCCAGGACCGAAGAGGCGCTGTAGAGCGTCACGAGGCCGAACGACAGGAGCAGCAACGTCAATCCGAGCAGCACAGCGGGCTCCCACCCGCGGCCGAGCCCGGAGTGCGGGAGGTTGCGCGCCGTCGCCGGAGCGAGATCGAGAGGCCGAGCCATTACGGCCCACTCTCGGCGAGCTCGGCGAAGCGTCGTCCGCGCTCCTCGTAGTTCGAGAACATGTCGAAGGAGGAGCATGCCGGAGACAGCAACAGGATGTCTCCGGGCTCGCACGCGGCCCGGCCCGCGTCGACCGCATCCGCGAACGTGCCGTCCACGCGGATCATCGGAACCACGCCGTCCAACTCGCGGGCCATCCGCGGCCCGGCGGCTCCGTACACGACCGCTGCCCTGACGCTGGCCAGGGCGGACCGAAGAGGCGCGTACTCCTCGTCCTTGTCCTTCCCGCCCAGGAGGAGCACGACCGGACGTTCCAGACTCTGGAGGGCGCTCACCGTAGCGGCGACGTTCGTCGCCTTCGAGTCGTTCACCCAGAGGACGCCGTCGACGTCCGCCACGGGCGCCATGCGGTGCGGAAGAGGCTCGGCCGAGCGGAGGCCCACTCCCAACTCCCGCGCGTCGACCCCCGCCAGCCGGGCCGCCAGAGCGGCGGTCAGCGCGTTGACATGGTTGTGGCGCCCCAGGAGCGGCAGCTCGTCCACCCGCACCAGAGCCTCCTCCACGCCGTCGACCGAGAGCGTCAGCGTCGAGTCTCGCACGAACGCCTGCGATCCGGGATCGGGCTCGTGACAAAAGTAGAAGCGGTGACCGGGCGCGTCCCCCGCCAGACGTTCCACGGCGTCGTCGCCCGCCGGAAGCACCCATCCCACATGATCGTCCGCGTTCAGGAAGAGCCTGGCCTTGTCGGCGTAGTACGCCTGAACGGAGTCGTAATAATCGAGATGGTCGGGGCTGAGGTTGGTCACGATGCCGATGTCGGGCCGAAGCGTGTCGATCGCCCCCAGCTGGAACGACGACAGTTCCAGGATCCACCACTCGGCCGGCGTCTCGTCGAGCACGAGATCGGACGCGGCGGGCGCCAACCCTCCACCGACGTTGCCGCCCAGAGAGACGCTTCGTCCGGCCGATGCCATGAGGTGCTGGAGCAGCACCGACGTCGTGGTCTTGCCGTTGGTACCAGTGACGGCAATCAGTTGACCGCTGAAGTACCGAACGGCGAGCTCAGGCTCGGAGATCCACCCAAGACCACGATCCGTGAGCGCTCGAAGCACTGGAGCACCCGTGGGGATTCCTGGGCTGACCACCACGAGGTCGGAGCCCGCCACCCGTTCGATGTCGTGTCCGCCCCATTCCACGTCGGCTCCGAGCGCACGCAGCTCGGCTCCACCATCTGTAGTCTGGGCGTCAGCGTGCAGATCCGAGACATAGACCTTCCCTCCCTTTGCCAGAGCCAGCCGGGCGGCCGCTCGTCCACTTGCACCGAGGCCAATGACCGCAACGTCGGCCCCATCGAGGTCGAACCTTTTCGCTGGCGGCTCCTTCTTGCGCACCATATTCGCTCACCGAATCTTGAGCGTAGTGATGGCCAGCATCGCGAACATCAAACCGACGATCCAGAACCGGATCACCACTTGTGTCTCGTGCCATCCGATCTTCTCGAAGTGGTGATGGATCGGCGTCATCTTGAAAAGCCGCCGCCCCTCGCCGTACCGGCGCTGCGTGTACTTGAACCAGGCCACCTGCAGCATCACGCTCAGCGCTTCAGCAACGAAAACGCCGCCGACGATCACGAGCAGGAACTCGGCCTTGAGCAGGATGGCCATGACGCCGATGGCCCCGCCCATGGCAAGCGATCCCGTGTCGCCCATGAAGACCTGGGCGGGATGTGCGTTGAACCAGAGAAAGCTGACGGCCGCACTGGCCAGCGCGAGCGCGAAGATCGTGAGCTCACCCGCCCCCGGGAGGTAGAACAGGCCCAGATACGCGGAAGTATCGACACGGCCGGACAGGTACGCGATCACGCCAAAGGTCGCGACGGCGATGCCTGTGAGTCCGGCGGCCAGGCCGTCCAGGCCGTCCGCCAGGTTGACCGCGTTCGACGTTCCGGAGATGACGGTGCCGACGAACAGAACGAACACCGGCGGCCAGAAGACCGCGGCGTGATCGCTGAAGAACGGAACCCCGGTCATGTTCGTCGGGAGCCCCGAAATCGGGTTCAGGACCAACAGGAGACCCATCCCCAGCCCGAAGGTCCACTGACCGACCATCTTGTACCGCGCGATCAGCCCCTCCGACTTCCCGCGCGCCACCTTGAGGTAGTCGTCGAGGAAGCCGAGCAGTCCCATCCACAAGAGCGCGCCCAAAGCCCAGAGCGTATAGGGGTTCGTGAGTTCGGCCCACAGCAGCGTGGAGATCGAGGCGGACAGCAGGATGATGACGCCGCCCATGGTCGGCGTACCGGCTTTGTGCTGGTGATCGGGCCCCTCCTCCCGGACCACCTGGCCGAGATTGATGCGCTCGAGCCACTGAATCACCCGCGGCCCGGTCACGAACGCAATGACGAACGCGGTGACCACCGCCCCCGCCGTCCGGAACGTGATGTAGCGGAAGACGTTGAAGACGATGTGGATTTCGGCGAGCTGCGGCAGCAAATGATAGAACATCAGGACTCCTGGCCTGCGGAGGCACGTCCGCCGAAGTCGTTCTCGAAGAGGTCCACCATTCCTTCGAGCGCGACCCCTCGGGATGCCTTGAGAAGGACGGTCTCGGAACCGTCCATCCGCTGACGGAGGCCGGCATAGGCGTCGTGCCAGTCCCGTGCCGCGATGAGATCGTCGCGGCCCACCCACCCTCGACGCTCCGCCGCATCCACGAAATCGCCGGTCGCGACGATCAGATCGAGACCGCCCGCGAGAGCGTCTTCGAGGACATCCTCGTGGAGCTGATCCGACTCGACTCCCAGCTCGAGCATCGTTCCGAGAACCGCCACCCGGCGGCCCGCGTCCAACGTTCCCAGCAGGTCGAGCGCGGCTCGGACGCTCTGCGGATTCGCGTTGTAGCAGTCGACGAGGAGGCGGACGTCACCGATCGATTGGAGGTGGCCGCGCATGTCTCCCGGTTCGGCGTCCGACAGGCCGGCTGCGGCGTCCGACCGCGGCACGCCGAGCATCTCGGCGACCGCCAACGCGAGGAGTGCATTGGCCACGGCGTGGCGACCAGGCAGGCGTAGTCCCGCCCGGTGTCCGTGCCAGCCGAACGACCACCGTCCCGCGCCGTCCACCCGCGCGTCCTCGGGTCGCAGGTCCTCGTCCGCGCGCTCCGACCATCCCGCCACACGCACGGATTCGAGGACCTCGCGGGCCCCCTCGACGAGCATCGGAGGCGTGTCTCCAACCACCGCTCGCCCGCCCTGGGCCAGCCCACGGATCAGGTCGAGCTTCTCGTGGAGGACACCCTCGACCGAGCCGAGCTTCTCGAGGTGGCTCTCTCCGACGGTCGTCAGGACCCCGATGTCCGGTCGACCGATATGCGCCAACGCGCCGATCTCGCCCGGCTCGTTCGTGCCCATCTCCACGACGACGACCTCCGCATCGTCGGGGGTCGACAGGATCGTCATCGGCGCCCCGATGCGGTTGTTCAGATTTCCCTTCGTCGCGTGCACCGTGAGCGTCCGGGACAGGGCGGCCTGCATGAGGTCCTTGGTCGTGGTCTTTCCCGACGACCCGGTGATCCCGACGACCGGCACCTGCAAGGCGTCGCGGCGGTACCGCGCCAGGGCGCCGAGCGAGACCAGCGTGTCGTCGACCGGGTAGATGGGCGCGACGCCGGCGCCCGCGACCGGACCGCTCACCACCGCGCCGATCGCGCCTTCCGACAGCGCCGCGGCCACGAAGTCGTGCCCATCGAAGTTCTCGCCGACCAAGGCGACATACAGGGCGCCGTCGCGCACCGAACGCGAGTCGGTGCAAACCGCCGTGTACTCGACCCCTTCGACCGCCAACTCTTCCCGCAGGCCGAGCGCGACGCGCACCATCCGGTCCGTCCAGACGAAGCTCATGCCGCCCCCCGGCGCTGGACCGCTTCCCGCACGATCACCCGCTCGTCGAACGGGAGCTTCTCGGTGCCGACCACTTGATAGGTCTCGTGGCCCTTCCCGGCCAGAAGCACCGTGTCGCCGCCTCGGGCGTCGCCCACGGCCGCGTGGATAGCCGCGCGACGGTCGGCGATGCGGCGGAACGTACCGGCCTCGAGGGTCGAGCAGAGATCGTCGAGGATGCGTTCAGGGTCCTCGGTCCGCGGGTTGTCCGATGTGAGGATGAGTACGTCCGCTTCCTCGGAGACGGCCATCGCCATCGGACCGCGCTTGCTTCGATCTCGGTCTCCGCCGGCCCCGAAGACCACCACCAGTCGGCCCTTCGTGAGCGGGCGGAGCGTGGTCAGGACGTTGCGTAGCGCGTCCGGCGTGTGGGCGAAGTCGATCAGGACCGCGAACTCCTTGCCGTGGACCAGTTCGAGGCGTCCGGCGATCTGCGGTACCGAGGAGAGGCCTTCGGCGATCGCGGCGAGGTTCATCCCCGCTACGACGGCGATCCCCGCGGCAGCCAGTGCGTTCTCGACATTGAAGCGCCCGAGCAGACGAAGGTGCACGGGCTCGCTCTCGTCGCCGACGGTCAGACGGAAGGTGGACCCGTTCGATCCCATGCGAAGGTCGGCGGCGCGCACCTCGGCCTCCCCGCCGACGCTGAAGCCGAGCACCCTCCGTCCGCCTGCGTCGAGTCCGTCCCACGCGTCCTCGTCCCGGTTGACGACGAGGGTTGCGTCCGGTCCGGCAAGCCCGGTGAGGCGGAGCTTCGCATCGCGGTAGTCGTCCAGGTCCCCGTGGTAGTCGAGATGATCCTGGCTGAGGTTCGTGAACGCGGCCACAGCGAAGCGAACACCGTCGAGACGGCGCTGGTCGAGCGCGTGCGACGAGGCTTCCATCACGACCGCTTCGACACCGTCCTCCACGAGCTCACGGAGCCACGCCGTGAGTTGGACCGGACCCGGCGTGGTGAGCCCCTCCGTGCCGGGCCGGACACCGGCGTCGTCGGTCACGCCCAGCGTACCGATCGCGGCCGCGGGTCCCCGCGAGGACAGGATGTGGCGCGCCATCATGGCGGTGGTGGTCTTCCCGTTGGTCCCGGTGACCGCCGCGAGGAACAGGTTCCGCCACGGAGATCCCCCCAGTACGTCGGCCGTTACGGCCGCCGCCGCCCGCCCATTGTCGACCACGAGCTGGGGGACGTCGACATCGGGAAGGGCGCGCTCCACGACGAGAGCCACCGCGCCGGCGTCGACGGCCGCGGGCACGTGATCGTGGGCATCGACGGCGGTGCCGGCCCATGCCAGGAAGACATCGCCCTCGGACACCCGCCGGGAGTCCTGGGTGGCCCCATGAACGACGACGTCCGCCGGACCTCGCAGTGTGACCGAGAGGCCGGCGGACCGGAGTGCGTCCGCAATGTCCGAGACCGACATGGACCGGTCAGCCACCGGATCGCTGCCGGACGCGAAGGTGGATCGTATCACCGGGCTGAACGCGAACACCCGCACGCGGCACGGTACCCGAGATGTCGCCGATGCCACCGCGAGCGACCCGAAGCCCCAGGGCGTGGAGGCGCCGAGCGGCGACACGAGCGGGTAGCCCCGACACGTCGGGCAACGGCACACTCTGGCCGGGCGCGATTCGGGTGGTCACCACCGGCACCGTCGGAGCGGCCGCGGAAGACGCGAAGCGCGCGACCGACTCCTCCAGATTCCTCGATGGAAGTTGGACCGAGCGCAGGAGGCGGTCCCGGTCGAGCGGGGTGGACCGAGCGGCGAGGGCAGCTTCGAGCGTGGCGCGGGTGACCGGCGCCGCAACGGAGCCTCCGTAGTAGGCCCCGCCACGCGGCCGATCGAGCTTCACGAACACGACCAGTTGCGGATCGTCCGCCGGAAAGAAGCCGGCGAACGAGGCATAGTAGTCGCCGGCGTTGTATCCGCCGCCCGCGGAGTAAGCACGCGCGGTCCCGCTCTTCCCGGCCACACGGAACGTGGACATACGAGCTCGCGTGCCCGTGCCGTCTTCGACCACGTCTTCCAGAACCGCGGCGACCTGCGCGACGACATCGGCGTCGACCACGCGGCGGACCGGGCGGGCATCGAAGCGCTCCAACGTACGACCCATGGGATCCCGGATCTCGCGCACGAGCCGGGGCTCCATGAGGAGTCCGCCGTTGGCGAGCGCTCCGTACGCCATGGCCATCTGGACCGGGGTCACGGAGATCTCGTATCCGATGGCAAGCGACGCCGCCGACTGGCCGGACCACCGGCTCGGACGCCGGAGGAGACCCCCGACCTCTCCCGGCAGCGGAATCCCGGTCGGTACGCCGAAGCCGAAGTCGCGGAGGGTCTCGTACTGCTCACCGCGCTCGAGGCCTGACGCGAACTTCGCGATGCCCACATTGGAGGAGGTCCGCAGCGCGTCGGCCAGCGTGATGACGCCGCTACCGTGGACGTCCGTGAGCGTGCGGCCGTTGACCGTCCATGTCCCGTTGCCGATGTCGATGCTGTCGTCCAGTACGGCGACCCCACGACTCAGGATCCCCGCGACCGTGAACGGCTTGAGCGTTGAGCCGGGCTCGTACGGTGCGTTGACCGACGAGAGCGAACCCGCCTGACCGTCCCTCATCGACACCATCGCGAGGAGTTCGCCCGTGTGTGGGTCGGTGACAAGGACATCTCCGCCGCGCGCCCCGCTCTCCTCGACCGCGTCCTTCAACGCCTGACGGGCGATCTCCTGGAGATCCATGTCGAGCGCCAGCACGACGCTCCCTCCCGACAACGGAGTGTCGACCAGGAAGCTCTCGCCCGGGATCGGGAGGCCGACGTTGTCTCGCGCCACGACTTCCCGGCCGGCGGTGCCCCGCAACGCCGGCTCGAACGCCTGCTCGATGCCGCCCTGTCCGTTCTCGTCGATCACCGTGCCCAGGACGGCGCGTGCGAGATCCCCATGGGGATGAAACCGCTCGAGCTCCCGATCCACGTGAATCCCGCGGATCGGGCCGAGGGCCTCACGGGCGCGTGGGGGAAAGCGACCCGGCACCACGTGCCAACGCCGATCGTCGGACGTGAGGCGCCGTGCTTCACGGGGGCTGATCTCGAGCGCTTCCACGAGGGCGGCCACGGCCTGGTCACGGTCGGCCAGTTCGTTGGGCGCGATCCCGATCCGATAGATCTCCCGGGACACGGCCAGGGGCACGCCGTCCCGGTCGACGATGGCCCCGCGCGGAGCGGCGACGGACTTGTCCGTCGTGTGTTGGTCGGCGGCGAGTTCGCCCCACGACGCGCCCTGGACGACCTGGATCTGGGTCGCCCGCGCGGCGATGACGGCGCCCGAGAGCAGCCAGCCGGCCAGAAGGAGGCGACGGCGCCACGGGGCTGGGCGAGCGTGTACGCGACGAGGACTCATGGGCGTGGATCCCCGGACAGGATGACCTGCTCGCTCGCGCCCGGGGTGTGCATTCCGAGCCGGTCCCGCGCCTCCGGGACGACCCGGCCCCGGCTCTCCAGCCACTGGATGTGCCGCTCCAACTCAACCTGCTCCGCAACGGCCACCGACGTCTGGCCACGGATCGCGTCCAGGCGGCCCAGAGTCTCTAGCGCACGGCTCTGCCGCCACGTCACGAGGCCGAGCGAGCCGAGCAACAGGATCGCGGCGAACATGCCGGCGGCGAGCCGAAGCAGGTCGTTCACGCGGCCCGCCTCCATGCCCTCAGCCTGGCCGAACGGGCCCGGGGATTGCGGATGGTCTCCGCATCCGGGGCCTTCAGGGGCTTCCGGGTAAGCGTCTCGCCGAGCGCATGTCCCCTGCACCGGCAGACGGGCAGCTCCGGCGGGCACACGCAGCTCTTGCTCCAATCCCGGAAGGCGTTCTTCACCATGCGGTCTTCCAGACTGTGGTACGACAGCACGACCAGGACGCCGCCATCCACGAGCGCGTCGCGCAGCGCGGGAAGCGCGTTCTGGAGCGCATCCAATTCGCCGTTCACGGCAATACGCACGGCCTGGAAGATGCGCGCCTTGTCCTGAGATGTCGGGGGCCGCTGGAGGACGACGCTGAGCGCGGCGACCAACTGGTCGCTGGTGGTCATGGCCTCGGACGACCGGCGCTTGGCCACTTCGCGAGCCAGGCGCTTGGCGTTCCGCTCCTCACCGAGGTCGCGGAAGACCTCGTAGAGGACCTCTTCGTCCGCCTCAGCCAGGAAGCGGATGGCGTCGACGTCCTGCGTCTGGTCCATTCGCATGTCGAGGGTGACGCCCCTCCGGAACGCGAAGCCGCGGGACTCGTCGTCGAGTTGGTGCGAGCTGACGCCGAGGTCGAGAAGCGCGCCGTTCAAGCCCCGGTCCTGCACCTCGGGATCTCGCACGGCGTCGTCGAAGCGCCGATGGACGAAACGGACACGACCGGAAAACGGCGCGAGTGCTGAGCGGGCCTCGTTGAGCGCCTGTTCGTCCCGGTCGACCGCAATGATCCGGCAGCCCTCACATGCCTTGAGAATCATGCGCGAGTGGCCCCCTCCTCCGACCGTGCCGTCGAAGTAGAGCCCGGAGTCCGACGGCTCCAGGAACGAAAGCACCTCCTTTCCCATCACCGGAGCGTGGTAGTCCGCGCGCGACTCGCTCACCGACTCAACCTCAAAGCGATGGACTGCAGTTGTGCCTGAGCCGGCGACGCTTCGCTCGTCTTATCCCTCAACCGCTCGGGATTCCAGATCTCGATTCGATTCTGGACACCGAGCAGGACGGCCGACCCCTCGAGACCCGCGGCCTCCTGCAGGGCTGAGGGAATGAGGATGCGCCCCTGCTTGTCCGGGGTGACCTCGGTCAGGTGCGACATCACGCGGCGAACGACGTTCATGCTCGCCTCGTCGGAAGCGCCGAAGTCCATGAGCCGCTCCTCGACCTCCTCCCACTTCGCCTCGGGATAGAGCGTCAGATAAGCATCCTGCAACTGCACGAGAACGAACGTGTCGACCCCGCCCCGGCGAAACGCCGAGGGGAGGCTGACGCGCCCCTTGTCGTCCAACTGATGCTCGAACTGGCCCCGGAACGCCGTCACGCGATAACCCGATTGGGTTGGAGTGGGATGAAGTGGGATGACGTGGGGGCATAATACGGCGTGGTGGTGCTGAGTGTCAACAGTCCTTTTTTGCTATTTCTACTCCCACCTCATCCGGGCGTGGGGCGGCGGAAGCCCGCATCATTGCTTGAGTCACGGGCGTGACCGTGAATTCCAAATTTCAGTTTTTCCGAACGAAACCCGAAAGTTCTCCGGCACGTCAGGGGAGATGGGTGGGTGAAGGGCCAAACGACCGGGTACGAATCGGGTGGGAGGGGGGCTCACGCCCCCCGTCCCCCCACACCACCGGACATACGGGTCCGTATCCGGCGGTTCTTCTCAGTGTTGTAGCGTCAGATACCTTTCGGTGAGACTGACGAGCTTCTGGTCTCTGAACCATTGGACGGTCATGGCTTCGGTCGCCTGAGGGCTTCCAGCCATGCGCCACCAGCCGCGTCCGCTCCCGCCCAGCTTTCGGGCCCGCCATTGCGGCACACCCAAGCTGACCAGGAAGACAGTGATCGACCGGCCCCGTTTGCGTTGCTTCAGCCGCACACAGCGCAGCTTCCGCCGTATCCACTCGTCCAGCCGTTGCAGGTGTGACTTCGCGCTGGCATAGCGGAAGTACGTCACCCACCCGGTGAGGAACGAGTTCAGTTCCGAGATCATCCGTTCCAGGCTGATACTGATACCCCTGTTACGGCGTGTGATCCCGCAGATCCGTTCCTTGGCGCGCCTCAGGCTTGCCGGTGCTATGGTCAGCCTGCCGCCCGCGAGTAGTCGGTAACCGAGGAACTTGCGTTCACCCACATACGCTACCGCGCTCTTCGTTCGGTTCACGCGCAGCCGGAGCCGCTTCTCTACGAAGCGCGTCAACGACGCCATCACTCGTTCGCCAGCCACCTTCGACCGCACGTACACATTCAGATCGTCGGCGTACCGGCAGAACCGATGGCCCCGCCGCTCCAACTCCTTGTCCACCTCGTCCAGCAGGAGGTTCGCAAGGCACGGGGATAGCGGCCCGCCCTGCGGAGTCCCCTCGTATCGCTCGATCACTACGCCCTGCTTCATGATCCCCGCCTCCAAGAGCCGGCGGATGATCCTCAGCAGTCGCTTATCCGTGATGCGCCGGGCCAGGCGTCCCATCAGCACGTCGTGGTTGACCCGGTCGAAGAACTTCTCCAGGTCCATGTCCACCACGATCGAGTAGCCCTCGGCTACGTACTCCGACGCCTTCCGTAGCGCTTGGTGGGCGCTCCGGCCGGGTCGGAAGCCGTAGCTCGACTCCGAAAAGGTCGGGTCCAGCAATGGGTCCAGCACTTGGAGGATCGCCTGCTGTACCAACCGGTCCACTACTGTTGGGATACCCAACTGCCGCACCCCACCGCCGGGCTTCGGGATCTCGACCCCGCGCACCGCCCGTGGCCGGTAGCTCCCGTCCAGTAAGCCCTTGACCAGCTCCTCCTTGTGGGCCGCGAGCCAGGCCCCCAGTTCGCCCACCGTCAGTCCATCGACGCCCAGGCTCCCTCGACCAACGCTACGCGTCGGTGCCCCGCCTTCACTCGCTTGTAGGCCCGATTCAGGTTCTTCGGCTCACATATCCTCTCCATCAGGGTGTCCGTTGTCAGGGCTCGATTCCCCTCCGACACCGACGACGCTTGCCGCTCCCCTACGACCGCAGATCGGCTTCCGGCCTCTCCGCTTCCCAAGGGGCACACCCCGGCCCCCGCTCCGAGTATCGAGCGTTGGTCCGTCATGTCTTGCTGCGGCTCCACGTCCATCGAATCATCCGGTCTGTCTCCCTGCATCCAAGAAGTTCGGCCCTTCGCCCGACGAAGCTGGGTCCAAGCGCATCATGCACTCCGTCGGCCTACTATGGCCTCTGCTGACTCCTCCAGGCCCATCCCCGCCCATCGCTGGTCGGGTAGTCCAGATCGTCTGGACAGACCCAGAGGCCTCCCAGGGTAAGCCCTGTCTCTTTCCCACGACCCCCGCCGGATTTACCCGCGTCGCGTCCGAGTAGCTTTCGGGCTTTGGCGTATCTTGCCGACTCACCCCGCGCTCGCGGGCCTTCTATCCGGTTCCTGTTCGTCAGGTCCGTGGTTCGCCTCCGGCTTCCTTCAGATCCCGCCTCGCGACGGGCACCCTTGCCCTCGGCTATGCGGTTCGGCGCTACCTCCGTCCGTTTGAGACTCTCACTCCAGACACAGGGCATGCCTGGCACACAAAAAGGGCGCCGCAGAGCCGAAGCTCCGCGACGCCCTTCCGGGTCGGTCGGCCGACCCGCCTACATCAGGCGGCTACCGGCCACGCTTGATGATGGCGTCCTGAATTTCGATGTACGTGTTCACGTTCGAAATCAAATCCCCGATCGTGACGTTCACAGTGCTCGGGTAGTTCCCGACGTCCTGAAGGAGCCGCAATGCCTGACGGAACTTCGGCAGCGTGGCGCGAGCACTCTCGAGCGTGTTTGGCGCCTGCTCGGGAATGGTGGCCTGCAGGATCGAATAGCCATGCCAGAAGTTCAACTGATGGGTCATCTCCGGACTCAGATTCGGCAGCGCCTTCGTCCTGATGATCGTCGAGATGGCGTGGCCCCAGCGCTTCGGCTGGACGCCGTTGTTGTACGCCTCACCAAACAGCATCCGGGCAGCCTGCTCGGCTTTCTCGGGACCGGCCTGCGCGACTCCGGCAAGGACCTCGGCCGCGCGGTCGATCTCCCCCGCCTCGATCAACCAGCTTCCCTGCCGCAGCGACGCCGACGGGTGCGAGGGGTTGATCTCCTTCACCCGGTCGAGCGCGACGATGGCGTCGTCGAGGCGGCCGCTGCGCTGGAGCGCGTCGGCGTACATCGACCACAACGCGTCTTCTTGCGGATGCGTCTGGAGCACCCGGTCGCCGATGGCGATCGCCTCGGTCGGCTCATCCAACTGAATGTACGCCACCATGATGTTGCGCAGGTGGCCCACGTTCGTCTCGGCGCCCTTGACCGCGAACACCTTCTGGTACGCGTCGATGGCCTGGCGGTAGAGCTGGACCGCCTCGGGGGGGATCCCTCCGGCGTCGTTGCCCGTCGCGGCCATGCTCGACTCCTGCACAGCCTCAAGAGCGGCGGCGAACGCGAAGCCCCCGAACTGCTCGAGCAGGTCGACGTTGTCCGGCTCGACGTCGAGACCAACCTGAATGAACTGCATGGCGCCCTGCGGGTCACCCGCCTTCGCCAACTCGTACGCGATGTTCATGCGGATCGCGGCGTTGCCGGGGTTGATCTCCAGGTAGCGCCCGTAATACTCACGGGCCTTGTCGTCCTGACCCTCGAGCGCGGCGACATACCCGGCGAGTTGCAACGCCTCGTCATGGAACTCGTTGACGCTCAGGACCCAGTCCAACTCTTCCAGCGCCTGAGGATACTGCTCGAGCTCGTAGTAGATCCGGCCGCGGAGGTACCGCGTGCCGATGGACGACTCGTTGAGCGCCAGTGCCTCGTTGCAGTTCCGGAGCGCATCGTCGAACTGCTTGCTCTGGTAGTACTCCTGGCAGATGCCCTGGGCACGGACCTGCTGTACGTACCGATCGAACTCACCGAAGATGTGCTGCGCGGCCATCTCCTGGTCGTCCTTGTCGAACGTCGCGTCGCTGATGGCGAACATCTCGCCGGACGCGATGTCGTGGAAGACCACTCCCGACATGACACGGCCGTCACCCTGCTCGACGTACTCGGCGCATAGCGCGAGCTGCGCGTTCATCTGAGACGCGAGCTGGCGGGTCTTGATGCAGTCGAGCTCATCCATCTTCATCTTGAAGCGCTTGAGATCGTCCTTGATCTCATCTTCTTCGATGGCTTCATGCGTCGGGAGCGTGCTCACCAACTCCCTCAGTTCTTCCGCCGTCTTCTCGCCGAACTTCTTGCCCGCGTCCTGCATGGGAAAGAAGTCGGGAATCAGAATGCGGTACCGCCCGTCCTGCGCCTGGGCCGTCGCGGGTGCAAGGACCGCCACCGCCGCGAGAATCGTGAAACCGAACTTTAGCCGACCGACCATTCAGGGTCTCCTCGGGGTCCTACCCCTTCTCGAAGAATCCAACCTCCGGACCGGTACCCGGAGATGGTGAACTACTCTAAACGCTACCCGGCCGAAAAGGTCCGCAAAAATCGGTCCACGGTCCCCTTCGGGCCACTGTTATGACACAGTTCGCAGCCGCCTGTCGGCTCGCTCACATACGCGTCATGGGCGCGACCTTACACCCACATGCCGACACGCGCCACCCCTTTGTAGTACGACCCGCCTTCAGAACGGTCCGTCGAACGCCTCGATCGCCGCCCGGATCTCGTCGGACATCGCTTTCACCGAGCTCGTTTCGTAGTCGTACATGACCTGGGTCGTACGACCCGTCTGCAGGACAGCCCCATCCTCACCAAGGACCTCGTACGTCATGTCGAAGTGTTTCTTGCCGAGTCGACTCACTCGCACCCCGACGCTCAGCTCCTGAGGCCAGAGCACGCGGCCGCGCCACCGGATCTCGCACTCGGCCAGGATGTAGTCGATATCCTCCTGGTGCCCGCCGCCGATCACCGTCCGCCAATAGGCGGCCCGGGCCTCCTCGAAGTAGACCAATGCATGCGAATGGTGCGCATGGCCTCCCACGTCGACGTCCTTGAAGCGGACGGCCACGGGGTGGTGAAAGCGAAACGTGGCCTCGGCATGGATCACGGGCGAATGTGTCCTTTTTTTCTGGTAGGGAACGACGTCCAGGTGGTAGCTTGGAACCATTCGAATCGCAACTCAACTCCGTACCCACCGCGCTATGACCGACGCTGCACGCCTTGCCTCCCGACGCCTGCCTGCCGTGGGGCTCTTCACCACGCTTCTCGTCTCCGGGTGTGCGGGCGGAGCCGGAACGGCATCGACCGAGGGACCGGTGTCGGGGGGCCTCGCGAGTTGGCAATCACTGGCGACACCCCGTCCGCTGGCGCTGCCCGGCGCACCCCGGGTGTCCGTCGGCCCGGTGCAAATCCTCGCACGCGGGGCACCCGACGTTTACCCCGTCCCCACGGAGTTGGCGGTTCAGGAACTCACGTCGCTCGGGCTCCTGCGGCGACGCGACGTCGAGTTCGTGGAACGTCGTCGCTTCGCCGCCGCCGCCGAGCGTGAGCGCCGAGGCGAATCCCGGCCGACGGGCGCCCCCCCTGTGGGCGTGTCGGAAGGCGCGGAGTTCGTCGCCACGGCAACCTGGGCCTCGGTCGGCCTGGACTCCTCGTACGTGGACGTCCGGATTGCGGATGCCACGACCGGACAGATCGTCTCCACATGGCGGGGCGCAGCCGATCGGGACGCCGACCTCGTGGCTATCGGCCGTCGCATCGTACGGGGCATCCTGGACGCGCTGGACGGGCTCGAACCGTTGCCCCGATGGACCGACCCGGAGCTCGCTGCCTACGAACGGTCGGGGGTGTCCGAGGCGTCGCTCGACGCCTTCCTCGCGGGATTGGCAGCTGAAGAACGGTGGGCGTGGGACGGAGCGCGCGTCGGTTATCTCGCTGCCATCGATACCGGCACGTTCTTGGAAGCCGAGGCGGCGATGGCCCGGGCGGCCCGTCTTCGGACAGGCGGTACGCTGGCGGAGAGCTGAGCACCGATATGGCGGATCGTCGACCGTTGGCCTATTACTACCGGGCCGCCACGCAACGTGACGTCGACCTTCGCCCCCCCCCGATCGTGACCGTCGACACCTTTTCCAACCCGCCGCAGTCGGGCGATCAGCCGTTGCCTGCAGCCGGGTTACGGGTGTTGGTCGTCGAGGACAATGTCAGCGACCGGTGGTATTTCTCGGAATTGCTCCGCGCGCGGGGGTATACGGTCATCTCCTGTGAATCGGGAGAAACGGCGTGGGAGGCGTTTCAGGACGACCCGCAGCCACTGATCCTGATGGACCTCATGCTTCCGGGCATCGACGGCCTCGAGCTGTGCCGTCGGATCCGCGCTCGCGAGGCGCCCCAACCGGTGATCATTGCGATTACCGGCGGTGAAGAGACCGCGGCGGCGAGCCAGATTCTGGAGGCGGGGGGAGACGACTTCATCCGCAAGCCGGTCGACCCGACGCTCCTGAACGTTCGGCTGATGATTGCGGAGAGGCGGATCCACGAGCAGGGAGAGCGCCAGGAGACCGCCGACGCCCTCGAGTCGACGACCCGCGAGTTGGCGAAGCTGTTCCACAACCTTGCCGATGTCTTCTTCTCTGTGGACCTGAGGACCGGCCGTCTCATACAGGTTTCGCCGGCGAGCAGCCACGTCTTCGGCCAGTCCCCGGACTACCTGCTCCAGCATCCCGAGGCGTGGAGACGATACCTGCTTCCGAGGGAGGGGTCCGGGGATCCATGGCAGGCCCTTCGCGAGGACCCTTCCTCAGGTCCGTGGGTTCGCGAGTATCCGATCCAACGGGAGGGCGGCTCCACCCGCTGGATTCGCGCTACCGTCGAGGTGGAGCGCGACGATGCCGGGCACCCGATCCGGGCCGACGGCGTCGCCCGCGACACGACCGAGGAACGGACCGCCCGCGTGGAACTCGCCCGCCGGAACGAGGAACTCGACGCGTTGCATCGGCTGGCGGAGGTGTCGCTCGCGACGTCGTCGTCGCTCGACGACGCCTACGGTCAGATCCTGAAGCAAGTCAGCGAGGCGCTCGGGATGCCGATCGTGGCCATCGAACATGTCGATCGGGAACGCGATCGGCTGGTCGTCACGGCCGCCCGTGGACTCCCCGGGTCCGAGGGGACTTGCGAGGCCCCGGTACACGGCTCCCTGTCGGGCGAAGCCCTGCGGTCTCGCCGCCCGGTCATTGCCTTCGGGACGGGCGACACGCGCGGCCGAGTGAGTAGCTGCCTCGACGCGCTTGCCCTTGAGTTCTTTGCCGCGTTTCCCTTGCTTGGCGGGCGCGAGGCGCTCGGGACGCTGATCATCGCTTCGACCGATCCGGTCAAGTGGAACGCACGCCGGACCGCTCTCGCGGCAAATCTGGCGACGTCCGTGGCGGCGTATGCGGAGCGCCTCGAAGCGGAGGAGGCCCTTCGTGTCAACGAGGCCAGATTCCGAACGCTGGCGGGTCAGTTGAGTCAGGCCAACAAAGAGCTCGAGTCCTTCGCGTACTCCGTTTCCCACGACTTGCGCGCCCCTCTACGAACCATGCAGGGCTTCGCGCACGCCCTCCTCCAGAATTTCGGAGATGGGCTGGAGCCGGAAGCACGGGACTACGCGCGGCGCATCATCGCGTCGGGCCGGCAGTCCGAAGAGCTGATCTCGGGCCTGCTCGAATACAGCCGTCTCAGCTTCGAGCAGATGGAGTTGAAGCCGGTCGACCTCGACCGGGCCGTCGACGCAGCCCGCTCGCAGGTCGAAGCCTACCTCATAGAAGCCGGCGCGGATCTGACGGTGGAAGAGGGAATGCCCACGGTCCTGGGCAGTCACACGATGATGGTCCAGGTCATGGCCAACCTCCTCTCGAACGCTGTCAAATTCGTGCCCGACGGCCGCACGCCGAAGGTGTCGATCACCACCGAGGAGCGGGGTGATAAAGTCCGTGTCTGGGTGGTCGACAACGGGATCGGCGTGCCGGAAGGTCAGGAAGAGCGAATCTTCCGGGTGTTCGAGCGCCTGAGCGAGGGAAGCGCACACCCCGGAACGGGCATCGGCCTCGCGGTCGTCCGTAGAGGCATGCAGCGGATCGGCGGCGACTGCGGCGTGGAACCGCGGCAACCACACGGAAGCGCCTTCTGGATCGAAGCGCCGACAGAGGGGCGTGCACGTTGGAGACCGTGGGCCCGGCGAGGAACGTGAAGCGAGGGCGCTGACCGCGTCACGGTCAGGCCCTCGGCCCCACTGCGCCCTGCATTCCGGTAGCTATCGCCGGATCAGAGCGGATCCACCCTCCGGCGGTCATCGCCGGATCAGGCGAATGCTCCCCGAGCCGGTGTCGATGCGGATCCGCCCACCGCCGTCCCCGATCCGTCCGATCAGGTGATCCCTTCGGACGGTTCTGACCTGAACGGCAAAGTCCACGTCGATGCCTCCGCTTCCCGTCTCCACTTCGATTTCGGCTCCGAGGTTCGCCGGAGCGCTCACGGTGACCGACCCCGAACCGGTGTCGATGTCCAGGCGCTCGACGTCACGGGTAAGGTCGAGCCGGACCGACCCGGAGCCGGTGTCGAGCACGACGTCGCTGGACGTCACGTCGTCCATCTCGATCGACCCCGAGCCCGTGTCGACTCGTAGGACGGAGGCTCGCACGCCCGTACCGGTCACGCGCCCCGAGCCTGTGTCGACCAGCACCTCTCTCCCGTTCACGCTCCGAAGCGACACGGAGCCCGACCCCGTGTCCACGTTGAGATCCCCCTCGACGTCGGTGACGCGCACGGCTCCGGAGCCTGTGTCGACTCCCAGCGTGCCGCGCACGTTGGAAACCACGACCTCCCCACTCCCCGTGTCGATCAGGAATCGGCCCTCCACGCCGTTCACTTCGACGTCACCCGCCGAAACGTAGAGAGAGAGGGCACGGCCCGAGGGCACTTCAATGACGAGATCGGCCCACGCCTCGAGCCCGCGCCCGTTCCCCCGAATGCGCACACGCTCACCACCTCGGCCGCCCCCGAACGTTCCATCGTCGCGCACACTGACATTGTTGTTGCTGTTCCGGCCCATCTCCGGGTACACGATCTCGTTGTCCGGATAGAGAACACGCAAGGTCCGTCGGCCGCGAATCTCGTCGACCGCTACGTCCAAGCGGCCGCCGTCGCGTCCCCCGCGGATTACTCGCACGACCACGTCCGAGCCCGTGCCCCGACGAACCTGCGCCGTGCCGACGAGGTTGTAGATCGCCACCTCGGATCCGGAAATTCTGTGGCTCTCCTGCCCGATCACCTCACCCGCCAGCAGGCCGACGGCAGCGAGAGCCATGAGGGTATTTTTCATCAGTCGCTCCAAGGAGTACATGAATTTCACCGGATCCGGATCGAGCCGTTGACGGTCGACACGGACAGCTCGGGGCCCCCGTTGCCCAGGACGCCCGAGGCTCGCTGGCGGGAGATTCGGCCGTTGATCCGAAGGGGCAGGTCGGACTCGATACTCCCGTTCACCCAGCGGGCGTCCAGGTTGGCGTCCACGTCGTCTGGGAGATCGAGCTCAATGCTTCCGTTGACCGTCTGGAAGTTGAGGCCACCCTCGGGATCCATCCTACCCATCTGGGCTTCGATCGACCCGTTCACTGTCCTCGCTTCAGCGTACCCGGTGGTGGCGACGTCCACGTCCCCATTGACCGTGGCCACCACGACGTCGGAACGGAGCCCGAGCGCCTCGACGTCGCCATTGACCGTCCGCCCCGCGAAACGCACGCCATCCGGCAGGGATATGACGAAGTCGACACGGGTGTCGTTGTTGCGGCTGTTCATGCGTCCGTCGGAGCCCGGGGCACAGTAGTTCTCGCGTCTGCCCTCGGGGGACGGATACACGGCGCAGATCGTCAGTCCCTCTTCGTGCTCGACGACCTCGATCCGAACGTCGTCCGGATTGCTCCGGCGCGCCCGGGCCTCTGCACGTACCTCGATTTCCGAGCCCGACGCCCGCTCGGCACGGACACTGCCGTTCAGCCCCTTGATCTCGAGGATCTGCCCGTCGGCGAGCCGACCGGTCCAACGGAAGTCGTCCGCGGCCGCCGTGTACGCACCGTCCGCGCCGCGATCGAACGCCCGATCCATGGCGCGTCCCATCCCGTCGAAGGCGCGCTCGAGCGCCTCGGCGGCGCGCTCCAGTGCCCGCTCGATTCCGCTGCTCTGCGCCGCCACGTCCTGGGCGCCGAACGCCATCAACGCCGCCGCCGCTACCACGACTCCTCTTGCCCGTCCCATCGTCATCTCCTGTGATCGGCCGCACCAACGCGGCGTGTAGAGGGGGCGCCCAGGACGCCCCGCTTCAGTCCCTCTCCTATCGTCGTTCCACCAGCCGAATTTCACCGTCGAACACCTCGATCCGAACCGACGCTCCGCCGCCCCCGAGCGTGAACTTGAAGGCCCGTCCGCCCCGGTAATTCGCGATCACGACCGGGAAGTCCGAGACGAAGTCCCCGTCGAACGTGGCCACCGTGGCGTCGAACGCGGAGCCGCGGGGCAGTTCCAGGACCGCATCGCCATCGTGGACCGAAAACGAATACCGCCCCCCTCGCCGGATCGGCCCGATGAACCGCACATCTCCGTCCAACGTCTCCGCCCGAATGAAGGAGCCATCGACCCGGTCCAGGAGGACGTCCCCGTTTCCCGTCTCGACGTCCACCTCGCCGATGACGTCGACGAGCGTGACATCGTCACCCCGCGAACGCGCCTCGACACGCCCCCGGGCGTCCCTCACCAGGATCTCGCCGTCCACACTGTGGAGGCGCAGCGGACCCCGCGTACCGTCGACCCGGATATCCCCTTCGATATTTCGCACGAAGACCGAGCCCGTGAGGCCGCGGACGGAAACCTCCAACTCACGACCTCCGATCTCGACGTCCATCCATGCAGGGACCCTGACGACGGCATCGACCTCGCGGTTTCGCCCGCGCCGGCGGGACGGGGCCATCGTCAGGGTGGACCCGTTGCGAACGACCGACACCTCGGCACGATCACCCGGCTCTCCCCGAACCTCGAGCGCGTCGCGGTTCCAGGACCCGACGGCCACGGTGCCCGACAGGTTCTCCACCACGAGGCGGTCCCCGCGCCGAACCTCCAAAACGGTGTCGTTGGGGGTCAGGCTCAGGGCCAAGGCCCCGGCCACTGCGAGGGACTGAAGCATCACCCAGCCCACTCGACCATCTCGGTCGCTTCCTGCAGGTACTCCCGCTTCCGCTGGAAGGCACGATCCAGGTGGTCCCGGAGAAAGTCGCTCTCGGGGTCGACCAGAAGCGCCTGCCGCGACTCTGATATCGCACGCTCGATCACGGCGAGGTTCTTCTCGATGATCCGCACCGTATTCGGATCGAGGCGATCACGCGAAGCCTGCAGTCCCTCCTCGAGGGCCGCGACCTCTTCGGCGAGTAGCGCATCCGAGCCGCCGCTTTCCGTCGAAGCGGCCCGCACCGCACCGGGGACCGGATCCTGCGAGCCGGGTGCAACCGCGACCGGACGCAGCGCCAGCGTGACCGTGGTCGACAGCAACATCAGGACCGCCGCGGCCGCGGCCAGTTGGGGTCCCGACAGCGTGAAGGAACGCTCGCGCTTCCGGGGGGCCTGAGCCGTCGGAAGCGCAATCACGCGTGTCTCGCCTGGCGAGCCGACGACGCCAGGCCGCGAGAGGCCGCGCTCGATGGCCGGCCACAGGTCACGTGGCGGCGGCGTCGGTCCGAGTCGCCCGGCCTCCTCCACGAGGGCTCGGATGTCGGCCACGGCGGCAGAGCAGTCGCTGCAGGCCTCCGCGTGGTTCTCGAACGCGAGGCGGTCGGCCGGTGTCATGTCGCCGTCGACGTACTCGGTCAGACGGTGGGTCCAGTATCGATGGTCGTTCATATTGTCAGTCCAGATGTTTGCGTAGCAGCATGCGCGCACGGTGCAATTGGGACTTCGACGTCCCCACCGAGATGTCCATCATTCCCGCGATCTCGTCGTGCGGGTACCCCTCCACGTCGTACAGAACGAAGACCTGCCGAGCGCCCTCGGGGAGACTCTTCATGGCCTGTTCGAGATCCATCGCGGCACCCGAACTGCGCCGTCTCGGCGCGACCATCCGATCCACCAGGCCGTCGTCCGCCACGTGTCGCGCCTCCCTTCGGCGTGCGCTCGTCCGTTTGGTCAGGATGTAGTTCACGGCGAGGCGATGCAGCCACGTTCCGAAGCGAGCGTCGCCACGAAAGCTCCCGAGCTTCTCCCAAGCACGGATGAACACCTCCTGAGTCAGGTCGTCGGCCATCCCGTCCCCCGCCATCCGGACGGCGAGCGCGTACACCCGTCCCACGTGGTCGCGGTAGAGACGCTCGAACGCTTGGTGGTCGCCACGCGCAGCCCGTTGTACGTCGGTCGCTTCTATCGGCACAGCACCCACAGGCACCCGTGAATCGTGAGGGAATCCGGTCACGTTCTTCACGTCCTTGGACGGAAGGGAGGCGTCCGGGGTTGGAAGCCCGTCGCGGGAACCCTTGCGCCCGTCTTCTCCGTCGTACACCGTCACGCGCCACCCGTCCCATTCGCGTCGCGAAAGGCAGGCAAGATGGAAATCGTACCAATCGATCTCGTCGGACTCGTCGCGACCGTCATGGGCATCTCGATCGTGCTCGTTCCGGTCATCGGACTCACGGCCCGCTTCGCGCTGAAGCCGGCGGTGGAGGCCATGGCCAAGCTCTTCGACCACAAGGGGCTGGACGAGACGGTTTCGATTCTGGAGCGACGGCTCGCGCTCATGGAGCAGCAGATGGAGGCGATGGAAGGTTCGGTGCGGACGCTCAACGAGGTGACCGACTTCCACCGCCAGCTCTCGGCCGGAGACGAGTCGACCCAGGATCCGCCCAGGCCGTGACTCCGTCGAACGTCGAGGTCATCGCTCACCGCGGCTTCAGCGCACGGGCGCCCGAAAATACCCTGGCCGCGCTGGAGGCCGCGTTCTCGGCGGGCGCTGACGCGGTGGAGTTCGACATCCACACCGCGGCCTGCGGCACACCGGTGCTCTTCCACGATACAATGCTGAGCCGCACCACGAACGGCGTCGGGCCCATCAAGCGGAGAACTCTCGCCCAACTGAAGAAGCTGGACGCCGGGGCGTGGTTCTCTCCCGAATTCGTGGGCGAGCCCGTCCCGAGCCTGGAGGAGGCCTTCGCCGCATGCTCGGGCCGCTTCGATACGATCTACGCGGAGGTCAAGGGATTCCGGGAGTTCGAGGACCTCGATCGAATGATACGGATTGCCCGTTCCGTGGGGGTTCTCGAGCAGACCGTGTTCATTGCCATGAACTGGACGCTCCTGGACCGTATGCGCAGTCAGCAGTCCGACCTCCGGATCGGATACATCGTGGAGGAGCCGTCGCGCGTCGACGACGCACTTCGTCGGGCCCACGGGGACGAGCGGGCGCTGGTCGACCTCGATGGGCGGATCCTCCTGGACGACCCCGTGCAATCCGCCCGCTTCCGGGTGGCGAGCATCCCGATGGCGGTATGGACCATCGACGATCCGGTCCAGGCGTCTCGCCTCCTGGAGATGGGCGTCCCGCGGATCACTACGAACCAGGTCGATACGCTGCTCGCTTGGAAAGCTGAACTGTAGGGACCCGCTCCGGAGACACCATCGGGTCGAAGGGGGTGCTCTCGTGGAAGGGGCCGGCTGGGCGCGGCCCTTCCGTGACCTACTCCGAGCGGTAGTGCGCCCGCAGCGCCTTCTTGTCGTATTTGCCCGTGGCCGTGCGCGGAATCTCGTTCACGATCACGAAACGGTCCGGAATCCACCACGACGGAACAGCCCCAGCGAGGGCCGCACCCAACTCGGCGGTGTCGGCGGACCGACCATCTCGGAGCACGACCGTCGCCACCGGACGCTCACCCCACTTCGGATCGGGAATCGCCACCACGGCCGCCTCGGCCACCGCCGGATGGCCCATCAGGAGGTTCTCCAACCGGACGCTGGAGATCCACTCGCCGCCGCTCCGAATGAGGTCTTTGGTCCGGTCGACGAGTCGGATATATCCGTGCCCGTCCACGGTCGCGACGTCACCCGTTCGGAGCCACCCGTCCCGGAACGCGTCCGGCACGTCCCGGCCATAGTAGCCGGCGATGACCCACGGGCCCCGGACTTCCAGTTCTCCCGCGGTCTGTCCGTCGGCGGGGACCCTCTGGCCCTGCGGGTCGAGCACCCGCGTCTCCATGAAGGGAAGCGGGGTGCCCTGTGACGTCCGCACGGGCAGCAGCGCTTCCGGCTCCCATCTGGACATGTGGCCGCGGGGATGCGTGACCAATCCGACCGGCGTGACTTCGGTCATCCCCCACCCCGTCAGGATCTCGACTCCCAGCTCCGTACGGTAGGCCTCGAGAAGGGCGGGCGGTGTCGGTGCGCCGCCCGAATGGATCCGGAGACGGGGCGAGAGCGGTCTCGGACGGCGCCTGAGCTCCTCGAGGACGCCCATCCACACCGTGGGCACTCCTGCCGCGAAGGTAGCGCCACATTCCGAGAGAAGCCGGGCCAGCAGCGCCGGCGTCGGTCGAGGACCCGGAAGCACCAGATCGGCACCGGTCATCGCCGCGGCGTGCGGCAGTCCCCATGCGTTGGCGTGGAACATCGGGACGGCAGGGAGAATCACGTCGGATTCGCCGAGGCCAAAGCCGTCCGGCAGACAGATGGCCATCGTGTGGAGGGCGAGCGCTCGATGGGAGTACGCGACGCCTTTCGGGTCGCCCGTCGTCCCGGACGTGTAGCACATGGCCACCGCACCCTCCTCGTGCGGACTGCCTTGGATGGCGTCGCCCGGGTCGCCACCGCTCGTCCAGGCCGTCCATCCGTCGGGTGCCGAGGGCGAGAGAACCAGACGAAGCACGTCCCCACCCCACATCGCTACGGCCTCGTCCGCCAACTCCGTGAACTCGTGCGCCGCGACGACGATGGACGGCTCGGCATCGGCCAGAACCGCCGCGACCTGCGAGGCCGCCAACCGGACGTTCACCATGAGCAGAACCGCCCCCGCCCCTGGCACGCCGAAGTACAGCTCGAGATGCGCACGGGTATTCCATGCCAGGACCGCGACGCGGTCGCCCGGACGCACTCCGAAGCTGCGCAACACGTCCGACCGGGCAGCGGCACCTGCTCGAACCTCCCTCCACGTACTCACGAGCGGGTCGCCGTCGACCGCCTCGATCACCCGCTTGTTCCCGAAAAGCTGCCCGGCCCGATCGAGGAAGTGAAGCGGCGTCAGGGGCCGATCCATCATCGGTCCGCTCAGTCGGCCACCTCAACCACGGCGGGCTCCCCGACCGCCTCGGGCTCCACCGCGCCGGAGGGAGGCGGGCCGGCGATCGGCACACGCACCGTAAAACACGACCCTTCACCCGGTTTGGACTCCACCTGGACGGATCCCCCGTGGGCTTCGGCGATCCCCCGCACGATCGCAAGGCCGAGCCCGGAGCCGGTCCGGTCCTCCCGATTCGCCTGCCAGAAACGATCGAACAGGTGTCGCTGCTGGTCCTGCGGAATGCCCGGCCCCGTGTCGCCGACCCAGAAGTCCACGGATGCTCCTTCGTCCGAAGCGCTCGCGCCGAGCGTAACTTCGCCACCTTCCGGCGTGAACTTCAGCGCGTTCGTCATGAGGTTCGAGAGCGCCTGAACGATGCGGTCCTGATCGATACGAGCCTCCGCCGGTGCACGGTCGACCTTCCTCCTCAGCCGGATGCCGCAGTCCTCCGCCTGTGTCCGGAAGTAGTCCTCGAGTTCGGCCACGACCGCGGCGGGAGCGCCCGTGGTCGGCCGGAGTACGAGCGCGCCCGCCTCGATGCGAGATACATCCAGCAGATCTTCCGTCAGGTGGCGCATACGGCCCGCGCTCCGCATGATGATCTCGGCTTGCCTGCGGCGCTCGTCCTCGTCGAGCGGCAACTCCAGCAGCAGCTCCGCCGCGCCGGCCACCACGCCCAGCGGATTCTTGAGATCGTGCGACACGATCGACACGACCTCGTCGCGGGCGCGGATGGCGCGGCGGAGAGCCTGCTCCTTACGGCGCACCTCCGTCATGTCGGTAAACGTGAGCACGGCGCCCCGCACCTCGGTACCGTCGACCAGCGGCTGCAGCGCCCATCGCGTAGGGAACGAGGATCCGTCCCGCCTCCAGAAGAGATCGTCCAGGACCGACGCACGCCCTCCATCACGGATCGCGCGCAGAATCGGAGACGCCTCACGGGCTCGGGCCGACCCATCGGGCCCGGTATGGTGAACCGTCTCGTGGACGTCCCGCCCACGAATGTCGCGCTCCGTGAAGCCGATGAGGTCCGACCCGGCCGGATTCAGGGATATACACAGCCCTTCCAGGTCGATGCCCATGACTCCGTCGCTGGTGGCCTCGAGCAGCGCGTCGATCTCACGCCTGGACGCTACCGCGTCGCGGCGCCGTCGGTCCGCCTCGTCCGAAAGGGTCCGCAGGTCGATTCCGACCTGTCCCATGACCAGAACCGCACCGAGGGCCAGGAGCAGGAGGCCCAACGAGATACGGGTCTGGAGTTCTCCGGTGGCCGTCATCGCGCGCCGTCCCGACTCCATCGCCTCCCGAAGTTCCCTTTCCAGGTCGAGGGTGGCGCTCTGGATGGTCGTGTAGAGCGCCTGCTCGCCCTCGACCTGATCGCGGAGCGACATCCGTACCTGCTCCGAATCGAAGGCGAACTGGTGGCTGATATGCCACTGCCCCGTCTGTGACGACAGGAGTGCCAACCGTTCGCGGACATCGATGTCCATGTCGCGGATCAGGACCCGCAACTGCTCGTAGAGGTCGCGTTCCGTCGCGAGCGCCGCCTCGTACTCGCGGACGTACCGCCGATCGCCCGTGAGAAGGAACGCCTGGAACCGACTCATCTGCCTGGCGTTGACCAGGGCCAACCGCGTGCCGAGGGCCCGGGCCGGCTCAAGCACCGTCGCCATCTCCTCCTGGACACGGCTCACCTCGCGGCCGAGAACGAGCGGGACAACCACGAGCGCGATCATCGTGCCGACGACGAAGAACAGGGCCCAGAGGCCGCGCGTGCGACTGGACGCACCTTCGTCGATCGATCGCTCGCGCTGTCGGTTCATGACATCATCCTACCCAACGAGCCCTCCCGGGTCGATGGCACCTTGCCCGGGTCTCGTGCACTCGGAGTTTCGGGCGCCATGGTCACCGACCGAGTTGCCCTACGGTTCGAATCCCCCCTCGTCCTCTTCGAACTCCTCTTCGGGAATCCGGAACGACTGCGCCAACTCGTCGTCGTCGGCCACGCGCCCCAGGACACGGTCGGCCACGAACTCGCCGAGCACCGGTCCCTGCTTGAACGCCTCGGCATTCCCGCCGCCCGCAATCCACAGGTTGGAACGCTCGGGGTGGCGATCGATGATGAAGTTCCGGCTGACGCTACCGCAGTAGTGGCAGGCCCGCGTCTCATTGATCGGCTGTTCCGCCAGGGCCGGAAAGAACTCGCCCAGGACCTCGCGGGGGCGGTCGTGATGCTCGGCATCGATCCAGCGCACGCTGGTGTCCGGGTCGTCTCCGCGGTGCCCACCCGTACGAATTCGGAAGCCGCGGAAGTCCTGCGGTAGAGCGGGCCACCCTGTCACCCCCGGCACGTTGTAGCTCGGGATGTTGGGCACCTGGAACCGCATGTCGCCCGGGGGCGTGGCGATGTAGTAGACGTGGCCCAACGTCCGAATGCGGATGCGCTTGCCCAGAAGGTCGGGGAAGTAACCCGGAAGCCAGGGCCCGAGCGCGAAGACGAAGCGGCCACCCTCGACGCGGGTCCCGTCTTCAAGGACCACCGCCCCGAGGTCTCCGGACATGCCCTCCAGAGGCTGGACCCGTCCGATCCGGACCTGACCACCCTCGCGCTTGAAGACCTCCACGACGGACTCGATGGCCCTGCGGGCGCGGACCACTCCGGCGTCGGGCTCGTAGAGAACGACCTCGATGTCCGGCGTGTGGATGGCGGGCCATCGGTACCGCACCTCATCGGCTGTCAGGACCTCGTACGGACGACCCATCGCGTCCCAATTCTCCATGGTCCGCTCGATGAACGGCTCCATCTCCTCCCGCATGATCACGTCACCTGTCGTGAAGTAGAGCGGGGGTAGGAGGTCCGTGCGATGCTCCGCGTCCCACGCCTTCCACCTCTGGATCGACTCGGTGGCCCAGCCCGCCCATTGGAGGCCGTGGGGGCGATCACCGTAGCTCGTGCGGACACCCCGGGTTTCGCCGCCGGACGTCGCGCGCGAGTTCGCCGGCCCGTGCTGATCGATCAGTGTCACCCGCACGCCGAGCCGCTGGAGATACAGCGCCGCCCACGCACCGAACGCGCCACCTCCCACGACCACGACGTCCGCGACCTGACCCGCTCGCACGGCCGGCGCCCGCGTTGGTCGGTCCTGCGCCGCCAACTCGTCCACGGTGCCCATGGCGATACCGGCTCCGGCCGTCGCCACGCCCTTCAGGAAATCTCTTCGGTGGATTGCCATGGCCTCAGCTCCCCGGGGACTTCAGCGGTGTGGCGAGCCCGGGCGCGTCCGGCGCCAACTCGACGGTTCCCGTCGGGAAACCATTCAGGCCCAGGATGTAGGCGATCACGTCGACGTACTGCTGGGGCGTGAGAGAGCCCGGATCATCGTCCGGCATGCTTCCGGACACGTGGTCGAGCAGATCCCCGACCGTGCGGCGTTCCCATTCGTACTGGAACGCGTTGTCGCGCATCTCCGAGGAGTAATGACACTCCGAGCACTCGTCGCGGAACAGTTGGCGGCCTCGATCGGACTGCGCCTGCGTGAACAAGGCCCCTCCGTCCGAAGGAGCCGCGGCCGGAGGCGGCGCCGGTGCTGAAACAGGTTGAGGAGGGGACGAGCAGGCGGATGCGGCCAGCAGAGCCAGGCCGAGCGTGACGTGGTGACGACGCATCGCTTCCGGGGCGGAGGGTTGGCGGAACGGACCAAAGTGCGGAGACCCGTCGGTGAGGGGCAAGACGGCGGTCAAACCTCGATGAAAATGCTCCTTCGGCGCGGGAGCCACATTGTGAAGAACCAGAAGATCGCGTATGTCGGCTACGAAACACCCCCTCGTTTGGGATTGCGCTCGTGGGGTTCACCTACCGTGTCCCGACTGTTCGATATATGCGCCTCCACCAGATCGGCGAGTCGCCCGAATCGGGCCGGATCATCCATGTCGACGATCGGCACGTCGGCGGTAAAGTCCGGGACGTCCGTGAGGACGGCAAGGTACTGGGAGGCCGGCACTTCGTCGCGCCCGTACAGCGCATCCGGGTGGGCCGCCCGTCGGTACACTTCGATCCGAGTCGCGGACGACGCCTTGTAGCCTTCAGCCAGGACGAGGTCGGCCTCGGAGAGGTGGCGTCGCACGAGCACTTCGAGGGAGGCTTGGCCTCCGGGGCCCCAGCCCCCGGTTACCGCGAAGCCGTCGGGTCCGGCCAAGACGACCCGGTCCGCGCCACCCTCATGTACGTGTCGCCACGAGTCGGTACCCTCGTGGTCCAGTCGGAAGTGGTGCCCGTGCTTCACGGTCATGACCCGGTATCCACGACCGGACAGCTCCGAGGACAGCCCGGTGAGCGTAGTCGTCTTCCCCGACTTCTTCTTGCCGACGACGCACACGATCGGCGGAAGCCGGTTCACTGTGTTCGATCCGTGACCATGAGCGCCGCGGCGCGCGCGGCGTCCTCCCGTGTGTTGACGTTGAGGAAGGTCTCGGCCGAAGGTGACCCGATCTCATCGGGCGAGAGGACGTGACCACCGACGCGGGCAAATACATCGTGGAGCGCCAGATGGCCGGCCTGGAGCTCAGAATGGATCGCCGAAGCCACCGTAGTGGACCACGCCGAACAGAGCGTCTCGATGCGCCTTCCGTCGAGCGACGGCGCGACGGCCGGGTGTTCGTCCAACGCGGCCGCCACATCGCCGAGGACCCGGGTCGTCATGAGCGGCAGATCGCACGCCAGCAGAAGCACCGCGTCGAGACCCCGCTCCTCTGCCTCCTGGACCGCGGTGTCGAGGCCGCCGAGAGGGCCGCAGCCGGACACCCGGTCGGGAACGACCTCGACGCCGTCCACGGGCACCGGGCGGCCGGACACCACGACGGTCTCGGCACACAGCGGGTCGAGAACGGACACGGCCCGCGCGACCAGACTCCGGCCGGCCACGCTCACCCCGCCTTTGGGGGCGCCGAAACGCCGGCCCGCACCGCCCGCGAGAACCGCGCCGAGAAAGCGTCGGCCGGTCATCGTATTCGCTCGGGACTCCCACGAGAGTCCTCGGCTCCGGCCGTCTGGCCACCTCTGGTCGGGGCCCGCATCTCTTCACCCTGTTCGTCTGAACGATTGTCGCCCGCGTACCATACGAGGAGCGGCGGGTCGAGCATCCCTTTGAACTCGTCGTGCCCGGGCGCGTCCGCAAGGGTTCGGGTTCCAGGACGACGTGCGAGAGGCCGCAAGATCCTAACCATCCCGCAGCGCCTTCGCGGGATCGGTCGCCGCAACCAGCCTGGCGGGGACCCAACTCGCCAGCAGCACGGCAACAAAGAGCAGCCCGCCGAATCCGGCCAGCGCCGAAACGTCGACGGCGTTCACGCCGGGGGCAACCGTTTCAGTGAAGCGGCGGAGCGGCCAGTAGGCGAGTAGTCCCAGGACCGCACCCGTTCCGACCGTGAGCAGTCCGCGGACCAGCACCCCACGCGCCATTCGAGTCGCTGGCGCCCCGAGGGCCATTCGCACTCCCAACTCGTGCCGCCGCTGGCGTGCATCGTAGAGCAGCGTCCCACCGAGCCCCGACATGGCGAGGACAAGAGAGAAGCCGGCGAAGATCGAAAGGATCATCGAGTAGAAACGCTGTCGGCTGAGAGAGTCCGACATCCGCGACTCCATCGACATCACGTCCGAGACGATCGCCTGAGGAGCCACGTCAGCCACCGCGGCCGCAATCGCCGTGGTACTCGGGGCGGATTCGGCGCGCATCACGAAGGTGAGATTCGAGGCCCAGCCGCCAAATGGATCATGGGTGCCGTAAAACTCTGCCTCGACATCCTGGTCGGCGCCCCAGTGATTCACATCCTCGATGACGCCGATCACTTCGAGAGGCTGTTCACCGAACCGGGCGATCCGCCCGATCGGGTCTTGATCACCGAACACCTCCCGGGCCGCCGTCTGGTTGAGGATGATGGGGCCGTTGGTGGTCGTATGATCCTCATCGCGAAAACTCCTCCCCGCCGCCACAGTGATGCCGAGTGCCTCGAAGTAGCCGGGCGTGACCGGGTGAATCCAGATCCGGTCCACCTCCACACCGTTGTATTCCAGCTCCCCGACCCAGCAGCACCGACTCCCACCAACCACCTGAAAAGGCACGGTCCGCCCCGCCCCAGCCGCGTTGACCCCCGGCATGTCACTCAGCGTCGCTCGGATCTGCTCGCCCGTCGTACTGCTCTCTTCGTCACTGAGCTGGCCCATGTTGATGGATACGGTCCAGACATTCGCCGGATCGAATCCCGGATCGCTGCTCAGGAGACCGCGCAGACCCTCGACGACGGTGAGTGAACCAACCAGAAGAAGGGATGCTAGCGTCGCTTCGGCGACAACCAGCCAGCGCCCCGCGGTGCCGGCGTGCCTCCCACGCGCTCCGGCCTCGGCCCGACGAAGAGTGGTTGCGGGCGACGACCGGCCCGATCGGACCGCGGGTATGACCCCGACCAGAAGGCCGGCCAGAAGAGCCAGCGCGGTGGCCATTGCGGTCACCCTCAGGTCGATCGCGAGGGCTTCGACCCTGGGGAGATCACCCGGCTCGAACGCCTGCACGAGCCGCACTCCCGCCATCGCGGCCAGCAGGCCGAGAGCCCCGCCCGCCAAGCTCAAGAGCGTGGCCTCGGTGAGGAGCTGATGACGGATCGATGGGCCGCCGCCCAGAGCCCGGCGAACGGCCAACTCGCCCTGCCTTGCCTCGCCACGAGCCAGTAGCAAGCTCGCCGCGTTCCCGATCGCCACGAGCAGGAGCAGACCGGCCCCGGTCAGCAGAATCAGGAGTGGTGGACGTGCGTCGCCCGAGGTGGCTTCCTGCAGCGTGACCGGTGGGAAGGTCCGTCTCAGCGCGCCGTCGCTATCCAGATACAGGTCGGGCTCGATGGTCGCGAAGGCCTCTGCGCGGGACCGAAGCCCGGCACGGGCCTGCGCAATCGTGGCTCCCTCCGCGAGACGCCCCAGAACCGTATAGCTCCGATCGTGCCGGGTCAGGTTCCCGTCCTGATCGATCGGAAGAATGATGTCGGGCGTGCCTGTGATCGCCTGGGGTGGAACAAAGTCGGCCGAGAGGACGCCGATGACCTCGACCGGTTGCCCGTTGAGCGTGACCGTGCGCCCGACGATGTCGGGATCTGCTCCCCAGCGTCGCTCCCAGGCCGGGTGCGAGAGGACGCCGACCGGGACGTCGCTTTCGAGCTCCTCGTCCGTAGGGAGTCGACCCACTCGGGCCTCCAGATCGAACAGTTCGAAGAACCCGCCGCTCACCCGTGCCACCGGGATGTCCTGAAGGACGTCGCCGGCCAGGATGACGGAGTAGCCCGATCCCGCCGCCATGACCTGGAACGCGGGCACGGTCTCGCGCCAGTCGATGAAGTCGGGCCAACTGTGGGCTCCCTCGTCGACGAGCAGAATCCGATCCGATTCCGGATACGGCAGTGACCGGATCAGGACGCCGTCAACCACGGACAGAACCGTCACGGTTGCTCCTACCCCCAGCCCCAGTAGGCCGATCACGCCCAAGCTGAGGGCCGGGGACCGGACCACCGATCGAACAGCTTGCCGCAACGTGGTCATCTTCGAAATACTCATCGCCACCCCTCCCCTCCATTGCCGTTTCGCGTTCGGAACACCGAAGAACTGCTCCTCCCACTCGGCGGCCGTCACCTGCATCAATCCCCACCACCCACGCAGGACCCGTCGCATCAGCTCGCGCCCGCTCCTGCCAATCAGGGAGCGCTCGAACAGAGCCTGAGCCGCTCCACCACACTCCCGCCTGAAGCCCGGCGGGCTCAGCAGAAGCAGGATCCGGTAGACCAGTGCCGCCACGGTGCTCATCCCCGACTGCCCGAAGCTCCCCTGCCCAGCAGGTCCGCCGCCTGGGCGACCTGCGTCAGCCGTGCAAGCCGTGCTGCCTCAGCCCGCACCACCGCGCGCCCCAGGTCGGTCAGATCGAAGTCCCGCCGCTGATCAGCCGAGGCGCCCTCGTCCTGACCGGCGGCCTCGTCGACGATGCCGTCGCGCTTCAAGCGCTTCATGGAGCGATAGAGGTTGGCGGGGTCCAGCAGCACTTCGTCGCCGACCCGCTCCTCGACCGCTTTCAGAATCCCCCATCCGTGAAGTGGGCCGTCGACCAGAACCAGAAGGATGAGGAAATCGCGCGGGCTGAGCGGGAGGTGTTCATTGGCGGTCATGCCGCATTATTATAGGTCATGTGACGAATAGTCAAGTGACCAATACTGAGATCCGGTGCGAGCGTCGGCCGCTCATCCGATCCGCTCGGGACCCGAGTACACGTTGAAGCCATCGGGGCGGGCGAAGCCGACCAGGGTCAGCCCGAAGCGGCGTGCGAGGTCCACCGCCAGACTAGAAGGAGCCCCCACCGCTACCAGAAGGGGAATACCGGCCGCCACCGCCTTCTGGACCAGTTCGAACGACGCCCGACCGCTGACGACCAGAACGGCGTTTGGGTCGGGCAGCGCGCCCGCGAGAAGCCGATGGCCGACAACCTTGTCGACCGCGTTGTGTCGCCCGACATCCTCGCGGAGGACGAGAAGCCGACCGTCGGTGGCGAACACGCCCGCAGCGTGCAGCCCACCCGTGCGCTGGAACACCCCCTGATTCTGGAGCAGGAGCCCCGGGAGCGACCGAATCAGATCGCCGGCGACGGTCGGCCCGGACGGAAGGACGGAGCAGCCCTGCGCCTCGACCGCTTCCAGCGACGCCTTGCCGCAGACGCCGCAGCTCGACGACGTGTAGAAGTTACGGCGCACGAGCTCCGGATCGAACGCGACCTGAGAATTCAGGCGCGCCTCGACGATGTTGTATTGCTGAGGCCCTTCTCCGGACCGGCAGTAGGTGATCTCGAGGAGATCGTCCCGGTGCCGCACCACGCCCTCACCGTGCAAAAAACCCGCTGTGAGTCCGAAGTCGTCGCCCGGTGTTCGCATGGTAACCGCCATCGCTTCACTTCTCGAGCCACCGCTCCCCTCCGCCCACGCTATGCGAATTTCCAGCGGCTCCTCCACCGCTACGACGTCCTTTTCCCGTACAAGCCCACCCTCGCGAAAGCGATAAACCTTCAGCGTACGCGCCTGTGAGCCTCCGGGATTCACGCGTGGTGGCCCTCGATCACCTCCACGACCGCCGTGTAGTCCGGGATGCCGCACTCCGGCTCCACGACGTCGTGCCGGATGACCGGGTTGGCTTCCGGCCAGTGGACCTGGAGGTTCCGCGGCTTCACCGCTGAGATCCGAACGCGCCCGTTCATCGACCCGACCGCGGACCGGAGCATGATCGCCGACCCTTCCTCCAGGCCGAGACGCAGCGCGTCCTCCTCGGACATGAACACATGGTCGCGGACGGCGCCGGTCAGCGGGTCCCGCTCGGCCTGGACCATCGAGTTGAACTGCTTGCCCCGTCGGGTGGTCAGATGGAACCAGCCCTCGGGGATGTGCAGTTCCGGCGGCTGGACCGCGACGAATCGGGCGCGCCCGTCGGGGTGGCCGAACACCGCGCCCTCGCAAAGCCGGGATCCGCCCCACTGCATGGCGTCTCCTTTATGCCGAAGCCTCTCGATCCCACCGTACAATGGCACGGACCTCCCGATGTCGTCGCGTACGGCCTGGGCGTCGGGAAAGTCCATGGCGTGGGCCCGGTCGGGTCGCACTCGGGCGGCGAGGTCGGCGAACACCTGCCACTCCGCACGCGCCTCGGCGATACGGCGCCCCGGGATCTCCGGGCTGAAGATGATGCGCCGTTCGGTCGACGTCTCCGTGCCCCCGCCCGGCTGCTCGTACCGGGTGGTCGCGGGAAGCAGAACCACCGTGTCGGCCGGTTCCACGAACATCTGGTGCGCGAGCACGATGTCCTGATGGACGCGCACCGGCACCCGTTCGAGCGCCTCCCGGCAGTACTCCGGATCGGGCAACGTTCCGAGGTAGTCCCCGCCGATGGCCCACAGAAGGTCGATCTCGCCTCGATGGGCGGCGTGGACCGTTTCCACGGCCGACAGGCCGCGCCACGACGGAACGTCGAAGCCCCAGAGATCGGACATCTCCTGCGCGCCGGACGTATCGACCGGTCGTCCCCCCGAAAACGACCACGGGACCGCGCCGACCTCCGCACCGCCCTGAACGCCTGAGTGCCCCCGAATCGGCATGAGCCCGCTCTTCTCCTGGCCGACGAAGCCACGGGCCAGGGCCAGATTGACGATGGCCTGCACATTGTCCACGCCGAAGCGGTGTTGTGTGATGCCCATGCTCCACACGAAGACGGCCGTGCGGGCCGCACCGACCATATTGCCGAACTCGGCCATCTCCGCTCGACCCACCCCGCTGTACCGCTCGAGATCCTCCCAGGACTGGCGAGCGACATCCGCCGCGAGCGCGTCGAAGCCCTCAGTGTGGGCCGCAACGAACGCATGGTTTACCTGGTCGGTCTCGATGAGATGCTTGAGCACGCCATTCAGGAACGCGACGTCACCGCCCTGATGGACAGCAAAGAAGTCGTCGGTGAGCTTCGTGCCGAAGACGGCCGAATCCATGATGGAGGGGATCCAGTATTCCTCCATCCCCGGCTCCCGGAAGGAGTTCACCATGACAATACGGGTGCCCTGCTCCTTGGCGCGGTACATGTACTTCGTGGCCACCGGCTGGTTGTTGGCCACGTGGGAGCCGATGAACACGAGGAGATCGGTGCCCATCCAGTCGGTGTACGAGCAGGTGGACGCAGCGACCCCCAGCGAGCGCTTCAGCGTGGTCGTGCTCGGGGCGTGGCAGATACGGGCGGAGTTGTCGACGTTGTTCGAGCCGATGGCCCGCACCGCCTTCTGAACCACGTAGTACGTCTCGTTCGTGATGCCGCGCGACGTGAGGTAGAAGGCCATGCGCTCGGGCTCCACCGCCCCGACCCGGTCGGCCAGAAGCGCCATCGCCTCGTCCCACGGGACGCGGGTGAAGCCTGGGTCGCCTCTTCGCCGGACCATGGGAAACGGAATCCGTCCCAGCGCTCGAAGCTCGTCGGGCGCGAGGGCGGCCAGCCTCGAGACATCGTCCAGCGGCTCCGGGTCGAGGGCGCCCATCGTGTTCAGCCGCAGGAGTTCCAGCCGGATCGTGCAGAGGTGAACCCCGTCGAGCGTAAAGTCCTGGATGCCGGTGGTGCCGAGCGCGCAGCCGTCGCAGACGCCGTCGCGCAGGATCTTCATGCCGTACTCGAGCTCGTCCCGGTTCTGCCAGAGGATTCGGGCCATGTCCCGAAAGTGATGCGGCTTTTCCTTGCCGATGCCGAACGGCCGCAGCGACACCCAGGTGGAGGGATTCCAACCGAACTCCATGTACGCCTCTGTCAGATCGGATCGAAGGTCGCCGACACCGCGGAGCGACCGTAGGCGAGGACCCTAGTGTGGTGTTGCGAAAGTTCGCGAGCCACCGAGAGGGTCGAGGCGCCGGATCCTGGTAGGCGCGACGACGAGGAATAGCACCGCTATTTCGAGGAGGAGTAACGACCCAGGGCCGGATGCATCGGCTCTCGAATGGCCGAGACACTTTCGTAGCACCACACTAGAAGTTGGCGGTCAGGACCGCGTACGCCACCACACCGATGAGGACCGTGAAGAGCGTCTTGGCGTTGCCGATGTCGAGCGCCTGGCGCAGTCCGATGAATCCCGCCACCGCCATCCAGAAAGGAAGGACCCAGAGGAGTAGCCCGGCCAGCGGCAGAATGCCGAAGACGAACAGGACTCCGGGCGCCTGCGCGAAACCGAGCGTACGCAGGACCTCGCCCCAGGTGGCCGTACCACCGAAGAGCTTATCGCCGACTACGTACGTGATCCCGGCCCAGACCAGCCATCCGATCACGGCGGCGACCGATCCGGTCAAGGCGCCGATCAGCCCGGCACCGGAGGCGCCGATGCCCTGGGCCACGGCTACGAGAGCTACGACGCCGGCTGCCTGAAGCGTTGCGTCGTTGTCGTGCTCCACCTCCTCGAACGTGTCGACGTTCAGGAGGGACGCGCCGACCATGCGATCGACCATCGAAGACGTGCTTTCAGCCATCCGTGCCTCCACCCTGCGGGAATGGCTCAGCCGACGGCGAGCCAGCCCAACGCGACGATCAAAAACAGCGCCGCGAGGACGATGAATGCTGCCCGCCGGGTACGACGGTACGCAAGAGGGTCCGGCCGTTCACAGAACGGACAGACAGAGAGGTCGGGGTCAATAGCAGAGCCGCACCGCTGGCAAGGATATCGTCGAGGTGCCACTAAAAAATTCGTTCGTTGGGTCCTGGGGGGACCTAAAGGTCTACAATATCTGCGCAGCGAACAAGCGTGGTTGTTTCTCAATCGTTGCCGGCTCGTGCGAAATATGGAGAAACCGCCGCCTCCGGTGGGGGCGGCGTGACCAGGCTGACACCGACGAACAGGGCGCACGAAACGAGGAATCCAGGAAGAACCGGATCGATGGCCGGGCTGCCCAGAAGGTCCCACGCGAACGTGGCGCTGACGCCGCCGACCATCGCGGCGGCGGCGCCCTCTCGGGTAGCCCGACGCCACAACACGCCGCCAACCACCGGCATGGCAAAGGACGACGCCATCAACGCGGTAAAGAGCAACACGATGAATTGGACCAACTCTCCCTCGCCGACCCCGCTCAGGAGGAGCAGGAGCGGCACCAGGCCGACCACGACGATGCCGGCGCGATCGACGAACGCCCGACGCCCCGGGGACGCGTCCGGATCGACCAGGTTCTGATAGAGATCCACAGACAGGGCCGACCCCGCCACGATCAGAAGGGAATCCACCGTCGACATCATCGCAGCAGTGATGGCCGCCAGCATCATCGCCCCGAGAGCCGGCGGGAGCACCGCGGTCGCCACCATCGGCATCGCCAGGTCACCGGTCGGTAGCGTGGGGAACAACACGATCGCCGTCAGGGCGATGAGAAAGACCAGCAGATTCAGGACCGTCACCACGACCACGGCCAGGAAGACACCTCGTCGAATCGTCCGCATGTCCTTCATGGCGTACAACCGGATCAACTTCTCCGGCGTCGCGATCGAGCCAAGGAAGAACGCGAGCCCCATCGTGAACAGGAGCGTGGCCGGAAGCGTGCCCCACTGGAAGACGGTCGGCTGCGCGGCTTCGACGAGCGTGAAGAGCGGGCCCCAACCGTCGACCTGCCGTACGGCCAACGGAAGCGCGAGCACCGCCCCGAGGGACATCACCACGAGCTGAAAGGCGTCGGTGTACACCACCGCGACCATCCCCCCGATGACCGTGTAGGCCAGGAGGACCAGGGTGAACGCCACCATCCCCCAACGCGTCGGAATGCCGAAGACGATGTTGGCCACGAGCCCACCCGCCACGATCTGCGCCTGGATGTAGACCACCGTGGCGACGAGCACGATCATCGCGGCGAGCCCGCGCACGCGCTTGCTGTAGTAGCGTGCCTCCATAAAGGCGGGAAGCGTAAGCTGGCGGACCCTCGTGAAGCGGGGGGCGAGGATCGCGGCGACGAACCAGTACGCGAGCGGAATCGAGAGCAGGACCCAACCGAACGACCAGCCGGCCGTGTACATCACGCCGATCGTGCCCACGAACGTGCCCGCGCTGGTGTGCGTCGCGGCGAGCGTGGCGCCGCCGGTGAACCACCCGAGGTTGCCGCCCGCGATCCAGTAGTCCTCCTCGGTGGTCGACTTTCGCAGCGAGATCCAGCCAATGGCGAAGACCACCAGGAAGTACGCGATGAACACCGCGATCTGAACGGTCACCGCTCCACCCACCACATCCACACGGCGTACCCGACCAGGATGACGCCGCACGCGGCGAAGAGCCCCCAGAAGGTGAAGCCGGGCATGTCAGGCGTCGTCCATGAGATGGCGTCGTGTGACGAGGAAAAACCCCACGAGCGAAAAGACCGCCACCATATCGAGCACGCCCGGAAGTCCGGGCCGCCATCCTCCGTCCGTTCGTGCGCGCGCGCTGATGAGCGCCGGAACGACGGGAAGGGTCACCGTGTGCCCACCGCTCCCGTCCGACCGCAGGGTCGTCGGGAAGCCCTCGGAGACCTTCCACGCGTCCGGCAGCCGCAGCTCGGCCTGGAACAAGCCCGGACCCGTGTCCGCGGGAGGGGCGAGCAGCGTCAGGAGGGGAACGCGGAGCCGGACGCGCGCGCCGTCGTCGTCGATGCTCACAGCGCCCTCGACCCTGTACCGCACGGAGAGGGAGGCGGGGCCGTCGGTACCGGCGCGGCCAGGGCGACCGCCCGACGGGCCCGCGACGCTCCCAACCGGCAGCGAAACCGCCCGCGCGGCGCCGTCACCCGTAAGGCGTACCCTCGCCTCGGCGCCGTCGACCATCACCGAACGCACGTCGGTGCCCTCGAACAGGAGAATCCGGCCGTCCACGCGGTCCTGCCCAAACGCCAATGGCCCGACCTGGTATTCGATGTGCACTTCCGCGGATGTGCCGGAGTCGTCCACAACCACCGTGGCGGTCGCCGAGTGCACGAACGCCTGCGCGGCGGCGACGGGTAGCGGGGCGAGCCCGACCGCAAACGCCAGGCACGCCGCCCCCGGAACGCGTGTGCGTGCGAGCCCGCGGATCAGGCCCAGACCTGGTCGAGGACCCGGAGTGCGTTCCCTCCCATAACCTTCTCGATGTCCGTGTCGGTATATCCGTTCTTCACCAGCCAGCGCACGATGTTGTGCGACCCTTCCGTCGGGTTCTCCAGCCCCTCGACGTACTCCACCGGCTCGTAGTCCTCGCCCGGAGTCGCACCGCCCCGGGACTCCTTGAGGGACAGGTTCGCCGAGTACACGCGGTGGAGACCCACGTGGTCACCGTAGAGCGTGTCGGGTCCGAACGACACGTGGTCGATCCCGACCAGATCCTCGATGTACTGGAAGTGCTCCATGAACGCGTCGAGCCCGTGGCGCCGGTGCGTCGGCGTGAGGGTCGTGTGGGGCGCCGCCTCGACGCCGATGACCCCACCCTTCGCCGCGCACGCCTCCAGGACGGCGTCCGGCGCCAGTCGGTTGGAGTCCCACAGCGCCCGCGCGCCGATATGCGACAGCACGATCGGTAGCTCCGAGCATTCGATCGTGTCGAGCGTCGTCTGGTCGCCGCAGTGCGAGCAGTCGATGAGCATACCCACCTTGTTCATGCGCTCGACCGCCTTTCGCCCGAACGCGGTCAGCCCCCCGTCCCTCGCCTCCTTGAGACCGTTCCCGAGCGCGTTGGACTCGGAGTAGGTGATGCCCAGCGCCCTCAGGCCGAAGCCGTACAGCAGGTCGATCCGGTCGAGGTCGTTCTCGATCATGGCCGCGCCCTCCATCGAGGCTACCAGCGCGACCCGCCCCTCGTCATGCGCCCGGCGGATATCGTCGGTCCGCAGGCAATGGGTCACGAAGTCCTGATGGGCGATGTCACAGAGCCGCATGCCCAAGTCGTGCAGGACATCGTCCCACTGCCAACCCGAGCGCGAGTGGATCGTGCAGATCCCGTCCATCAGGTTGTCGAACACACAGTCCCAGTACGACGCCGCCAGTCCCTCGAAGGCGGTGGCCATACGTCCGTGCCGGGCGTATTCGGGAGTCTCCTCGATGCGGGCGGGGAACACGCCCAGATGCTCGTGGAGAGAGATGAAGATGAAGCGATCGACCAGGGATTCGACGCGCGCCTCTTCGGCGGCGGTCAGTTCGACCGGCGACGCTGGCACCCGGTCGATCTCGCGGGCCAGTTCGAACGCCCGGTAGTCGGTGTCGGCGTCGAGGTAGGAAAACGAGGTATAGCCCGAGTAGTTCTTTCGAAGGGACATGGTTGGCCGCGGATGGGGAGATGGGCGTCGGAACCATGTACGGCGTGGGACGGGCGGGGACAAGAGCGGCGCGAGCCAGGGTCGCCCCCTTGGGCTCAGGACCGCGGGTTGCCGGGTCCGCCGGTCGTCAAGGTCAGGACGGGGGGGGTGCCGGCACGGCCGGCCAGGGACCTCGAACCCATAGCGCTCGTACCACGTAACCAACCCGGGGCGCGGGAGGGCGTCCAGCGTCACGTACCGGACGCCCATGCGGCCCAACTTGATCGCCGGGGCGTTGGGATACCTCAGTTCCTTGGGACGTTCCTTCGTCTCGAGGTGGATCCGGTCGGCCAGGACAGTGAAGTACGCGACGAGTTGACCGTCGTCCGTGAGCACCAGGTAACACGAGAAACGCCCGCCGCCTGATCGGCCGCGGACGTCCCGTCGCAGATGTAATCGGATAAATCCGGTTCCCCGCACTCGAAGCCGTCAGCCCGGAACCCCTGCGGCGCCGGCTGAATCGAGAGGGAATCCAGAAACCCGGATTCCGTCGTCGCTTCGGGGCCTCCCAACTACTGGCTGGCCCACTTGCTCTTGGCGGAAGACCTCTCGAACGTCTCGCGCGCCCGCTTCAGGGTAGCAGCGCGCTTCTCGGTCGGCGGAGTACCCTCGCGGAGTTCCCGCACAATCCGGGCGGCGTCGCGCCCCTTGATGACCGGGGTAGCCTTGATCGGCTTGGCCATAGCGCTCCTACCCTCGTTGCTATGCGGCTTTCCGCGTCCGTAAATCGCTCAAGGAAGCGGTCCACCATCACTCATCATCACACCGCTGTGTACGCCCTTAACAAGGCTTAAGGTCCAGTGTGCACGCGAGATTCGTGATAAGTGCACACACCGAGCGTCTACCCACACCCAAGACGTCTTGGTGTCGAAACCGACACGCTCCTGCCACACCGCGCCCTCAACAGCAAAGCCCGCGCAGCGGCCTAAACCGTCGCGAGGCTTCACTTCCTCCAGTGGGCGCTGAGGGATTCGAACCCCCGACCCCCTGCTTGTAAGGCAGGTGCTCTAAACCAGCTGAGCTAAGCGCCCTGAGATGCTACGCTACTGGTCCCGACTTTCTCGACGCACGGCTGCGCCGGTCGCGAACCCCCACGGTCCTTCCGCCGCTGTCGCCCCGGTCGGAACGCCGCTGAAGATAGTCCACGCTTCGGACGGTCGGTAGGCGCGAACCGGGCTCGCGGACGATCACCCCACGATCTCCGGGCGCTCCCTTATCGTCATGATCGTAGCAAGCATGGTCGCCACCGGCGTCTCCGTTCCCTCGCTCAGCATGCACGCTTCGCCCTGACAGACGGTGATGGTCCGGCCCGATCGGATGACCCAGCCGCGCGCGATCAACTCCTCTCCTCGAGCCGGGGCTAACAGATTGATCTTGAATTCGATCGTAAGGACACCGACCCCCTCCGGCATCAGGCTGAGCGCGGCGTAGCCACAGGCGCTGTCCATTGCGGAGGTGACGACGCCGGCGTGGAGGAACCCGTGCTGCTGCGTCAGGTCACGCCGGAAGGGGAGCCGGATCTCGATCTCACCGGCGGCCACGCGCTCCAGCCTCGCACCGATGGTCGCCATCAGGTGCTGCGCCGCGAAGCTCTCTCGGACCACCTCTTCGAAGCCTGGGTTTCGCGCATCCGTCATCGGACGCTCTCTGGCGGTCGTGAAAACGAGGGAGAAGAGGCGGCTGCTAAACGAGAGACCTCAGGAGCCGCCACTCGGCGGCGCCCCCGCTCCCCTACAGAATGATCGCCAGCGGAAGCAGCACCACGTAGGCCAACACCAGCAGCAGAGGCGCCGCGGTGATCGAACCCTGCGCCAGCAGCCAGTACCCGAGCGTTAGGGCAACCAGTCCGCCGGCGGCCAGCAGTGCGTTCACTCGCGTGAAGCGAAGCGATGCGGGGGCTACGGTAGGCTTGGTCGTACGGGTTCGGCGGCTCATGATGGCAGAACGCTACAGAAGTAGGTCAGGCGGGTCAACGCGGTTCGTCGTCCAGATGCCGGCGCACTTCGGCTGCGTCCACATCGAGCAGGCGGGCGGCCTCCCCGAGGTCGTCTCCTGCCCTCGCCAGCACCTTGCGAACATGTCGGCGCACCGCTGCGGCAAGGCTCAGGTCTTCACCGTGCATATCGTCGTCGGCCAGGACGAGGTGGTCCGGACCGATGGTCGTCCCACGTGCCAGGAGCGCCGCCCGCGTCAGGATGTTCTCCATCTCGCGCACGTTGCCGGGCCACGCATACGCCTGAAGGCGGGCCATGGCGTCGTCCGAGATCCTCCGCACGTCCCGTCCCGTCTGGCGGGCGATCCGCCCGAGGAGCGCGTTCGCCAGCAGCGGGATGTCTCCCGGGCGCTCGCGCAGCGGGGGGATGTCGATCTGGATGACCTTGAGCCGGTAGTAGAGGTCGTGCCGGAATCGATCCCGGGCAACGAGCTCCTCCAGCGGCTGGTGGGTTGCGGCAATCACGCGAGCGTCGGTCCGTCGTGGCTCCTCGCCGCCGACAGGAAAGAACTGCCGTTCCTGCAGGACCCGAAGCAGCTTCGTCTGGAATTCCGGGGTGGTATCCCCGATCTCATCGAGGAACACGGTTCCTTCCCGCGCCAGTTCGAAGAAGCCTTTCCGGTTCGTGGTGGCGCCCGTGAACGACCCCTTCACGTGACCGAACAGCTCCGACTCCAGGAGCGTCTCGGTCAGGGCGGTGCAATTGACGGCAATGAACGGCTGGGCGGCGTGCGCCGAGTGCTCGTGGATGGCACGGGCGATGACTTCCTTGCCGGTCCCGGTTTCTCCGCGTAGGAGCACCGTCGCTCGATTGCGCGCGAGCGTGCCAATGACCTTGTAGATCTCGATCATCCGCGGGTCGCGGCCCACCATGGGGCTCGACTCGGCCGGCGGTCCGACCTGCTCCGTCTCGGACATCTCCGCGTCGACCCGGCGTTCCCGGAAGCACCGATCGGCCAACGCCTCCAACGCACGCGGGTTCACCGGCTTCACGAGGAACTCGAACGCTCCGGCCTTCATGGCCGTGACGGCGGTCTCCATGTCCTCGTGACCGGTCATCACGACCACGGTCACGTCCGGCATATGCTCCTTGAGGTGCTCCAGCAGCTCCAGACCGGTCATGCCCGACATCCGCACGTCGGTCACGACCATCTGCGGCCGGAACGCCTCGACACGGCCGAGCGCGACTTCCGCGCTCTCTGCCAGCTCGACCTCGTAGCCCGCGTGGGTCAGACGCGTACGGTATACGTCGAGGGCATCGGTATCGTCATCGACGATCAGGATCTTTCGGCTCATTGGCGTCCTCTACCCCCCTGTGCGGGGTCCGGGGTCCAAGGTTCGGGTCGTCCGGCGCCGGCACCTGCCCGGGCACGCCCCACTCTCCCTCCCAGTACGCCGGTCGCTCCGGCACCTCGTCGGCACGAAGGCGGGCCAGGCGATCCCGGTTGTAGCGCCTGCGAAAGCTGACGAGGACGAGCAGGAACAGGGTCAACGCAAGCCAGAAAACGGTGGAGTGGGACAGCAAGAGGAGCCACCCGTAGGTCTCCTTTACATGTCGCTTCCAGTCGCCCTCGAACTGGTCGGTGGTCAGCCCGAACGTGAGTCGAAACGCACTTTCGAAAGATCGACTCTCTTTCCACCGGCCCAGAAAGAGCGCGAGGCCGCGGGGACCGCTGTCGCCCAGTAGAAACGTCAGGGCGCTGGCTGACAGGAGGTAGGCCGCTTCAGCTTCACCCCGTCGCGCCGGCCACCCCAGCCGCAGTGAATCGAGCGGCGGCGCATTTCCCAGCGCCACCATCACCCGAAGCTTCCATGCCTCGGCCGCGTCGAAGCCGCCGGACGCCCACTGTGCGTATCCTTCGTCGAACCAGCGCGGGATTCGCAGGTCACCCATGTGGCCGTGAAGTCCCAGATGGGCCCATTCGTGGAGAAGCACGCGGCGGCCCTCCGGGTCCAGGATCCGTCGTCCCTCACCGGTTGGCACCACCAGCAGGCGACGGCTCGGGACCGCCACTCCCCCCCGCCACTCGGGGACCACCCCGCCGATGGCCTCGTCGAGCGCGACCGGTGTGTGTGCGAGGACCACAGTGACGCCTTCGGGCACGGTGGGCGGCAGGCCCGGCAACGGGGGGCGGGTGCGCAGGAAGTCGAGCACCCGGAGCGCCACGAGCGAGTCGTGGGGCGCGAAGCGGACTTGGATGTCCGCCTCGGATACGCTTCCGTACGCCACCCCGTCCAGAATGGCGGGCGCTGTGGAGGCCGACGGCTCGACCTGCGCCCCCGGACGCCCGACAGAGTCCGCGACCTGGGCCGATGCGCTACTCGCAAACCACAGCGCGAACAGGACGGCCGTCCATGAAGGCGTCCGGGCCGCGGTCACGTGCCGGCCAACGTCTCCAGGTTGCTCTGGACGGCTTCGTTGTTCGGGTTCAAATCGAGGGCGCGGCGCCAGAGGAGAACGGCCACGTCCGGGTCGTGGTCTTTATAGGCGATGGTTCCCAGCCGGAGGTACACGTCGTCTCCGAGGCGGGGCGCCAGCTTCACGGCCCTCTCATACTGGACGCGAGCGCCCTCAGCGTCGCCGCGCGCGTACGCCTGGTCTCCCAGGTTCTTGTGGGCCTGGGGCGGCGCGGGGTCGACGGTTACCGCACGCTTGTAGAGCGCCGCCGCCGCGTCCATCTCACCCCGGCGCTCGAGCACCGCCCCCGTGTTGACCAGGATCGGACCCGACTCGGGATACTGCGTAAGGCCCTCCCGGCCCACGGACACGGCGTAGTCGATCTCGCCGGCAACGGCGGAGGCCAGGACCGTGTACGCGTAGTAGATCTCGGAGGGCTTCTTGACCTTTGGAGACGTGCGGTAGGCTCGCAGACACTCCAACGCGCCGGCCGCGTCCCTCGCCTTCAATCGCACGATCGCCCGCAGAAGGTGGACCTCCGCGTCGTCAGGGCGGGCCGCGAGTGCGCCGTCCAGCGCCTTGGATGCCTCGTCGTACCGGCCCAGCATCTCCAGGGCCAGCGCACGGTTGCGCTGCACCGCGTAGGCGCCCTTGAGTCCGTCGGGCATCGCGCCGAACCTCGAGAGCGCGTCCTCGAATCGCCCTTTGCGGAACGCCATCAAGCCGAGCATGAAGTTGGCACGTGCCTGCTTGGGATCCGAGGCGAGCGCGGCTTCGAACTCACGCATCGCGTCCTCCATCATCCCCGATCTATAGAAGGCGATGCCGAGGTTGAGATGCTGTTGTAGCCTCTCGTCCCCGCCGGTCTCCTCGCTCGTGCTGCGGGCACCGGCCCGGCTCACGAAGCCGGCCTGGATGAGGCCGTACAGGGCCTTCCCGGTGTCGAATTCCACCAGCCCGGCTTCCATCATGATCTCGGAGACGGTGCGGACACCATCGATGAACGGCAGGACCTTCTTCTGATCCTTCGTCAGCTCGACCTCTTCTTCGTTCTCGTCCGGATGCTTGTCGAACTGGAGAACGAGGTCGAACGAGGGAATCTTCTTCTCCACCAGCGACCACTCGTCGACCCGGCGGGCGCCCTCCATGAGAAGCACCTCAGCCGGCACGTTGACGAGGAAAATGCCCTCCTCGTCGGGCATCTGATCGGGGTCGAAGTGAAACGAGCCCTGGTCCCATGTGAAGAGCGCGTACACCGCCTCTTCGATCTGCATCTGGATGTACTTATGCAGGCCCTCTTCCGACAGCGCACCCATCTCCACCAGGATCTCACCCAGCCGTTTTCCCTTTTCCATGGCCTGCTTCTCCATGGCCTGGGAAAGGTCCTTCCGGGTGATGACGTGGTTGCGTACCAGCAGCTCACCGAGACGGTCCGCCCGGTTGAGGACCGACGCGTGGATGACCCTGCCCTTCCGGAAGTACACGTACCCGAAGTTCGAGCGGTCCGTCAGGCTGAGGCACCCGGTCTTCATTCCCATGCTCAGCAACTGGCAAATGTCGGCCAGACTGACGTCCTGGAGGGAGCCCTCGATGGCCATCAGTCCAACTCCTCTTGAAGGAGTTGATCGACGCAGGTCCATTGAAGCACGACGTTCTCCTGGGACGGGAACCAGGCCCCGCCCTTCTTCGGCGCGGGTGGCGCCTCAGCGATCGAAGCGGCGACGCCGGTGGCCGAACCGCCCGGGCCCGCCTCGGTGAAGAGCCCCGCCCGGTCGCCAACCTCCAACTCATCGAGGGGAGGAATCCCTGACGGCTCATCAGAAACGCCCCACAACCCCTCGGTTTCAGCAGTGTCGGCAGCCGCGTCGACCAGGGCCAGGTTCCCGGCGGCGGACCCGCCGTCCACCTCCAGAACCAACCCGCCCTCGAACCGGGAGCGAAGTCGCTCGTCGATCGACTCGATGCCCGACGGCGGCCGGTCCGCAGCAAGCATCACCCGGGCACCACGGCGTTTGAGCGCCTCGAACAGGTGGAAGAACTCGTCCTGTGCCCGCTCGGTCTCGGACAGCTCTTCGACGCCGTGTACCAACAGGAGGTCAACGGTCCACCAACGCTCGCGCCACGCGCCGGCAACGCCGTCGCCGAGGGCACGGATGAAGTCGTCGGCGAATTCACGCACGGAGGTGACCGCCATACGGGCCTCGCCCTGCACCCCCTGGAACGAGCGCCCTGCTGCGCCCAGAAGCGCCTGACCGATCTTCGGGTCGGTGGCCCACACATACAGCGGGTTGTACTCCGGCTTCTCGTCGAACACCAACTGGTGACTCGCCCGCACCGCGATCATGGCAAAGCCGTCCAACCCCTCCAGATCCGCCCCCGGCCCCAGCCGACGAAACGGACGTCGCCGTTCACGAACCGACGTGAGCAGAGCCTCCGCTTCCGGGACGCGGTCCGGATCCTTGAGCACGCCCTTGGCCGCCTCGGGCCACGGGTTTCCGAGACGATCGAGGTCCGCCTCGATCTCACGCAGGCGGGCGACATCGTCGTGGAACGTATGCAGCACCGACTCCCACTCGTTCGGCTCGGACAACCCTTCGAGGTTCTGCAGCCGCTTGGCGGAGAAGCCCTCCCGCTCGGCGCCGTCGATCGCTTCTCGGAAGGCCCTCCTCCATGCCTCTTCCTGCGCCTCGACCGTGGCGGCGACCGTCGTGCTCAGGTCGGACAGGAAGCTCCCGAATTCGTCACCGCTCAGCGTGGGTATGGGTGCGCCGTCCCGCATCATGTCGGCCACCTCCCCGGCCGACACTCGGCGCCCCTCGAGATCCTGCGTGGCGAAAACCTTGTTCAGTGAACCGCCGAGCTCCCGCACGTTGCGGAACGGGATGCGCGCCAGCGCCTCCGCCACACCCTCATCCAGGACCTGCCCCCGCTCCTCCGCCTTCTTCCGGATGATCGCCACGCGTGTTTCCAACTCCGGCGCCGCGATGTCGACGATCAACCCCCCCGAGAAGCGCGATACCAGTCGGGCGTCCAGTCCGTTGATGTCGGCGGGCGGACGATCGCTGGCAAGCACGATCTGACTCCCCCCCGAACTCAACTGGTCCAGGGTTCGAAGGAGCATCTCCTGAGCTTCCGGCTGACCCGCCAGGAACTGTACGTCGTCGAGAAGGAGGATATCGAGCTCGGCGTAGCGGTCGCGAAACGCATCTCGCTCACCCGATTCGAGCGCTGATGTCAACTCGGAGAGGTATCCCTCCAGCGCCATATACTCGATCCGTGGCCCTCCCTCGACACGCCCCGCGTGGTTGGCGATGGCGTTGAGGATATGCGACTTCCCGAGTCCCGACGCGGAATAGAGGAAGAGCGGATTGTAGCTGGTGCCCGGTGACTCGGCCGCTCGGCGCGCGGCGGCGCTGGCCAACCGGTTGGCAGGCCCGACGACAAAGGAGTCGAAGGTCAGTTTCGGATCTGGATCCGTCATTGCCGGCGGAATGACGCCTCCCTTGACGGGAGCCACGAGGTGCGAGGTTCTGGGAACGGAGCCCTAAGTATCGGCCACTCGGAGCCGCAATAAAAGGTCCGACTCACTCTTCCGACCCACCGCCGCGAGCGAGGCCGTCGTCCGCGTTTTCCCCCCGCGCCCATTCGTGAATGGCCGCGAGATCGGGAGGGAGCGGTGCCTCGAACTCCATGCGCCGACCGGAGACCGGGTGGTCGAAAGCGAGTTCCTTCGCGTGCAGGAAGTGTCGACCCGCCCTGCGAGCCAGTGCCTTCGCCCACCCGTGCGCCGGCCCCCCCATCCCCCGCTCCCATCCGACGCCGTACTGCTCGTCCCCGACAACGGGGTGGCCGAGGTGTGCCAGGTGGACGCGAATCTGGTGCGTTCGCCCCGTCTCGAGGGCGACGTGCACAAGGTCCGCACGGGTCCAACGTTCGACCACGCGCATGTGGCTCACGGCGCGCCGTCCGTCGGGGATCACAGCCATCCGTCTGCGGTGCACCGGGTCCCGGCCGATCGGGGCATCGACCATGAACTCGGCCTCGTCGAGGTGCCCCCATGCCGCCGCGACGTACAGACGCTTCAGCAGCCGCTTCCTCAAGTCCTCCGCGAGCCCGCGATGCGCACGGTCGGTCTTGGCCACCACCAGCAGCCCCGATGTATCGCGATCCAGGCGGTGCACGATGCCCGGGCGGGCCCGGCCGCCCACTTCGGACAGGTCGTCCAGATGGTGGAGAAGCGCGTTCACCATCGTCCCGGTCCGGTTCCCCGGAGCGGGGTGGACCACCATCCCGGCAGCTTTGTCGACGACGGCGAGATGCTCGTCCTGATACACGATCGACAACGGCAGGTCTTCCGCTTCGATCCCGGTCGCCTCGGGCGGCGGGATCTCGACCTCGATCCGCGTCCCTTCCTCGACCGGCTCCGACTTCCGCGCGCGGCGACCGTCGACGCGAACCCGATCGTCCGCGATGAGCTTCTGCACCCGCGTCCGCGACAGGTCCAACTGATGGGACAGATACGTATCCAACCGGCCGCCATGTCCGTGCTCAACCACCAAGGTGGTGTGGCTCAATGTCATGGTGAGTCGCCCGTCAGGAGTGAACGGACAGTTCGATCAGCCCCCTCGATCCGTCGAGGTCGACGTCGCGCGAATGCTCCAGGGACTCCTCGTCCGCCTCCCCGATCACGACGGATGGGGCAAGCACCTCTCCCGCGATGAAGTCTCGGTGACGGCGCGCCGCCTCCTTCACGGGCTCATCGCCGTCCACCCGGAGCGTGATCCGGTCTGTGATGTCGAGTCCAGCATCCCGCCGGAGCCGCTGAATCCGATTGACCAGTTCGCGCGCCAACCCCTCGGATGCCAACGCGTCGTCGATAGCGGGATCGAGTGCGACGGTGAAGCCCGCCTCACTCTTCACGACCCGGTCGCCGGTGGCCTCCTCGACTACGGTCAGGTCGTCCGGCTCGAGCGCGAACCGCTCTCCATCCACCTCGATCTTGACCACCTGTCCGTCCCGGTAGGCCTGAAGCGACTCCTGGGTCAACGCCCGCACGGCACCGCCCGCCCTCTGCGTTCGCTTCCCGAACCGATTGCCCAGAGATCGAAAATTCGGATTGCCCGAGAGCGACACGAGGTGATCGGCGGAGCCGAGGAACTCGACCCGCTTCACATTCAACTCGTCCCTGACCACATCCAGCACGTCGTCGGACAACGACCGATTCCCGGGAATCAGCGCCTCGAGCGTCCCGAGCGGCTGCCGGACGCGGATCTTAACGTCCTCCCGGGCCGCTCGACCCAAGGAGACCAGGACGCGCGCCGCCGCCATGTCCTCTTCCAGCCGCGCATCCCGATGATCCGCGCCTGAGGGAAAGCGCTGGAGATGTACGCTCTCCCCCGTCAAGGCGTGATGCAGCCAATCCGCCGTCATCGGCACCACAGGCGCCGCGAGCAGCGCCACCGATCTCAACGCCTCATGAAGCGTCCGGAACGCCGAACGTGCGTCGTGCGAGTCGGCGTTCCCCCAGAAGCGCGAGCGGCTCCGGCGCACGTACCAGTTGGAAAGGTCCTCGACCACGAAGTCGCCGAGCGCGCGGTAGGCCGGCGTGAGTTGATACTCGTCCATTTCGCGCCCGACAGTCGCGGTCACGTCATCGAGACGGGCAGCCAACCAGCGATCGAGAAGCGGTCGCTCCGCCACGGGCGGATCGTCGTCCGAGGGCGACCAGGACTCCGCGTCCGCATACAGCTTGAAAAAGCGGTACGTGTTGAAGAGCGTGTCGAAGAACTTTCGCGCGGCCTCCTTCACGCCCGCGGGATCATATCGCTTGGGTACCCATGGATTGGAGCCGGTGATGAAGTACCAGCGCAGGGCGTCCGCCCCGTGCTCTCCGATGGCGTCCCAGGGATTCACGACGTTGCCCTTGGACTTCGACATCTTGCTGCCCGTCGCGTCGAGGACGAGGTCGTTCACGACGACATTCCGGTACGCCGGGCCGCGACCGAGCATCGTACTGATGGCCATGAGCGAGTAGAACCACCCACGGGTCTGGTCGAGTCCCTCGCAGATGAAGTCGGCCGGAAAGTGGCGGTCGAAGTCCGCCTCGTGCTCGAACGGGTAGTGCCACTGAGCAAACGGCATGGCGCCGGAGTCGAACCATACGTCGATGACCGCCGGATTCCGCTTCATGGTGCCCGAACACGACGCGCACGGCCACGTCAACGCGTCGATGAAGGGCCGGTGCGGATCGAAGTCCTCGGGAAGCCCGCCCGCGGCCGCGGACAGCTCGTCCAGCGAGCCGATCCACTGCGTATGGTCCGGCTCCGCGTCGCACTCCCAGACGGGAAGCGGCGTCCCCCAGTAGCGATCACGAGACAGCGCCCAGTCGACATTGCCCCTGAGCCAGTCTCCGAAGCGGTTTTCGCCCACTTCCGGCGGGTGCCACGCCACCTGATCGTTGTTCGCGATCAGCTCGTCTCTGAGGCTCGACGTCGCGGCGAACCACGAGGTACGCGCGACGTACAGAAGCGGTGAGGAGCAGCGCCAGCAGTGCGGGTAAGAGTGCACGAGGCTCCCGATGCTCCACAGGCCGTCGTTCGCCTTCAAAGCTTCCACGAGGATCGGGTCCGCGTCCTTCACCCACAGACCCGCCACCAGAGCGACGTCGTCGGTGAACTTCCCCTCGTCGTCGAGAGGGTTGAGCATCGGCAGCCCATGGCGCTGCCCTGCCGCGTAGTCGTCGGCGCCGTACGCGGGCGCCATGTGCACGACGCCGGTACCGTCGTCCGCGCTCACGAAGTCCTCGCCGACCACCGTCCACCCGTTCATCGGATCCGCCGGCATGGGCACCACGTCCAGCGGGCGGCGATACCGCAGGCCGACCAGCGCCGAGCCCTTGTGCCGGGCTACGACCTCGGCGTCCTCTCCGAAGTGTGCCTCCACGCGTCCCTCGGCCAGGATGAAGCGCCGGCCCTCGTGGGCGACCTCGGCGTAGTCGAGGTCGGGGTGAACGGCCATTCCCGCGTTGGACGGCACCGTCCAGGGAGTCGTGGTCCAGACGAGGAACGCACGCCCGTCCGGCTGACCCGCCTCGTCGAGGATGTGCGCCAGGAACGTGAGGGAGGGGTCCTCGACGTCCTCGTAGCCCTGCGCCACCTCATGCGACGAGAGCGTGGTACCGCACCGGGGACAGTACGGGACGCTCTTGTGGCCCCGGTACATGAGGCCCCGCTCCGACAGCTCCTTGAGGATCCACCATACGGACTCCACATACGGCGCGTGGAAGGTCACGTACGGGCGCCAGTACTCCAGCCAGTAGCCGATACGCTCCGAGAGGTTCTCCCACTCCTCCTGGTAGGTGAAGACCGAATCGCGGCACGCGGCGTTGAATGCCTCGATCCCGAGCGCCTCGATCTCCGGCTTCCCACTGATTCCCAGTCGCTTTTCCGTCTCGATTTCGACCGGGAGGCCGTGGGTGTCCCAGCCCGCGATACGCGTAACCTGCCGACCACGCAGCGCATGGTATCGGCACACCATGTCCTTGATCGTGCGCGACAAGATGTGGTGAAGGCCTGGGCGGCCGTTGGCCGTGGGTGGGCCCTCGTAGAAGACGAACGGCTCACCGTCCGCGTTCGCGCTGAGCGTCTGACGGAAGAGGTCGTCCTCACGCCAGCGGGCGAGGGTCTCCTCTTCCAACGCCTCGAGGGTCGCGGGCAGTTCGGGGTAGTTCATCGGATCTCTTTCGGGGCGACTCAGCCCCACCGTGGTTTGTCGTCATCGGGCGGCGTGTCCTCGAACGAGAGGCTGAGGGTGCCGTCCTGCGGTTCGGAGTCGTCCGCGAGCCCATCGAGGAGATCAGGGGCGTCGAAGACCGGGTCGTGTACGGGTTTCTCGCCCATGGCCAGGGGCCCGGAGTATCCGGCCGCCAGTTCATCGAGTGAGGCGTCGAGAGGGGGAGGAGCGGTGTCGGGATCACCCTGTGTGTCGGAACGAGAGTCGACGGGATCCCAGGCGCCTTCCGCGGCTTTCATGGCGGCACGGGCTTCCCGCGCCGCCTCGTCACCGGAGCGCGTACGCCCCCCCATCAACTCCATCTCGATCGGACGGTCCTCGAGCGGGGTTCGCTCCTCCTCCACCTGCACGACGTCCAACTCGCGTTCGAGGAGCTGGCGGAACTGCTTCAGGAAGCGGCCCCGGCGCCGCTCCATCTCTTCGAGGGCGTCGCGACCCATCTCGAGGTTCCGCTCGGCGTTCCTGACGCTGGCCTTGGCTTCGGCTTCCGCCTCGGCCAACAGGCGCCGCGCCTCGGTCTGCGCCTCGGCCAGGACGAGTTCGGCTCCGCGCTGGGCCTGCGAGCGGATGTCCGCGCGCAACTCCTGGGCTGTCACGAGCGCTTCCTGAACGGCCTTCTCACGACCGGTTTGCGACTGCACCTGCTCGTGAAGGTTCTCCGAGCGCTCCCGTAGCCGGAGGTTTTCCATGACGAGGTGGTCCAACCGCTCCGCGACCAACTCGAGGAATACGTCGACCTCCTGAGGGTCGTAGCCCCTCAGGACGCGTTTGAAGTCACCGCGCTTGTTCCGGACGTCCAACGGTGTCAGGTCGATCATGTGCTTCGGTCTCCGAAGAGTGCAGTTCCGATACGGATCATCGTGCTCCCCTCCTGAATCGCAGACTCGAGGTCGTTCGTCATGCCCATCGACAGCTCGGCTCCGACCGTGTCGGCGGCGGCCCGCACGCGATTCCTCAGTTCACGGAGCGCCGCGAACGCCTCCCGCAGAACCGCCTCGTCGTCCACGAACGGAGCCATCGTCATCAGCCCTTCCACGCGTACGCCAGGCAGTTCCGACATCTCGTGCACCGCTTCCACGGCGGACGAGGCGTCAAGTCCGTACTTGCTCGCCTCACCCGAAGTGTTCACCTGCGCCAGGATCGACATCTCCACAACTTCGTCCACTGCGGCCGACGAGAGCCGCTTCGCAAGGCGAACGGAATCTACCGAGTGGACCAGATCGGCCAACCCGACCACCATGGGCGCCTTCCTGCTCTGAACGTGCCCGATCATGTGCCAGCGAACGTCCTTGCGGTTCGTCGCGGCCGCCTTTGCCTGCAGTTCCCCCACGCGATTCTCGCCGAGGTCGGTCAGGCCACACTCCAGAGCGGCCTCGACGGCCGCCAAGGGGTGGGACTTCGAGACGGCGACCAGGCGGACGTCTTCCGGTGACCGGCCGGCCGCAAGCACCGCCGCATTGATGCGATCACGGAGCCGTGGCACGCTCTCCGAAAGTCGCGCCCGATATCGGGCGCGCTCGATCGCCGCGACCTCCTCGCTCTGCCCCACCGATTCCATGCTCCTCCGTCCAGTGGATGTCAGCCTGACGCCACCGCCGGCGGGGTACAAACGCAAGGACCCCGCCGGAGCTCCGGCGGGGTCCAGACGTCGCCTGGTCAGCTCCGGTGTCTACCGAACCTGGAAGGTAATCGGGAACGACACCCACACCGGCACTTTCTTGTCCCGGTTCAGGGCAGGCGAGAAGCGATAGACCTCCGCCACGTTCAACGCGGCGTCGTCCAGGGCCTGGTGTCCGGACGTCTGGTCGATCCGGAAGTCGTTGACCTTGCCCTCTTCGTCGATGAAGAAGAACACCTTGACCGTTCCACCGATCCCGGCATCACGAAGGAGCGGCGGATACTCCCGCTCCATGGCGCGAATCACGTCGCGGCGATTCTGGATCGAGGGTGCCACCGTGAACGGCGTGAACGTCGGGGCGGACGAGATGTCCGTCGCCACCTCTTCCGGCGGCGGCGGGAGGTCCTCGACCGGGTTGTCCTCGAACGTGGTCGGCGCGATCGTGATGTCCTCGTCGATGTTCGCCTCGGCGATCACCGGTGTCGCCGGCCGCGAAATCTGCTGAGGTGGCGGCGGAATCTCGATCTCGGGGGGAAGCTCGATGGCCTCGAGTTCGTCCGCCGTGTACGAAACGTCCGCGGCGGTGAAGTCGGGCCAGAAGGCGAAGATGCCGAAGTGGATGACCGTCGCTGCGATCATCGAGCCCCAGAACCAACTCTGGAAGCTCTGCTTCAAGCGATCGTTCGCCGTCGGGCCTACGGGTCCGGACGGTACGGCTTCTGGATTCATCGTCTTGCCCTCTGCATCTGCTGTTCCAACTGGGCGGCGAAGACCACGCGCACCACACCGGCCGCGACGAGCTCGTCCTGAAGCTGGTCGATGATCCTGTACGGTACCTCGCGGTCGCCCCGGATCGAAATGACCAGGGCTCGGTCCGACTGCGCATAGCGCGGCGCAATGTACTGCGATACCTCCTCCATCTGGAACTGCTGGTCGTTCATATAGACCGAACCGTCCCGCTCGACCCAGATGTTGAGGATGTTCTTGCTCTTCTCGTCGATCTTCTGAGCGGCGCTCGCCTCAGTCCAGTCGATGGGGCGCTCCTGGTCGTTCGGGAACACCGTCGTGACCATGAAGAAGATCAGGAGAAGGAATGCGATGTCCGCCAACGACGAGGACGGGATCTCCTCGGAGGCCTTGGACTTCCTCTTGAAGCCACCTTTCATCGACATCGCGTCAGTTCTCCAGAACCTGTAGGGAAATCCGCTCGGCGTTGGCGGCGTGCAGCGCATCGAGCACGTCGACCATGAACCGGTAGGCGGCGTCCGGGTGCGTCTTCACCGCGGCAATGAGGCCATCGTTGTTGGCCACTTCCTGCCGCCACAGACCTTCGATCTCGCTCGGCCGCATCTGCTGGACCTGCTGGCTCTCACCCCGCTTCACATCCACGATCCCGGTGGGCTGGATGATGAGGTGGAGGATGTTCTTCTGAGAGACCTGGACTTCGGACGACTCCTCCGGGAGCACGATCGAAAGACCCTTGTCCTTCGGGAACACCGTGGTGACCAGGAAGAAGATCAGGAGGAGGAAGGCGATGTCGGCTGTGGACGACATCGGGACCTCGCCGCTGACCCGTGATTTCTTTTTATCGAGGACTGCCATGTCCGCCCCGGGTTGGAAGTCGGTCTAAGAGAAGGTACGAAGGGTTCTGCGAAAGGTTCCTGCGCTGACTACAAGATATCCGAGGTGGTATCGTCGTCGGTGACACCTTGGGACGTCGTGCGGTCGGCGCTGATCGGTGACGAACTACTTGCCGCCGCCGCGAAATCGTCGGCACCTCGCTTGCCCTTCAGGATGGTCACACGCCCGTCCTTTTCGAGGTCCCACGCCAAGTTGATGATCTTCTGGGCGCCGTGCTCCATATCCACGATCAACGTGTCGATGCGAGACACGAAGAAGTTGTACCCGATGTTCACCGGGAGCGCGACCGTGAGGCCTGCCGCCGTGGTCAGGAGCGCCACCTTGATGCCCCCGGCCACGAGGCTCGGATCGACGTCACCCGCCATCTCGATGGCGCCGAACGCCTCGATCATGCCCGCCACGGTCCCGAGGAAACCCATGAGCGGAGCCACATTCGCGATCGTGGCCAGAATGACGAGCCCGCGCTCGAGAAAGCCCAGCTCGATGGCCCCGGTGGTGGCAACGGCCTTGTCCAGATCGGACTGATGGAACGTCCGGTCCTGGATTCGGCGAAGGCCCACCATGAGAATGGCCGCGGTCGGACCGGGGGTGTCGCGGGCGATCCGGACCGCCTCGTCGAGGTCACCTCCCATGGCGGCCGCCTCGACCTCCTCCATGACCTTCTGCGAGTCCTTGTGTGCCATCCAAAGGGTATAGCCCTTCGCGATGATGACGCCGAGCGCGATCAAGGAACAGAGAACGAGCGGATACATCATCCACCCGCCGTCCGAAAAAAGCGTCAGCAACTGATACTGAGTGCCCACGTAAGGCTCGCCTCGGTAATGTGTTGGAGCGGACATTCGGGGCCCGACCCGCGGTGCGGGTCCCGGATCCGGATGGAACGACACGCCGAATGTACGGGGGGTCGCTCGGACGTGTCAACGCGCGCTCTAAATCCCTCGTACGGCCCCGAAACCACACGATTTCACGCGGTGGCCGGGGTGGTCGCCAGCGCGATGTCCCGCTCAGGGAGAGCACCCGAGAGGATCTGGCGCAACCGATCGCCCCCGACGCCCCGCTCCAGTCGCCCGCCCACCGCCAACGAGATCTTCGCGGTCTCCTCGCTCACAACGATGACCACCGCGTCGGTCTCCTCACTGAGGCCCAGAGCCGCACGATGCCGGGTGCCGAGAGACCGGTCGGGAATCGACGACTGAGTCAGCGGCAGGATAGCACCCGCCGTATGGATCAGGTCACCGGAAATCAGGACCGCGCCGTCGTGGAGCGGCGAATATGGCGTGAAGATGGTCGTGAGCATTTCCGCCGACACGCGGGCGTGGACCGGGCTTCCCGACTGCGCGTACTCTTCGAGCCCCACGTCCCTCTCGATCGCGATGATCGCTCCGATCCGCTTGGCCGAAAGGCGCTCGACCGCCTCGATGATCTCATCCGTTACGCGGCTACCCTCGAGCCGCTGGAAGACCCGGATCATTCGGGTCTGGCCCAACCGCGCGAGCGCCGCCCGGAGTTCCGGCTGGAAGATCACCAGCGCCGCGATGGCGCCGAACTGGAACGTCGTCTCCAGCAGCGTGCGGATCAGGATCAGGTCGAACAGCCGGGCAGCGCCATACAGCACGGAGAGCACCACGAAGCCGAGCAGGATCTGCATGGCCCGGGTCCGCTGGAGGATCAGGAGCACCCGGTACAGGAGAAACGCGACCAGAAGGATCTCGAACAGATCCCCCCAGCCGGGCCGCAAGAACTGCATCTGCTCCCAGATCCTGTTCACACGTCTCTCTTGGCTCCCGCCTCAGAACAACCCGTGGCAGCCGCGGCCACCACGCCGGATCCCGACCGTACCTCAGCCAGGGCGTCCGCCGCCGTCGAAGCCCGTGAAGCCCGCCGCCGGACCCGGCAGTGGACCGTCTCGTCCAGGCAGGCCCAATGGTGGCTTGGGCGCCGGGGCGCGGCGAAGCTGTGGTAGTACCGCAGCGGCAGGGTCCTCGACCTCCGGCTCGGGCAACGGTGGAAGCTGGTCGCCCCGCGCCAGCGCCTCGATTTCCGTCCGATCGAGCGTTTCGCGCTCGAGGAGCGCCTGCGCAATGTTCTCCAGAAGGTCCTTGTGTTCCTCCAGGACTTCTCTGGCCTTCTCGTGGGCCCCGTCGAGAATCCTCTTCAACTCCTGATCGACGAGCCGCGCGGTATGCTCGGACACCTGCCGCCGCTGCGACAGTTCACGCCCGAGGAAGACCTCGTGATCCGCGTCGCCGACGGCCACGAGGCCAATCGCTTCGCTCATGCCGAACTGGGTGACCATTCGGCGTCCCATGGCGGTGGCGCGTTCGATGTCGTTCCCGGCACCGGTCGTGACATACTCCGGTCCGAAGGTCATCTCCTCGGCCACCCGCCCACCGAAGAGCATGGCCAGTTGACCGCCCAGCCACTCCTTCGTGTAGGAGTGCCGGTCCTCCTCAGGGAGGCTGGCGGTGATCCCGAGCGCGCGCCCGCGCGGCACAATCGTGACTTTATGAACAGGATCGAGTCCCGGAATCTTGAGGCCGATGACCGCGTGCCCCGCCTCGTGATAAGCGGTCAGGCGCCGTTCACGCTCGTTCAGGACCAGGGAACGACGCTCGGTTCCCAGCATCACCTTGTCCTTGGCCTGCTCGAAGTCCTCCATGGCCACCTTGTCGGCGCCGCGACGCGCCGCCAGAAGTGCGGCTTCGTTGCAGATGTTCGCCAGATCGGCACCGCTCATTCCCGGGGTGCCCCGGGCAATCAGACCGAGCTCGACGTCGTCGGCCAGGGGCAACTTCTTCGCATGCACCCGCAGAATGCCTTCACGGCCCCGGACATCGGGCAGGTCGACGACCACCTGCCGATCAAAGCGGCCCGGCCGTAACAGCGCCGGGTCCAACACGTCCGGTCGGTTGGTCGCCGCAAGGAGAATCACACCTTCGTTGGACTCGAAGCCGTCCATCTCGACGAGCAGAGCGTTGAGGGTCTGTTCCCGTTCGTCGTGGCCACCGCCGAGCCCGGCGCCCCGGTGCCGTCCCACCGCGTCGATCTCGTCGACGAAGATGATGCACGGGGCGTGCGCCTTGCCCTGCTCGAACAGATCGCGAACCCGCGACGCGCCGACACCGACGAACATCTCCACGAAGTCCGACCCCGACATCTGGAAGAACGGGCGGCCGGCCTCGCCGGCCACTGCCTTTGCCAGGAGCGTCTTACCGGTTCCCGGGGGGCCAACGAGCAGCACACCCTTCGGAAGGCGTCCACCAAGGCGAGAGAAGCGGGCCGGATCCTTCAGGAACTCGATGATCTCCTGAAGCTCCTCCTTCGCTTCGTCCGCGCCCGCCACATCCGCGAACGTGATCTTCGGGGTGTCCGGACTGATCATCTTGGCCTTCGATCGGCCGAACTGGAACGCTCGATTCCCTCCGCCCTGCATCGTGCGGAAGATCCAGATCCAGAAGCCGAGGAAGACGACCCACGGCAGAATCGAGAACAGGATGGTGCCCCAGCTCTGCTCGGCCAGCTCGGCAACCACGACGACACCCTCGTTGTCGAGCTGCTCCAGCATTCCGTCCGTCATATCCGACGGAAGGATGGTCTCGAACTCCCGGAGCTCCGCGCCGTCGCGGACCACGGGCGCTCGGAGCTCCCCCTCGACCCGGCGATCGCCGATGACGGTGATCTTGCTGATGTTGCCGGCGTCGAGTTGGGCCTTGTACTCGGTGTGGTTCAGCTCTGCGACGGCGCCGTCCTGGCCGCGTACGAACTGCATCGCCATCAGGAAGATCAGGACCATGAGCATCCAGAACGCGGCCGTCTTCGACAGGCGCGCCCAGCGGTTGCCGGGGTCGGGGCGGATCGGATCCTTGTCAGACATATCTACTCACTCTCATAACCGTGCCGCCTACAGCGAGGCGATGTATGGCAGGTGGCGGAAATCCTCGGCGTAGTCGAGTCCGTACCCCACAAGGAACTCATTGGGTGCATCGAATCCGACCCATCGCGGCTCCGGTCCCGCTCCCGCGATTCGTTTGTGGAGAAGCGTGCACACGTCCAGACTGGCAGGCCCCCGTGCTTCAAGACGGGGAACCAGCCGTTGAAGTGTCGTGCCACTGTCCACGATATCCTCTACGAGAACAACCGCGCGATCCTTGAGCGACGCAGCCGGATCATAGAGAAGACGCACATCTCCGCTGGAAACCTTGTCGCGCCCGTAGCTCGACGCCACGAGGAAATCTACTTGAAGCGGGAGGTCGATGACGCGAACGAGGTCGGCGACGAAGAGGAACGACCCCTTCAGGAACGCAATCAACAAAAGACGATCCGAGGCGGTGAACGACCGCGAGATGTCTTCACCAAGAGCACGCACGCGGACTTCGATCTCCTCGGGAGTGTAGACCACCCGCTGGAGTTGCTGCCCGCCCAACTGCGTGTCCTCAGTCAATGTCGGCACGAGCGATCCCCATGTGAAGACCGACGGCTCCGGACATCGCGACCGAGTCGACCGACTGCGCCACCCCGGGGACCCACAGAAGCGATCCCGTGCCGTCCACGACCACGGGAGTACGATGCCGATCCGGCGCCGGCACCCGCGCTTCGCGAAAAAGCTCCTTCAACTTCTTGGACCCCACGGGGAGTCGAATTCGATCACCGGGTTGCCAACCGCGAACCTCCAGCGGAAAGGCGACGTCCTGCGCGAAACAGGCTTCGCCATTCATGGCACCCGGGCCGTGGCCCCACCTCACGTGATACCGCCTCCCGCCGACCACCACAAACCCCCTCCCCTGACTGTGCTCGATCCGGAGCGGGGCGTTCGTCCGATCGACGCCGCCCACGCGGAATCCGATGCGTTCGAAGTCCCGCCGAACCCGCAATCCGGCCGTCAAATCCAGCGCGCGACCACTCGCGGCGCCGGTAGTAAACTGGACTGCTGCGGCGGTTCCGGACGCCGTCAACGGGTGGCCGAGCTCTTTGGCAACGTACCGGATGAGACGGGTGCGAACTCCGGCGTGTGCGGCCAGGAGAGCGTCTCGCGACAAGGACACACCCGCATCGTCCCAGCGCGCATCCGTATCTTCCAACAGCCGGGAATAGAGGCTCGTCCAGGCGCCTTCATCGAGCGCCGCGCGCCGGGCCAGGCCGGCCAGGGCCTCCACGGGATCGTTCGCGACCACCCGTGCCGCTTCCGGAAGAAGAACATGCCGCATCACGCTCCTCGCGCCGATGCCGCGGTTGGTCGGGTCCTCGCGCCAGCGCAGTCCCACGGAGGCCGCATACTCGGTGAGCTCCCGCTGGTGATGGCCCAAAAGGGGACGCCACACGTGGTTCGAGCTCCTGGACGGCATCGCGGCCAAGCCGTCCACCCCGGTGCCGCGGAGGGCGCGGAAGAGGACGGTCTCTGCCTGGTCGTCCATGTGGTGGGCCGTTGCGATCCACCCCGCCCCGACCTCCTGCCGGACCCGTTGGAGAAACCGGTAACGGAGGCGGCGAGCTTCGTCTTCGGACGTCGGTGGCGCGGGTGCGGCGGCAGTGTGGCACGCCACGCACCAGGCCCGACACACACCCCGAACCCAATCGGCGTCGGACGGGCTGCACGGTCGCATGGCATGGTCGAAGTGGGCGACACGGAGGCGGGCGGGGTCGAGACCGCAGCCGAAGCGGAGAAGGTGGAGGAGGACCATCGAGTCCACCCCCCCCGACACAGCGACCACCAGGGGCATGCCCGGTAGCTCACCTCGAACCGTGGCCGAGAGGCGCTCGTCGCGGGTCATGCGTCCCGAAGACCCGGCGGCAGCGGGCGCCCCCGTTCCTCGTGTAGAACTCGTGCGAGGCGGTCGGGCCGGTCCGTCTGGATCCCGTCCACGCCCCACGCGAGCAGCTTCCGCATCGTGTCTTCGTCGTCCACGGTCCACACCTGAACGGGGATGTTCATCCTGTGAGCCGCCGCGATGAAGCCCTCATCCACGATCCGGACGCCGTTGAAAACCTCCGGCACCTGGAGGATGTCCACTGGAGGGACGTACCGAAGGGCTTCCGGCAGGCGCCGACGCAGAAAGAACCACCCGACGTGGGTCCGGCTCGCGCCCCACGGCCCCGGGTAGTCACGTACGCCCACTCGGTTCTTTTCGAACTCGGCCGCGAGCAATACACGCTTCTCCGCTCGGTGCCGCCGAATCGTCTCGGCAAGAGGGGCTGCCACCCGGGCTTCCTTGGCCTCGATGTTGAAGCGGGTATCGGGAAAGGCCTCCAACACGTCGTCCAGACGGGGAATCCCCTCCCCTCGGCCGCGGTAGGTTGCGCACCCATCGGGATCGAGGAACCGTGCCCCGGCGTCCATCTCGCCGAGCCGGGCCGCCATGTAGTCGACCACGGACCCGCTCCCGTCCGACGTACGATCGACGGTCTCGTCGTGGATGACCATGACATGTCCGTCGGACGAGAGGCGCACATCCGTCTCGATCATGTCCGCGTCCCAGACGTCCAAGGCCGCACGAAACGCACCGATCGTGTTTTCAGGCGCGAGCCGGGACCCACCCCGATGGGCCACGAGGAGAGGAGCACCCGCAAGATAAGTGCACCCAGGGCGGCGGCGATCCATGGGGCGTCGTCAGGCCGACGCCTTCCGGGCTGCCTCCAACCGCTCCACGTCCTCCAGCTTCAACTCATGATAGAGGTAGAGGACGAGATCGATCAGGCGGCTCGTCATGTCCAAATCGGCCCGCAACCCGTCGGCGTTGTCCACGTCGGGAGCGGCGAGACATTCCTCCAGCTCCACGACCCTGCCGGCGAGGAACTCCGTGACGTCCACCACGACTTCGGGCCGGGGACTCGCGGGCGCCAGCGCGTCCGGCATGACTTCTTTGAGCAGGAGCCCACGGATGAACGCGAGGAAGCCCGGGAACGCGAGCTCCGTGAGCGAACCGCCCCCCTCCAGCGCCTCTTCCTCGGTGATGTTCTCCCACGCCAACTCGTTCCAGTAGAGGTCCTGGGCCTCCTCGAGCAGATAGCCACGGATCCGCTGGGGAAGCGGAGGACGCGGCCCTGTCTTGGGCGCGTGCAGCGACCGCCCGAGGAGGCGTTCCAACCGCTCTTTGCGGCCGGAGACGAGAGTGGAGACGCGTTGGGTCATGGAAGGAATCACGATCGTTGAGGTTCGTCCGGCGGCCAACATAGACCGTCACCCGCTCCGGTGGAAGCGGGCCCAGGGCCCGGACGCCACGGCCGGACTCCCCTGGGCGGCTGGCGTGGGCGCCTCGTGCCGCCGACCTTCCCGCCACTGTCCCTTTTTCTACCTCCTCTCGACCGAAGACTCTCATGCGCCGTCCCCTCCTGCTCGGCTCGACTCTCCTCGCCCTCGCGGCCCTGGCTCCGACGCTCGGCGCTTCCCAGGAGGCGGTCCTGCTCCGGCCCGCGCGGGTCTTCGATGGCGACGTCATGCAGGAGGGCTGGTCGGTCCTCGTTCGAGATGGGCAAATCGCGGCGGCGGGTCCGTCGATTCCCGCCGGGGGCGGCGTGCGCGTGGTCGACCTGCCCGGCGCCACCCTGATGCCGGGGATGATCGAGGGCCACAGCCATCTACTGTTGCATCCGTACGACGAAACCCCTTGGACCGATCAGGTTCTGCTCGAGCCGCTCGGCGAACGTATCGCGCGCGGCGTCGTGCACGCCGAGGCCACGCTGAGGGCCGGAATCACAACCGTTCGGGACCTGGGTAGCGAAGGCGCGGGGTACGGAGATGTCGGCCTCAAGTCGGCCGTCGACAAGGGGGTCGTGCCCGGTCCGCGGATGCTGGTGGCCGGCCGCGCGCTGGTGGCGACCGGATCGTACAATCCGAAAGGGGCGCCCGAGTGGAGCCTTCCGCTGGGGGCGGAGGCCGCCGACGGGTACGACGACCTCGTCCGTGTGACCCGTGACCAGATTGGACGAGGCGCCGATTGGGTAAAAGTCTACGCGGACTATCGGTGGGGCCCGAATGGTCAGGCTCGGCCCACCTACTCGGTCGAAGAGATCGGGGTGGTCGTTCAAACGGCCGCGTCGTCGGGCCGCTACGTGGTTGCCCACGCGTCGACACCCGAAGGGATGGAGCGGGCCGCGCTCGCCGGTGTTCGGACGATCGAGCACGGGGACGGCGGCACCGTGGAGATCTTCCGACTGATGGCCGAGCGGGGCGTCGCGTTCTGCCCCACCCTCGCGGCCGGTGACGCGATCCTCCAGTACAACGGCTGGCGGAAGGGAGCCGACCCCGAGCCCGCCCGGATCGGGCGGAAGAAGGAAAGCTTCAGCGCCGCTCTGCGTGCGGGGGTCGACATGTGCTTCGGGGGGGACGTCGGCGTCTATTCCCACGGAGACAACGTTCGTGAACTCGAACTGATGAACGAGTACGGCATGGACCGGGTCGCGGTACTTCGGGCTGCGACGGCGGGGAACGCAGACATCTTCGGACTGGACGACCGGGGACGCGTACGGCCGGGTCTGTTGGCCGACCTGGTGGCCGTGGACGGCGATCCGACGCGGAATCTCTCGGCTTTGCGGGAGGTGGTCCTGGTGATGAAGGGCGGGGTAATCCTGCCCTAGCCATGGAGACCAACCCCTTTCGCGCGGCCCGCGCGCGCCAGGACGAAGCGGCCCGCGCGCGCCGGGAAGAGGCGGGCGGCCAAACCGTTGCGGCCCTCGGTGGCGTCACCGGATGGCTGGCCAGGAGGGTGGAACATCAGGTCTGGTATTACCGGCTGCCGCTACTCCTGCTCCTGGCCTGGATGTACCAGGGGTACCCCGGCGACCCACTCCACACGTCGATGTTCGACGGCGTCTCCCTCGGTTTCCACGAGATGGGACACGCCGTGTTCATGTACACCGGCAACCGTCTCCTGACCGTCGCTGGGGGAACGCTCTTCGAACTCGGGATCCCGCTGGTCGCGGCGCTCTACCTGCTGATCAAGCAGCGAGATCCATTCGGTGCGCTGGTGTGCCTCTTCTGGATGGGAACCGCGATGTGGGGTATCGCGGCCTACGCTGGCGACGCTCGGGCTCAAGCGCTTCCGCTCGTGTCACCTTTCGGACCGGTGGACTCCGACAGCCACGACTGGACCTACCTTCTGATGCGCTTCGGGCGTCTGTCGAAGGACGCGGAGATCGCGCGGTCCTTCCGAACGGTCGCACAGCTCCTCATGGTCGGCTCTCTCGTGGCTGGAACGTGGGTCTTGTGGGTCATGGCGCGGCACGAGGACCCACCGGCCAACCACCACCGTTAGGGGGCGTCAAACAGCGACGCGCCCGCAGACCCAATCGACCGCTGCCTCCCGCTCTCGGAAAAGCCCGAAATCCGCGTCCCACCGGACGAACACCTCGAACATCCGGTTCATGCCGTACTCAATGTCGCGCGCCACGAGCACGGCAATGCGGGAACGCCCGACGATGTCCTTGCGGTCGGAGCAAGTCCGGGCGATGACATGCACATCGCCGACGGTGAGCCGGCTCGTGTCGTACTCCGTCTTGTCGATCAGGAGCGGCATGCCCGGTCGCCATGACGCATTCTCCTCCAGGGCGTCGAAGATCTCGCGAAAACAGCCCGGCTCGGACTGTCCCGTCAGGTGAACCTCCGCGAATCCAGCGTCCGTCGAGAACGAATACTCCATGCGCCGCCCCCTCGTCTTGAACGATCGGCCCAACATAGTCAGAGGTGCCCCGCGGGCTGCAGGTCCGGCAAAGAAACGGCCCACGTGAGCACGCGCCACGGGGCCGTCTCGGACTTCGGAACTGGATGCCGGAGGAGGGACTCGAACCCCCGACACGCGGATTATGATTCCGCTGCTCTAACCGACTGAGCTACTCCGGCGGGGCTGACAAAGCTCTCCCGGGGCTGGGTACGTGTCAACCGCCGATACAGTCCGCTCACATGCGCCGTCGGCTTGCGCTGGTCGGCTCGGAACGCGACGCTGAGGGTGACTTCTCCGGACGCGGGTCCGGAGTCCCGAAATGGCACCCGTCCGCATCATCTTCCTGGAGGATTCCGTGGAACTCGGACTGATCGTCTGGCCCGTTCTCGCTGTCCTGGGCCTCGGCATCATCACCAGCCTGCGTGTTCTCTACGAATACGAGCGCGGAGTGGTCTTCCGGCTCGGGAAGCTGACCCGCGCAAAGGGGCCCGGGCTCATCTTCCTGTTGCCGTTCGGTGTCGAGCGGCTTCAGAAGATGGACCTCCGTATCGTTGCCCTGGACATCGCACCCCAGGACACCATCACGAAGGATAACGTGTCCGTGCGGGTGAACGCCGTCGTGTACTTCCGCGTGGCCGACCCAACCAAGGCGGTGATCGAGATCGAGGACTACTACTTCGCCACCAGCCAGCTCGCACAGACCACGCTTCGCTCGGTGATCGGGCAGTCGGAGCTGGACGAGTTGCTCGCGGAGAGAGACCGGATCAATGAGGTGGTGCGGGAGATCATCGATGAGGGTACCGATCAGTGGGGTATCGAGGTCACGGGTGTCGAAATCAAGGACATCGATCTTCCCCAGGAGATGAAGCGCGCCATGGCCAAGCAGGCCGAGGCCGAGCGGGAGCGGCGGGCGAAGGTCATTGCGGCCGAGGGGGAATATCAGGCCTCGACGAAGCTCGCCCTGGCGGCGGACGTGATTCAGCAGTTCCCGGTGGCCCTGCAGTTGCGCTACCTGCAGACCGTGGTCGAGGTCGCGGCAGAGAACAACTCGACCACGCTGTTTCCCATCCCGATCGACCTCGTCCGTCCTCTCCTGCAGGACAGCGGGAGCCAGCCCCACTCCGAGGAAGACCGCCAGGCGAAGCTGGAGACGCTGCGACGCGCCGCGGAGGCGATGGTGGAGTCGCTCCCGGATGGAGAGTCGGCGAGCACGCTACAGGCGGCGGCACGCCATGTCCTGGGCAAGCCCGACGGCGATACCGCGGGGATCCGTTCGCCCGCCGAGGTGGCCTTGGAGTCCCAGGTGCGCGGAAGCGACGTCGAAGATCCGCAAGACTGAGGAATGAGCGGACCGCTCGCACGGCGGGTCCACCGGGCGGAAGCCGACCGGATCCTGGCCCGGGCATCCAGGCACGACCTGCAACGCCCCGACGTTGGAGACGCGGTGACCGTCTCGGACCTCATGGAAGCGGCGGCAGCGGTCGGACTGGAACCTCAGGAAGTTCGACGTGCCGCCCTGATCGAGCGTGTCCCTCCGGCCAGGACGTTCGGCACGGTGGCCTTCGGCGCGGGATCTCGGCGGGACGTCCGCGCCCACCTGACGGGCGTCGAAATGCCTGACGACACCGCAGGACTGGAGCGCGCGGCGGAAGCCGGGCTCGCACGGAGAGGGACGGTTCTCGAGCGCAAGGAAGGCCGTTTCGTGTGGGGCGAGGACGGCGCGCTCGGTCGCTCCACGGTCGCGGTCGAACAGCGCGACGACGGGATCGATGTCCGCGTCTCAGCCGACCGAACCGGGACCTTCACGCTGTCCTGGTTCTTCGGCACGTTCGCTCTGTCGGTGCTGGCCGCCATGGTGGGACTCCAGGCACAGATAGGCGTCGTGGCCACCGTGCTCCTGATCGGCCTGCTCCCACTCATCTTTGCTCGGCCCTTCTGGAAGCGGACCGAACGCCGAACGTTGGCGCTGATCGAGGACACGACCATGAGCCTCCTGCGCGTGTTGGACAGCTCGAGCACGTCGGCGAACCAGACGAGGAGACTCGGACCCGCCGATGCTGGCACTGCGGCCGTCCGAATAGAAGACCGAATCGGAGAGTAGAAAGGTGTGAAGGCTCGCCGAGAACGGTACCGGAGGACCGCCGAGACGACGGTAGCCGGCCCCGGTCCCCACCGTCCGAATCAAGTTCCCGTCACGTCCATACCGTCCGAGGGTCCACCGATCTGACGAGGCGGTCACGGGGTCACGATCGATGGAGGTGATCGCGCCGAACGCGGCGTCCCCATTGGAGTAGGTGCCAACGAACAACTCAGGAGCGCTACCGCCACTACGAATCTGACGAGTTTGAAGCAGGCGTCCGTCCCGAAGGAACCGTGTCATGCGGAAGAGCGACGGGTCGTAGACGAGGATGGTGTCGCCGCTAACCTCGAGATGTCCGAGCCACGCGAACTCCCCCGGGCCCTCCCCTTCGCGACCAATACCTATCTCAAAGGCGCCGCTTGCGCCGTAGACTCGGATCTCAGCGAGCCCGGCATCTACCACAACTACGCCACCAGCCTGAGCGAGGGCTCCGACGCGACACTCCAGGTCTGCACCGCCTCTCAGGCTCGAGACCCAATGATCTTGGGATTCTGCTGCGAACCCTCCGGTCCATAACTCGCAGACTACACGCTTACCGACCCGCCCGTCCACCGGCGGCAGAAGGCGGGGGCTAGCCACACTACCCCACCGGCGGCACCGAGTCCACGGAGGCCGTGTCTCTCTCGATGATCCGGTAGAGCACCTCGCCTTCGCGGATCATCCCGAACCGTTCGCGGGCAATGCGTTCCAGGGTCGCGGAGTCCACCTGCATCGAATCAGCCCACGCCCTGAGTGAGTCGATCTGGCGTTCGCGCTCGGCCAACTCCTGGCGTTCACGATCCTCGGCCGCGCGCGCCGCGCGGAGTTCCGCGTACGAGTACTCGCCGCCGTACAGCGCGAAATACGCGGCCAGGAGCACGACGGCAGCGAGAGCCAGGCGGGAGAGTCGGAACATGGTGCGTCGTTAGCCTCGGAGTACCGACGCCCCCGGATACACGGCCTTCGCTCCCAGCTTCTCCTCGATGCGTAGGAGCTGGTTGTACTTGGCCACCCGGTCCGTGCGACTCGCGCTGCCCGTCTTGATCTGCCCCGCCCCTGTCGCGACCGCCAGGTCGGCGATGAACGTGTCCTCGGTCTCACCCGATCGGTGGGACACGACGGACGCGAAGCCGGCCTCCGCGGCCAGTTGCATGGCTCCCAGCGTTTCCGTGAGCGTCCCGATCTGGTTGACCTTGATGAGGATCGCGTTGGCCGACTGATCTCGAATCCCCTGCTCCAGCCGCTGCGAATTCGTCACGAAGAGGTCGTCCCCGACGATCTGAGTGCGTTCGCCGACCTCCTCGGTCAGAGCCTTCCACGCGTGCCAGTCGTTCTCGTCGAGCGGATCTTCGAGCGAGCGGATCGGATACCGATCGACCCACTCCTTCCAGAACGACACCATCCCTGTCGCGTCCCGCCGTTCTCCGCCAGACCAGCGGAAGACGTACTCGCCGTCCTCGAAGAACTCGGTCGCGGCCGCGTCGAGGGCGAGGACCACGTCCTTTCCCGGGGAATACCCCGCCGACTCGATCGCCTCGAGCACCAACTCGACCGCCTCCTCATTGCTCGCGAGATCGGGCGCGAAGCCGCCCTCGTCACCCACGGCGGTGCTCTTGCCCAGGCGGTCCAGCACCCGCTTCAGGTGGTGGAACACCTCCACGCCCATCCGGAGCGCGTCGCTGAAGCGCTCAGCCCCCACCGGCATGATCATGAACTCCTGGATGTCCACGTTGTTCGGCGCGTGGGCACCTCCATTCAGGATGTTCATCATGGGGACCGGCAGGGTATCCGCCCCACCGGCGTCCGCGAGGTACCGCCAGAGCGGCATGTGGTTCTCGAGCGCGGCGGCCCGGGCCACCGCCATCGACACCGAGAGGATGGCGTTGGCCCCGAGGTTTCGCTTGTTGGGTGTCCCGTCCAGTTCGATCATCGTGCGATCGATGTCCAACTGCTCCCGCGCCTCGAAGCCGCGGATCGAGTATGCGATCGAGGTGTTCACGTTCTCGACCGCCCGGAGGACGCCCTTTCCCAGGTACCGATCGCGGTCACCGTCGCGGAGTTCGACGGCTTCGTGTGCGCCCGTGGACGCTCCGGAAGGCACGGCCGCACGGCCACGGATCCCGGTCTCCAGCGTCACCTCGGCCTCTACGGTGGGGTTTCCACGCGAGTCGAGAATTTCACGGGCACGAACGTCGACGATGGCGGACAACGGCAACTACCTCCGGGGGTCTATGGGTCTCGGTGTGGTGGCCCGAGCAGCATCTGCACAGCGTCGCGCGACTCCGCGGCAAGAACGTCCCGACCATCCAAGGCGCGGCCCTCCGCGGGTATCGGCGTGCCGAAGCGGACCGTGACGGTGCCGGGTCGGATGAGCCAGGATCCTTTTCGCATGACATCGTAGCTTCCGACGATGCCGACGGGTACGACCTCCACGCCCGCCTCGATCGCCAGCACGAACGCACCCTTCTTGAACGGGCGCAACTCTCCGTCGTCCGAGCGCGTCCCCTCCGGAAACAGGATGACGGTGGGTCGATCCTCTTCGAGACGCTTGCGGGCGACCGCCAACGACGCGATGGCGCTGCGGCGATCGTGACGGTCGATCGCGATATGCCCGCACGCCTGCCATGCCGCACCGAACACCGGAACGCTGGCCAGCTCCTGTTTCGCGACGAAGCGATAGGGACCCGGCACGCCCGACGTGAGAGCGAGCACGTCGAACCACGACGAATGATTCGCGACCACGATCTGTGGACGCTCCGGATCGATGACCTCGGCGTTCTCGAGCACGACCTTCACCCGCGCCGCCCGTAGCAGAAGTCGAGCCCAGCGGCGCGGCAGGTCATCGAGAAGCGCTCGGTCGGCCCGTTGGCCCCTACGGGCTTCGAGCAGGATCCTCGCTCCGTACCACAGGGTGGCCGGGATGATGGTCACGCATACCCGTATCAACGAGATCATCCGCGGTCCTCCAGGTGATCGTATCCACCCGCCTGGATCGCGGTCAGGTCACCTGTCTCGTCCTCCAGCCACACCCCGCCCCCCGTGCTCACCCGACCCACTCGCGTGAGTGCGACGCCGTGCCGATGGGAAAGCGCGATCGGATCGAAGGCGCCGGGCTCCGCGGTGAACATCAGCTCGTAGTCCTCTCCTCCGTAGAGGGCGGACGCCGCCGCCGCCGCGTCGGACAGGACGGCGCGCGCCTCGTCGGCTACCGGCAGTGCGGCGACCTCCACCACCAGGCGGACGCCCGACCCCGTTGCGACATGGCCGGCATCGCCGGCGACGCCGTCCGAGAGATCGATCATGGCTCCGAGCCCCTCCAAGGTCGCGAGTTCCTGCCCCAAAGAGCTCCGGTCAGGTGGGTGGACGAACCGTTCACGCAGACGGTCCGTGCCTGTGTCACCGGCCTCCCATACCCGCACCGCAGCCGCCGCCGCTCCCAGGGTCCCGGAGACCCACAACTCGTGGCCGGGTCGCGCGGCCGAACGTAGGACCGGGCTCTCCGCTCTGCCAAGCACGGTAACGTCCACGAAGACGGTCCCGGGCGAGGAGGACACGTCCCCGCCGATGACGGCGGCCCCGGCCGAGCCCGCGGCCAGCCGCACGCCTCGCTGGAGATCGGCAAGCGAAAAGCGGGAGCGCGGAACTGCGACGGACACCAGAACCGCGACGGGACGCGCGCCCATGGCGGACAGGTCCGAAAGCGCGGCCGCCGTCGCCCGGTACCCGACCTCCTGGTCGGTCATCCATGAACGGCGGAAGTGGATCCCTTCCACTGAAGCGTCCGTACTGACGACCCAGCCACCCTCGAGCACGGCCGCGTCGTCCCCGGGTCCGAGGGAGACCCCCCGCGGGAGCGCGTCCCCCGTGACGAACGCCCGAATCGCGTCGAACTCCTTGCCCGGACCGAGCGCCAGCCGTGCGGGAGCCCGGCTCACCACGGAGCCTCCTCGTCGAACGTCACGAAGGGCCACTCGAGGAGATCGCTCCCCGGGGCGCGCGTGTCGCGAAGGGCATCAGGAAGCCGTTCCACCACGTCACTCGGGATCATCCCCGCCCCGCGGGCCGCCGCTCGGGCCGCGGTCCCAGTGAGGTGGAGCGCGACGGCCCCGGCATCCTCCGGGGCCAGGCCCTGCGCGGCAAGCGCGGCACACACACCCGTGAGCACGTCGCCCATTCCGGCCACAGCAAGGTCCGAGGACCCGCCCGACGACAGCCAGACCGGTCCGTCCCCGACAGCCACGAATGACGGCGCACCCTTGAAGAGCACGGCGACGCCCAAGGCATCTGCGGCCGCGCGTGCTTGGTCCACCCGATCATTCGACGACTCCTGCGGCCGAAGGCGCCGCATCTCTCCGGCGTGCGGCGTGATCAGAGTGGGCCGTTGGCGAACCGCCCGCTGCCACCCGTCGACCGCGCCATCGGCCAGGAGGGTGAGCGCGTCGGCATCCAGCACCAGAGGGCAGGAGCCCCGGCCGAGAACGCTCGAGACGAGGGAAGCCGCCCAGTCGTCCGTGCCGAGACCGGGTCCCACCGCGATCGTGTCCGCCCGCTCCACGGCCGAGGCGACCGCCTCCGCATCGCTCCCCGACACGAAGATCGCTTCGGGAACGGCGGCCTGAAGGACACCACGGTTGTCCGGGTGTGCGCACACCTGAACCAGCCCCGCACCGCTCCGGAAGGCTGCCCGCGCGCTCAGCACGGCGGCACCCGGCATCTCCGGGCCGCCCGCCACAATGAGCACCCGACCCACCGCGTTCTTGTGGGTGTTCAACGCCCGCTCGGGGAGGACCGACCCGGCCCACCCCCCCGTGATGACCCGTGCGCCCGCGTCCGACTTCGACATGGGTGGGAAGCCGATCTCGACCGCCACGAGCCGACCAACCCGCTCACGACCGGGGTGCAGAAGCGTCCCGAGCTTCGGTGACCCGAACGCGACCGTCATGTCGGCCCATATAGACGCACCGGGGACGGAGCCGTCATCGGCGTTGACCCCGGACGGTACGTCCAGCGCCACGACGGGTCGACCCACCCGGACGATCTGTTCGATTGCGGTGGCGTGCGGCTCGCGCGGCGCTCCCCGCTGGCCGGTGCCGAGGATGCCGTCGACCACCGTGGCCCCGAGAGGCATCAGGCCCGCCCATCCGTCCGCTTCGAGCGACGACGCGTCCAGCGTGGGGACGTCCCAGCCGTGAAGGAGGCCGCGGTCGTGCCCGTCGCCGACGCACACGAGGGTGACTTCGCGCCCCCACGCGGTAAGGATCCGTGCCACGACGAGCGCGTCCCCTCCGTTGTTGCCGCCGCCCGCCGCCACGACGATCGGGCCCATGGAGAAAAGGCGATCCACCAGAAAAGACGCGGCCCGGCCCGCGTTCTCCATGAGCACACGTTGCGGAACATCCAGGTCACGAATAGCCCGAGCATCGAAGGCTGCGGCTTCGGTGCCGGTGGGCGCGAATACCGTTCGCACCCCGAGGTGCCGACGCCCGAACGTCGGGGTCACCCGACGAGACCCGTGCGACCGACGGCTTCACCACGGCCGACGCGCCTCCCGCGACCGACTTGCACGACACGACCGCGCCGGGACCGCACAACGGCGTCCGACGGAGGGTTGTTCATGCTTTCCAGGGATTCGGGGGGCCGACACTCCGGCCAAAGCGGGCCCCGGGGAGCGCTACTTGTAGCTTTGACCGATGGTCCGGCCGAGCGTCACTTCGCCGTTGTCGATCCGAATGTTGAACCCGCATTCCGGGTTCGAACACACCCAGGCTTTGTACCGGATCGGCGCACCGTCTCTCCCGTAGTCGGAGAGCGGAAGAAGAATCCCGGTTTCGCACTTCAGGCAGCGCGGAAAACCGTGGTCGTTCATGTGTTACCCCTCCCATGGGTAGGGCGACATCGTGTCGCAAAAAAGAGCCCGGCATGCCGGGCGACTCAACTGATTGGACCCCGGTTCGGCAAGAACCGAACCTTCAGAGTCGGGCTTCCCAAGGATAATCCCGTTCGAAGACCTCTTCGAAGTCGAACACGTTCGCGAAGTCGTCGGAACTGTCCTCATCCTGCTTGACCAGAACCCCTTGCTCGACAAGCGCGAAGACGACGTCTCCGACGTCTTCGGTCTTGTGGATGCCCCAGTGTCCGAGCACGGTCCGGGCCATCGGGCCGAATCGCTCCAGCGCCAGCGAACGGACGCCGCATGCCAACTCTTTCCCGGCAATATGTCGGGGAGCGTCGAGCGACTTGAGCACGGAATGTAACGCGGCCAGCACGAAGAAGTACGCCTTCGCGTGGAAGCGTGGGTTCCGTTCCTGGAGTTCGTCCAGAATGTCGTCGGCGAACTGAAGCTCAGTCATAGCGCCAATGTGGGCGGCAGCCCACACATTCGCCAGGGTGCGCCGGCCTCCAAGCCCCCGGATTCGCCCACTCGGTGGGACGGTTCAGCCACGATCGGCGAGCTCCGGATACAGCGGGAATCGCTCGCTCAGTTCTCTGACCCGCCCGCCGACGTCGGACCCGACCCGCTCGTCCGCGGGAGCGTCCAGGATATCTGCGATCCACCCGGCAATCGACTCCATCTCCCCCTCGGTCATCCCCCGGCTGGTGAGTGCCGGCGTACCGATCCGCAGACCGGACGTAACGAAGGGGGATCGGGTCTCTCCGGGAACCGTGTTCTTGTTCACGGTAATGGCCGCATCCTCGAGGGCACGCTCCGCTTCCTTGCCGGTCAACTCCGGGTGACTCGGGCGTAGGTCGACCAGAATCAGGTGGTTGTCCGTGCCGCCGCTCACCAGGTGTAGGCCTCGGCTCATCAGACCCTCTCCAAGGGCGCGAGCATTGGCGATGACCTGACCGGAGTAATCTGAGAAGTCGGGGCGGAGTGCTTCGAGAAACGCCACCGCTTTGGCGGCGATAACGTGCATCAGCGGGCCGCCCTGCATGAAGGGAAAGACAGCCTTGTCGATGGCCTTGGCGTGCTCCTCCCGACATAGAATCAGGCCACCGCGGGGCCCGCGAAGCGTCTTGTGGGTCGTCGTGGTCGTGACGTCCGCGTGGGGCACCGGAGAGGGGTGATGCCCGGTCGCCACCAGGCCCGCGATGTGCGCCATGTCCACGACGAAGCGGGCGCCGACCTCCCGCGCGATCTCACCGAACGACTCGAAGTCGATAACGCGAGGGTACGCACTAGCGCCCGCGATGATCATCTTCGGCTTCTCTGAGATCGCCTGGTCGCGAACCGCGTCGTAGTCGATGAGCCCGTCGTCGTCTCGCACGCCGTAGGCCACCACCTCGAACAGCTTCCCGCTGAAATTCACCGGCGACCCATGGGTCAGGTGCCCACCGTGGCTCAGGCTCATCCCGAGGATTCGATCGCCGGGCTCCAGAAACGAGAAATAGGCGGCCATGTTGGCCTGCGCGCCCGAATGGGGCTGAACATTGGCGTGCTCCGCCCCGAACAGTTCTTTGGACCGATCGCGTGCCAGATCCTCCGCCACGTCGACGAACTCACAGCCGCCGTAGTACCGCTTGCCCGGCACCCCCTCGGCGTACTTGTTGGTCATGACGGTGCCCATGGCCTCGAGCACCGCCCGCGAAACGAAGTTCTCGGACGCGATGAGTTCGAGTCCGTCGGCCTGACGCCGCGCTTCGTGCACGATCGAGTCGTAGATGGCCGGATCGGTCTGCTTCAGATGATCCATCATGACCGTTCTCCCCCTGTCGATGACCGTTCTCCGCTTGTCCGAGTCACACGAACGAGCGTCCGAGATGGCGCACCCGCTCGATCCGCTGCTCAGCCACCTGGTCCGCGGCCTTGCTCGTCGCGATACCTGCGGACTCCGCACGATCGAAAATGCGCAGGAGAGTCTGGTAGATGTCGCCGGCCTTTCTCCTGGAGCGCTCGGGGGACCAGTCGTGCAGTTCGCCGTAGACGTTGATCAGCCCCCCGGCATTGATGACGTAGTCCGGGGCATACAGGACGCCGCGCTCCCGTAGCGCTTCGCCGTGGGCGGCTCGGGCCAACTGGTTGTTCGCCGCACCGGCGATGATCTCGAACGAGAACTGGTCGAGGGTCTCGTCGTTCACGACCGCCCCCAGGGCGCAGGGAGCGAAGATGTCCGCGTCGACCCCGTAGATGGCGTCCGGCTCCACCCTACTCGCGCCGAAGTCTTCCACCACACGCTGAATGCGCTCCTCGTCGATATCCGTGACCGTGAGCCTCGCACCCTCCGCCGCCAGATCTTCACAGAGATAGTACCCCACGTGGCCAAGGCCCTGCACGGCAATGTGCTTCCCTCCGAGGGAGTCGCGGCCCCACTTCTGCGCCGCACAAGCCTTGATGCCCTGATAGGTCCCGAACGCGGTGACCGGGGAGGGGTCACCGGACCGGCCGAGAACCCCGACCACGCTCTCGGTCTCCATGCGGACGAACTCCATGTCGTCGGGAGACGTGCCCACGTCTTCTGCGGTGATGTAGCGCCCGCCGAGCGATTCCACGGCGCGGCCGTGGGCCCGGAAGATCATCTCCCGATCCTTCACCCTGTTGTCGCCGACGATGACCGACTTCCCGCCACCCAGATTCAATCCGGTGATGGCCGCCTTGTACGACATCCCCCTCGAGAGCCGGAGCGCGTCCACGACGGCGTCGGAATCGCTGGCGTATTGCCAGAAGCGGGTGCCACCGAGCGCGGGACCCAGCGATGTATCGTGGATGGCGATGATGCCCTTGTAGCCGACCTCCGGCTCGCTCCAGAAGACGAGTTGCTCGTGGTCGTGCCGGCCCAACCGCTCGAAGATTTCCATTCACCCGCTCCGCCGTGTATTTGGTCTCAGCCGGCCTGTGCGTCCCGGAGCACTTCCCGGGCGATCACGAGCCGAAGGATCTCACTGGTTCCTTCATAGATTTCGGTGCCCTTCGCGTCTCGGAGCAGCTTTTCGACCGGATAGTCGCGCATGTAGCCGTATCCGCCGAAGATCTGGACGGCTTCGTCGGCCACCCACGTGGCCGCCTCGCTCGCGGCGAGCTTCGCGACCGCCGCCCGCGCGGTCAGGCCGTCCGGGCCCTCCCTCGACGTAGCACCGCTCCGACTCGCCTGAAGGACTTCTCCGGCCCCATATGTGAGCGCCCGGGCTCCGAGGATCTGGCGCAACATCTCAGCCAACTTGGCCTGAATGGCTCCGAAGTCCGCGAGGTGACGCCCGAACTGTTCCCGCTCCATCGCGTACCGGGTGGCGTGCTCCATGGCCGCCTGAGCGATACCGACGGCCTGCGCGGCGATGCCCACCCGGCCGGTGTCGAGAGCGGACAGCGCGTAAGCGAGTCCCCGATCGGGACGACCGAGCGGGTCCCCGTGGGCGTCGGCCAGCGACACCGACACCGTCTGAGAGGCCCGGAGGCCCATCGTCTTCTCCCCACCGTGGGCAGAGTATCCGTCCTGGGCCGGGTCGACGAGAAACGCTCCGATGGCCCCGGCCTCCATACGCGCCATCACGATCGCGAGTCCAGCCCGAGCGCCGTTGGTCACCCAACGCTTCTCTCCGGTGAGCGCCCACCCGTCGCCGCCCTCCTCGGCCCGGGTCTCCAGAGCCGACGGATCGCTGCCCGCCCCCGATTCGGAGAGGGCGAACGCGCCGAGCGCCTCACCCGAGGCCAGCCGGGGGAGCCAGGCCGACTTCTGCTCTTCACTACCGTGCCGGGCGACCATGCCCGCGACGGGTCCATTGTGGATCGCGACGGCCAGCGCAACCGCAGCGTCGCCCCGGGCCAACTCCTCGAGCACGACCAGGTAGGTCAGAACGTCGAAGTCGAGCCCGCCGAACTCTTCCGGGACCAGCATGCCGAGAAAGCCCAGTTCGGCCAATTCGCCGAAGACCCCCTCGTCGAGAGCCCGCGCCTCGTCCCACTTCGCTGAGCGTGGGGCCAACTCCGCGGCGGCGAATTGGCGGGCCAGCGCCTGGATCTCGAGTTGTTCGTCGGAGAGCGGCATGGCCGGTCAGTCGTAGGAGTGGAAGCCGCGACCGGACTTACGCCCCAGCCAACCGGCAGCGACGTACTTCCGGAGCAGCGGTGAAGGACGGTATCGGTCATCGCCCAATTCCCGGTGCAGGACCTCGAGAATGTTGAGGCAGGTGTCGAGCCCGATGAGATCGGCCAGCGCCAAGGGTCCCATGGGATGATTCATCCCCAGCTTCATGACCGTGTCGATGGCCTCGGGCTGAGCGACGCCCTCCATGAGCGCCGTGACCGCTTCGTTGATCATCGGCATCAGGACCCGGTTCGACACGAAGCCCGGGAAGTCGTTGACCTCGACCGGCGTCTTACCGAGTTCCTCCGCCAAGGCTACCGTGGCGGCCGTGGTCTCGTCGCTCGTGGCCAGGCCGCGGATGACCTCGACCAGCTTCATGACCGGGACCGGATTCATGAAGTGCATTCCGATGACCTGCTCGGGGCGGCTCGTATGCGCGGCGATTTCGGTGATGGAAATCGACGATGTGTTGCTCGCCAGAATCGCCCCGTCCGGCGCGGACGAGTCCAGCGTCCGGAAGATCTTCGCCTTGAGTTCAGGCCGCTCGGGAACCGCCTCGACCACGAGGTCGACGTCGGCGACGCCCCCCGACAGGTCCGTGTCGCTCTCGATCCGAGCACGGGTCGCGTCGCGGGCGGCCTCGTCGATCACACCCTTCTTGAGCTGCCGATCGAGGTTCTTCCCGATCGTCGACATGGCCAGGTCCAACGCCCCCTGGTCGACGTCGAGCAGGCGGACGTTCTTCCCGTGCTGAGCGGCGACGTGGGCGATGCCGTTGCCCATGGTGCCGCCTCCCACGACCGCGATGCGGTCGATACTCATGTGCGACTCCTTGACTGTGTCAGGCGCATACGACTCGTACGGCCGGCAAAAGAAAGCCTCGGCCGATCAGAATCGGTCGAGGCTGGTACCGCGGATCAGCCGGGACAGTACCCAGGCGACGCCGACCTTGAGCGCGTCTCCAAAAAGGAACGGCGTCACGCCGAGCGCGATCACCGCGCGGACATCCTGACCGGTGAGCAGGAGTAGCTGGGCGACGCCGCCCACGTAAACGGTCGCGACACCGGCCGTCAGACCCAGGAGGACCCGTAGCGGCTCACGCCGCGCTCCTGCGACCAGGCCCGCCGCGAAGGCCGCGGCAGGCATGGCAATGAGGTACCCCCCGGTGGGTCCCATCAACCAGGGCAGGCCGCTGCCGCCCATCGAAAAGATCGGCGCGCCGGCGGCCCCGACGGCCAGGTAAAGCGCCATGGAGGCGGCGCCCAGCCGGGGCCCGAGCACGACGCCGGAGAGCACGACGAACAGCAACTGGAGGGTGACCGGCACCTGCGTGAGCGGCACCGCGACCTGAGCTCCAAACGCAGTGGCCGCTGCGAACGCGACCACGGCAACGGCAGCCCGGGCCCGACGGTCGACGATGATCTCACGACCGCCCCAGACTTCGGCACGCCGCGCGAGAGGAGCCATGCTCATACGCGCTCCACCGAGAGCGCCACGGCGTTCCCTCCACCGAGACAGAGCGTGGCGAGCCCGGTGCTCACGTCGCGTTGCTTCATCGCGTTCAGTAGCGTAATCAGAATGCGCGTGCCCGACGCTCCGATCGGATGCCCGAGCGCAACCGCGCCGCCGTTGACGTTCACGCGATCCTCATCCATCTCCAGGCCCTTCATGTCGGCGAGGGCCTGGACCGCGAACGCCTCGTTCACTTCGATGAGGTCGTAGTCGCCCATGGCCCGACCGTCCTTCTTCATCAACCTCTGGACCGCGTCGATGGGCGCGAAGAAGAGATCCCGTGGCTCGGTGGCTCCTACGGCGTAATTGGTGATGACGGCGTCGTACGCCAGCCCGTTCGACTCCGCGAACTCCTGCGACGCGACCAGAAGCGCGGCAGCCCCGTCGTTCAGACCCGGCGCATTTCCCGCGGTCACCACATGCTCCGTCACTGAATCGGGGGCGTCACTGACGAACGCGGGACGCAACTTCCCGAGTGCCTCGATGGACGTGTCGGCCCGAGGGCCCTCGTCGGTGTCGACCACGGTGGTGCCCCGCCGGCCTTCAATGGCCACCGGAACGATTTCGTCCCTGAACCGGCCGGACTCGATCGCGTCGACCGCCCTTTGGTGGGACCGGAGCGAGAACGCATCGGCGTCGGCCCGGCCCACGCCGGCCTTGGTCGCCGTGTACTCGGCGTGACCACCCATGTGGCAGTTCCCGAACGAACACCAGAGACCGTCGAGGATCAGGCCGTCCTGCAGGGTCTGGTCGCCGAACTTCACCCCCCTGCGCATGCCGCGAACGTAGTGCGGGACATTGGACATCGACTCCATGCCGCCGGTCAGGACCAGCCGCGCGTCACCCGCCTTGATGGCCTGAGCGCCCAGCATGACCGCCTTGAGACCGGAGCCGCACACCTTGTTGATGGTCACCGCGGGGATCGTGGCCGGGAGGCCGGCATTCACCGCGGCCTGCCGGGCGGGAGCCTGCCCTCCTCCGGCCGAAACCACGTTGCCCATGATCACATCTTCGATGTCGCCGGGCGCCACGCCGGAGCGCTCGACCGCCGACCGAATGACCACCGAGCCCAACTCCGCGGCCGAAAGGGGACTGAGCCCCCCGAGGAAGCGACCGATCGGCGTCCGAGCGCCTCCGGCGAGAATGACAGCGGTCTTGGCTGGATCGGGCATGGACGCGTTCGGCCTTGCGACGAGATGGGGACACGGACTAGACGGCACGGAAGTCGGCTGTGGAGTGGTCGCTCCCCAGCCCGGATAAGATAGAAAGAAAGGGTGGGACGGTCACGGTGCGAAAAGCCGTCCGCTCCCGTCCTTCTCTCCTATTCGTCGACCAGGCGCGGGCGGGGGCTCTCCGGGTCCAGGCGGCCCCAGGGTGTGACCGGGTCGTGCTCGAACACGAGGAGCCACGAGTCGGCCCGCGCCCGCTCCCAGAGCGAACGCTTGGACTCGAGGGTCACCAACGGTTCGAGGTCGTACCCCATGATCCACGGGAGGGGTAGATGTGCCGTCGTGGGGCAGACGTCGGCAAGAAAGCACGCGGTGTCGCCCCCGCTCTCGATCACCACCGACTGATGGTGGGGCGTGTGGCCGGGGGTCGGCAGGACACGCACGCCCTCGGTCACGGCACTGGCCCCTTCGACGAAGTCGTAAAGACCGGCGTCGGCCACCGGCTGGATGTTGTCCTGCAGGTAGCTCGCGCGCACCCGCTCGTTCGGACTGTCACCGAATTCGAACTCCCCGCGCTGCACAACGTACCGAGCGCCCGGAAAGGCGGGCACCACCGCTCCGTCGTCCCGCCGGACCGTGTTTCCGCCCGCGTGATCGAAGTGGAGGTGCGTGCTGAGCACGATGTCGACGTCCTCCGGCTGAAACCCGGCGGCGCGGATGCCGTCCTCGAGGCGTGTCGGGGATCCGGCGTTCTCCACTCCGTACAACTCCTTGAACTTCTCGGACTCCTTGGCACCGATGCCCGTATCGACGAGCACGAGCGCGCCCGGCGCCTCCACGAGCAGGCAGCGGAGCGCGAGGGGGATCCGGTTCCGTTCATCGGCGGGGATCCGCCGTTCCCACAGGGGTTTGGGCACGACGCCGAACATCGCCCCGCCGTCGAGCCACTGGAGTCCAGCCTCCACGGCATGCATCCGGATCGAACCGACGGTGGTCGAGCGAACGAGCGGGAGTTCCGAAACTGTGCGGCTCATGGGTCGACCTCCAGGGCCAGTACGGTCTGATTTGGATCGGGTCGGGGACGGCGGCGCCGAGCGAGGTACCCCATGAGCGACTCGAGGTCGTCCAGGCCCTCGCCTGCCGCCTCGTCCAGGAGCCGAAGAAGAATCCTCGCGGTAGCGAGCGCGTCGCCATGGGCGCGATGGCGAGCGTGGATCTTCACCCCGTAGTGTCGCGACAGTTCGTCGAGGTTCCGTCGCCGCAGACCCCGTACGAGCCGTCGGGCCATCCGCACGGTGCAGAGCCGGGGCACGTCCGGCGCATCACCCAGCGCGCCGATGAGTTCCATTGACACGAAGCGCCAATCGAACGCGACGTTGTGGGCCACGAACACACGACCATCCAGTCGGGACTGGATCTCGTCGGCGACATGCTCGAAGTGGGGTGCACCGGAGACCATCCCGTCGTGGATCCCGGTCAGAGAGACGACGCCGAACGGAATCGATCGCCCGGGGTTCACGAGCGTCTGATACTCGTCCACGATCTCGCCGCCGCGCACCTCGACAACCGCGAACTCGATGATTCGATGCCCGACTCCCCGCCCTCCGCCGGTCGTTTCGACGTCGACCACGGCAAACGACAGGTCCCGCAGCGGAGTCCCCAAGGGATGGCGATCGGGGTCGAGACTCCATGTGCCGGTGCGGTCGACCTGAAAGCGGCTGTCACTCCCGAGTAGATGGAACACCGCCGAAGCCGCGGCCCCGGGGTACCCGGAAAGGCCGAACACCTCTCGGGCCAGATCGTGGGTGTGGAGCGGACCTTCCTGGAGGCGCAACGCCGCGCGACGAACGAGCGAGGTGGGCGCGCCGCGGGTCACGACGCAGTTTGGTCCTTCGTGAGCGCGAAGGAGAGCGCCTCCATTTCCATCACGAGATTCACATTCGTGACGGGTACGTCGTCAGCGACCCTCAGTTGGGTCGGCGCGAAGTTGAGAAGTCCACGCGCCCCCGCCGCCACGGCCCGCTCCGCGATGGCCTGGGCGGCGTCACCCGGTACCGCCAGGATCATCAAGTCGATGTCGCGCTCACCGACAACCCGCTCCAACTCCGAGATATCGCTGATGGTCACCGGGCCCCACACTCGCCCCACCTTGGCGGGGTCCCGGTCGAGAACCGCCACCAACCGGAAGCCGCGGGCAGCGAAGTCGGGGTACTCGAACAGGGCCGAGCCGATGCGACCCGCTCCGACGAGCGCCACCTTCCAGTGGCGGTCCACACCGAGGATCCGACGCAGTCGGCCCGCGAGTTCGGCAACCGAGTACCCGAGACCCCGCTTCCCGAAGGATCCAAAGTGGGACAGGTCCTTCCGCACCTGGGCCGCGGTCGTCCCCCCTCTCGCGGCGAGTTGGTCGCTCGATACCGTGGTCGCGTGGCGTCCCTCCAACTCCTCCAAGGCCCGGAGATAGTGCGAGAGCCTTCGGACGGTCGAATCGGAGATACGTCGGGACACGTGGTCGCGCAGAGCGAAAGGAGGAGGCTGGGCACCCGAAAACCCTGTCAGGGCAGGTGCTGAAAGCTTGTGAAAAGCTTCACAAATGTAGAGCGGGCCCCGGGTCAGGGCAACGCGCTTGCCAGCCTGATGAACGCTTCCGGAGAGAGATTTTCCGGGCGATCGGAGGGGTCGAAGCCGACCGCCGCCGCCACCGCCTCCACTTCGTCGCGATCCAGTCCGAGATCCGGATGGTCTCGAAGCGTCTTGGCCAACTGCTTCCGCCTCCACTGAAACAGCGCGCGCACGAGGTTGCGGAGGCGCGCCTCCTCCTCCGGGGTCAGCTGGCAGGGGCTCCGGGGCGTAACCCGAACAACGGCGGAGTCGACCCGGGGCACCGGTCGGAAGGCGCCACGACGTACTCGAAATAGCAGGTCGACCTCCGCCACGCTCTGCACTCCCACGGCGAGCGCTCCGTACTCTCGGGTACCGCTGGCCGCAACGATTCGCTGGGCAACCTCGAGCTGAACCATGAGGACGATGTCCGCCGGGCGCGGACGGCTCAGGAGATGGAAGAGGATCGGCGTGGTGATGTTGTAGGGGATGTTCCCCACGACGTGAGTGCGCGCGCCGGGCTCACTCAGGGCCATGACGTCCGTCGCGAGGACATCGGCGTGGATGACGTCGACATCGGCTCGGTCGCCGTACTGGTCCTGGAGCCGAGCCGCTAGAAGGTCGTCCAACTCGATGAGGACCAAGCGCCGCGTTCGGCCGATCAAATGGCGGGTGAGCGCTCCGCGCCCGGGCCCGATCTCTACCAGTACATCGTCCCGATCGGCCGCAACGGCCCGGACGATCTTGCGCTGGAGATTCGCATCGATGAGGAAGTTCTGTCCCAGCGAGCGCTTGGCCCGGTGGCGATTCTCACCGGGGCCGCCGGTCGTCACAGCCTGAGGAGCAGCGCCGTGCGATCATCCGCGTGGATCGGGGAGTCAACACCGAGTTCGAGCGCGAAGAGTTCGTCGACGATGTCGCCGACCGCACAGCCCCGGCATGTGCGAACCGTCTCGAGGACACGATCCTCCCCGTCGTTGTCATCGCCGCTGGACAGCGTGTCCGAGAGGCCGTCCGTGAAGAGCAGAAGAAGATCCGCCCCCGTCTCCCACGCGACCTGACGCTGTTCGTAGGAGTCGGGCACCGCGAACCCGACCGGCGGGTCGGTGGCCGACAGTCGGTCCATCTGGCCGTCGGGGCGGACCGTGAACGCATGAGGATGGCCCGCATTCGAGTAGGTCAGCGTCCCCGAAGCAGGGTCGACGACGCAGTAGAACGCGGTGATGAACATCTCCGTGGTTTCCAACTCGTCGCGAAGAGCCTTGTCCAGCTCGCTGAGAACGCGTGCCGGAGAATCGTGCTCACGGGCGTAGATGCCGGCCGCGCTCATCGCGAGCGTCATGATCAGCGCCGACGGAAAGCCGTGCGACGAGACATCGCCCAGCATCACGCCCACCTTGCCGTCGGCAAGCTTGAAGAGCTGATAGAAGTCCCCCCCCACCTGCTCGGCCGGAGAAACCTGGCCGGCCGCCTCGGCGCCGTCGAACCTCGCGAGGTCCGGGAGGAGCTTCATCTGGAGATCGTGGGCGAGCTCCATCTCCTTGGCCATCCGCTCCTTCGACAGGCTCTCCTGGATGAGCCGGTTGTTCTCGAGAGCGGCACCGATCTGGGAGGCGATGGCGGACAGGAGCTTCTGATCGGCGGCGCTGAACCGTTCGCCCTCCCCGCGTCCGATCAGATTGACGACGCCGACCGTCCGTGACTCCCCTGCTGGCGGCGTGTAGCGGATGGGAACCGAGAGGAACGACTCACCCTCCGCATCGCCCTCGGCATCTTCGCCACTCGACTTCCGCGTGGCGATGACCGACCGACCCTCACGGAAAACCGTGGCGGTCAGCGTGTCGGGATCGTCGACCGAAAGCGGACCCTCCATCCCGTCCTGGCCCACCGACGCGGTCAGGTCCAACTCGTTACGCTCGGGGCTATGGGTCCACAGCGATCCGCGGCGAGCACCGAGAACGTCACAGACCTCCTGGAGGATCACGGCGGCGGCTTCGTCGAGCCCGAGGATCGAGCCCAACGTCTCGGAGATCGAGTAGAGGAGGTTGATCTCCTCGTACCGCTCCGACAGCTCGAACGTGAAGAAGCGCACCTCTCGTGCCGCTTCGAAGGCTCGATCCAACGCCGACGCCAGGACTCCAGACAGAGCCTCCGGACTCACGCCCTCGAGCCCGGAAACCTCCAGGATGAGCGGCGGTCCGTCCCGCGGTGTGACCGTGGCGGTCGCGGCCCCCCGGCCCCCGGGGGCAGAGTCTGACTCGTAGACGATCTCACACTGAGCGAGATCCACCTCGGAACTCGCGTCAGCCTCAAGCCCCGGTCTACACAGGCGAACCCAGATCCCGAACGCGCTCTCGAAGTCGTGCAGCGTGCTCTCCACCGGTGACGGCAATGGCTCTGCCACACGCCCCTCGAGTGGGGTCACGCCTGGGCGCCGCCCTCCAGCGGGACATCCGAATCGAAGTTGAGGACCAGCTTCACCTGGTTGCCACGCTCGTTGTAGCAGACCTCGTCGAGGAGACGTCGCATCAAGTACAGTCCGCGCCCGCCCCCCTTCGCGAGGTTTTCGTCCGAAGTCGGGTCCGGGACGGCGCCCGGGTTGAAGCCCTCCCCCTGGTCCGTCACACACGCTTCGATGCGTGTCTCGGTCAGGCAAACTTCAACGGTGACGCACTTGTCCGGATCGTGCCCGTTGCCGTACAGCATGGCATTGGCCAACGCCTCGGTAAGGCCGACCCTGAAGTTCAGATTCACCTTGCCACTGTTGGTCGGACAGTTGGGACAGTGATCCACGACGTACTGGACGGCAGGCTCGATGGATCGAATGTCGGTCGGAAGCTCGAGTACCAGTTCGTTTTTCATTGTTCAGGCCGGGTTCGGTTGGAACGGGAGGGCGAACCTGATGGACCCATCCTGTCTCAGAACCCGTCCATCGCCTGTTCTTTGTCGTCCGTGATCCGGAACAAAGTGTCGAGCTTGGTCAACTCGAACAGCGTGCGCAGATCCTCATTGAGGCTCGACAGGCGGAGTTCGCCGCCCTGCTCACGGATCTTCTTGGAGAGGCTCACGAGTACGCCGAGACCCGACGAGTCGATGTAGCCGGTCTTGGCGAAATCAACGACGAACTTCCGGTCTCCGCCCTCCAGACGCTCGAGGACCTTCTGCTTCAGCTCCTGCCGGTTCCCGACGATGAGCTGCCCCTCCACTTCGACGAGGGTGATTTCACCGTTCTCAGATACCTGAAAGCCCATGGATGTTGCTCCGAATTTCTTGAGTCGACCGCCAGGTCTGGGGCCTGGTCGGATGAGGACTGGTACGAAAGGTAAAAAGAAGCCGACAAGCGCCACAAGACGCGACGTTCGACGGATTCAAGATGCACTGCGGCCTGCCAGAAGCGCAGTGATACATGCTACGTCCACGATGTCGGTCGACATCGCTCCGCGCGACAGATCATTGCACGGAGCGGCGAGGCCCTGGAGAATCGGACCGAGCGCGACGGCACCACCGAGGTACTGAACCAGCTTGTAGGCGATGTTGGCCGCGTCGAGGTCCGGAAACACCAGCACGTTCGCGCTTCCCGACAGGGGGGACTGAGGCACTTTTCGTGCCGCGACGCCCGGATCGAGCGCGGCATCCGCCTGAAGTTCCCCATCCGCCACGATTTCCGGCATCAGGTCGCGAAAACGTGAGAACGCGTCCGCTACCTTGCTCACCGACGGCCCGGACGCCGATCCGTGGCTCGAGTAGGATAAAAACGCCACTCTTGGCTCATCTCCGACCACCTTTCGGCGGGCATGGACCGCCGCGACCGCGATATCGGCGAGTTGCTCGGCACTCGGGTCGGGAATGACGCCGGCGTCGGCGAATGTAAGAACGGACGACGCCCGCCCGGGCTGCTCGGGAAGCACCATGTAGAATGCCGAGCTGACGGTCCGGATTCCCGGGGCCGTGCCCACACCCCACAACGCCGCAACCACCACGTCGCCGGTCGTGCGGACACAACCTGCCACCGAACCGTCCACTTCGCCCGAACGGACCATGAGAGCCGCCTGTAGCAGCGGATCGGAAACGGCCCACCGTCGGTCGGAGTCGCCGATGCCTCGTCCGGCCTTGAGGCCAGCGAAGAGTCGAGCATACCGATCCACCCGCTCCGGCTCGGCGGAGTCCAGCACGGTCACGCCGTCGGACACCGCCCCTGCCGCTTTCAGCCCGGCCATCACTTCGTCGATCGGGCCGAGGACCACGGGACGAGCCAGCCCCTGATCCTGGATGGTTCGCACCGCTTCGTGAACGCGGGCCTCACGGCCCTCCGGCAGCACGATGGACCGCCGCGAGGCCGCCGCACGAGTCCGGACCCCGGTCAGAAACGAAGGGGTGCTCACGGTCCGCTGAGCTTCTCCCGAAGCGCTCTGGATACCGCCGGTGACACGAACCGCCCGATCTCGCCTCCGAGCGACGCCACCTGACGCACCAGGGAAGACGACACGAACGAATAATCGACCTCGGGCGCCAGGAAGACCGTCTCGAAGTCCGACCACAATTCCTGGTTCATCTGTGCCATCTGGAACTCGTACTCGAAGTCGGAGACCGCGCGCAGCCCGCGCACGGCGACGTTCGCACCAGACTCCTTCGCGAAGTCGACGAGGAGTCCTTCGAACGAAACCGACGAAATCCGAGGTTCGTCGGCGAAGACCTCTTCCAGTAGCGCCACCCGTTCTTCGACCGAGAACAGCCCGCTCTTCACGTGCGTTGCCGTTCGTGCCACGGCAACGACGAGGGAGTCACAGATCCTCAGGGCCCGGCGCGCGATGTCCTCGTGTCCCCGCGTGATCGGGTCGAACGAGCCGGGATAAATCGCGATAGTGTGGCCGTTTCTGCTCATGGATCGCCCAGATAGGTTGTCAGCGTCGTGTCACCGTACCGTCGCTCCCGTCTCCGTTCGGCATCGGGCAGCGCTTCGCGCGAAGGATGTTCGACCCAGAGCTCGAGTGCAAACGGGTCGTCGAGGAAGCGCTCGACCAACCTCCGAGCAAGCCCGGTTCCGTAGGGCGGGTCGGCCAACGCGACGTCGAACGCGGGCCCTCCGTGCCGATCCAGGAAACGGAAGGCATCATCCTCCACGACCCGAACGATGTCCGTCGCTCCCAGGGTCGCGACGTTCGTCCTGATGATGGCCACCGATGAGCGCGCCCGCTCCACCGCGACGACGGGGTCTGCTCCCCGACTCGCCGCCTCCAGCGCGAGCGCTCCGGACCCGGAAAAGAGGTCGAGCACGCTCCGACCGGCCAGCGACCCGCCAAGCGCGGACATCCACGCCTCGCGGACCCGGTCCGTCGTGGGTCGTACATCGCGCCCCTTGAGGGGACGCAGTCGGCGCCCTCCCCACTGACCGGCAATGATCCTCATGCCTGTTGCGGCGTCCGGAGATCCACCAATTGCGCCTGGAGCCGCACCACCCCCCGCCACTCGTTCCGCTCCAGCCTCACCAGCGCATCGCGCGGCCCCGTCCCCAATTCGTCCAGTTCGTAGCGGTCCACCATTCCGAAGCCGATGGCATCCACGGGCGGACACCCGTCCGCGCGCAGCGAGGCCTTCAAGTGACCCTGGCCCACGCGGCGGGGGCCCGATACCGATACACCCGGCATGAGGAAAATCGGTCGCGGATTCCCGATCCCGTGCGGGCCGAGATACTCGAGCCAATGGACCAGATCGAGATCGGCTTCGCCAGGAGCCAACCGCGCGTCGACGCGAAGCGTGGGCCGGAGGTCGTCCGACGCGAGACGGAGGCGCGCTTCGCGGTCGAATGCCACTCGGAAGTCGTCGATCATATTCCACGCGATATCCATCCCGGCCGCCTGCCGGTGCCCGCCGAACCGCCCGAGGTAGCCGGCACAGGCGGAGAGCGCGTCGTACAGATGGAATCCTGGAATCGAGCGGGCGCTGCCCCGCCCCCGCTCTCCGTCCAGGGCGATCAGCACGGTGGGCCGGTGGACGCGCTCAACGATGCGGGAGGCGACGATGCCGATGACCCCGGGGTGCCATCCTTCAGCGGCCAGGACGACCGCGCAATCACGTTCGGGATCGAAGGTCTCGGCCAGCTGGGCGAGCGCCTGGTCGAGTGTCTTCCGGTCCTCGTCCTGGCGGATCCGGTTGATGTCGTCCAGGGCGCGGGCGAGCGATTCCGCCTCACGTGCGTCGTCCGTCAGGAGGAGGCGCAGCGCGTCGGCCGACTCTCCCACCCGCCCTGCGGCGTTGATACGCGGAGCCACTCGAAAACCCAGAGCCCCGGCCGTGACGGTCACGGCGTCGACCTCCGATACGCGGAGGAGCGCCGCCACACCGGGTATCTTGGTCCCGTCGAACCGACGGAGCCCATGCTTGACGAGGACGCGATTTTCGTCCCGGAGCGGTACGAGGTCGGCTACAGTGGCCAGGGCGACCAGGTCGAGGTAGTCGAGAAGACCGTCCCTTGACACTCCGACCGCGTCCGCAACCAACTGGCACACCTTGAACGCCACCCCCGCCCCGCAGAGACCCTTGTGCGGATAGGCGCAGTCGGCCCGCTGCGGGTTGACCAGGTAGGATGCCGGGGCCGGGTTCTCACCCACCGTGTGGTGATCGGTGACGATGACGTCGACCCCGCGGTCTCGCGCGGTGCGTACCGGGCCGGCCGCGACGGTGCCGCAGTCGGCGGTCAGGACGAGGGTGGCTCCGGCCCGGTCGACGGCCGCCAGTCCGGCGGCCGAGAAGTCGTAGCCGTCGCGGAGCCGATGCGGCACGAACGGAACCACCGTACCACCGAGTCGGCGGAGCCACCGCGTGTAAATTGCCGCCGCACAGATGCCGTCCACATCGTAGTCGCCGTGAACGAGTATGGTCTCGCCCCCTCGGATCGCCCGCGCGATTCGGGCTGCCGCCCCACGACCGTCCGCCAGGAGCTCCGGGTTACAGAGGTGCTCGATGCGGGGTCGGAGAAAGCGCTTGGCGGCGTCGGGATCGGCCAGTCCACGGACCGCCAACACGGAGCACATGGCGGACGGTAGCCTCAATTCACGGTGGAGTGCCTCCACGGACTCCGACGACGGCGTCTCGTGATACGCCCACCGCGGAACGGGAGGCGGCGGGTACACTCGCCCTCTCGCGGCCGAGCCGGGTGTCACCCTTCGACCAGCGGATCCCCTTTCGTGGCGTCCGCGTCGGCGGCGCCGCCATCCTCGTCCGCCTCGGTATCTGAGGATCCACGATCTGCCGACTCGGCCTCGTCCACTTCTTCAGAAACCGGATCGGGAGCCGAAAGGATCACACCGCAGGCCTCGCAGCGAATCAGCGCCGTCCCGTGGCGGATCTCGTTCTGTATCTGGAGGGGGACGATGCCGTAGCAGTTGCTGCACGCTCCGTCATCGGTCAGATCGGAAACCGCGACGCGCCGCCCGCCTCCCCGGATGCTGTCGTAGATCCGAAGCTCACCCGCGGCGAGCATGTCGGAGAACTCCGTGCGCTGTCGCTCGAGTTCCGCGAGCTGCTTCTTGACCGCGTCTCGCTGGGCCAGGAGTTCGTCTCGTGCCGGACCCACCTGTGCGTCCGCCTCCGCGAACCCGGCAGCCAGTTCCTCCTCCCGGTCCGAGAGTTTCCGGATCTGATCCATGACCGTGTAGACTTCCTGCTCGTCGCTCTGCAGGGCGCGACGGACCATGTCGAGTTCCGCGCTGGTCGCGGCTTCTTCGCGGAGGTTGCGCACGGAGCCCAGGCGGTCCTCGAGCTTTTTGACCCGCTCCTGCTTCTCGTCGACCGAAAGCTCCAGGCGACGCTCCTCCAAGCGCATCTCCTTGAGACGCTTCCTGGTGGTCTCCAACTCGCTCTCCAGGACCAGCGCCGGCTTCTCGACCTCCTCGAAAAGGGGGTCGAACGCACGGACCTCGTCGCGCACATCCACGATGCGGGTGTCCAACGTCTGTAGCTTCTTGAGGGCGCTGCGGGTCTGCTCCGTCATCGGTTCCCGTCGTTGTTGTTGGGGTCGTCCTTGAGGCGTCGTGCGGTCGTGGTCCAGTCGTCCGGCGCCAACTCCCGGCGCTCCCGAGAGAGCCGGAGTTTTTCTTCGGTCAGTTCGCGCTTGGTGTCCTCGCCGACGGCGTCGGCGATCCGGCGGTCGATATCCTGTAGGCGGCGGTCGAGCGCTGCCACCCGTACCCGACTGACCGTGTCGTCAAAGGCCCGACCGGCGTGGGCGATCTCCTCGTCGTCATCGAGGAGTTCGTGGAGCCTCGCGGCCGTCGTCTCGTCCATGGAGGGTGTCGGCGCGCGCAGCTCCGGTTCATCCAGGAGCGCCTCAAAGATGGCGCGGTACACCGGATCGACAAAGTCCCCGGGCCCCACACGCTCCATCGCACGGTCGAAGAATTCAGGCGCGCGGAGGAGAATCTGTAGCAGAGCTCGCTCCGCACCCATGCGTGGCAGGCGAGCGCTGGACGCCGCTCGAGGTGCTCGACCCGTATCGTGCCGGGGCCGCGGGACGGCGGGCCCCGCGCGGGCCAGTTCCGCCTCGAGCGTCTCCCGACGGACGCCCGTTCGGTCCGCCACCTTCTTCACGTAGATATCGCGAAGGGTCGGGTCGGCGGCGGCACGGAGCGTGGGCAGGAGGCGATCCACGGCCGAGCGCGTGCGCTCGATCGAGTCGAAGTACGCCCGCTCGTCGAGAATCTGCAGCTTGCGGTCGAGGACGTCCACAGCATCGTCGAGGTGGCCTCGTAGCGTATCCGCTCCCTTCGTCCTGACGAGCGTGTCGGGATCCTCACCAGGTGGGAGGGTGACCACCGCGGGGTGGAGCGACGCCTCCAGCAGGGTGTCTCCGGCGCGAAACGTGGCCTTGAGTCCGGCGGCGTCCGAGTCGAAGAGCAGCAGGACCCGTTTGGTATACCGCGACACCAGGCGCGCGTGCTCCTCCGTCAACGCGGTACCCAGAGTGGCCACGACGTTCTCGAATCCGTGCGCCGCAAGCGCCACCAGATCCATGTAGCCCTCAACGACGAGCACGCAGTCGTCGAGGCGGATGGCGTGACGAGCCCAGCGCAGGCCGTACAGGAGCTGGCCCTTGTGGTAGATGGGCGTCTCCGGCGAATTCAGGTACTTCGGTGCGTCGCTCCGGTCCGCCAGGATCCGGCCGCCGAAGGCGACCACTTTCCCCGACATGGCCTCGATGGGGAAGATGATCCGACCACGGAACTTGTCGTAGGGCTCGGGCGACCGCTCGCTCCGACTCAGGAGGCCGGCCTCCTCCATCAGCGCGTCGCCAATGCCGTGCTTCGCGGCGGCGTCGCGGAGCGCCCTCCATTCATCCGGAGCCCAACCGAGCCCGAACCGTTCGGCGGTGTCCGCGTCGATGCCGCGCCCCTCGAGGTACTCCCGCGCGACCCGTCCTTCGTTCTCGTCGACGAGCTGCTGACCAAACCAGTCGCGCGCGAACGCGTTCAACTCGTAGAGCGGTCTGTGGGGGTCTTCTTCGGGGTTGTCGCGCTTGACTTCCCTGACCTCCACACCCGATCTGCCCGCCACGTGTTTCACGGCTTCGACGAAGTCCAGGCCGGTCTTCTCCATGACAAACGAAAAGACGTCTCCGGACTTGGCGCATCCGAAGCACTTGTAGAAGCCCTTGTCGGGCACCACGTAGAACGATGGCGTCCGTTCTTCGTGGAACGGGCAGTTGGCCTTGAACTCGCGTCCGGCCTTCTTCAACTCGACGAATTCGCCGATGACGTCCACGATATCCGCGCGGGCACGGACCTCCTCCACCACGTCGTCGGGAATCATGGACGAGTCACCGGAAGATCGCCACGGTCACGCCCGACCCTCCCTCCGTCACGCCCCCCATCCGGTGATCGCGTACCCGCGGATCGAGATCCAGGAGTTCTCCCACCCGTTGCCGAAGCGCCCCCGTCCCTTTCCCGTGTATGATGCGAAGATCCGCAAGGTCGTCGATGAGCGCGCGGTCGAGCGCCCTCGGGAGTTCGAGATCCACCTGGTCTACGCGAAGGCCCCTCAGATCCACCTCCAGGTGGGCCTGTTCCAGCACGGGCCCCGTCCACCCACCGCCCCTGCCCCGATCCGCGCCCGCTTCCGAGGCGTCCTGGAGGCGCACCAGATCCTCGGCAGGTACTTCGATACGCAAAGAACCCGCCTCGACGACGACGCGCCGGCCCCTGACTTCGATCACATGGCCCTTGGCGCCGGTCGCGCGCACCTGAACCCGGTCCCCGAGGGCGAAGGAAGCCGACGACACGTTCGACCGCCGTGGTCGGTCGGGTTGTCGCCTCCGCGCGGCCTCCTCCACTCTCCTGCGGGCACTCTGGCTCGCCTTCGCCACGGCGTCCGTACCCGCTGCCCGTACCTCTTCGATCGCCCTCTCCACCTCGGTGCGCGCGTCGAGAAGCTCTCGCCGTGCTTCCTCTCGGGCCCTCTCGGACGCGGTCCTCTCTTCCTCTCGGAGCGCCGCCTCACGCGCGTCCAGATCGGCCTGGAGTCGAGCCGTGCGCTCCTGCTCGCGCGCCAGATCGGCAACCAGCCGCGCCGCTTCCGATTCCCGCTCCCCGAGGCGACCCAGGAGCTCGTCCAGATTCACCTCGTCCCCGTTCCGATAGGCCTCGGCTCGGTCCACCACGTGTTCTGGGAAGCCGAGACGCCGGGCGATCGCGAGCCCGTAGCTCCGGCCGGGGCGTCCCTTCGCGAGCTGGTAGGTGGGCTCCATCCGCACCGAATCGAACTGCAGCGACGCATTCACGATGGCGCTCCCCTCCTCATCCAGGCGCTTGAGGTCGCCGAGGTGGGAGGAGACGATCGTGAGCGCACCGCGTTGGACGAGCTCCTCCAGCACCGCCCGGGCCAGGGCCGCGCCCTCGGCTGGGTCGGTGCCCGTCCCCATCTCGTCGATCAACACCAGGGAGCCACCGTCCGCCTGCTCGACGATCGTCTTGAGGTTCGCGAGGTGCGCCGAGAAGGTGGAGAGGCTCTGGGCGATGGACTGCTCGTCGCCGATATCGGCGAAGAAGGTGGAGAAGACGGGAAGTCTGGTTCCGGCGTGCACGGGTGGCACCACGCCACTCTGGGCGAGGGCCGCGATCAGACCGGTTGCCTTCAAGAAAACGCTCTTGCCGCCCGTGTTCGGTCCTGAAATCACCAGGGCGCGTTCGTCCCCGAGGATCTCGAGGTCATACGGCACCACGCTCCCGTGATCGCCGGCTTCCAGGAGAAGCGGATGCCGAGCCTGAACGAGTCGGAGACCAACTCCCCCGCTCTGCACGAGTTCGGGCACGGTGGCTCGCCAGGCGTTCGCGGTCCGGGCGCGGGCAAACAGCGAATCGAAGTCGACCAGCGCGTCGAACGCGCCCACCAGGGCGGTCCGTGAGGGCGCGAGGCGGGCGGTCAGATCACCGAGAACCCGTCGAATCTCACGGCGCTCTTCCCGCTCCAGGTCACGCAGTTGGTTCATGAGTTCAATGGCCACGGGAGGCTCGATGAAGAGCGTCGCCCCCGACTGGGACTCGTCGTGCACGATGCCCCCGACCGCCCCCTTGCCCTCGCGCCGGACCGGAATCACGTACCGTCCATCGCGGACGGTGACCGACCCGTCCGAGACGACGAAGCGTTCGTCCAACGTCCGCATGTACGTTTCGAGTTGGCGCACCACCCGCGAATGCGCGCCCCGCAGCCGATTGCGAATCGAACGCAGCTCTTTGGACGCCTTGTCCAGGACCGCGCCCTCGCTATCGACCGCCCGCTCGATGGCGCCCTCGAGGCTTCTGTCCGAGATCAATCGTTCACGGATCGACAGGAGCGTGGCATAGTCGCCATCCCGCGTATCCATCTCCTGGGACAGGACACGGGACGACGTCAGCAGGACCCCCAGGCGGTGAAGCTGGATCGGCTCCAGGACCGCCCCCTCGGGCGCGAGTGCTCGGAGGGCGGCGTCCACATCCGGGATGGGCGGCAGGCCCCAAGCGGGCTTGTCGTCCGCGAAGTCGATTACGGCCGCCACGCGCGCGAGCTCGCGGCGCGCGGCAGCCAGATCGCTCGTCGGCACCAGGGAGCGGATGCGCCGCTTGCCCGCGTCCGAGGCGGCTCGCTCTGCCACGCGATCGAGGACCCGCCCGAACTCGAAGACCGCGAGAGCGTGGTCGCTGACCAAACCTCGGTGCGGATCCGTACCGCCGCGACCGGCCGCAATCCGCGACTCGGCCGGCATCCTCTCAGACCTCTCCGAGAACGTCCCGAACGATTCGGTTGGCCTCTTTTCCGTCGAAGCGCCCGCGGATCTTGGGCATCAGCCCGCCCATGATCGCCCCCATCTGTGTCGCGCCGCCCGCGATCAGGTCGCGCACGATCTGGCGGACTTCGTCCTCGGACAGGCCTTCCGGGAGATACGCCTCGAGCACGTCGGCTTGCGCAACCTCGACCGAGGCGAGGTCGTCACGACCCGCGTCCGTGAACTGCGTGGCCGCGTCACGTCGCTGCTTGATGGCCTTGGCCAACACCTGCACCACACCGTCGTCGTCGAGGTCGACCCGACCGTCGATTTCCTTGTTACGGATCTCCGAAAGAGCCGTGCCCAGAACCAGCGTGCGGTGCTTGTCCCGCGCCTTGCGTGCGGCATTCAAGTCGGACTGGATGCGAGACTTCAGTTCACTGGTCACGTTCGTAACTCGGCTCGTCGACGGTGTCGGGCTTTCCCTTCCCACGGTGGACCGTAGGCGGGGTCGGAAGCTACCCCGTGCGCGTCGAGAGGGTCAACGGGCCGGGCCACCCGCCGTTGGTCAACCGGGAGGCCAGGAGAGAGAGCGTCCACCCAGAAGGTGAACATGGATATGGGGGACGCTCTGACCTCCATCGTCGCCGATGTTGATCACGGTTCGGTACCCGCTCTCGGCGAGTCCCCTGGTGCGAGCCACGTCGCGCGCGACGACGAGAAGCGCCCCGAGGAGCGAGCGGTGATCGTCCCGGGCGTGTTCGAGAGACGTGATGTGCTCACGAGGGATGACGAGGACGTGGACGGGAGCCTGTGGATTGACGTCGTCGAACGCAACGACCTCGTCGCCGGAGTGGCACAGGGAGGCGGGAACGTCACCGCGGGCGATCTTGCAGAACAGGCAGTCTTCCGGGCGCATCGGGAAAGGTCTCATAGGTGTGGTGAGGGGCGGGGTCGCGTGGCGGGCCGCGCGCGCGGTGGTTCCCACCCACCCAACCATGTTGGAGGGATGGAGCAAGGCGCAATGCGTCGATGGGTCTGCCCAACCACGGCCATGCCATCGCCTCAAAACGAAGCCCATGCTCGGACGGGTCGAAGATCGCCCACGCTCCGTCCCCCGCAGCCATCGGATCCTCCCGCTTCGCCCGCCACTCTCAAACAGAGCCAGCCTCCCCCCCACCCCGGAGGACCCGTGGACCCGATTGTCTCCGCAGCCGAACAGATCCTTCGCCAGGACCCCGCTCCCGGGCTCCCTCTCGCCGACCTGACCGATCACCTCCGTCGCCATATGGACGACGGACGACTGACTCCCGAGGGCGTCCGAACGCGGCTGGAGTCGGAGCCCGGCCTCTTCCGCGTGCTCGACCTGCACCCCGGCCCCCTGGAGGGTCTATCCGCCCTGGAGGAGCTGGGCGCGTCCAGAGCCTGGGTGGCCGTCCTGGGGGATCCGGCGAGCGCCGACCCTACTCCCCACTCCCCCGGACTCTCGCAGCGCGTTCGAGACTCCGTGCGATGGATGGCTGGACGTGTCGACGACCGTTCCAGTCGGGACGTCGCGCGGTGGAGGCGGCTTCTCGTTGCGGAAGCTCGCACACGTGAGCAACTCGATTCGGCGAGCTGATCCGGTGGGTCACCTGATCGTCGTGAACCAGGCAGCGCGCCACTCTCCGTCGACGTCCAGGTCGACCAGATGGAAGCCGGCGGCCTCAGCGGCGGTCGACATCGCGGGCCACTCCTCGCCGAGAATTCCGGACAGGACCAACCACCCGCCGCCGGAGCCCAGCGCCGTCCGGAACCCGTCAAGGAGGGGCCGGAGAACCCCGGATTCGATATTCGCAACAATTCCGTCCACCGGTGCCTGGGCGGCCAGGTACTCCGAATCGGCCCAACGGACATCCAGGAAGACCGCGTCCCGCACTCCGTTTCGCTCGACGTTTTCCAGGACCGCTTCCGTGGCGAGCGGATCTCCTTCGATGGCCCGGACCGATGCTGCTCCCAACAGCGCCGCCGCGATCGAGAGGATCCCTGAGCCGGCACCGACGTCGAGGAGCCGCTGGCCCGGCATGACGGCGCGATCCAGGAGGCGAAGGCAACCCCGAGTGGTGCCGTGCTCCGCCGTTCCGAACGCCATGCCCGGGTCGAGTACGAGAACTCGTTCGTCGCCGGACGGTTGGACCGGGAGCCAGGTCGGAGTGACGGTGAGGCGGGGCGTGATTCGCCGAGTGTCCAGTCCCCGCTTCCAGGCCTCCGCCCAGTCTTCGTGGCGCTGCCATCGGAATTCGACTTCCGTCGGTCCGAGCAGCCACTCCCCGATCGTCGCGCGGACCCGTGCCTCGAGCGCCGGCGGGTCGTCCGGCTCCTCCAGGTGGCTTACGAGCCAGCCCCCTCTCTCCTCGACGGCCCGACCCCCGACGGAGGTCAGCACGAAGGCGGCCATGTCCCGGTCGGCGTCCGACTCGGGAAGCCGTAGGCGCACCTCGAGCCACCGCCGGTCGGCGGAGCTCATCCGCCCGTGAAGGCCTCTTTCACCTTCGACCAGAACCCGTTCCGACGCCCGGTTCGAATCCTGTCCGGGGCGATCGATTCGATCGAGCGCAGGGCCCGTAGCGCCTCCTCCTGTTCATCACTCAAGTCCTGCGGTGTCCACACCTGGACCCGCACCAACTGGTCTCCTCGGACCCGCCCGTTCAGCTCGGGAAGCCCCAGCCCCTTCAGCCTCAGCACCTCCCCGCTCTGCACCCCCGCGGGAATGGTCACCCGGGCCGTGCCGTCCACGGTGGGCACGTCGACCTCATCGCCGAGCGCCGCCTGGCCAAAGGTGATCGGCAGCTGAGACACCAGATCGGCACCCTGGCGGGTGAAGCGAGGATCCTCCTCGACGTCCAGCAGCACGACCACATCGCCTCGTGGCCCTCCGCGCGGTCCGGCACTTCCCTGTCCGCGCAGGGTCAGGAAGTTCTCCGAGGTCACGCCCGGAGGCACCTCTACCTCGATCTCTCGTTCGACCCGCACCCGACCGTCCCCGCGGCACTTCTGACAAGGAGACTCGACCACCCGGCCCTCGCCGCCGCAGGTGCGACACGGCTGAACGCTGACGAACTGCCCGAACACCGAGTTCTGAACGTGACGTTCCTCGCCCGCCCCGCCACACGTTGGGCATGGCACCGGCTCAGTACCGGCTTCGGCCCCCGTGCCATCGCACGCTTCACACGGCTCCAGGAGCGCCACCCGGAGCGCCTTCTTGACTCCGGTCGCGACCTCCCGGAGCGTCAAAGGAAGTCGCATCCGGGTGGACTGGCCCTTCCGACTCTGAGCCCCCCGGCGGGTGCGGGCGCCGCCCATTCCGAAGAGGTCTTCGAGTCCGGAAAAGCCTCCTCCTCCCCCGAAGTCGCGCATGAAGATTTCGATCGCGTCGGAGAAGTCGAAGCCGCCGCGGCCCGCTCCTCCGCGACCTTTGACTCCCTGCTCGCCGAACCGGTCGTACAGCGACCGCTTCTCGTCGTCACGAAGGGTCTCGTACGCCTCCGTCACTTCCTTGAAGCGCGCCTCCGCCTCGGCCGAATCGGGGTTCCGATCCGGATGGTGCTGAAGAGCGAGCTGCCGGTAGGCTTTCTTGATCTCGTCGGGGGTCGCGGAACGCGGCACGCCGAGCCGTTCGTAGTAGTCGGCCATGGTATTGGAACGTCGTTTCGCCCCGATGGGGCGTCAGCTGTCGAGGATGCGAGAAACCATGGTGGACGTGTAGTCGACGATCGCCACGACCTTCTCGTACGGCATTCGAGTGGGTCCGATCACCCCGATCACACCCTTCAGGCCACCGACACTGTACTCCGAGGTGACCAGCGTGAAGTCGGATAGTTCAGATGAGGAATTCTCCTCACCGATCGTGATCCGGAGTTTACCACTGTGGTTCCGGTTACCCACCGCTTCTGCCAGGAGGTCCCGCCGGTCCGTGAGTTCGATCAGACCCTTCAACCGGGCGCCGCTCTCGAATTCCGGCTGCGCCGCGAGGACGCTGGCACTCCCCAGGTGGAGGCTCGACGCGTCCAGGAACCCCAGGTCGAAAAGCTCCGCGCCGGACTGGATGAAGACATTCAGGAGATTGGAGCCGCTCTCGTCCGCATACGCATCTCGCAAACGTTCGGGAAGCGTGCGACTGATCTCGTCGAGCGAAAGCCCACCCAAGCGCTCGTTGAGCGCTACCGAAAAGGTCAGGAGCGTGTCGCGAGGCACCTCGACCGGCAGGTCCACGTAAACGGTTCGCACGACGCCACCGTGGATCGTGGCAACAAGGAGGACTTTGCTCGACGAAACCTGGATCAACTCGATGCGCTCCAGGACAGCCGCGTCGAGGCGGGGAGCCATGGCCAACCCCAACTCGTTCGAGATGAAACCCAGCGCCTGGGCTGCCTGGCGGACCAACTTCTCCACCGCGGAAGAGCCTCCAGCGTCGAGTTCTCGGGCGATGGTCGTGCGCTCGCGCCGAGATAGAGTCAGGGGCTCCATCAGCCGATCGACAAAGAACCGGTAGGCCAGATCTGTCGGCACGCGACCCGCGGAGGTGTGGGGATGGTACAGGTACCCCTTCTCCTCGAGATCGCTCATCGTGTTCCGGACCGTTGCAGCCGACACGCCCAGCTCATGCCTACGGGACACGGTGCGACTGCCCGCCGGCTCCGCCGTATCGACGAACGTACGGATCACAGCGTCGAGCACCTGACGCTCGCGCTCAGACAGCTCGTCGCTGTCGAAGATCTTGGAATCAAACTCTGGCATCATCCTTCGAAGATCGGCGGGCCGCCATCAAAGCTCAACCCGACGACGCCTGGTCCAGCTCGACGGTAAGGCCGTCCATCACCAGCCAACCGTCCGGCGTGAGGATGACGTGGCTGTCCGCCGCTTGCGCCCACCCGTTCGCAATCCACCCATCCAAGAGTCGGTTCACCCGGACGTGCGCGCCCGCGCGGGGCCACCCGCGATCCGTCCGCAGGCGCAGCCAGACCTCTTCGAGCCGACGAGCGTCCGCGTCGAGCCGCTCGCGACCCTCCTCCGGACTCTCGCCGCGGACAGAACGGCCTCGGTATTGTGTCCAGTCACGGACGTTCCACCGCCGCACGGGCGGTAGAAAGCTATGCGCCCCATTTCCCAAGCCGAGATACGGTACGCCCCTCCAGTAGGCCGAGTTGTGGAGGGACCGGGCGCCCTCTCGCGCGAAGTTGGACACTTCATAGTGGTCGTACCCTGCGCTTGTGAACGTCTCAGCGGCCTCCAGGAACTCCTCCCGGTACTGCTCCTCGTCGACCGGGGACTCACGTCCCAGAGCCACGTCGCGACCGAGTGGGGTGCCGCTCTCGACGGTCAGGCCATAGAGGCTCACGTGGGCCGGGGCCAACTCCACGACACGTTCCAGGTCGGCGCGCCAACTGCGCCCGAGATGCCGAGGAAGGCCGAAGATCAGGTCGACACTGAGGTTGTCGAAGCCCGCGGAGCGCGCGGTCGAGACGGCGTGTTCGGCTCCCGTGGCCCCATGGAGCCGTCCCATCCAGCGCAGCGTCGGCTCGTGGAACGTCTGGACCCCGATGCTCAGGCGATTCACTCCCGCCTCCCGCCACGCGGACGCGAGCGCGGGCGTCAGGCTCTCCGGATTCGCTTCGGCCGTCCACTCCGTATCGCGGCCGATCCGCTCGGCCCCCAACAGATCCCTCAGACGAGCCATGGCCGTCGGCCCCATCAGAGAGGGCGTTCCGCCTCCGACGTACAGGGTGTCGAGACGGGCGGCGACACGAACGGGTTCCGACAACTCGACCCGGCAGAGTTCGGCACCCACGGTTTCGATCCATTCGTCCACGTCTCCGTCACGCCGAACGTGCACCGCGAAATCACAATACGTGCAACGGCGCGCGCAGAACGGGGCGTGGACATAGACCGAAGCCACTTCGACGGGCTCCGCTTCTCCGATCTCTGCCCCGGTCATCCCACGCGTTGGAAGCTCGGACCGGGCCGCCGCTCGACCCGACCCACGAGTTCGAGGGCGGTCAAGATCGACACCAACTCCTGCGTCGGAAGACCGGTCGACAGCGCCAGGTCATCCACCCCCGCCGGCTCGGACCCGAATGCGGCGAGCACCGCACGCTCAGGGCTCCCTGGGGGAAGGGAGGCGCCCCGTGGATCACTTCCCGACGCTTCACCCTCTGCTGCTGTGTCTCCACCCGCCAGCGGGCTGACTCGTTCCCGACCGGCCTCCCCGAGTCGACGAACGAAGTCTGCCACCGACACGAGAGGCCGGGCACCGTCGGAGAGCATGGCGTTGCTTCCGGCGCACCCGGTGTTGTCGATCGGTCCGGGCACGGCCCAGACATCGAGACCGAGATCGAGGGCATGGTCGACGGTGATCAGCGCCCCACTTCGGGCGCCGGCCTCCACCACGACGACCGTGTGGGCCAGAGCCGCGAGCACGCGATTTCGACGTGGAAAATGGTGCGGAAGCGGGGGCGTGTTCGGGAGGAACTCACTCACCAGAAGGCCGTCCCGTATGACGTCACGGTACAGTGCCGAGTGGCTCGGGGGATACGCGCGATCCGCGCCGGTGGCAACGACGGCGATGGTCGGGCCCCGGGCCTGTAGCGCTCCCCGGTGCGCCGCGCCGTCGACGCCCAGTGCCATTCCACTCACGACCGGGAAGCCCTCGGCTCCGAGCCGAGCTCCAAGGAGGCGGGCAACGTCACGCGCTCGGGCCGTTGCGCGCCTCGCACCGACCACCGCGACGCCGGGGGTCCGAAGCAGCGCATGCTGGCCGCGTAAGAACAGCACGGGCGGGGGGTCGGCAAGCCGGAGGAGCCGGGGCGGGTAGTCGTCGTCGTCCCACGCGATCCACTCCATCCCGCCGGACCGGGCCGAGGCGAGCCCCTGATCCACCCGCTCGGCCGCCGACCCATCGCCGAGCGCGGCCAACGCCTTCTCCGGGAGCGATCCCTTCAACTCCACCGGCCGGGCCCGAAGCACACCACGGGCCGAGCCGAAGCGATCCGTCAGGCGGCGAAGCCGGCGTAGTCCCACGCCGGGTAGTTCGCTGAGGACAAGCAGCGCGCGGGCCTCATCGTTCGACGGACTGCCCCTCAGACCGCCCACCACCTGCGATCTCCCTCCTCCTCAGCCCCCGTCTCTGCACGGCGCACTGCCTGGCTGCGCGTCCACAGAGACTCCAGGAGTTCCGTCAGCTCACGGCGAGCCACAGAGGATATCGCGAAACTCCCCCATGCGTCGGGTGCCTCGACCACGGGGAGCGCCTCGCCCTGAGGGAGAAGATCCGTCTTGGTCAGCACGACGCAGTGGGGTCGCGCCGCCAGATCGGAGGAGTACGCGTCCAACTCGACACGAAGGTTGTCGTACTCGGCCTGCGGATCCTCCACGTCCACCGGGACGAACAAGGCGAGCGTGCGGGTCCGCTCGATGTGCCGCAGGAACTGGTGCCCCAACCCCTTCCCCTCGCTCGCTCCCTCGATGATGCCCGGGATGTCCGCGATCACGAACGACCGGTAGTCAGACAGTTGGACGACCCCGAGATTCGGCGTCAGTGTCGTGAAGGGATAGTCGGCAACCTTCGGGCGGGCGGCGGTGACGGTCGCGAGGAATGTGGACTTGCCGGCGTTCGGTTCACCCACCAGCCCGACGTCGGCGAGGAGCTTGAGCTCGAGACGGAGCCTGCGCTCCTCCCCCTCCTCGCCCGGTTCCCAACGCCTGGGTGCTTGATGCGTCGCCGTCGCAAAGCGCGCGTTGCCCCGCCCCCCCCGGCCACCCCTGGCCACCACGTGCCGCTGGCCGGGCTCCAGCAGCTCGGCGATCAGCGCGTCCGTCCCGTCCTCGAGTACGACGGTGCCGGGCGGAACCCGCAGGACGAGATCGTCGCCGGACCGACCCGTCCGGTTGCTCCCCTCGCCGTGGCGCCCCCGCTCCGCGGCATATCGATTGCGGTATCGGAAGTCGAGCAGGGTCGAGAGCTGGGGGTCGACTTCCATGATCACATCGCCCCCCTTGCCCCCGTCTCCCCCCGCCGGACCGCCGCGCGGCACGCCGGACTCCCGACGGAAGGCTTCGGCGCCCGATCCGCCGGTGCCGGCCACGACGTCGATGGTAGCGCGGTCTACGAACATGTAGTCAAGTCTCGTCGCTCAAGAGGGCCGGCCTACCCGCGCACGGGCAGGCCACCAGTGACCGGGGTCAGCGAAAAGTCGGCGCGGATCTCGCCGACCATCTCTCCCAATGTGTTGCACACGGTGGGACGCCCGAATGTCGCGAGCGCCTCCTGGTCCTCCAAGGTCAGCACCTCGAGTTGCCAGAGAACCCGGACGAGTGCGGCCTCCACCGCCCGGCGGGATCCATCCGCCACTTTGATGGCGAAGCCGATACCTCGCGCGGGCAACCCTCCTCCGTACACACCCTCGGCGCCGAGCCCGTCTTCCACGAGAGGGAGAGCCTGAAACGCACCCCGGCCACGATCCTCCGGGCAGGACGTGCGGTGCGGGCCTGGGCGATCCGGAGCAGGGCCGCCGGCCTGCCTCAGGAGCCGTCGCCTGCCGGGGCGACCACCGCGGGCGCCGGAACGTCCGTGGCCAGAAGCGCCTCGGTAGAGTCGACCGAGCGAAGGCGCTCGACCGCTTCGCGGAGCGGGCGATCGTGACGCATCGTCTGGACGAACTGACCTTCGTCACCCCAGGCCTGAAGCGCGATTTCACGCTCCAGCCGGTACTCGATAAACCGCCGTGAACCGCGGAAGTCGTCCCGATCCACCTGGACATCCCACTCGGGAAGCGCCCGGTAGAAGACCGACAGATCTTCGTCCGAAAGACTGAAGCCGGGCCTCAGATCCGGATGACTCTGGACGAACCGGACAGCGAAGTTGAACAGAGCGACGTTGAACCGACCTTCCTGACTATACAACTCTCGAACCGCGGACTCCTCCTCCGGCGTCAGCAGTTCGGGCTGCACGACGAAGTCCGGAGTGATCCCCCCACCACCGTAGAGCAGTCTTCCGCTCTCGGACTGGACCGTTGGCCGATCCTCCAGATGCGGCGGCGTGGTGAGCTGGCCCGACAGCGCGAGGGTCGGATGGCCATCGCGCATCTCGGCAAAGCGCTCCTCGGACTCCCGGTGGATCGAGCGACCGAGCGGCGTGAACCAGTGGGCGGTGGTCAGGCGAAGCACGTTGCCGCCGCTCAGACGGTAGAGACTCTGAACGACGCCCTTACCGAACGTCGTCTCGCCGATCAGGAGCGCGCGGTCATGGTCCTGGAGCGCTCCGGCCACGATCTCGGACGCCGACGCCGACGAGCCATCGACGAGCACGACCACCGGAAGGCCTGCGTACCGGTCGGGCGTCGACGCCCGATACGTCTCGTTCTGCGACGGGTCCCGACCACGGGTCTCGGCCACGTCCTGGCCGGCGGCCAGGAACAGATCCGACACCGCGATCCCCTGATCCAACAGGCCTCCGAGATTCCCTCGCAGGTCGAGAATGAGACGCGTCATTCCCTCCGCACGAAGCGAGTCGATGGCCGAGCGTACCTCGTCGGTGGACGTCTCCAGAACGCTCTGGAACGGGACGTAGCCGACCGATTCGTCCACCATGACGGCGAACGGAACCGCCCGGACGCGGATGACCTCCCGCGTGATGGAAAACGGAATCGGCTCGGCCACTCCGGGGCGGAGCATCTCCACCTTCACCTCGACGCCCGGGCGACCGCGCAAGAGTTCGACGGCGTCGTCGGAGTCGATCGTGTCGACCCGTATGCCGTCGATCGTCCAGAACTGGTCACCCGAGCGGATTCCGGCCCGCCCTCCGGGCCCTCCGGGCATCGGCGTGACGACGGTTACGAAGCCGTTCCGGTCGATCACCTCCAGACCGACGCCTCCGTAATCGCCCTCGGTGCTGATCCGGAGATCCTCGTACTCGCGGGCCGGAAGAAAGCTCGAATAGGGATCGTCCAGATCGTCGATCAGCCCCTCGATCGCGGAATTGTAGAGCTGGTCGCCGCCCACCTCGTCCACAAAGCTGGATTGGACCCGGTCGACGACCTCCTGGAGGAGCCGAACCTTGACGTAGACGTTCTCCGACCGGTCGACCCCTTCCTGGAGAAGCCATCCCCCGGAAACAACGGCCACAAAAAGGACCGCCGCCGGTAGTAGAACGCCTCGCTTCATCACCCGTCACTCCTCACGTGCGTACGCGAGCGCGAGCGCGCTCGTCCGATAAGTATGGTAACCCGTCGGGGCGGGCCAGGTTTCCGCCCGGGTGGTCCCCACGGCCACGGTAGCGACCGCGGGGGGACCCGCCCGTGCCCACACTAATCGTCGTAGTACTCGACGCCCAGGTGCGTGATTTCCGACTCGCCCATCATCCAGCGGAGCGTATTCTTGAGCTTCATGTGCTGGATGAAGATGTCATGCTCCGGGTACAGCCCGGGAGCGGTCTGCGGGCTCTTGAAATAGAACGACAGCCACTCCTGGATTCCTCCGAGTCCGGCGCGAGACGCCAGATCCATGAACAGGGCCAGATCCAGCACGATCGGGGCTGCGAGGATCGAGTCACGGCAGAGGAAGTCCACCTTGATCTGCATGCCGTACCCCATCCATCCGAAGATGTCGATGTTGTCCCAGCCCTCCTTGTTGTCACCACGCGGCGGGTAGTAGTTGATCCGCACCTTGTGGTACATGTCCCCGTAGAGCTCCGGGTACATATCGGGCTGGAGGATGTGCTCGAGCACCCCCAGCTTGGAGACCTCCTTGGTCTTGAACGACTCGGGGTCGTCCAGAACCTCGCCGTCACGGTTGCCGAGGATGTTCGTGCTGAACCACCCGGATAGACCGAGCATGCGTGTCTTGAAGCCCGGGGCGAGAATGGTCTTCATGAGGGTTTGCCCCGTCTTGAAGTCCTTCCCGCAGAGCGGCACGCTCCGCTCCTTGGCGAGCTCCTCCAGGGCCGCGAAGTCCGCCGACAGATTGGGCGCCCCGTTTGCGTAGGGCACGCCCTCCATGATGGCGGCGTAAGCGTACAACTGACTCGGTGCGATGTCGGGATGGTCCTCCTCCATCGCCTTCTCGAACGCTTCCAGGCTCTCGTGCACGGCACTGGGACGGACGTAGATCTCGGTCGAGCCGCACCACACCATGACGAGACGGTCGCAGTCGTTCTCCTTCTTGAAGCGACGGATGTCCTCGCGAAGCGCCTCGGCGAGCTCCCGCTTGTTCGCCGCCTTCTTCACGTTGGGCCCGTTCAGCTTCTTCACGTACTTCGTGTCGAACGCCGCCGGCATCGGCTCGATGCCCGAGAGGAAGTCCTTGATGGGATCCAGGTGCTGCTCCTTGCGGAGTACGCCCGAATTCACCGCGCTTTCGTAGCCGTTGTCGGCGATCGGGTCCCACGCGCCGAAGACGAGATCCTCGAGCTGGGCGATCGGCACGAAGTCCTTGATCAGGGGAGCGCGGCCCTCGGTCCGCTTCCCGAGCCGGATGGTCTGCATCTGGGTCAGGCTGCCGATCGGCCGGGCCAACCCTCGCCGCGCCGCTTCGACGCCGGCCACGAAGGTAGTGGCCACCGCGCCGAACCCGGGCAGCAGCACGCCCAGCTTTCCCTCGGCCGGGCGGATCTCAGAAGGCTTCTTCACGTAGTTGCCTCGGTTGAAGTCGTGGGTACATGAAAAGTCGAGCGGTGGCGTCAGCTCGAGAGAATAATCCGACTGGCGGCGCCTTCCTGAAGGCCTTTCGCCATGGTCTCGTTCACCTTGTACATGACCTTCTCGAAGTTCGACTGCGCCGCAATGAGACGCTGAAAGGCGTCCTTACCCTGAAGCTCGGACGCGGCGTCCTCATAGGCCGTCTTCACCTCGTCTTCGGGCTGCTGCCCGGTTCTGAGCGAGGCCTCGATTCGGTCTTCGAGCGCGGTCAACTTGTTCCGAAGCTCTACAAGCTCCCGATCTTCGTCCACCGCCGCGCTCGCACGCTTCAGCGTCTGATATTCATCGGTACGGGCCAGGGCGCCGCCCAACTCCCGTGCCATTTCGTAAATCCCTGCCATGATCAACCTCTCGTTCGAGTTCGAATCTTCGGAATCCCACGACTTTCGCCATCACATTCGACGGGCCAGCACCACGCGGTCCCGTCCCGTCAGATCACGCCGAACCGACGCGTCCTCAAACTCCCCTGTGTCTTTCATCAACGCCACTACCGCGTCCGACTGACCGAGACCGACCTCCAGGGCCAGGAGGCCGCCCGACGCGAGTCTCGCCGGCGCCCCACGAACGATCTCACGGATCAGGTCAAGCCCATCATCTCCGCCGAACAGCGCTCCGACAGGCTCCCACTCTCCCACCTCCGGCTCGAGCGTCGACGCGTCCGATTTCGCGACGTACGGCGGATTCGAAACCAGGACATCGAACCGCCGTCCCGCGGGGAGTGCTTCGAACCACGATCCCTGCAGGAACTCGACCACGGGCTGAGCGTCGAGTTCGGCCGCATTGGCGCGGGCGAGCTCCAGCGCATCGGACGAGACATCCGTCGCGACCACCTGGCTGAACGCCCCCTCGCGGGCCAACGAGAGCGCGATGGCGCCCGACCCGGTCCCGAGATCGACCACGGTGAGCCCATCCCGGCCCTGGGCCTCCACCCAGCGCAGCACCTCCTCGACCAGGACTTCGGTCTCCTGCCGGGGAATGAGCGCACGGCGGTCCACCCCGAGATCCAGCTCACGAAAGCCGACGCGCCCGAGAATATACTGGAGAGGCTCCCGCGCCGCCCGACGCTTCAAGAGCGGCCGGAACCGCGCCAATTCGTCCGTGTCCAGGGGACGATCGAACTCCAGATAGAGTTGCAGCCGTTCCGTGCTCAGGGCGTGGGCCAAGAGGTGTTCGGCGTCGAGTCGACCCCGTTCGACTCCCTTCTCCTGGAGATACTCCCCACTCCACCGCATGAGACGGAGAACCGTCCACGTCTCGCCCGCCCGGGTCACGCACCACCCGCCTCGAGCCGCTCCTCTTCCTGTGCCAAGCGCAGCGCCTCGACGAACTCGTCCAGCGCGCCGTCCAACACCTCGTCCAGGTTGTGCACCGTCAGGCCGATCCGATGGTCGGTCACCCGGTTCTGCGGGAAGTTGTACGTCCGGATCTTCGCGGACCGGTCCCCGGTGCCCACCATGGCCCGCCGTTCGTGCGCCCTCTCCGCCTCCTGATCGGCGATCATCCGATCGAGAAGACGGCTGCGGAGAACTTTCATGGCCTTGTTCTTGTTCTTGAGCTGCGACTTCTCGTCCTGGCACGAGACGACGACGCCCGTGGGCAGATGGGTGATGCGCACGGCGGAGTCCGTGGTATTCACGGACTGGCCGCCCGGTCCTGACGAGCGGAAGACGTCGATCCGCAAGTCGTTCGGGTCGATGGCGAGGTCCACCTCCTCCGCTTCCGGGAGAACGGCAACGGTCGCCGCCGACGTGTGGATCCTGCCCTGACTCTCCGTCTCCGGTACCCGCTGCACCCGGTGGACGCCGGATTCGTAGCGCAGCCGCCCGTACACGCCGCGTCCCCGCACCAGGAAGACGACCTCCTTGATGGATCCCGGTATGCCCTCGGACAGGCTCATGAGCTCCACGGTCCACGCCTTCTTCTCGGCCAGGCGTTGGTACATGCGCATCAGGTCGGATGCGAACAGCCCGGCCTCGTCGCCTCCGGTCCCGGCCCGGATCTCCACCACGGCCGGCCGGTTGTCCATCGGATCGGGCGGGACCAGGAGGGAGCGTGCAGACGACTCCAGCTCGCCGATCCGGGCGTCCAAGTCGAGCAGTTCGGCCTGCGCCAACTCCCGCATCTCGGGATCGTCGGCGCCCTCCGCCAGCTCGGCCGCTCCGGCGCGCTCTTCCAGCGCACTCCACAGGTCGTGCGCAGTGGAGGCCAGCGGCTCCAGGTAGGCGCGTTCCTGACCGAGTTCGCGAAGGCGGTCGAGGTTGGCCAACGCCTCGGGGCTGGCCAGCTCGCTATCGACTTCGGAGAACCGTTCGACCGCGGCGCGCAGACGTTCGTCGAGGCGGGGGTCGAGGGACGGTTGGCTCATTCAGGGGAGGCGACGGAACCGTCGCGGAGGAGGGGTCGCCCGAGTGGGCGGTGGGGGGGGGGGGGCGCCCCCCCGGGGCCCGGACAAGGGAAAAGTGAGGGGGTTAACGGTGTATAGGGGG
>JAJCZZ010000048.1 GCA_029262115.1 Gemmatimonadota bacterium | reverse complement strand
GTTTTTGCAGACTTTCAACAAAGAGCCCCCCGGCCTCCGATAGCCGGCGCGTCATATCGGCACGACCCACGCCCGATGGGCGCGGGTACCCCTTCGTTGGGCTCGCGGCGCAAGACCTTGCGGGGTCGGGAAGCGTGCCGGTTTGTATCGACGAGCGGAGCCTCGTCAGGCGTGAGGAGGCGCCGGCGTCGCAACTCTTGAACGTTGATATGGAAGGGCCCTGTCAAGTTTGTTGAAACGCGAGTGGGGAGCCCGGGGCGTCTTCGACGATGAATCCTGCTGATATACGGTGGTTGGGCTGAGGGCCCAGAGCACCAGGAGACGGATTCGTCGGGAGCTGGCCGGAGTCTATACGCGGGGATTGGGCGAAAAGCCGGATCTCATAGAACGTTTCGGGGCGTTCTCCAAATCGTGCCCCGGGACTCCCCTGGATTCGTGTTGGCTCAGGCGGCGGCGCTCACCTCCGTGTTGAGTTGGGCGACGTCGATCTCGCGGAGCACGGCCCGGAGGAAGCCGACCATCTCGCGGGCGACGGCGGTGGCAGCCACTTGGCTAGGCTTCTTGGCGGCGAGCCGATGTAAGAGAGTGTACAGGCGACGCTGGCACTTCCAGGCGTGGCGAATGACGTCGGGGTTCTGACCTCGCTGGCGCTGTCGAAGGGAGGCGCCTACGGTGGGCCGCTTTCGGTAGTGCCAGGCGGCCTGGATGAGAACGTGCCGAACGCGCGCGTTGCCTGCCTTGGTGATGGCACCGAGTCGTCGTCGATCGCCGGAGGAGTGCTCGCTGGGCACGAGACCCACGTAGGCCATGAGCTGGCGCGGGCTCTCGAAGCGGCGCACGTCACCGAGTTCGGCGGCGATGACCATGGGGGCCTGGGTCTTGAAGCCGCGGAAGCAGCAGATGCGGTCGACGACGGGTTTGTAGCGAGGGTGAGAGCGAGCTCGGCGATCCGTCGGTCGAGGTCGTCTCGGCGCTGGAGCTTGAACTCAGGGGAGGGCGAGGTACTCGGAGAGGACGGTGTAATCCTCCTCGGCGAGCGTGCCAGGCGCGAGGACCCGGCGGATCCAGTTGAAATGGCGCACGGTCCACGGCTTCGGTCGGGATGTGGACCAGCACCAGGCGGCCGTCGCGGAAGTCACGCGCGAGCTTGATGGCGTCGCGTCGATCGGTCTTTCGATGCTCGCCGGGGCGGCGTGGGATCAGCGACGGCGCGGCGAGGTCGCACGCGACGCCCCACTCTGCGAAGGTGCGCTGGAGCACGTAGCCGGCACCCGAAGCTTCGTAGCATGCGCGGACGGTGCCTTCGGCTTGCAGGCGCTGAACGTAGCGGCGGATCTTCTTGAGATCGTAGGGCAGGCGATCGACGCGCAGGGGCTCGGCGTCGCGGTCGCGGAACACGGAGATGGTGACCGTCCCGTCACGTTCCGGTCCGAGTCCCTGCACCGGGACGCGCTGAGAAAGATTGACGGTCGTCAAGCGAATCAACCAGGGCGGTCGGATCAGTCCAGTGATTCTCCCGGCCTCAGGCCGCCGTCAGCTGTCAGAGAGGGACGCAACCGGATCGACTCGCCCGGCTCGCAGAGAAGGAAGCAGGGTGGCCAGGGTGCCGACGGTGAGTATCACAGCCGACACTAGAACGAAGGTCATCGGATCGGTGGGCGTGATCTCATAAAGGACGCTGGCCAGAAGCCTGGTGCTGGCAAACGCACCGAAAAGGCCCAGCGCCAACCCCGCCATCACCGGGGGGCTGGTTTTGGCCAGCGCCTGTCGGACCACACCGGCTCGACTCGCCCCCAGGGCGATGCGCACACCGTACTCCGGCAACCTTCGCCCCACGGTGAAGGCAGTCATTCCGAAAACCCCGATGGCACCCAGCGCCACTGCCAAGGCTCCAAAGGCTGACAGCAGTGTGGTGACGAAGCGGTCCGAACTGACGTTTTGGGTGAGAACGTCCTCGAGAGGAGCCACTCGACTCAGTGGGGTCAAGGGGTCCAGCGCGGCTACCACGGCCCGAACATCCGAAGCACGACCGAGCGGATCACCATCAGCGAATTTGATCACGATGCTCTGCCCGATCATCTGTCGTCCCCACTGTCGATGCGCGTAGTACATCTCGGGGCTGGCCTGAGCGCCGAGTCCGAACTGGCGAACATTGCCAACGACGCCGACTACACGAGCCGGTGAGGCGGTGGGACTGAAGGTTCGGATGGTTTTCCCCAGCCCAGACTCACCCGGCCACCACTGATCGACAAAGGCTTGGTTCACTACGGTCACCGCCTCCGATGCGGCGTCGTCGCTGGGCCGAAGGGTCCGGCCCGCGATGAGAGGAATGCCGACGGTTTCGAAGTACTGGGGCCATACGGCACGAAAGCTCGTGGTCACAACGGCATCCCCCTCAGCGTAGCTGTGGCCTTCCGGATAGGTGGGGTAGCTCCAGTTGTCGAGGCTGCCCGGGACGATGTGGATCGCGGATGCCGCCTCGACCCCGGGCATGGCTCGGATCCGGTCCAACAGCCGCCCGTAGAAGTCGGCCAGGTCGGCCGGGCTTTCGACCTGCACCTCTCCTGGCCACACGCGAAAGGTCAGGATTCCCCTGGGATCCAGCCCCGGATCTTCGGAGAGGAGGGTCTGCAACGATCGGAGCATCAAACCTGACGACATGGCCGTGACCATCGCCATCGCGACCTGAAGGGCGACCAAAGCGGGCATGAGTCGACCGCTTCGGCGGGCCGACTCGCCCCGTCCGGCCCGACCGAGCACCGCAGTAGCGTCTACACGGCTGGAGCGGAGTGCCGGGATCAGGCCGACGGTCAGAATGGTGACCATGACCACCAGCACCGAGAATCCCAACACCGGAGAATTGACCTCCACTTCGGCCAGCCGTGCGAAGTCATCGGGCACGAGCCGAACGACCAATCCGATCAGGCCGTAGGAGATCCCGATCCCGACCGCGCCCGCCGTCGCGACGAGGATGGCACTCTCTGACATGAGTAGGCTGACCATGCGACCCCGATCCGCTCCAAGAGCAGACCGCACTGCAAAGGCGTGACCCCGTGACTGACCGCGAGCCAGCAGCAGATTTGCGACATTGGCAACGGCGCTCAGGAGGACGAGGCCGACGGCACCCAGCGCAAGCCAAAGCGGGGCTGACAGATCCCCTGAAACCGATTCAGCGAGCGGTTGGACGGTCGCAGCGCGTGCATCTTCTTCGGAGAAGGTCCGCGGGAGTTCGGCATGCATCCGATTCGCGAACGCCTGCAACTGCTCCTGGACGATGGATGCGGATGCGCCCTCGGCCATGCGGGCGATCCGGGTGTTCACGTACCAGCTGTCGTCTTCGGTGACCGACATGCCGGGTTGCACACGAAGCGTGGTCCAGAGCCTGGGATCACCCTCCACCGGACGGAAACCCTCGGGCATGACGCCGATCACTTCGTGAACCGTTCGGTCAGCGTTCCCGAGTTGAATGATGCGCCCGACCGTAGCCGGGTCTCCGGCAAAGGCTTCGATCCAGAAAGAGTGGGAAAGGATCACTACACCGGGGGCATCCGGGAGACCATCGTCGTCAACGAAGTCGCGCCCCATCATCGGCGTGACTCCGAGCGTCGCGAAGTGCTGCGGACTCACCCGGTTGCCGATCACCTCGACTGCCTCGGCGCCCTCGGATAGGAGGAAGCTCCAGCCCACGAAGCCCGTGATCGACTCAATCCCGGGGATCCGTTCCGACGCGGCAGCGACCATGGCCGCATTGAAGTTCGCTTCGGGCCAGACTGTGACCAGTTGATCGGGCTCTTCGTAGGGCAAATCTCGCAGCAGGACTGCGTGAACCACCGAAAACGTCCCTACCGCGGTGCCGATACCGAGCGCCAGCGTCCCGATTGCCGCAAGGGAAAAGAGCGGGCTGGAAATCAACCCGCGTAGTGCGTGTCTGAAGTCGTTTCGCAAAGCCCCACCCCTTCCCTCGAAATGTCCGACATTGGTTACGCTCTCGGCAGCCACCTCTCGCCGCGTTCCCCCTAGTCGTGCCATCACCGACTGGACCAGAAGGTCCACCGTCGCTCGCATCCAGACCTGGATCCGCCCCCACCGTGAGTCGCCGGCCGCCTCCAGGCGAAAACGGAGCAGCTCTGCCATTTCCCCCCGCCATCGATCACGCAGGCTTCTGGGCAGGAGTGCGCCGAACCGTCGGTAGAAGCGGGCCGCCGCGCGTGCGTCTCGCAGGGGCATGTCAGCTTCCGGGGAGCAAGTCGTGACCAATCGCCTCATCGAGCAGAGCCCGGAGACGTGTGGCCTCGGCGCGAGCGACCTCTCGGCCGAGGTCGGTCAGCCGCAGATAGGTACGCCGGGGGTCAGCCTCAGCGGGCGCCGTGGTCTCCTCCAGAAGTCCTTTGCCCAGCAAATCCCGGATCCGCCGGAACAGATTGGCCGGATAGAGCTTTCGCCCCACGTCTCCACGCGCTTCGATCTGCTCTACGATGCGGGTTCCGTAGCTCGGTCCATCGAGGAGAGCCATGAGAATCCGGAACTCCACAGGGTTGAGCGGCAGCTGTTTCACGACGTCTGACATGCATCGATCTCGAAAAGTGGCACAATGACAGTGTCTGTGTGATAGTATCGACCTGACGGATTGAGAGCAAGAGAGGTTGAAAGCCGATCGTACAGACGGTGCGTCGTTCCGCCTCACGGGGACGGCGCCTCCGGCCCCTCAGTGGCGATCAGGGTTCTGAAACACCACACTTTTAGCCGAATGGAGAAGCCGAGCGCCGCGCTGAGCCGAGATCCCGCGACGGCGGGGTGTGTATCGACCAGGGATTCCACGCTCTAGCGGCGGCTGATCCCCGAGCGTGGGCGTCTCAGGCGTTCCAGGTCCCGTCGTTCCCTGGAAGGCTCTGATCGAAGAGATCGCGGCCCCGGGCCGAATCGCTGCCCTGGTCCCACGGGGGTGGATACCGGAGAAAGAGCTGAGACCTTGACCGCGATACGAGAGTCGAGCGAGCGAGAAACCGCCGGTAAGAGGGACTGTCGGGGCCTCCTCAGGACGGTGCCGGCTCCTGCCACTTCCACCGGGGATCGACCCAGCGCTCCCAGGTGTTCGTTGCTTGGAATATAATTTTGTCACATACTGTCCCCCATTGGCGGCTGAGGGCACGCGACGTGGGGGGAGCAGATGGGAAAGGGAGAACACCTCGGTGAACTGGAGGCGCTGGTGCTTGCCTCCGTGCTCCACGTGGGAGACGCAGCCAACGGCGCGGCGGTCTACCGCGAGTTAGAAGCGCGCGGGGGCCGTGATCCCGGGGTCGCGGCGATCCATGTTACCCTGCGCCGGCTGGAGGCGAAGGGCTACCTGACCTCCGATATCGGGACGCCCTCCCGTCGCGGGGGACGTCCCCGGCGCTGGTACGCTCCGACCGACCGGGGGATGCGGGCCCTCGGCGCGTTCCGTCGGATGTGGGAGGATGTCCTTACCGACCTTGCCCTCCCCGAGCCGGAGACCGGCCGATGACCCGGCTCGAGGAGCGCCTACTGGTGTGGGCCGAACGACGCCTGGACGTAGACCTGCGCGCCACCCTCTCCGAACTCCAGGAGGAACGCCGGACCCGCGAGGGCGCCGCGGCGGCCCGCCGGTGGCTCCGTCGCGAACTCCGACGAGCCTTCGTTCGCGCCGTCGTCGCACCCACCCGCACCACCTCCCGCGGGAACCTTCTCGCCACCACCCTCCGGGAGTTCCGCCTCGCCATGCGCCGGATTCGACGCCTCCCCACCCACGCCCTCACCTTCGCTGCCATCGTCGGGACGGGGATCGGAATGGCAACCTTCATGGCAGAGACCCGCGCGGACATCCTCGCCCCGGAAGACGGTGTTCGGGCTGACGCCGCCCGCCTCACTTGGGTCGCCGAGACCGGCCGGCCGCTGTCGGGAATCCCGCTGACCGGGCGGGAATCGTGGCTTGATCCGTTGGATGGGCCCTTCTCCGCGACCGTCGTCACGTGGCGGTCTTCGGGTGATCTCGAGACGCCGATGGGGATTCTTCGGGTGCAGGGGGAGCGCGTCCTTCGGGGGCACATCGTGCGGCTCGGGGGCCGCCTGGTAGCGGGGCGTGCACTCGAGGCCCCGGGCGAGATGGTCGTGTCCCACGCTTTGTGGACGGAACGGTTCGAGTCCGATCCGGGGGTCGTCGGTCGGGTCGTCCGCCTGGGGAATCGCACCGCCACGATCGTCGGTGTGGCCGAGGCCGGGTTCAACGGGCCGATCTGCTGCATTCCGCCGCAGTTCTGGGAGGTGCGGAAGCCGTCCGAGACTGCGGCGATCGCAAGTGTCTTTTTTGTCGACCCGACGGACGACGCCTCCGCAGAAGCGTGGGCAGGCCGAGCCATCGAGACTCCGCCCGACCTCGGCGCGCCGCAGCTGAGACACGCGAGCGCGGCGGCCTTCGGGGGCGAGGCGGGTGTCGTCGGCCGGGTCTTGTCCGTCCTGCTCGGACTCGCCGCCGCGGTGTGGGTGACCACCCTCCTGACCGGGGCCAACTTGATCGTCTCCGACACGCTGGCCCGCCGCCGCGAGTACCGGCTCCGGAGCGCGCTGGGGGCGCGGCGGACCGAGACTTGGGCACGCCTCGTCACAGAGGCGGCACTGCTGGCCACCGGTGCCGCGGCACTTGCCGTGGGGATCGCATGGGCGCTGGCAGCGGTGGCTCCCTGGCTCCTCCCGATCCTCGGCGGGGCGACCGGGATCCGGGTGACCATCGACCAGGGGACCCTCGGAGTGGCCGCGCTGGCCGGTGCCGTCTCGGCTGTGGCGGCGGCCCTCCCGGGCATCGCGGTGGCACTCCACCTCGCCCGGTCGAGCGACGTCGGTCGGGGACCCAGTTCAAGCCGCTTCGCCGGTGCTGGGCTCGTGGTTCAGGTCGCGCTCGCTTCGACGCTCGTCGTGGTGACCGGACTCTTCCTCACCACCCTCCGTTCGCTGGACGGCGAATTCGTGGGATTCCGGAACGGCGAGACCGCCGTCCACTACGTGTCAGCGGTCGAAGCGGAGGCTCCACCGACGGCTAATCGGTTCCTGACAGCGCTGGGCACCTCCGCTGCCCTCACCGCCCGTAACCCCGTCTACGGCGCGAGATGGGACTCGGTCACCGCTCCGTCCGGAGAGGCGCGCACCTTCGCACTCGAGACCGTGACGCCCGGGTTCTTCGAGGTCATTGGCACGACCCTCCTCGCCGGGGTGCCCGCACGCGGGCCCGCCGAAGCTGTGGTGTCGCGGGACCTCGCCCGGAAGCTCGGATGGGGCGACGGTGCGGTCGGCCGGACCCTGATGGTCGGCGACTCCCTTCCCGTCCGGATCTCCGGAATCGTTGAGGAGGCGACATGGGGGAGTGGGGACGTGCGCCCCACGGTTTACCGCGGTTGGGGAGATGAGCCGATGGAGAGCGCCGTCCTTCTCGTTCGCGGGGCGGACGCCTCGGTCTCCTCTCTCCTCCCTCGACTTCGACCGCTCGGCGTGGCGCTGCGCCCTTTCGAGACTCTCGCCGGAATGCTCGTCCGCTCGCGCGTGATCCAGGTCTTTCTCGCCCGCCTCGCGCTCCTCTTCGGGATCGTGAGTCTGCTCGTCGCCGCGGGTGCGGTGCACTCGCACTTCCTCCGCTGGGTCCGCGTTCGGGAGCGTGACCTGTCGATCCGCCGGGCCCTCGGGGCGCCGCTCCCTCGCATCGGGCGCTTCCTCCTCCGAGGGGCTCTGACGCTGGTCGTGCCGGGCGCGCTGCTCGGCCTCGGTGGGGGAGCCCTCGCCGCTCGGCTTCTCTCCATCTGGCTCGGGCCCCTCCCAGCGGTGACCCCGGCTCTGGTGGGTGTGACCGTCGGGACGCTCGCCGTTGTGACGGTACTCGCGCTGATCGGCCCACTCCGGCGGGCGCGTCGGATCGACCCGATGACGCTCCTGCGGGATGTCTGAGGGCCGCAGCAACCCGGACATAGGGGTGTGCCCCTTCCTTTGCGCGCGCTTCACTCCCGAGGTTGTGGCCCTGGCACGCGCGGCTTATCCGCCTGCAGAACGGTGCGGACGGATGTGTCGGCCCCATATTCAATTCCAGAAGAGAACAGGTTTTAGGTCTCGGTTTGGTGAGGGACCCGGGAGGTCCAATTGAGCGCCAAGCCACAACATCACAGCAACTCCAAGGCACAGTGGGCCGTCGGGGCCGTCCTGTATGCCAGCGCTGCGGTCGGGCTGATCTTCTGGCTTTTGGTCTCCTGGACGATCTCGGTGGAGCCGGGAGGGGGGACATTCAGCGTCGGGACTTTCACCGGTTCAGGGCTCCGTGACGTCCTGTTGGCGACTCCGACTGTGCTGTTGTTGGTCGCCTCCCCGGCTGTCCTCGGGGTGGGACTGATGCGTCGCCGCCCCTGGGTTCGCTGGTTTGGCCTGGCCTATGTCTTGGTGGGCCTGCTCACGGCTGTGCTTGCACCGTACCTTCCGCCCGACTCGCTGGTGTCCGTGGTCCTTCCTCTGACGGCCGCCGTTCCGACCGGCGTTCTCGTTTGGAGAAAGCACCGGGGTCTCCTCCCCGGCGATTCTCCCCAGGGACTCTTCCAATGAGTGAATGCCGGAGGAGTGGTTTCGATCGCTAGGGAGGGCAGGCTTCAGATCACATAGCAAACATCGTTTTCCTTTGGCCGATCGTAGCCGATGGGTGAACCGGATCCGGAGCAGGTAGTCTTGCGGGACGCTGTCCGACTGATCCTGATTGACCGAGCTGATCGCCTCTTGCTACTGAAGGCTGAAGGGCCGGACATAGGGCACGTGTTCTGGTTGACCCCCGGTGGCGGGGTTGAAACCGGCGAAAGCTTCATGGCTGCTGCGCGAAGAGAGCTTCTTGAGGAGACGGGCCTCCGCTGTACGATCGGTCCACTGGTCTGGCCCGTCGCCACGTTCATTTCTGGTCGAACACGTGGTATGAGCGGCGTGAACAGTTCTTTGTCATATCGGAGAGAGTCAGCGGTGATCGTATCAGGCCGCAACGCCCGGACTCCTACGCCAGAGGAGTGTCTCTATCTCCACGACTTCAAGAACCGTGAGGAGGCGAGACGCGCGATCGGAGCATTCATCGAATGGTACAACCAAGCGTGGTTGCTCGGCCGGCCGGCGCCTGCCACCAGGAGGACAGCGGGATGACCCCGCAGGAAGATCCGTACTCGAAGCTGCGCGCGCCGCGGGACACGGCGCAGGAGGTGAACCGCCCCGGGGTCTACCTGAGACTCCATCACTTGAGAGGATGGAGTCACGAAGAATACACGGAGGTACTCCAGCTAGCCGCGAAGTAGGCGGGGGTCGAACTCGATGGATTCCGGTTCGCCGACCTTCAGTTTCGTCGCGTCGGGATGCCGTGGATTCACGAGGTACAGACGAGTTCGGGGAATGACCACGCTCGGGACTCGGAGTACGGCGGACACCCCGCTCTTCAGCCAATTGGTCCCTGCGTCCCGTGCTGCGCCGAGATCCGTCCCGTCCATCCCTGCCGGCGCGTCGCTAAGCGTCTCTTCGGGGATCTCCACCTCAATCGCGACGTAGCGCGGCATGAACTCGGAGTTCTCGACGTGCACCAGGATCTCCAGGGCCGCCAGAGCCAGGCTGTCGGCCAAGTACACCATCGGGGACCCTTCGGCGTTCCATCGACCGGGGAACCGCCGGGCGCCATCTCCGTTCATCGCGGACTCGGCGTACTTCGACTTCACAATGCGCCAAGCCGAGGTCACATGAACACGCCGTGCTCGAGGCGTCCGATGAAGCGCTCAACCTCGCGGGCGCCTGCGTCGGTGCGAGCAAGAGAGAGCGGCGACTCTCCACCCAGGTCGCTGAACCCGGAGTGGAACCAGCGGCGAGCCTTGGATTCGTCGCCGTCAAATAACTCGCGGGCCTGGAGCAGGAGGCGCTGAACCCGGAGCACGCGATCCGACTCGTCCGGCTCGAGCCGGCCTTCCTTCCGGCGTCGGCTCAGGGTACGCTCCGAAATGAGGACGAGATCGGCCATCTCGGACGTCGACAGATCGAGGCGCTCGCGGAGGGCCTCCAGCTCTTCGAACTTGGCTCCCTTCAGAGTCGCCCGGTGTTGACGGATAAGATCCGCAACTCCGCGTGACTCGGACGAACTCCGCTTGGTCGACCCCTTTCTCGTTGCCTTCGGCCTTGTGGCGGTGGCCATGTGCCCTCCCATATGGTCATGTGCCACTAACCTAACGCCATATGGCCGAAGTGGATCACGGTGTCGGCTTCGGGAAGCCGATCCGTAATCGCTCCACGGCCCCCGGCCTGAACGTATTGTACCCAGGGGACTCTTCACCCAACTCACAGGCCAGGGTGCCCTCACGGTCTTCCCCGAGCCGGAATCGGACTTCTTCTATAGAGCGATCGATGCCCGAATCAGCTTTCGGCGCGACGTGGCTGGCGTAGCTTGGCTCCCGTTGCATCAGAACGGGCGGGAGGCATCCTTTGAGAAGGTCCGCAGAGGATACTCGGAGCGGTTGGCGGGGACCGAGGCCCACTTTGTTCTTCACTCTCCAGACGGTGCGCGACTGGAGGAGAAATTTGTCGCGGACCGGCAACGTGGGATGACCGTTTACACGACCCTTCTTCTCCCCGACGGGTCGAGCGCCATGTCGTTGCGACGGTCCTACACACGGGTCTAGCTCGGCGCATGGCACAACGTGGTTGCCGCGCTCCCCTCGGTCGGCTGATGGGAGATGGGTATTGAGGGCTTGGTGGACTGCGACTGCACTTGACGGGTTTCTGCCTTCGCTCCGATGAGGCGCGGTACCCGGCTTCGTTTCGGTGCGCGAGCCGCGGCGAACAATCCAGCGTGTTACGCGTAGTTACGGTCACACAATGTGCGCTGGAAATAGGTGACTGGAGGCTCTGTGGCGAAGGAAGCAAAGCGGAGGGCGCACGAACTGAAGGCAGCGGTTCGAGGTGCGGGCGTACCAACGCTCACGAAGCTCGTGCTTGATCTGTGCGATGTCAGCGAGGAGAACCGGACGTTTGTGGAGGCTCGGCTTGGGGCGACCGCCGATCCGCTATCCCCATACAAACAACGTATTGATGAGGCATTGTATCCAGATGTCTTTTCGAGGAAGCCGATTCGTATCGCAGCGGCTCGGAAAGCGATCACGGAGTACAGGCGGGCGGCTGGCGATTCGGGCGGGCTGCTCGAACTGATGATCTACTACGTGGAACGTGGAACGGCGTTTACGGCTGACTACGGCGACATCGATGAGGGATTCTACTCGAGCATCGAATCGATGTACGACCGATTTTTGACGGCGCTTGAGAAAGGTGACGCCGCGACAAAGGCGTCGTTTCGGAGGCGTGCGGAAGCCGTTGTGGAGCGAGCTCATGGTATCGGGTGGGGCTTCCACGACTACCTGGCCGACCGTTTTGCTGACGCGTACGAACGATAAAGCATGAGAGGACAACTTCTGAAATAGCACCTCGAGTCGATTGGGCACGGGGAGGCAGCGTGACCGTAACCGAAGGCCGGTGAGGAGTCCTTATGTTGGCGTCAATCGGTGCAGGATGGAGCGGGCCCACCGTGATGTGTCTAGGCGTCCTCGTTTCGGCATGTTCAACGGCATCAAACGTGGAGTCGGACGTGGTAGTGACGGTGACATCCGATTTGGCGGGAGAATTCGCCGGCTTTGCGCTGGCTCAGACAGTGGTGTTGGCCCCGCGGTGGATCAATGGTGACACGGTTCCACCCGAGCTCTTGAGTCGACTGCAGGAGGTGACCGGGTTCCCGGTCCGCGATGTAAGCGAAGGCCGTGACCCGTCGTTTGCTTACCTCGCCTTCCATCGCCCCAGGATCACCGACCGAGAGGCAGTAGACGTGGTCGTGGAACTCCTGACCTTTGGTCCGACGGGTTTCCACGGACGAGATTGGCAGTTCGTCCTCAACTGCGCCGAGACCTGCACGGTGGTGGAGGGAACCGCGGAGCCCGGATGGCTGAACTGACCGTCGAGGGGCCCGTCGGTTCGCGACGGGTATCACCTTCGTTCGCTGTGCTCGCTCCGGTGAACATGGCTCTTCCGATCGTAACCGGATGGTGCCCTTGTGGAAGTCTCCGTGCCGCGACCATGGTGCTTGCCGGAACCACGCCGGCTCCTCGTGGAGGGCGCCCGGCTTCGTGACCGGGACGTCATATCCCGAGATCCCCTCAACCACACGAAGCCCATGAGCCTCGTCCGAATCCGCATCCGCACCGCTCATGTCCTCGCTACCGCGGTCGTGATGACCGCAGCCTGTGGCGATGCAGAAGTGATCACTGAGAGCGGTCCCGGGGCCCGTTCCTTCAGTCGCAGCCTGGTCCTGGAGGACGCGGCGTACACCTCGGCCAACGTGAGCCTCGGGGATGTGAACGGAGACGGCCACCTCGACGTGGTCCTGGTCAAAGGTCGGCACTGGCCGCTGCAGAATCTGGTGCGGCTGGGGGACGGCGAGGGTGGGTTCCGACCCGCTACGTCAGTCGGCCCGGGGCCGGACCGGTCGTATACGGGGGAGTTGCTGGACCTGGACAGTGACGGGGACCTGGACATAATCGTGTCCAACGACTCGCCAGATCCCAAGCGAGTCCTTCACAACGATGGGAGCGGCAGCTTCACCGAGGTCCAGCAGTTCGGCACACCGGAGTGGAATACCCGGCACGTGTCCGTGGCGGATCTGAACGGGGACGGCCGCCAGGACGTAATCGTCGCCAACCGCGGTGGCCCTCAGGGAACGGACAGCTTCGTGTGCTTCGGGCGGGCGGACGGCCTCCTTCAGGAGCCGTGCGCCGTAGTGTACCGGGGCTCCGCCACCACGATCACGCCCATGGATATGGACCGCGACGGCGATCTCGACCTCGTCGTCCCACACAGGGACGGCGGCCAGAGTGAGGTGCTCCTGAACGACGGCACCGGCACTTTCCCGGAGCGGCGCACCTTCGGGCCGGATGGGGTCGGGTACCGGTCCGCTGCTACGGCGGACTTCGATCAAGACGGGTGGGTCGATGTGGCCATCATCGCCCCGGGATCACGCACCGGCGTCGGAACGCCGGGTCCGGACGGAGGAAGCGGCGTGATTGCGCCCGCTCGCACGGGCATCTTCTTCGGCGGGGCGGACGGAAGCTTCGGAAGCCTGGTGCCCCTCACCGAGTCACCCGACCGGCCCTACGCTATCCTGGCCTGGGATGTGGACGGCGACGGTCGGACGGATCTGATCGTGGGCCATGTGGAGGCTCGCCCGGTGGTCTGGTTCAACGAGGGACTCCGCGCATTCACTCCGGTGCCGTTCGGCGATGGCGAGGGTGCCGCCTATGGGTTCGGAGTGGGCGACCTGAATGGCGACGGCCTGAACGACATCGTCGTGGCCCGATCGGATGCTCCCAATGCCGTGTACTTCGGCAGTCCGGATCCATCGAGTCGAGGCCGCTGAGCGGGGAAGCGCGACGTCGAACGGCCCTCCGCGGTGGCGCGGCCCGCTGCGCAATCCCGAGACGTACCCGATCTACGTCGCCGTCCACCTCGACGGTGTGCCAACCGCGTTCGTCCCGCGCCTCCGATCAGTCATGCAAGAGGTCGACCCAACCGTCCGCACCTACCGTCCTCGGTCCATGGACCAGGTGACACGTGATACCCTGGTGGCCTACGAGGCCTGGTCCGGGTGGCGGTGACCGTGGGCCCTGATCGTGGTGTTGATCCTGGCCGAAGGGGCGACAGTGGGGGACCGGATTGGAGGCGGTGTCGCGCTGGGCTACACCGTGGCCATGATGCTGCTCTGCCTGCCTGCTGCCCACGTGGCGGGCCCTCCGCATCGAACCCGTACAGGCTCTGGCGGCAGACGGATAGCAGGGGGATAATGACATGAGGCTGGTCTCCTGTCGGCTACGGATTTTCTCCGCATGTGGCTCCGGTGTCGCCTCCGGGCGACGCGAAACCGCGTCGTGCGCTGAAGGCCAGCCCGCCATCGTGTCGATCGACAACGGAAGGCGGAACCAGACCGGAGGAAGTATCAGTCGGCTGTGCGGGATTCGGCGAGGATTTGATTCAACCGGAGGTCGGGGATACGCTCGAAATGGCGGAGGTTGCCCGTTACGAGTTCGAGGTCGTGGTAGAGGGCCGTAGCTGCGATCTGCAGATCGGCGTCGGGGAGGATGTTTCCGCTGCGCTCCAGATCGGCGCGGATCTTCCCGAACACCCGAGCAGTCGAGACATCATACGGGAGGGCGGTTACCGCCGGAAGAACACGGGCCTCGATGTTCTTCAGGTGGTGCGCCTTGGCGGCAACTCTGAGATTGCGTCGGTGTCGAAAAGGTACGCCACGGTGGTCAGTCGAGTACGGGGCCGTTGCGGCTCCCGACGCGGGCCGAGGTATTCAGGATGCGACTGAGGTCATCTGAGTCTTCCCAACCACCGGCGACGCTCGCGAGCCCTCCTTCTGGACCGGCCGCGCGGAGGCGTTCGAGCAGTTGGAGTTCCTCGGATCCGACCAGCGCCGCTACGGCCCGGCCGTGACGAGTGATAATGACCGGATCACCGTGTTCGGCCGCCCGAATGTACTTGCTCAGCTTGGCCTTCACGTCGGCCACGGATCGAAACTTCGCCAGGCGAGGCTCCAGTCGAAGGGGTCATTAGGACTGTTATGACCAGATTGCCGAATGTCAACTTGAGGTTGGTTGCTGCCCACCTGTGCGGGGTGGTCGCCTCGGGTTGTGCCGGAGAACCGCCAGCCATTGCCACCGAATCGGACAGCGCCGGGGTTCGCATCCTGATGAGCGCTCAGCCCCAGGCGGAGTGGCAACTCTCGGAAGAGCCGTTTCTCGATCTGGGTTCGAGCAACGAAGCGGGTCCCACCCAATTCTTCCAGATTGAAGGCGCGCTCTTCTTGGCCGAGGACCGATTCGTCGTGGCCAACCGCGGCACCGAGCAGCTCCGATTCTTCATGAACGACGGCTCGTTCCTCGGCGCGGCCGGCGGAGACGGTCGCGGACCGGAGGAGTTCAGGGGCCTCAGTTGGATCGCAACGATCGGCGATTCGCTTCTCGCCCACGACTGGGGCAATGATCGCATCTCGGTTCGGGACCAGTCCGGCGTGTACGGCCGATCGTTTCGCCTGGAATGGACGTCCGGACTACTCGCGCCACTGATCCTGATGAACGATGGCACGCTCCTGGCCCTGTCGGTTCGGTCCATGACCGAACTCCATCAGGCCGGAACGCAGGTCGAGTTGGGACTCGTGTCCCAACACCGGCCAACCGGAGCCAGGATCGACTCGGTGGGCCGCTATCCGGTCAGCCATCGCGTGGTCCATCGGGACGGCGATCTCCAGACTACCGTCGGACTGCCACTCAGCTCGGACGCAGCTTTCGCGCCTTCGGATTCAGGCTTCTGCTATGTGTTCGGTCCGGCTGCGCAGGTGAGCTGCTACGATCCCGAAGGGCACCTGACGTTGATCGCTCGGGTGGATTCTGCTGCGAAGCCGGTGAGCCCGGACGTTGTCGATCGGGCGTTTGAACATGAACTGGAGCGGGCCAGGCAAGCCCGCAACGAGCCTCGCGAGCGAGCACTTCTTCGCGCTCGCTCCAGCATGAGCTTCCCGGACTATCTGCCAGCCTTCACCGATCTGTTGGCGGACGATCAAGGGCGTCTCTGGGCACGACGCCACGCCTTACCCGGACAAGCCCAGACCGAATGGTGGGTCTTCGAGGAAGGACGCTGGCTGGCCCGGCTCCCTGTCGATGCGGCGCTGGAGGTGATGGATGTGCGTGGGAATCGGATCCTGGGGCTTTGGCGAGACTATCTCGGGGTCGAACGTATTCGCCTCTATCGCTTCGAGGCTGGATAGTTGCGGCCGCGATCCGACAACGGCCTGCCTCCCTCGCCGCGGACGGAGTCCAAGAAGTCCGCTCGCGCTCGCGCCTGAGTGACGACGTCTTGGGGTGCGCCAAGGGTCTCCAGGAGTGCGATGGCGTTCCGGGTGCGAGCTGGACCCGGACGGATCAGGTAATCGAACTCGAGGCCATTCGGCTGCACGGAGCCTTCGAAATGGTAAGGTTCGTAGGCTCCCTCGAGCATTCCCACGAGCTCAATATCGTGGGTCGCAGCAATCACGAAATGCCTGGCCTCACCTTGGGAGTCGACAGGAAGGGCGATCAGGACAGCCTCACCCGCCGCGAGTCGCTCCACAGTATTGGTACCCCGAAACAACTCGTCGAATAGAAATAGATGTGGGTCGCTCGACGTGCTCCTGCGCAATAGGTCGAGTACTGCCTCGACCTCCACCAAGTAGTAGCTCTTCCCGGAAGACAGGTCATCCGACCGACCGATCGCGCTCCGGACCTTCAGGCGAGGACCCGAGAAGTTCCGCGCCGGACAGGTGTTGAGTGTCTGGGCGAGAACGGCGGTCAGGCCGATCGTGCGGAGAAACGTGCTTTTCCCAGACATGTTGGACCCGGTCACGATGAGCCCCTGTCCCGGGTGGAGCACGATCGAGTTTGCGACCGCATTCTCTACCAACGGATGGGACACCTCCTGCAGGACGATAGGACTACCTGCGGCAACGAACTGAGGGACGCTCCACGTTCTGGTTCCGGCCCTCCACGAGGCCGTACTGATGGCGGCATCGACCTCACCGAGGAACTCGATGATCTTGAGCAGTGCGGGTCCGCTCTCCCGTAGGGTCCGTCTCGCAAGGAGCATCGCGTTGGCATCGAACAGGAATACGACGTTCAGGTACTCCCACGTGGATGCCACCAACTCGTTTTCGATGCTAATTTCGCGGCTCGCCCACTTCGCCGTCGATCTGAGTGAATCGACCGCGCGGAGGTGCGTTGCGACATGCTCCCCGAGCGTTCCCAATACCGACGGCGCCAGCACGTAGTCAGCGCACTTCAGCAGCGGCCCGATCTGCCGAAACGGGCCGAGCAAATGCTGGATGCGCCAGTGCAGCTTCACGCGGAGGACGATATTGACGATGACGATTCCCAGCAGCACCAATAGGGCTCTCGGCCAGAAGAAGTACGCGACGATGGAGCCCACCGCCGCCGAGGCCAGCAACGGGAATAGGGCGTACCACCACTGGTGCTCGACACCGTCTTGGTAGCAGATTCGCCAAAGGCGATACCCAGCCGCGTGTGATATTCGAGACAGCAGGAGTTGGGTGCGATACCGCTCCGTCTCTCGATCTTCGAAGTGCTGGACCAGGCGTTCAAAACGAGCAAGCTCGTTCTTGTTGGACGTAAATCTCAGCCGGTGATACAGGGCTTGTCGCCCGATCGTGCTTCGCGTTCGGTCGATCTCGGCGAAGACCAGGTCGAGGTTGAGATCGTCCCAGGTGCGGTCATCGAGGACGTCGGCAGGATCTTCTTCGAGAGCCCGCCATTCGTGGTAGTCCGCGATCGCATCGAAATCGCGCCAACGCGCCAGAGGCTTGCCCCATTCAGCTTGGAGCTGTTCGACGGAAGTCCAGCTTCTGGCGCGGGTGTATCGACCGATGATCGCGGCAAGCACGATAATCGTGATAGCTATGGCCATCAGTACCGACAGGGCGACTCTCCTTGGCGGTTACGGGCAGGGCCAGACGGACCTTACCAGTGAAGGGACACCGTAGCCCAACCTGGGGATAGGAAGTGCGGCCGCGCTATACAGCCAGGAATCTTCCACGGACCGGATGCGATACCGGAGAGATAGAGGGGCCTGCCCGCGTAGGACGAACTTTTCGGGTGCTGGTCGTGGCCACTATCGGTGAAGCCGACCCGACGATCGAAGGGGGCCTGGACGGGCTACCGACCGGTGCATGCGGGCGGTTCTTCGAGAAAGCCTATTGGGCGCAGGCGTATGGGATGGAGGCCGCGCGCCTCGATGAACTACGGCGTGAAGTCTGTGCGTGAGGTGCCGAGGGCGTCGCGGTCCGGAAGACGAACGCGCTACTGCGCGTGAAAGGGATCTCATGAATCTAATCAGTCGCATTGTTGGCTCAGTGGGCCTCGCCCTCGTGATCGGCTGTGCAGCCGCTGAGGATGGGCCCACACCCCAGGGAGAGGGCGGAAGCGCAGACGGGGTCCGGGCCGAGCCGACGGCTGATTCCGGCGACGCCTGGGTCGTCGATTTCGGTAGCTATGGATCGATCCCGCTTGGCGTCCGTGCGCCTCGGTCGAGCGGGTTCGTCTGTCGCACGACGGGTCCGGAAGCCCGCTGAGCATCTAACCATGAATTGAAGGGACCACATGCCAAAGACCCGGTCGAACCGGAAACTCGACGCCGAGCAACGCGAAGTCTTGCTGGCCGCCCTGAAGGCTCGCTTCGAGGACCACATGAAACGCCACGAGGGGATCGAGTGGACAAAGGTGCGAGCGAAGCTGGAAAAATATCCGAATAAGCTCTGGTCGCTCCGTGAGATGGAGCGCACCGGGGGCGAGCCAGACGTCGTTGGAGAGGACGGCACGACTGGCGAGTACCTCTTCTACGACTGCGCAACCGAGAGTCCCGCGGGCCGAAGAAGTCTTTGCTATGACGACCAGGCGCTGGAGGCGAGGAAGAAGAACAAGCCGAAAGGCAGCGCGGTCAGGATGGCGGCGGCTATGGGAGCCCTCCTTCTGACAGAAGAGGAGTACCGCAAACTGCAGGAGCTGGGGGACTTCGATACGAAGACGTCGAGTTGGTTGCAGACTCCGCAGGAGATTCGGGCACTGGGTGGTGCGATCTTCGGCGACTTCCGGTTCGGAACGGTCTTCGTGTATCACAACGGGGTGCAGTCGTACTATGCTGCGCGGGGCTTCCGCTGCTCACTCAGCGTCTAGAGCCGTGCGATGGCCGGCCGGGCCGCTCCCGTGGGTCCGCTCGGACCTGGCCCACCCTGCCGGTGAGCAGCCAAATCGCTCACTGAACCGGCGACTGAAACTCGATACGCTGCGGTAGCCTACGGCGTAAGCGACATCGAGAACCGTACAGTCGCCCGCTCGAAGGAGTTCGGCGGCCCGGTCGAGGCGCATTTCACGGATGAGCGCCGAGGGGGTAGTCTCCAGCTCGTCCACCATTCTTCGATACAGGCCGGTCCGCTCCATGAAGACGGATGCGGCAAGATCCTCAACACCGAAGTCGGACTCGGTCAGATGGTCTACGACCGCCGTACGAACGCGGGCGGCGAACGGCGTCTCACCGCTCTCGGGGGTTGATACCTTGGCTTCCTTTCCGCCGTCCGACAACGGACCCCAGGCTGTCTTGGCTGCCGCCGAGAGCTGCTCCCGCAGACGGCTCCGCTGCGAGATTAGATTTTCGACGCGAGCGGCCAACTCGCGGGGTTGGAAGGGTTTGGCAAGATATGCGTCCGCGCCGGATCCCAGCCCGGCCAGCCGATCATTCAACTCTGCCCGCGCCGTCAGAAGCAGGACGGGCACGAACGAGAGTTCAGGATCGGCGTGGAGGGCAGCGACCAACGCTAATCCGTCCATGACCGGCATGGCGACATCGCTCACCACGATGTCGGGGACCGTCGTTCGGGCCAGCGCGAGCGCAGCCTTCCCGTCGGCGGCCTCTACAACCCGGTAATGGCTCTCGAGCAACGAGCGCACATACCCGCGCATGTCTGCGTGGTCGTCCACGACGAGGGCGATAGGCGGATCCAACGGCGTGGCGTCGGCTTCGTCGGGCGGGGAGGCTGCCTCGCGGTCACCCGGTAGTCCGACCTCGGCGGATTCTACCCCTCGCGGTTCATCGCGCCTGACTCCCCGCATCAGGACCGCCCGCCGCGGGTCTGTCAGCCCTTGATTCTTATTCGACGGGGCATCAAGGGGTGGGTTGACGGCCTGTTCCCGCACTTCGGCGACCTGCGAAAGATGCGTCAGGTGCTCGGAGCCCTCCTGGAGCCGGACCGTGAAGACGGCCCCGCCGTCCTCACGACCACGGACGGCGACGCTTCCCCCGTGAAGCTCGGCGAGTTCCCTCACGAGAGCCAGGCCGATGCCGCTCCCGCCGCCGCTCCCGGACACATCGCCGCTTTGGTAGAAGCGATCGAACAGGTGCTCGAGGTCCTCCTCGGGTACGCCCGGGCCCGAGTCGGACACGTGGACCAGGATCCCGCCGTCCACTTCCACCTTCACACCGATCCGGCCACCGGCGGGTGTGAACTTTACGGCATTGGCGACGAGGTTGGTGAAGATCGTCTCCAACCGCTCCGGATCCCCGTACACAGCGATCGGTGTTTGCGGACACTCCAGGGTCAGGGTAAGACTCCGACGCTCCGCTAAGGGAGCGAACGATTCGTTCACCCGTTCGAGAAGCCGGGCGAGATCGATTGGATGCACTGTGATGCGTAGCGCGCCCGCTTCCAACCGAGCGAGCTCCAGAAGTCGATTCGTAAGGGCGAGCAGGCGACGACCGTTCTCCTCCGCACCCCGCACGTGATGCACCAACTCGTCGGATACCGGCCCCCAACGCCCGTCCACAATGTCACGGAGTGGACCCAGTATCAGGGTCAGAGGCGTCCGGAATTCGTGGGAGACGCTCGTGAAGAAGTGACTCTTGGCCTGATCGACTTCGGCGAGCCGTTCTTTCTGGGCGCGTAGCACCTCGGCTGATTGAGCGAGTTCCTCGTTAGCCTCCGCCAGATCCGAGGTGCGTTCCGCGACCTGGCCCTCGAGCCACCTGGCGCGCCGTGCGATGCCCAGAGCGTATACGCGCATCATCAGATAGACAGCGAGAACGACCGCCGAAATAGCGAGGATCCGGAAGAGCAGGCGCTCCCGAAACGGTGGCCTCAGAGGCCTGCCAGAGGGGACACGGGTGACGTCCACCAGGGTGCCCTCCTGAGCGAGTGGCCCCCGATCGCGGATGACGCCCTCTTCTTCGTCCATGGGCCAGTATCCGATCAGACCACCCCCCACCGCCTCCGGCCCCCGATACATCAACGTGCGAATCTCCCCTTCGTCCAGGGCCCGCTCCCAGATCGAGAGCTCGTCCATCTCTCCCGCGAAATGGATGATGTCGCGTTGGTTCCAACCGAGGAGAAGGGGCTCGTCCGTCGTCAGGTCGAGCGAGGGGTCCACTTCGAATCGCAGATCCTCCTCACCGTCCACGTAGCCGATCACAGTGGAGCCGTCGTACACCATGGCCGCGTGATGCCAGGTGCCGTCTCCGACCCGACGCAGGCCCGCCGTTCCCAGGACGGAGAATTCCCCCGCCGGCATCGCCTGATCAGAGTCGACCCAGATGCCGAGGGCACCGGAGTACTGGTGAACGAACATCGCCCAACCCTTGTCCCGCCTCTTGTTGAGGATCTTGGCGTGGTACTGCGGCTGGGTGTAGCGGATCCACACTCCGAAGGTCCGTTCGATGCCCGCGGCGAGGTCCCATCGATCTTGGGGGTCGCCCAGGATCACAACGCCTTCGGTGCCGAACGAGAGCGCTCGGTCGGCGACCTGACCATGCAGCCGGGGGGGGAGGGCGACGAATAGGACCAGGCCCACCAGAAGCGCATACCACCGGCGCGTGAAGGGGAGGCGATGGTTCACGGGTCGCTGAGGTCCGCAGCGGGGTGACGTGATCGATCCCGAGTGCACATGTCCAGCGGTTGCGAGAGCGTGTCCATTCGTTGCGTTCAACGAATGGACATGTTGGTCGCAACGAACGGGTGCGCGGGACCGGAGGTTCGACTACCAAGATGGTAGCGGTATCCGCTCTCAGCCGCGACGTGCGTTTATGAAAAATCTCGCCATCTGTGGAACACGCGTCCGGGAGCGACATCCGGAGAACGCGACCCTCGGCTCATTCCGGATGGCAGGAGTCGACATCACGGCTGGATTCATCGAGACGGCCCCTCCGGCGTTCGATGCGGATGCCGACGAAAATCGAGAGCGCGTCCTTGTGGAGGTGCGGGCGTTTTCGTGCAACTACCGGGACCGCAATCCGATTCTGAAGATGGCGACCCGCGGGCCCGAACGGTCCTTCTACGTAATCGGATCGGAATTCTCGGGCGAGGTACTCGCTGTCGGTTCGGGTGTGGATGACCTGGCCGCGGGCGACCGCGTGATCGCGAACGGGGCCTACCCGGACTCGGGTGCCGCCGGGGTCTCACCGGGTGTGCCGACGAATCACGGCTCGCGAGAGCGTCACGTCCTACACAGGGCCAAGCTCGCCAAGATTCCTGAGACGATGAGCTACGAAGTAGGTGCGGCGTTTCAGATCGGGGCGCAGACCGCTTACAGTATGCTGCGCAAGCTACGGATCCGCCCAGGCGAAAGAGTGCTCGTGACCGCCGGGCGGTCCAACACGTCGCTGTTCGTGTTGAATGTGCTACGCCGTCACGACGTCCGGGTCTGGGCTGCCAGCACCGCTGAGACAGCCATCGATGCGCTCGCTCCGCTGAACGTGATGGGCGTGGTGGCGCCGCCGGGGGCCACGACAAACGGGCGGACACCGGCCACGGCGGACGTGGCTCGAGACATCGGCGGCTTCGACGTGGTGGTGGATCCGTTCTTCGACCTGCACCTCAGCTCGGTGGTGGGGCTGATGGCACAGGGCGGGCGCTATGTGACGTGCGGTCTTCAGGATCAGCACTCGGCCCTGTTGGGGCGGACCCCGCTCCCGGTCGGCACCGACACACGTTCCCTCCTGGTGACGGCTCTGCTGCACAACTTGCACATCATCGGGAATTGTCTGGGCTCGACCGAAGATCTCCGGACCGCGATCGACGACCATGGAGCCGGCCACCTGGACGTCGTGATCGACTCGGTGCATACCGGCGGTCCGGTCGAGTTCCTCGAGCGCACTTTCTGCGATGCTGATCGCTTCGGTAAAGTCGTCTACCGGTATGCGTGAGTTGGACGCTATGCCGATGGCCGGGGACGTGACGACCGAGCCGGATGGAGCCGCCGACCCCGTTTTCACGTGGGACGAACTTGCGCAGATCGCCCATCGCGCGTCTTCGCTGCAGTCGCGCATGACCCGCGCATGGCGTCCCGATCCAAGCGCTCAGCCAGACCCGCGTCAAGTCAAGCGCCGCCTTGATCGCTGGCGGGTCGCGACGGGTGGTGACGACGACCGGTTCCGTCGACGTCTGCGGTGGGACGGTCTGACGATCGACGACGCCGAGGCGCTTCTGGGCCCAATGCAACTCGTAGAAGGGGAGGACCTCCCCGCCTGGGTCTGCACGCTCGGGGAGGTGGCGGTGGAGGCGCGGGCTCACGCCGGGGGGTGGCCGGGGGCGGATTGGCTGGTGCCTGGAGCGCCGGCCGCATTCGAGGAGATCCTCGCGCCATTCGTGTGCGTCGCGAGCCGAGCTCTGACTACCCGCCACCCGGCGTTGGAGAGGGTCATATCAGTGCGAGGGCGTACGACGCTTCACAGGCACCTCCTCCTGCAGTTGGCGCAGACGGCCTTCAAGACGCTGCAACTCGAGATGGCGATACGGCGTCTGCGGGCGAAGTCACCGAATCCGTTTGGCGTCGCCCTCTCCCATATCACCGGCTCCACAGACGATGACGCCTATTCGGCTTTCGTCCGTGAACTGCTCTCCAACGGCTACCGCGTCCTATTCCACGAGTATCCGGTCCTTGCCCGGCTCCTCGTTACGATCGTCCATCAGTGGGTGGAGGCGACATCGGAGCTCGCCGAGCGTATCGAGGCCGACCTTCCTGCTTTGCGATCCACATTTAGCGATTCTGACGTCTCGCGTGCGGACGATTTCAGGGTAGGCCTTTCGGACCCGCACAACGGGGGCCGGCGGGTGGTTGGGGTACGCTTCGACTCCGGCCTGAAGCTCATGTACAAGCCGAAGGACCTGGGCCCAGACGTGGCGTTCAACGCGCTGTTGGAGTGGTGCAACCGGGCGGGAGTGACGTACCCGCTCCGAACCCTTCGCGTGTTGCGGCGCAAGGATTGGGGTTGGGTGGAGTTCGCCGAGCCTCGGCCGAGCGAGGACGACGCCGCACTGGCCCGTTACTATCGACGTGCTGGTACGCTGCTCGGCGTGGTATACGCGCTACGGGGAACGGATTTTCATTTCGAGAACGTCCTGGCATGCGGTGATCAGCCGCTTTTCGTGGACCTGGAAACACTCCTGGAGCCCCGGTTGAGATTCCAGGCGGATACGGGCCCGGGGAAGGACCCTTTTCAGGGACGCGAGGCGCTCGGTAAGGCGCTCGAGCAGTGCCGGGAGTCGGTGCTCAGCACTCACTTCATTCCCACCCCGACCCCCATACAGGGTGGTCAGGTGCTGGACTTGAGTGGGCTGGGGGCGGTCGGAGTCCAGGAAACCGAGCGATGGATCCTGGAGGGCGTGAACACCGACGCCATGCGAGCCGTACGGCGGAAGGCGCCTCTGGCGACGGGTGCGAACTCCCCCTTCCGCCCGGAGGCTGCCGAGGATCTCACCTCACACGTTGAGGATCTGGTGTCCGGGTTCGAAGAGGCGACGGCGCTCCTGGCGTCGGGTGGGGAGTACCTCCTGACTTGGTGGAAAGCCCATCTGGGACCCGACGGTGCTGCCTTCCGTCTGGTTTTTCGATCGACCTGGGTCTACTCAACTCTACAGGATCGCACGCTGGAGCCGCGCTACCTCCAGGACGGTGCGGATCGAGGGATCGAACTCGACGCGCTGACCCGTGCCTTCACACGAGAGTCCGAGCGTCCTCCTCTCTGGCCCTTGATCCAAGCGGAACTCCGTGACATGGAGGAGGCGGACGTACCGTTCCTGACCGTCCGCCCCGGCGAGACCCACATTCGTTCGAAGCGCGACGGATCGATCGTCGATGCGTTGTTGGAGAGTCCGTGGGAGTCGCTGCGGCATCGTTGGGCCGACCTCGGGCCCCGCGCGCGTGGCGTGCAGGCGCTGGCGATTCGCTCGACCGTGCACAGCCACGCCGCCTCCAACCAGACGGCTGGCCGGACTTTCGGCCTTCGGTTGGCGGTTCATGACCCAGCCCGCTGTATCGAGGTTGCGGAGGGGATCGGTGCCGATCTGCGCCGGCGTGCGGTGGTAGGGAGCGATGGCAGCGCGGCGTGGGTCGGGCTACACCACGATCCGCTCACACACCGCTCCAGCTATCGGCCCCTTGGCGACGATCTCTACGGTGGCGCCGGGGGCGTACTTCTGTATCTCGCTGCCCTCGAACGTGTCCGGCCAAACAACGAGGCGGCAGCGTTCATCGGGCCCGCGATCGACAGTTGGGTGGGGGCCGTTCGTGAGGGATACGTCCGGGCGATGCCCAAGACGGGGAGTGGGCCGAACGCCGGTGTCGGAGCGGATATGGGGTCGATGATCTACGTCCTGACACGTCTCGGCACGCTGACCGGCCGACAGAGCTGCTTCGCGGCCGCTCTCGAACTCGCCGAGGAGCTGTCCGCACAGCCAAGCGAACGAGTGCCTGGGCCGGGCGTGCGGGGAAAAGCCGCGTCGCATCTGTTCGGTCTGATGGGACTTCATCGAGCCACCGGTTCACCGGAGCCGCTCGAGACGGCGGTCCGGTTCGGACACGACCTCGTCCGGGACTACCGACCGGCGGGAGACGGTTGGTCCTGGCCAGATGGGGATTCCGGGCAAGGCGGATTCCTCCGGGGACCCGACGGAATCGCGTGCGCCCTCGGACGGCTCGGATCGTTGGCGGGCACGGGTGCCTTCGACGCGATCGCGACGCGGATTCATGCCTCTGGGGCGCGCAATGCGAGCGGTGGAGAAGCGGCCGAGCGGAACGACGCACGGTGGTGTTCTGGGGCGGCGGGATCCTTGTTGGCACGCCTCGGGCGGTCGTCGGACCCGGGATCCAGAGGCGATCTGGACCTCCTGCTCGACCGTGTTCTTCGGGGAGGGACCGAGGGGGCGGACGGCCTGTGCTGCGGAACCATGGGGCGAGTGGCCACGCTCGTTACGGCGGGTCTACGGCTCGGCCGATCGGAGTTGATCGAGGCCGCGGGTGCACGGGCCGCCCGCGTGATCCAGCGCGCGGATGCCCAGGGCACCTTCCGGTACTTCCCCCAGGCGCACGGTCCCATCGAAAGTCCGGGCCTTTTCGTGGGGGACGCCGGAATCGGGTATGCGCTGCTTCGCCTCGTGGCCCCGTCCGATGTCCCGTGCGTCCTCTCTTCGGAGTGAACGCTCGGCAAAAACCGTGGCTGTGCCGTTCTGCGGCCGCGTCGACGCCGGTATCCGTCTGGCGCCGTACATCGCAGCTCTCTCGACCAGGAGTAGACATGAATTCCCAGACGTTTCATGAAAAGTTCGACACGAGCGCACAGGAGGTGCAAGCCCGCGTCATCGCTCGCGCCTGGAAGGACGAGCAGTTCAAGGAGCAACTGCTCGCGCACCCGAAGGACGCGATTGCGGCGGAGACGGGCGTCGAGCTGTCCGAGGATTTCGACGTCCGGGTGCTGGAAGTCACGGATTCCTATCTCCCGATGGTGATTCCTGAACCCACCGAGCAACAGGCTGGCGGTTCGATCCAGGACATCGTTGCGCGTCTCACCGGGGCCACGACGACGGACGGGCCGGCGGCCGACACCGCGAGAAGACAGGCGGAGGTGGTAGCCCGGGCCTGGACGGACCGAGCATTCAAGGAGGAACTCATCTCCTCTCCGAAGTCGGTACTCGAGCGGGAACTCGGCGTTGAGATCCCCGACACGGTGCGGGTGGAGACGCTCGAGGACTCGGCCACGGTCGGGCACATGATCCTGCCGCCGGACCCCAACGGGTACACCGACGAGCTTTCGGACGCGCAACTCGAAGCCGTCTCGGGTGGAGTTTCCCCGCTGATCTTTACGGGCATAGTGGCCACGATTTATCTCATCTCGGTCGGCGCAGGGGCCCTGGCGGCGGTCGCGATGGGGCAGGAGACGTTCGGCGACGGTGGGGGTTCCAGCGGGGACCAGTCAGGCGGCCTTAGCGGCCTGGGTTGGTAGCGTCCTATCGCGCGGGTTGATTGCCCGTGAAGGCGGGGGTGCCATTTCTGGCGCCCCCGCCCCCCCGCTGGCCCTCGACGGTTCATGCTTCAGCCGACTTCACACGTTTCTCGACCGCCTCCCGATTCGGGCCTCCCGAACGCCGCCCTCTCGAGCTTCCGGGCGGTGCTTGGTGAGCCCCATGCTCTGACCTCCGAGCAGCGGCTCGGCCAGGTCGAGACGGCGACCTTCGCCACGTCGCAGCGCGTGCTCGCGATCCTCCGGCCCGCCGACCGGGACGAAGTGCGAGAATGTCTGAGGATCGCGAATCGGCACGGCCTGCCGCTCTACCCGGTCAGTGGCGGTCGGAATTGGGGGCTCGGGTCCCGCGTGCCTCCACGCGACGGGAGCGCACTGCTCGATCTCTCCCGTCTCGACCGGATTCTCGGGTACGACGAGCGGATGGGTACGCTCACCGTCGAGCCCGGGGTGACCTTCCGGCAGGCCTACATGTTTCTTCGCGAGCAGGGCTCATCCCTCGCGCTACCGGTGACCGGGGGGCCGTCCGGCGGGAGCATCGTGGGCAACACCGTCGAGCGGGGCGATCCGGTAGGACCCTTCGGCGAACGGCTGGACCACGTGTGCGCTCTGGAGGTCGTGCTCGCCACCGGCGAGGTCGTGCACACCGGCTTCAGCCGATACGAGGGGGCGCGGGCGGCTGACCTGCACCGGTGGGGTGTCGGCCCCGCGACGAGCGGACTGTTCACGCAGTCGAATCTGGGCATCGTGACACGCCTCACTCTCTGGCTGGAGCCAACCCCCGTGTTTCACGAGGGATTCTCCTGCTCGATCCCGGACGGAGCCACGCTTGTTCGCTTCCTCGACACGGCCAGGGAACTCGTGCGGGACGGAGTGCTGCGTCCTCACGCGCTGGGCATATGGAACAGCTACAAATTTCTCGCCGGACGCGGGCGATTCCCCTGGTCGATGACAGGGGGTGAGACCCCGCTCGACCTGGGGCGGTTGAAGGGTGCCGAGCCCTGGCTGGCCGCCGGGTCCGTCTCCGCGTCGGACGACGCGATCGGGCGCGCGATGCTCGCGGTGGTACGGGAGCGCCTGGAAGGTGTCGGTCTCCGGCTCGTCTTCGGGTCCAATGGGGAGGGTGAATGTGCGCCTCCTGGCGTGCCCTCGGACCGGAACATGTGCAGTACGTATTGGCGCAAGCGGACGCCGATGCCCTCCGACCCCAACCCCGATCGCGACGGCTGCGGCGTTCTGTGGGTATGCGCGGCTCTCCCGTTCGACGGGGAAGAGACGCGGGAGGTAATCAATGTCGTCGAACGCCTGATCAAGAACGCGGGCTTCGAACCCAATCTGGGGTTGATCAGTCCGTCGGCTCGATGCCTCTATCTCTATCCGTCGCTCATGTACGACCGCGACGTGCCGGGGGAGGATGAACGGGCCCGCGCGTGCCACGATTCGATCCTCGATTGGCTGGTGCCTCGCGGGTATCTCCCGTACCGGTTGGGTATCCAGTCCATGGACGCGTTGCCGCCGCCGCGGGAGGGGTACGGGGCGTTCATGGCGGCTCTCAAGACCGCACTGGACCCCCACGACATTCTGGCACCCGGCCGATACGACTTTCGGTCCCATTGGCCCCCCGACGCCGACCCTCGGTACGCGGGGCCCTCACCGAGGGTGGGAGGTGGAAATGCGTAAGGTCCTCTACATCCTGGGCGAACTCACCGACAGTGACATCGACTGGATGCTCTCCCGTGGTCGTCGAGCGCGGATCGGCGCGTCCGAAACGATGATCCGGGAGGGGGTGCCGACCGAGTCGCTGTACATCACACTGGACGGCCACTTCTCAGTCACGGCGGGTGGACCGGACGGGGCTCCCCGGCAGATCGCCACAGTGGGAGCGGGCGAGGTGCTCGGTGAGATGTCGTTTGTGGACCAGGCGCCACCGTCCGCGACGGTAACGGCGCTGGAACCGGGACTCGTTCTGGAGATCTCTCGCGACGTGGTGAGGGAGAAGCTGGAGGGAGACGACGGCTTCGCGGCCCGGTTCTACCGCGCTCTCGCGGTGTTTTTGTCCGACCGGTTGCGAAGCACGGTCTCCCAGGTGGTGCACGCTCCCAGCGGGGGGGATCGGGAGGGCTCGGCGGGCCGCCAGGTGACGGAGGCCAGGAGATCATCCGGGCTGGAAGACGATGAACTGGACCTGGCCGTTCTGGAGAACGTTTCGCTCGCGGGGGCCCGCTTCGAACGGATACTCCGACAACTCCGGGGAGCCTGACGGGATGGGTCGTTTACGAGCGCTGGTCCGTAAAGCGGCGATTTTATGCGCGTCAACTGCGCTCCCGCTCTCGGCCCAGACTGCGGCGGCCCCGGCGCCGAGCCGCGCCGCTCCGGGGGATTCGCTTCATCTGTGGGATGTCGTGCGCGCCGTGGTGGTGCGCAGCCCCCAGGTACGACTCCAGGCGCTCTCGGTGGACGCGCAGCGGGGAGTGGTTCGATCGGCGTCCGGCGCGTTCGATCCGACCGTCGGGCTCACCGTGAGCCGAGGACGTAACCAGACCCCGCTGTCCAACGTGGCCGAGGCCAACCTGGGGACGAACTTCCTCACCACCGAGGTGACCACGTGGCAGGCGAGTGTCGAGAAGACGACGAGGTGGGGGACCACCCTCCGTCCGTTGGTGGAAGTCCAGCGGAGCGAGAACCGCACGGTCACCGGGGAGCCCGTTAGCAACATTGGGCGCTTCGGGCTCTTGCTGGTCCAACCCCTGTGGAGTGAACGAGGCACGACCTTGGCGGCGGCGACGGAGAACGCCGCCCGCTTGGACCTGGAGGCGGTCCGGTTGGATCAGCGGTACGTCACCGAGGCCGAGGTGGCCGGGGCTGTAGTGGCGTATTGGGGCTACCTCGCGGCGCACAGGCGGCTCACGATCGTCACCGAATCCGAACAGCGCGCCCGCACCCTGGTCGTCGAGACCGAAGCGCTGATCACGGCGGACGAAGTCGCCCCCGTGGAGAGAAACCAGCTCCTGGCGAACCGGTCCGATCGGATCGCGGCCCGGATCCGGAGCGAACAGGATCTCGTGCGTGCCCGCCACGAGCTGGGTCTGACCATGGGCTTGTCCGTAGAGGAGATCGTGGCCCTGCCTGCTCCCGGGTTCGACTTCCCACCCATTCCCACCGACTCGGTCGGAGCGCCTACCGACTTCGAGGCGCTGGAGCGGACGCTCGTCGACATCGCCCTTAGCCGACGGGCGGACGTGTCAGCCGAACAGCTTCGGGCCCGCGCCATCGAACGTCGCGTTTCTGGACTGCTGGAGACCGGCGAGCCGGATCTCGATCTGATCATCGAGTTCGGCTACGCGGGGCTCGTGGAAGGGACCGAGTTCGCGCGCTTCTTCAGCCCCCTCGCCCGGCGCCGTACGGGCCTCGACTTCACCGGCACCCTGAGCTACGACTGGCCCGTGCAGCAGAATCGTGCCGGGGGAGAGATCGATCGACAGGAAGCGGTTCGAGACCAGCAAGCGATCCGGCTGGCCGACCTGCGAAGACGGGTCCGCTCAGGGGTGACCGTCGCACTCGATGCGGTTCGGAAGAGCGCCCTCGGCCTCGGCCACGCCCGTGAGGCGGTGCGGTTGTATCGGACTGCCGTAGAAAGCGAAAAGGAGAAGTTCCAGCTTGGCAGTTCGACACTCCTCGACGTGATCAATCTCGAGGACCGCCTGCGGTCCGCGTTGTTGAACGAGGTGTCGGGCGAGGTAGCCTACGCGGTTGCGCTGGTGGAACTTCGACTCCAGTCGGGCACGCTGGTACCGGCCGGGGGATCGCCGGCCGATATTACGCCCCGGGATCTGACGGCGCCCCTCGACCCAGGCACGGGAGGACCGCCATGAGTGGGGGCGCCTCCGAGGTCTACAGGAAGGCGGCTCTGGACCGCCTCGCTTCGCCGGATCAACTCGACCAACTCATGGAGGTCACCACTCCGAAGGGTTGGATCGCGTTGGTGATGCTGGGCGGTCTCCTCGTCTCTGCGATTCTGTGGAGCCTTGTCGGGAGCATCCCCACCAAAGTGAACGGTATGGGTATCCTCCTTCGAGCGGGGGGTGTGGCCGACATCGTCTCGCCTACTGGCGGCATGGTCACTGAGGTGACGGTGGACATCGGCGACCAGGTGCGGCCCGGGCAGGTCGTGGCCCGCCTCGAGCAACCAGAATTGACGGAGCGGTTACGAAGCGCGCGCGCGGCGTTGGGAGAGGCCCGACAGCAGCACCTGCAGCGCGAGACGTTCGTCACGGAAAACACGCGTCTCCTGCTGGACCAACTCGATCGGGAGCGGGCTGCGATCGAGTCCGAGATCTCCGCTGCCGAGGAGCGCCTCACCAATCTGGAGGAACGTCTGGTCAGCCAGGAGCAGTTGGTTGGGCGCGGCCTGATTACTCGCCAGGCGCTCCTGGCCACGCGGGACCAGCACACCGCCACGCAAGGTCAACTCGATCGAGGGCTGAACCAGCTTCGCCAGCTCGATGTTCAAGCCCTGGACATCCGAAACCGGGATGAGCAGGAACGCATGACGAGCGGGTTCGGCGTGGCGGAAGCCGAGCGCGCCGTGTTCGCCCTCGAGGAGCAGTTGGGGCGCGCGACCGAGATCGAGAGCACGACCGCCGGTCGTGTCGTCGAGATCATGGCGAGTAGGGGCGACGTAATCCGACCGACCGAGCCGCTGGTGAACCTCGAAGTAGCCGATGCGGTCGGTGCCAGCCCGGGCGAACTCACGGCGGTCATCTATATGCCGCTCACGGAGGGAAAGAAGGTCGAAGCGGGGATGACGGCGCAGATCTCGCCGACGACGATTCGCCGCGAGGAGTACGGGTTCATGATCGGGGAGATCCAGCACGTCTCGTCGTTCCCCGCCACTTACGCGGGCATGATGCGGGTGTTGGCGAACGACCAACTCGTGCGGACACTGACCGCAGGTGGCGCGCCCATTGCGGTCTACGCCGGTCTGGAGCGTTCGCGCGATACCGAGAGCGGCTTTCAGTGGTCGTCCGGTGACGGCCCGTCGACCCAGATCACGAGCGGTACCCTGGCCGGAGTCTCGGTCGTGATCGACGAGCGGAAGCCCATCAGTCTGGTCATCCCGTTCTTCAAGCGGAAGCTGGGGATGGGGAGTGGGGTGGAGTCCCCTTGATGGCTGGAATGGCTGACTGGGTCCGGCGGGCTCGGGAAGTCATGGGTGCTCCCTGGCGGCGCTGGCGCAACCCGATTTCCGCGACGCCCACGGTGATCCAGATGGAAGCCGTGGAATGTGGGGCCGCGGCGCTGGCGATCGTCATGGCCCACTACGGTCGGATTGTACCGCTCGAAGAGCTCAGGGTGGAGTGTGGCGTTTCCAGGGACGGCAGTAAGGCCATCAACGTCCTGCGCGCCGCGCGGCGGTACGGTTTCGAGTCGAAGGGCTTCCGGAAGGAGCCCGCGCAGTTGGAGAAGGGTGAGCTACCCCTTCCGCTCATCGTCTTCTGGAACTTCAACCACTTCATCGTTCTCGAGGGCTTCCGCGGGGACAGAGTGTACGTCAACGACCCGGCCATGGGTCGGCGGACGATGTCGGCTCAGGAGTTCGATGAAGGGCTGACAGGCGTTGTGCTTTCCATGCAGCCGGGGCCGGAATTCGAGAGAGGTGGTTCGCGTCCGGGGCTCATCGGTAAGCTGCGAAGGCGGGTGCAGGGTTCCGAGGGCGCCCTCGCCTTCGCGGTGATCGTCGGTCTGCTGCTCGTCGTCCCCGGGCTTGTCATCCCGGTGTTCAGCAAGATATTCGTCGACGATGTCCTCATCCGAGGGATGGACCAGTGGATGATCCCGCTGGTGGTCGCGATCGTGATCACCGCGGTCATGCGCGGCGCCCTCACCTACCTCCAGCAATATTTTCTCCTCCGGCTCGAGACGAAGTTGGCTCTCTCGATGTCCGGCTCGTTCCTATGGCACGTCCTACGGTTACCCGTCGTCTTCTTCACACAACGGTACGCGGGCGAAATCGGGACACGGGTCGGCATCAACGACCGGGTGGCACAACTGCTCTCGGGTGAACTTGCGGTCAACCTGCTCGGACTTCTCACCGTCGGGTTCTTCGCGCTCTTGATGTTCATGTACGACGCGACGCTCACCCTGATCGTGATCGGCGTCGCACTGTTGAATGTGGTGGCGTTACGTGCGATCGCGCGTCGCCGGATCGACGCCAACCAGAAGCTCCTCCAGGACCAGGGGCGCCTGGCAGGGGTGTCGATGGCCGGGCTGGTTTCAATCGAGACGCTGAAGGCCACCGGTACCGAGTCGGACTTCTTCGCTCAGTGGGCTGGCTTCCAGGCCCAGACGATGAATGGGGAACAGGAATTGGGGGTGGCGACGCAGACCCTGGGCGCCGTGCCGCCGTTTCTCTCCGCGATCAATAGCGCGGCCATCCTGGGCGTGGGGGGGCTCGCCGTGATGGCGGGTGAACTGACGTTGGGTTCACTCATCGCGTTCCAGAGCCTGACCGGCAGCTTCATGGCGCCCGTCAACAACCTCACGGCGATGGGCACACGTCTTCAGGACGTCGAGGGAGATCTCAATCGCATTGAAGACGTGCTGCGCTACGAGCAGGACGTCTACTTCGAAGATGTACAGCCCACGCCCAGCCATGTTGTGGTGCCTTCGACGTCGGAAGGACGGTTGGTCGGGCGGCTGGAACTGCGTGACGTCGAATTCGGATACAGTCGTCTCGATCCCCCCCTGATCGAGGGGTTTGACCTGGTTCTCGAACCCGGCGCGCGGGTCGCGCTCGTGGGAGGGTCGGGGTCGGGGAAGTCGACCATCGCACGCCTCGTTGCCGGTCTCTACCAACCCTGGAGTGGCTCTGTACTTTTCGACGGCCTACCCCGGGAAGAGCACTCGCGCCTGGTCTTGACGAACTCACTGGCCGTTGTCGATCAGGAAATTTTTCTCTTCACCGGAACGGTTCGGGAGAATCTGACACTGTGGAGCGATCTGATCCCGGGCCATCAAATCGTCGAAGCAGCTCGTGACGCACAGATCCACGAGGATGTCATGAGCCGAAAGGGGGGATACGACAGCGAAGTGAGCGAGGGAGGGATGAACTTCAGCGGCGGTCAGCGACAGCGCCTCGAGATCGCGCGCGCCTTGGTGGGTGACCCGTCCATCCTCGTCCTGGACGAGGCCACCAGCGCCCTGGACCCCGCGACCGAGGAGCGTGTGGACGACAGACTCCGCCGCCGGGGATGCACGTGCCTGATTGTCGCACACCGATTGAGTACGATCCGCGACTGCGACGAAATCATTGTCATGGACCGGGGAAGAGTGGTCCAACGTGGCACGCACAACGGGATGAAGGATGCGGACGGACCCTACGCCAAGCTCATCGGAGTCGGGTGACGTGCCAGTCGAACCCGTATTCGCCGTCGACCACGACCCCGCCCTCGAGGCGCTGTTCGAGGGTGAGGGCGTGTGTTCGGAGGTCGGAGCGAATACCCCGTTCTTGTTGCGCGGCGAGAGTGCGCTCTGGTGGATCCGTTCTGGAGCGATCGATGTCTTCGCGGTCGCCCTCGAGGGCGCGGCGCCCGTCGGCCGGCGGTACCACGTAGCTCGATTTGGACCGGGCCGGGCCGTGTGGGCCTTCGAGCACCGGCCGGATACGGCCCCGTCCGCTCTGCTCGCTGTACCGGTTCACGGGACCGTGGTTGAGCGCCTACCCCACGATGCGCTGCGCGATCAACTCAGAGACGGGCGTCACAGCGCGGCAATCGGCCGGTTGCTGGATGATTGGGTGGAGGCGTTGTCCGATGCCGTGTCCCACGAAAGCCCGGTCGGCACGCTTCAGCCTCTCGTGCCGGGGGAGTCGCGGGAGTTCGACGCAGGTCAGTGCGCCGGCCCGACCCGAGGTACGATCTGGACCCGCCCAACGGCGAACGGAGCCCTGTATCTGGACCGGACCCCGCTTGCTCCCGACGGCTTCTTTCCGCTGGCCGAGCGAACCTGGCTTCGCACGGTGGAAGCGATCGAGTTGACGACCCTGTCCACCGCCGCGCTTCTCGAGGCGGACCCGCGACTGGCCGGCGTCCGTGGATTCGATCAAGCCCTGCGGGCGCTGCTCCACGACGACACGGTATCGGCCCGTGAACGGGAGCGGGTCGACCTTCGGGAGAGGGCGGACGCCGACAAGGCGACGCTCCGCCACGCGGTGCGGAGCCTGACGGGAGTTCTCGACCGCCCCGGCACGGAGCCTATCGTCCCAGAGCCGGGAGCCGATCCCGTCTACCAGGCCGCCCGCCATGTGGGGTCGGACCTGGGCGTGCGCATCGTGCTGCCCGTCGCGGGCGCTGCCGGGATCAGCAATTCCGATCGAGTTGCCGAGATCGCGCGGGCATCACGTGTCCGTGTGCGGCAGGTGGTTCTGCGGGGAGCGTGGTGGGAGCGGGACCATGGCCCGCTGCTCGGCAGCGTGGAGGCCACCCAGGCTCCTGTGGCCCTGATCCCGCTTTCGGCCAGGCGCTACGAGATCATCGACCCCGTCGCGGGGACACGCCGTCCGGTCACGCCGGAGATTGCCGAGACCCTCTCGCCATTCGCGATGGTCTTCCATGAGCCGCTTCCGCCCGGAGGTGTGTCCGGGACGGCCCTGCTGAAGTTCGCGTTGGAAGGAAGGGGTCGAGACCTCTGGACGATCGTTCTCATGGGGGTGGCCGGTGGCCTGCTCGGGCTCGTGACGCCCGTCGCGGTGGGGTACCTCGTCGACACGATCATTCCCGAGTCCAGGCGTGTGCAGTTGGTGGAACTCACGCTTGCCCTGGTCGTGAGCGCTCTCAGCGTGGGGCTGTTCTCTCTGGTCCGGAGCATCGCCGTCCTTCGGGTGGAGAGTGCCGCGAATATGAGGGTCCAGAGCGGGATCTGGGACCGGCTTCTCAATCTTCCACCCTCCTTTTTCCGCAACTTCACCTCGGGCGACCTCGCTGTACGCGCCCTCGGGGTCAACGCCATCCGGAAGGTGGTCTCGGGTGTGGTGGCTTCGACACTGGTCAGTGGGATTTTCGGGGTCTTTCATTTCGCACTGCTCTTCTACTATTCGTGGAAACTCGCGCTCCTGGCCGTCGTACTTTCGACCGTTCTGGTTGGGATGACGGTCATCATCGGCTTGTATAGTCTCCGGTTCCAGCGGCGGCTGGCGGAGATCGAGGGCAGCGTTTCGGGCCTGGTGTTGCAGTTGATCACCGGGATCTCGAAACTTCGAGTCGCGGGTGCGGAGGAACGGGCGTTTGCGACGTGGGCGGACGCCTTCGCGGAGAAAAAGCGGGTCGCCTTTCGGGCCGGGACGATCCAAAACATCCTGGCAACAGTGAACGGCGTGTTCCCTGTCCTGGCGACGGCGGCCGTATTCTGGCTGGCGCTTTCCTTGATCAGGGGTGACGGCCAGGTTCTCACTACCGGGGACTTCCTCGCGTTCAACGCCTCTTTCGGGACCTTCCTGGGGACGGCGCTCTCCATGGCCCTGGCGGCGCTCGCGGCCCTGGCGATCGTGCCCCTGTACCGTCGGATCGAGCCCATCCTGGAAGCGGTCCCGGAGGTCAGCGAATCCAAGAGTGCCCCCGGAGACCTGAGCGGGGAGGTCGAAGTAAGTCAGCTGTCTTTTCGCTACGAGGCAGAAGGCCCGCACGTTCTGGAGTCGGTGTCCCTTCACGTTCCCGCCGGCGGATATGTGGCTCTCGTGGGCCCGTCCGGGTCGGGGAAGTCCACGCTGCTTCGTCTCCTCCTGGGATTCGAGCAAGCTGATACGGGGTCGATCTACTACGATGGGCAGGATCTCCAGGAACTCGATGTCGCGGCGGTCCGGCGGCAGATGGGGATTGTCCTCCAATTCAGCGGATTCCGCGACGGGAGCCTCTACGAGAACATCGTGGGCTCCACCCCGCTCACCGTGGACGACGCCTGGGAGGCGGCGAGGATGGCGGGTCTCGCGGCCGACATCGAACAGATGCCGATGGGTATGCACACCCGCATCGACAGCGCGGGAGTTACGCTGTCCGGGGGACAGCGACAGCGGTTGATGATTGCCCGAGCCATGGTCCGCCGGCCTCGGTTCCTCTTCTTCGACGAGGCCACGAGCGCCCTGGATACCAGGACACAGTCGATCGTGAGCGAGAGCCTGGACCGCCTCCAGGCGACCCGCATCGTGATCGCGCACCGCCTGAGTACGGTCGTCCACGCCCACCGGATCCACGTCATGAACGAAGGCCGGATGGTGGACGAAGGCACGTACGAGGAGCTTCTCGCACGCCCGGGGCTCTTCCAGGAACTTGCGAAACGGCAGCTCGCGTGAGGGCCACGACGCCTCGTGGCCTGGATTTCGTCCGGTGGGGGCAACATCTGCCTGCGATGACACCGTGGGGCCGGATGATCCCGCACCGTCGATTGTCGTCGGAGCGGTTCTGATGTTTGGAGGACAAGGTGGCGCGCGGTGAGCTTGGGGTGAAGACGGGTAAGGGGTTCTACGACTGTCGTTTCACGAGTAGCGGGGGCGGGAAACGTGGGTCTGGGTATGAGCGCGCCGAAAAGTTTTCCTTGCGGCTTCGGCGTGAGTGCGAAATAATCGCGCAACTGTGTTCCGGCGCCCGCACCGCACATCACGCTACGGCCGTTAAAGGTGCGTTCGTGCGGATGTTCTGAGTCCACCTGTTCTCCAGGGGCCACCTCGGCGCCCTCAGAACGTCACATTTAGTGTGAACGTGCAATTGGCCCGGGCGTTCTGCGTCCCGTGACAGGGAGGTTCCAGTGCTACAGACGGTGGAAGGACCGGTTCAAGCTCCATCGCAGGCTGGTCGCCAGCGCGCAGGACTGCGACGGCGGACGAGGCAGTTCTACGTGGCCATCACCCTCGTACTGATCGTGATGGTCATTCGGGGCTTCTGGCCTACGTACTTCGGGCAGCTCTTCGGCGCCAGCGTGAGTAGGCCCTGGATCATGCATCTGCACAGTGCCTACTTCACGGGTTGGATGGTTCTACTTCTGACGCAAGTTGGCTTGATTTACGGCGGTCGCGTTCGCGTGCATCGCAGAATCGGCATGCGTGTCGGCATCGCGTACGGGGTGGGCCTCATCGCACTTGGGTTGATCGTGACCATGGTCGCACCGGTCCTCCACGTGAGGGCTGGGGAGTGGACGGTTGACCGTGCAGCCGGCTTTCTCTTGCTGCCGCTCGTGGACATGGTCCTGTTCGCGGGCTTTTTTGCTGCGGCGATAGCCTATCGTAACAAGCCGGAGATTCATAAGCGGCTGATTCTCGTCGCGACGATTGCCGTCGTGTTCGCAGCGGTGGCCCGCATGGGATTCGAATCGAACCTGGTCTTCTTCCTCGTTTGGCTTGCACCCCTCTTCGCTTGCATTGGATTCGACTTCGCCACGCGACGGAGGGTACACTCTGTCTACATCGTCAGCTTCGCAGTACTAACCGTGGCTTTTGCGCGCGTCTTCTTCATGGAATCCGAGGGATGGCTCAGGGTTGGTCGCGCCCTGCTGGTCCCGTTCGTTTAGGCGACGAGGCGGTGGGTGGACCCGGTCGGGAACCGCCCCGGGTCCGTTAACCGCCTATGCTTCCATACGGAGGGGCCCGGATGCGGCTCTTGTTGTCTTTGGTCATGACGCTCCTCTCGGGCAACCTGGTAACAGCCTCCGCGCAGACAGTGACGATGCCCATCCCCTGTGCGTCACAATCGTGGTGGCGTGCACCCTCGCCTCCGATGCCCTCTGGGCCGACGCGCGGTTCGGAGGCGTCGAGCTCGCTGGGAGACCCCACGCCTCGGTGAACGGTGGGACGCCCCTCCGGTTCGACCCCTTCGGGCCGCCGGTGCGCCGGACGGAAGGACGCCGCCGACTTGCCCTCATCGGGGCGGGCTTCTTCGTGGGAGCCGTCGCTACTCATTGTTACGATCGTCAGGCGCTGGAGGCCAGGAAGAAGAACAAGCCGAAGGGGAACGCGGTCGGGATGGCTGAGGCCATGGGCGCGGTGCTCCTGACCGAACGCGAGTATCGCAAGCTGCTGGAGTTGGGGGAGTTCGATACCAAGACGTCCAGTTGGCCGTAAACTCCGCAAAATATTCGAGCGTTGGGTGGTGCGATCTTCGGTGATTTCCGGTTCGGAGCGGTCTTCGTATATCACAACGGGGCGAAGTCGCCCTATACGACGGGCTCACACGGAACTCCCCACTCTATCCGCGCAGCACGCCAGCATATATCGTCAGCGTCCAGCCTCGTCTGTCCCTCCGACTTCACGCGTGCTGGAATATTCCGCTAAGGTCTGGAGAACCGTAATGATGGATCGTCACGAGCAGGTGATGTCGGCCGTTCGCGAGCATCTGGAGAAGAAGCCGGACGCTTCGGTGGAGGAGCTTTATGAGCTCGGGTTGGCGATCGATAGTAAGATCGGCGCGCTGACCAAACGGCAGTTCCATGCCAGGTACCCGCTTCAGGTCAAGCGTAAGCGGTCGCTCGCGGAGCGGCCGCCTGGGGAGCGGAAGCGGCGGCGGACCCGGAAGGCACGCAAGGCCCAGGCGGGGCCGACCCGGAAACGGAACACCCGGGCGAACAAGCGCGAGAAGGTCAGGGCGCAGTTGCTGTCGTTCGCGACCGCGCTCGCCGAGGCGGAGACCCGGGTCGAGATCGTCAAGGTGCTCGCAACCGTCGACTCCTATGTGGACGCGATCGTGTCGGAGTGACGCTTCCCTGGTGGGGCGCCTCTGCGGCTCTCTAACTGACGCGCACTTCCCACCGGAGCCCGATATCGGGCTCGCCGTCGTTGCCTGGGTCGACCTGGACATCGACTCGGCCGGTGCGAGCGAGGCGGTCGTTCGAGGCTTCCCCGCCGAACAGCGCAAAGCCAACCACCCGAACCGTGGACGTCTGACCGTCCGGTCCGACCGCCGTCAACTCGGCATCCTTCAGTGCCTTGATCGACGGCGCTTCGCCGGACTGCAAGCGGAGACGTAGAATTCTGCCGGTGTGGGGCGAGTCCATCGCGTCGAGCACGCGGAAGACTGCTCCTTGCCTGGAAGCGGTTCCTGTAGCCATGACCAAAGAGTATCCGCATGAGGCGTGGGATGGAAGGTGGGGAGCCGGGGCGTCCGGGTGACGGTCGCTCGGAGCTCGAGATGTCACCCGACGAGATGCTGGCGATGGCTCGACAGGTGTCCGAGATCGTGGTGAAAAGGCTCGAGGATCTGGACGGCCAGCCGGCGTGGCGGGGGGGCTCTCGTGCCGAGTTGGAGCCGATCCTGCGAGAGTCCGCTCCGGAGAACGGGAGCCGCGCCGACATGGTGGTGGAGCGGGCCGTGCGCGAGGTACTTCCGCTGGCGGGCCGGGTCGACCACCCCCGCTTCTTCGCGTTCGTGCCGTCGTCCCCGACCTGGCCCGGGGTGATGGCCGACTACCTCTGCGCGGGCTTCAACATCTTCCAGGGTACGTGGCTGGGAGCGGGCGGGCCCAGCCAGCTGGAGTTGGTCGTGACGGACTGGTTCCGGGAGTGGATCGGCTATCCGGCCGAGACGGGCGGCGGGCTCTTCACGTCCGGTGGGTCGGCGGCGAGCCTGGACGCCCTGGTGGCAGCTCGAGAGGCGGCGGGGGCGCCGGCCCGGCCCACCGTGTACTTGAGCGACCAGGCGCACACGGCGCTGGTGCGCGCGGCGCGGATCGTCGGCGTGCCGGCCGACGGCATCCGGGTCATCGGCACCGATGATCGCTTCCGGATGGACGCGGGGGAACTGGTGAGGACCATCGCGGCCGACCGTGCCGCGGGCCACACGCCCGTGGCGATCTGCGCGAACGGCGGCGCGACCAACACGGGCGCGGTCGACCCCCTTCGGGAGCTCGCGGACGTCGCCGACTCCGAAAGCGTGTGGCTGCACGTCGACGCGGCCTACGGCGGCTTCGCGATGCTGTCGGACAAGGGCGCCGAGGCGCTCGACGGGTTGGAGCGGTCGGATTCGGTGGCGCTCGACGCGCACAAGTGGCTGTTTCAGCCCTTCGAAGCGGGCTGTCTCATGGTTCGAGATATCCGACGTCTGGAAGCGGCGTTCAGCGTCCGGCCCGAGTATCTCCAGGATACCGAGCTGGGCATGGAACATGTGAACTTCGCCGACCGCGGCCTCCAACTGACGAGGTCGTTCCGAGCGCTCAAGGTGTGGATGTCCATTCAGACGTTCGGTCTGGCGGCGTTTCGTCGAGCCGTGGCGAGGGGGATCGACCTGGCCGAGCAGGCGGGACGCTACATCGAGGCGTCCCCGGTTCTGGAAGTCCTGAGCCCACCGACGCTCAGCATCGTCTGCTTCCGCTTTCAGCCCGGCGACGGGCGGGACGCGGCGGCGTTGGAGGAGTTGAACGATCGGGTGCAGGCCGCGGTCATCGCCTCGGGCCGCGCCATGATGTCATCGACGAGGCTCCGCGGCAGCTACGCGCTGCGCCTGTGTATCATGAACCATCACACGACATGGTCCGATGTCGAGGAAACCTTGGCGCTCATCGAGCGCGTGGGTCGAGAGAAGATGTGATCGGCTTTCAGGACCCAGGCGTCCTGGACGCCGTCGTGGCGGGTGTCCTCATCGTGATCCTGCCAGGGCTCTCGCTCCTGCAGGCGCGTCTCATCAACGCGCATTTCGTCGAGAGCATCGAGCGTCTGCCGGCGTACACGAGTTCGATGGTGGCTTTGGCCCTGATCGGCCTCGTTTCTGCGGGCGTGGGAACTCGTGCAGGACGTGGGTGGGAGGCCATCGGTCTCGGCTCGGTGGGTCCGGACCGACTTGGGGGCCTCGCGACCGTCGTGGCGTGGTCGTGCCTCCTGCTCCTCGTGGCGATGGCGGTGGTGTTGGTCTTCCGGCAGGCTGGGATCGCCTGGGGCGCGGCGGAGCATCCGATCGTGTACCGCCTGCTTCCCGACACCCACCGCGAACGATGGGTGTTCGCGGCGCTTTCCGTCACGGCCGGGTTCGCCGAGGAGGCCGCGTTTCGCGGCTATGCTATCGCCTTGCTCAGCCCGCTTTTTGGCCTCACCGGAGCGGTTGCCGTCAGCTCGGTGGTCTTCGGACTGCTTCACGCGTACCAGGGCGCTCTGGGCATGGGGCGGACGGCCGCCGTGGGACTGGTGTTCGGTGTCGGCCTGCTCGCGTCGGGCTCGCTGTGGCCGTGCATCGTCGCCCACGCGGCGTACGACCTGGTGGCGGGCCTCTGGCTGGGACCCCGCCTGATGGTACCCGGCCGCCCGTCAGGTGTATGACCCACGTCGCACCGCTTTCAAGCCAGAATGGACGGCACCACATACATGGACATCGATCTCGCACTGCTCGCCGATGCGGCCACCGTCGACGGGGCCGGCAAGTTGAACGTTCTGGGTATTTTCGATCGACTCGGAGCCGGGACGTTTCCGGCGCGACATCCCCGCATGGCGCTGGTGTTACGGTTCGCCGCGGCGCTCGACGAAACGGGCACGCACGACGTCGAAATCCGCCTCAGTGATCCGGATGGAAACGAGGTGGTGAGCATGAACGGGGAGTTGGCACTCGGCCCCGGACCGGGGAGCGTGGGCGACCTCATTCGTGTGCCGCACGTCCTGAATCTGGACGGGCTGGTCTTTCCGAAAGCGGGGTACTACGGCTTCGACGTTCGAGTGGATGGGGAGCATTGCGTCACCATTCCTCTGACGGTCGCGGGTCCAACGAGCATCGGGGTGGGCGCGCAGGCCTGACGGCGGCGAGCCCTTGCGCAGAAACCTGTGATGGTGGAATTGGGTAGAAGGGAAGAGAGGTCTCGTAACGTTCCAAATCGGAGATTCCGGTGATCTTGCGTTGCAGCTACGAAGAACTGGCCGCCTTGCGAGCCGGGGCCCACACGGTCCTTGGTGACGAGATCGGCGAGTATTCGAGCGTGATCGCTCCGCCGGAAAGCCGGGCGACTGTCGAGGCTCTGCTTCCGCGCCTGATCGGCGATATGTCCGTGGTGACGTTGGCTGAAGCCCGGACGCTCGAAGCCGCCGTCGTCATGATCCTGGAGTGTCTCCGGGTCGAAATGGAGTCGGCCGTGTTGGCCGCCCACCCGGCTGATGAGCAGGCCGTATCCGCCTACTTCGAGTTCGCGCACGCGTTGCTCGTCGCGGAACGGGTGGGGGAGGTCACGTCGGAGATGTCGGCGCTGATCGAGCTCGTAACCGGGAGTCCGCCGACGCCAGAGACGGCGCGGTCCTTCGACTTCCCGGATTGACCGTAGAGTCATCGTCCCTGCCGCCGTCGCCTGTCCCTGCTGGTCTCGCTGGAGTTGTGTTCATGGCCGTTGATCGCGTAGCCAACCTCGAGAGGATGTTGGCCAACCGCCCCGCCGACTGGCGACTGCGGTTCGGGCTGGCGCTCGAATACCTGAATGCCGGTCGCCTGGATGACGGTGTCCGGGAACTGCGGAGTTACCTGGCCGCTTCGGACGATGAAGGAAACGCGTGGGGCCGTCTCGGAGCGGCGCTCCAGCAGATGGGACGCGACGACGAGGCTGAGGACGCCTACCGCGAAGGGGCCGCCGCGGCGCGTCGCCACGGACACCCCACCATGGCGGAGGAGTTCGACGAGGTATTGGAGCAGTGGTCGTGACGGAGGAGCGAAGAGACGCGGCGAGTCATGCCTCGTTCCAGGACGAGGCACTGCCTCATCTGGACGCGGTATATCGCTTTGCCCTTCGATTGGCGGGCTCTCCCGACCGCGCCGAAGACCTCGTTCAGGATACGTTTCTTCGGGCGTTCCGGGCGTGGGACCAGTATACGCCGGGAACCCGAGCGAAGAGTTGGCTATTCACGATCTGCCGAAACGTGTTTCTTCGGCAGCGTGAGCGAGGGCAACGGCACGATGAGATCGTGGCGGAGAACGCGGCGCGCTCATCCAGTCGCCCCGACCCGGTGAATCCGCTATGGAGTTCGGTGGACGGGGTGGATCCGGAGGGAGAGTTCTTCGGGTCCATCGTCGATGAACGGATTTTCGCGGCCATCGACAGTTTGCCGGAAGAGTACCGTACAGCCGTCGTGCTATCGGACATGGAGGGACTCCCCTACAGCGAGATCGCCGAGCTCATGGAGGTCCCTGTCGGAACGGTGAAGAGTCGCCTCTTCAGGGGCCGGCGCCAGCTACAAAAAGTTCTTTACGACTACGCGGTCGAGATGGGATACATCGAGAGCCGCACCGAATCGCTACAGTAGGATATACGCATGACATTCATCGAACGGATCAAGAAGCTTCTGGGGCGGGACGGTGGTGGCGGCGCCAATGGCGCTCACGGCATGCCGGGTCCGATGCCCGGGATGATGGCGTGCGAGGAAGCGATGGTCTACCTCTACGAATACCTCGACGGCGAACTCGACCATGCGCCTGCGGATCAGGTTCGGGCGCACTTTGAAGTCTGCAAGCGTTGCTATCCCCATCTCAAGCTGGAAGAGGCGTTCCTCGACTCCGTTCAGCGTGCCGCCGAGGGCTGCGACAAGGCGCCGGCCTCGCTGCGCGAGCGCATCACCATCGGGCTCGCGGCCGAAGAGGCTCGCTAGTGTGGTGTTATGAAAGTTCGCGAGCCACCGAGAGGGCCGAGACGCGACCCAGGTCCTGCGGACCCGGGTACCCCCCTGGTAGGCGCGACCCAAGTCCTGCGGACTCGGGTACCCCCGAGGAATAGCAGCGCTCTGGGGTACCCGCGCCGAAGGCGTGGGTCGAGGAGCAACGACCCAGGGCCG
>JAJCZZ010000047.1 GCA_029262115.1 Gemmatimonadota bacterium | reverse complement strand
GACTTGCTACTGCCGTGCGCGCCGGACGACGGTTTGTCTGGACCGGTAGGCGGCCGAATCACCGGCTCCGCTTCGCTCCGCCTGGCGCAGACGGTCCACCGGAGGGTAGCGTGAGCGCCTGGTCTGCGGGCCGTGTGGACTTGTGCGGTCGGCAGCAGAAGCCCAAGAAGTTAGACGGCTTTGGAAGGGGAGACGCATGAGACGAGGTGGAGCAGTACTCCTTCTGATAGCGATCCACGTCGTCTGCCCGTTGACCGCGATGGGCCAGTCCTTGCCGGGCTATGTAGTCGGTGATCCTGGCGTGCTCCCCGATTCACTCGTTGAGTCGTACCACAGCGGCCGGTTTACCCTCGCGGTGTTTCGCACGGCGGCGGACTCCGCCGAGTTGCGGGCGCTCGTTGTAGCCGAATCCCTGTTGCCAGTGGAGAGCGTGATTGAGGCGGCGGTCGACAGCACTCTCTCCGAGATGCGGCACACCGGGCTCTGGCCGCGAAACTTTGCTCTTGCTCGTGAGCGTGAGGGGCCACGGTGGTGGTGGCTGGAATGGGAGCACGCTTGGCTTCCGTTTTCCGTCACCGGCCCCGCGATCGCGGAGTACATGGAAAAGATGCGAGGCCTCGCAGCGTCATACCCTCACGAGACCGTCAACGATTCGGGACGCTTCTCGTACGTGGCATCGGTGATGACGAACGAGAACGGGGCGCACACCGTCACGATGTCCGTCACCTGGGATTTCGGCGCGATGCGATTCGAACACCAACGGGAAGTCGAGATTGACCGCGACGGGAATCCTATCGCCGTACGGGGAGATGGTCCGCCGGACTGGGCGACGGTTCATTACCGCTGACCTTGTTGAGAGCGGGAGCCAATTCAGCAGTTGCATCGACAGCAGGAAAAGCGCCGCGCCGTCTAACAAGGGTTTCGACCTGCAGAGCGGCCTTGTGAGAAGGCTCGTCTGGGCGGTTTAGGTCGCTGAGCACCGGCTCCGCCTAGCCGTGACGGTGAACGAGCCGTAGGGTGGGCGTGTGTGCTGCGGATGGCCCGAGCGGTCGGATCTGCAGGTCAAACCCAAATGATGTTAGGACGCCTCTACCGATCGGATGGACGGGGGACCAAAGGGCTGGATCCCGGGCGCTGATGGCCTCCTCGGGCCCCGCAGAGGAGCGTGGAGTTTGGCTCCTTACGATCGTCGAGGTACTCGACGTGCGCGGGGTCCGACGATTCGCAGGGGACGACGCCCGAACCGTCGCGGATTCGGTGTAGCCGAGTTCGGGACGCTCCACGTCTGCGGTCGAAGCGAACGAGGTCGGGGCACCGCGGGGCCGCAGCAGGGTCGGCGAAGAACGGAAACGATCGAGAGCCCCGCGGCATCCGGCAGGGACCCCGAAACCTCGAGTCCCACGGCCACTGCGGCCTGAGTGACGCCAAGAATCGCGGAACTCGATCCTCGGAGTCCCTCCCAGAAGCCCTCTCCGAGGGTTACCCCGTCATCCGTAAGACCGAGCTCCGTGCTCCGGTCTCCTCCGGCCCCCATCCGATTCGGTCGCGCGACGCGGCGGCGGGGCCTGCCAAGTGCGAGGCGGTTCGGCCGTCGTCCGTCCGCTCGAGGGTCGCCGCTGCACGCCGTTCGACAGAGTTCGAGGGCGGAGCAGGGGCACGGGACGGTGGCGGGTCCCGCCGGCGAGGTGCCCGGGCGCCCCAACTAGGACTTGCTGCAGCCGTACGCACGGGACGACGGTCTGTCTGGACTGGTAAGGCGACCGAATCACCGGCTCCGCTTCGCTCCGCCTGGCGCGGACGGTGCACCGCATGGTAGCGTGAGCATGTGTGCTGCGGGCTGCGTGGACGTGTGCGGTCGGCAGCAGAAGCCCAGGTAGTTGGGACGCCTCTACCGATCGGACGGACGGGGGAACAAAGGGCTGGATTCCGGGCGCTGATGGCCTCCGCGGGCCCCGCCGAGGAGCGTGGAGGTTTGGCTCCTTACGATCGTCGAGGCACTCGACGTGCGCGGCGTCCGACGATTCGCGGGGGACGACGTCCGAACCGTCGCGGATTGGGTATAGCCGAGTTCGGGAGGCTCCACGTCTGCGGTCGAGGCGAACGAGGTCGGGGCACCGCGGGGCCGCAGCAGGGTCGGCGAAGAACGGGAACGATCGAGAGCCCCGCGGCATCGGGGAGGGTCCCCGAAACTTCGAGTCGCACGGCCACTGTGGCCTGAGTAACGTCAAGAATCGCGGAACTCGATCCTCGGAGTCCCTCCCGGAAGCCCTCTTCGAGGCTCGCCCCGACATCCGTAAGACCGAGTTCCGTGCTCCGGTCGGCTCCGGCCTCCATCCGATTCGGTCGCGCGACGCGGCGAGGGGGGTCCACCAGGTGCGAGGCGGTTGGGTCGTTGTCCGGTCCGCACGAGGGTCCCCGCTGCACGCCGTTCGACGGAGTTCGAGGGGCGGAGCTGGGGCACGGGTGGGTTGGCGGGTCCCGTCGGCGAGGTGCCCGGGCGCCCCAACAAGGACTTGCTGCAGCCGTGCGTGCGGTACGACGGTCTGTCTGGACCCGTAGGCGGCCGGATCACCGGCTCCGCTTTGCTCCGCCTGGCGCAGACGGTCCACCGGAGGGTAGCGTGAGCACCTGGGCTGCGGGCCGTGTGGACTCGTGCGGTCGGCAGCAGAAGCCCAAGAAGTTAGGTGGCTCATTGGCACGGGAGCGAGAATGATGAATGCGCAAGGAATCCTTTTGCGGCTCGACCAAGCTCTGACGTGGGCAAGTGAGAATCCCGCAGGGCGCCCCTCCTTTCGGTACATCCTCTTGGACGATTGGACGGGGATGTCCCGGATTGAGTCTGCGGCGGACTGGGCCCGGATAGCTGTGAACATCGACGAAGAGGACTACTACGGCGAGGAAGCGACTGCTCTCTCAGAACCTGGAGCCCTAAACTCGTCGAATCCTTCGTTGATAATTTTCCGGCTCTCGGATGAGGAGGGGAAGAGGGAGGTGGTCGCTGCAGTGCGCAGTGACTGCGGGGTCGATGAGGCGATGATCCGAAACGCCATCGGCTTCGGAATGGCGGATCCATCGGTGTTGGAGCGTGCGACAGCCGTCCGCCGTGCCTCCGTTTCGAGTAGCGAGAGCACACGTCACGCCGGTCGGGAGAGATACTCACAACAGTAAGAGCCGATGTTTCCCGAGCCACGGTGTTCGGCGCGGCCCGCGACTCTCGCGTCAGCATCGACAAGACTACGGTTCGGGATTACGCGGAACAACAGGCGCCACCTCCTCCTCCTGAGAAACTGCCCTCGTGCGGTTGGAGAGGATGGCTCATTCGAGGATGAGTCCGGTGTCGGTTTGGACGAGGTCGAAGCCGAGGGATTGAGCGCGCTTGCGGAGGCTATGAAGGAGGCGCGTGCGGTGGCGCTCGTCGTAGACGGCGGCGGGCTGTTCGCGGTAGGGTGAGCGGTCGCGGAGCATGCAGTAGATGAGGATGGCGAGCTTACGTGCGGTGGCGGTGATGGCCTTGGGCTTACCAATGCGTCCGGCGAGGCGGCGGTAGAAGGCAGCGAGGGCGTGATCACTCCGGGTGAAGCTCATGACCGCGAGGCGGAGGGTCTTGGCCGCGCGGTTGGCGGAGGGTTGGGTGGCCGAGCCGAGGAGCTTGCCCCCGGAGATCTTGTTGTGGGGCGAGAGGGTGAGCCAGGAGGCGAAATGGGCTGGGGAGGGCCAACGACTCATGTCGAGCCCGATTTCGGAGATGAGCTGAAGCGCCGCGTAGGGCCCGATGCCGGGCACCTGGGTGAGGTCGACGCCACCGGAGAGTAGAAAGAGAGGCGAGCGGATGTCGAAGTGGGGCTCGCTCTTTCGGGGCCTCTTGGTCCTCGGCGGCGGGAGGAGTTCGCGGTCGGGGGTCGGGCACGGGGCCTCGAGGGCGCGGATGAGGGCTTCGATCTGCTCGTCACAGGCTCGGATCTTATCCTGGTAGACGTCGTAGAGTTCGATGGACTGGCGCAGCGCGAAGACGAGTTCGCCTCGGTAGTGGCCGGTGAGGGACGCGACGAATTCCTCCGGGGATGCCTTGCAGCGATAGTCGCGATGGCGGGCCAGCCCGGCGGGGTCCGTGTGTCCGGCGACGATGTCTCGGAGGATGGCCATGCCGGTGACCCCGGTGACGTCCGTGAGGACGTTGTGGAGTTGGAGGTTCATCAAGGTCATCGACTTGTGCATGCGCTGGATATGGGCCGCGGCTTCCCGGACGAGGGTGCCGCGGTGACGCACGAGGGTGCGGATGGCCGTGATGTCGGTATCGGGTCGGAAGCTGCCGCGCAGGAGCCCGAAGGTGTGGAGCTGCTGGAGCCACTGGCAGTCGCTGACATCGGTCTTGCGGCCGGGTACGCCTTTGACGTGACGTGCGTTGACGAGCAGGACTTCGAAGCCCCGCTCTTGGAGGATCTCGAAGAGCGGGATCCAGTAGACGCCTGTCGACTCCATGGCAACGGTCTCGATGCCGCAGACGTCGAGCCAGTCGGCAAGGGCGTGAAGATCCGGCGTGAAGCTCCTGAACCCGCGCACCGGTTGGTCGTCGCGATCCTCGGGGACCGCGACCCAGTGGCTCGCTGAGCCGATGTCGATTCCTGCTGCGTTGAGGTGGACTCTTTCGAGGAACTTCGCCACCTGCTTCCGTCGGTTCCGATGAGGGTCCTTCTTCGAGGCGCCCGTGGGCCTGCGCTTCATGTGTCACTCCTTGGCTCTGAGTCAACGAAGGAGCATCGAAGGACAGGGATGCGTCTCGGGAACACTCTCCTGAACGGGATCACGCCATGCGTGTCACCAATGATGTGTTCGCGACACCCCATGGACCACGCTAACAAACGGGGACATGCCACCAGTGGCGCACCGGCCTCGGTCCTCTGATGCTCCGCCTAGAGTATCAGGAACCCGAGCCCGGGCCATGGCACAGTTTCTCTCTCATGTCGCCAGCCCCCCGAGGGGGCTGGTGCTGCGCTAACAAGCGTTTGCTGCTGTCGGCGACCAGCTCCTGGGCCTCGCGCTGCGCGCTCGGAGGTGGCACCTTGAGCCGCAGCAGAAACGCAGAATCGTTAGAGCGCGGCAATCGACGGAAAGAGAATGGCACTGCCCGGATCCCACTTCGACCCTCTGCAGCGACCGCCGTGGATGATCTTCATCGACGGCGAGAATCTGGCCATCCGTGGTCGTGAGGTCGCGGCGCAGGCCGGCCTCCCCCTCTTGGAGGGGGCGCACTACCAGCCGGATACCTTCTTGTGGTTCCCGGCCTTCAGTCCAACCGCCCTCCTCCACCGCCTATCTGCCCAGCCTCTCCCCCGCGTGGTTCGATCGCATTACTACACGTCCCTGGTTGGCGACGACGACGCGCTCCGCCGGGTTCGGCGGGCGTTGCGGGACCTCGACTTTGAGCCGAGTGTCTTCAAGCGTTTTAGGGGCCGAGAGCAAAGCAAGGGTGTCGACATCACAATCGCTCGGGATATGCTCGTCCACGGCATTGACCATGTGTACGATTCCTGCCTGCTGGTGGCTGGGGACGGCGACTACATTCCGCTGGTCGAAGAACTAAAGCGAAGAGCCCGCCGAGTCCACGTCGCGTTCTTTGAGACCTCAGGCCTCAACGAGGACCTGCGAATCGAGGCCGATCGTTTCTATCCTCTTGAGGCAGTGTTTCTCGGGGCTTGGGACGACTTCGCCTTCCCACATCTGCGCACCCTGTCAATCAACCGCATAGGCGTGGAACTGCGAGGTCGACGGGTTCGTGAGGATGAGGAGCCGACTGAGTTGTTCCAGGTCCGGTTTCGCCGCGATGAGCACACCGTGTCCTGCACACCACCTCCCGATTTGGCGTCCGATTCAGACCCTGCGGCGTTCTTGGAGTTGCTGCGGGACGGATTGCAGAAGCGTGACGATGCTGCTGCGGAGCACTTGGCCGCCGCGCTCTAACAGGGGTTTGCTGCTGACAGGGTCGGGCTGCGGGGTCCGGCAGCGCTCGCCTGGCGGCTCGCGCTGCGGGTCGGCATGATGCTCCTGCAGCAGAAACCCAGAGTCGTTAGAGTGCGCCGTGCAAAGGTGGCGCTTTCTTGCAGGTGCAAGTCCTGCCGAGGCAGTTGGCGGTACAGCCTCGTAGCTACGGGCGGGCGGTCTTCGGGTAACTGGAGGTCGTCGAGCCGCCCGGACAACAGCTCTCG
>JAJCZZ010000046.1 GCA_029262115.1 Gemmatimonadota bacterium | reverse complement strand
TGGGCTGGGTGGTAGCTACTTTTCGTGGGAGGGCGTCCAAACGCGGTAACGTTCTGGTGGGCGGGCGCGCGGCGGGGGGGAGGCGCGGGCGGAGGCCGCTCGGCCGCTGAGATTTTCCTAGAGTCTGACTCACTCCGCTTGCCTCGCTCGGCCGCTACGCGCGGCCGAGCCCCCTTCCGTCCTCCCCCCCGCCGCGCGCCCTGGTCGACCACTTCCTTCCGATCACACTCTTTGGGACCGTGCCGGGAGGGACCGCGGTAGCGGTCCCTCCCGGCTTGGGGCCGGGGAGGTTCGGTCTTGGCGGTGGTTGCTATGCGGGCCGGTTCTCTTCGGCAGCGGTGGGAGCCTGCCTACGGAGGGTGTGTGAGTCCGGCGAGGAGGCGTTGGGAACCCGCTCCGCGGTTGCGAGAACGCGGGGTCTGCGCATAACCTCTCCGTGCTTGGTGGTCGCACTGTTCTCCTGACGTCGACCTGACGGGCAGTTCGCTGAACCGGACGGGAGAGTGTGGGTGGCGTCGGGAATCATTCGTTAGCTGCCATTCAAGACCGTTGAGGAGCCATGAACGAATCAAGTTCTGAAAGCGCCCCCCTCATCCGTTCGGAGAGGCTGTGGCTGACGACGTTCTCGATGAGCGATGCAGGCCCCGTATTCGAGTACGCGTCGGTGCCAGAAGTATCTCGGTATACGACGTGGTTTCCCCACACCAGCATCAGAGATGCCGAGGAGTTTCTGCGGTATGCACTGAGTGAACGGTACTGTTGGGCCATTCGGCTTTACGCCGATGGCCCGGTGGTCGGGGCGGTAGAGTGTACGTCGGAGGGCCAGGGCGAGAGGTCCGTCCACTACGTGCTCTCTCCGCAGCACTGGGGGCGGGGTCTCATGACCGAGGCTGTGGATGCCGTGATTGAATGGGCGTTCACAGCCGATCTTGGTCTGGAATGGATCAAGACGACTGTGATTCCCGAAAACGGAGCTTCAATTCGCGTGCTCGAGAAGTGTGGAATGGAGCTACTGGGAGAAGTATCGGAAGAGTGGGGGAAATTCTCCGATCCAGTGCAGCTGGCGGTGTATGGACTGAGTCGAGCGACGTGGGATAGGCACAGCAGCTAACAAACAGTCTCAGCTCCCGCCCCCGTGGGGCGTGGCCCTTCGGGACATCTGCTATGCGGTCACGCCGCTTGCTATACGCAAGCGTCGCGCCCTCCGGCGGACGTCTGAGACTTTGAACGTTACCGGGCATGCTACAAGGTACGCGGTGCTCACCCGGAGCAGGGAGACCATCTTGCGGTTTTTGAAGGATGAACATGGAAGGCTCTTCGATTCACTGGTGGCCTTCTTGGCGAATCATATCGGCTCGACACTCTCGCTTATGTCGCACCGGAAGGGGTGTGGCGTGCCATTGAACCAGGTGCCCTCGGGGGGATGGCGGCGGTGACAGCAGGTATCGAGCTGTGGTATGACATCCACGCTGTACTGGATCCGCTATCGAAAGGGGATTGGCCAAGATCGCTCGAGTTCGTAGAGGACGAGCTCACGAAGCCAGCGGACTTGCCGTCCGACGTCATCAAGAATACCGGACGCACTCACCTTCTCCCGTCTATCGCACTCTTCGCGCTGTTCTACGATGAGATGGAGCAAGATGCGAACAAGCGACAACAGGAGCCATTGGTGCGGTTCGCCCGAAGCGTCAGGAACTTTGCAGCGCATGGAGCGGTAGTTCGGGGAATCCACCCGGACGCAGCCCCCTTGGAGTGGCGCGGTTTGACCTGGACGTCTCAGGACAACGGATCGCCAGTGCTGGCTGGCGATGTTCACGGAACTGCTGGTCTAAGTAGAGGGGACCTTGTCTATCTCATGGCCGACCTCTACAGCCTCCTCGCGGACTGAGCTTTTGCACGGCCAGACAAATGCTGGGCGCGCACGCCCGATAACGATTAAGGATTGTTTCCACACTATCAGGCATAGCTCCAGGGGACCGTTCCGTTGACCGTGAGCGGTACAGACCAGAGACTTACACCATGGTGCAGTTCGATAAGAGCCGCCTGGCCGAACACTGTCGGCGGCACGGGATAAAGAGGCTCCGGCTGTTTGGCTCGGCGGTCCGCGGCGACGACGGACCCGAGTCGGACGTGGACCTCATCGCCGATTTTGGCGTGCCCATTGGATACTTCGAGTTGATTCGAGCTGAGGACGAGCTCACAAGGTTCTTTGGCCGGCCCGTTGATCTCCTGACGGAGCCCGCGATCTCGAGGTACATGCGCGACGAAGTTCTCGCCTCGGCGCAGGTCATCTTTGCCGACGAATCCTGACAGGGTCTTCCTAGGGCACATGGCTTCGGCCGTGGCTCGGATCGCTGAGTTCGTGGGTCGGGTGAAGCGGGACCAGTTTGACCGGGACTGGACCCTGCAGAACGCGCTGATCCGCGAGTTGGAGGTACTTGGCGAGGCCGCAGGGAAGCTGTCCGCTGACATCGTGGGGCAGAATCCCGAGGTACCGTGGAAGGAGATGACGGGCCTACGCCACAAGCTGATCCACGACTATTTCGAGGTGGATCTGGACATCGTATGGCGTACGGCGACGGTCAACGTACCTGAGATCGCAGCCTTCCTTCGAACGTTGCGAGATGACGACGACCAGTAGAGCGGCGGTGGCGAGCAGCGCTGGGAGACCAGGACGGGGAGGGATATCTCGAGCAGAGCCAATGGGTGGGCCGCGACACATATGGGCGCTTCTGCATAATGGGTGTTGCAGCCCAGGATGGGGGCAAAGCTCTTCGGCTCCGACGGAAGCTTCCTAGAACAGGTGGAGGGGCAGGGCCCGATGGAGTTTTCGGAACCCCAACAACATCTTCGTGGACCGCTTGGGCCAGATCCACTTATTCGATGCGGGAATAGCCGGGAGAGCATCCTCTCAGACGATCTGACACTGGTCGAAGAGAGACGGACACCGGGGCTCGTCATGAAGGCGGCTGAGCTTCCGCCCCCGCATTCGTACGTTGCGAGCATGCACACCGGAGCAATGGAGCCGACGACGCTTCCGGTCCATGTCATCGATAGCGGCAGCGTTGCGCTGTCTTTCGGCGATCCGGAGCCACATGGATCGGCGACGGTGTTCCGCCAAGTTGCGGTCGACCAACGAGGCTGGATCTACTCGGTGAGTCCTGACGAGTACTACATCCAGGGTGTGGAACCACTCGGACGCCGGCTGGCTGGGTTTCGCAGGGAAAGCGTCCTCCCGCCAGGAGACGACCAGGAGTTCCCTCGGGGTTTCAACAGCTCGGTTGAGGTCATCGACCTGGCCGCGGCGCGCGTGGTGGCCCGCTCAGAGTTCGATGCACTGCTGGGGGGCTTTCTGGGCGACGGTCTTGTCTTCGGGCCCACATCCACGGCAATCGGCGAACCCCAGATTGGGGTGTGGCGGTTGCAGTTGGTCGAGCGGTAGGGCTGGCCGGCACGTGTCCGTCCGCGTTCCCCCTTCGCCCCCTTGGTTGCCTCGGCCTAGAATTCACCCTGTTCGACGCTGCTGCGTGTACCCCACCGCAACCCGAGCATTATGATGAGAGAAGTGATGATCGCGCTCCGTCGCCATGCGCGGCGCCCAACCTTCACCCTTCCCGCGATTGCTCGACGGGGTGAAGTTCGACCTGAAAGTGGTGCTCGTCGCCATCGGCACGCTGGTCACGTCCGCGGGCTGGTTGGTGCGGAGCTATGCGAACCTGACCGAGACTGACCCTGGCTTCGTCCCGGAATCGCGGCTCGTCTTCCAGACGGCACTGGTCGGGTCGTCGTACACGCCCATTACGAAGATCGTCACCACCCCCGATACCAGATACTTGGTCGACGACAGAAGCGGGGACACGCCGGAGACCTGGGTACGGGACCTGACGTCTCGACTCGAGGAGCTGGACGGATTCCGTGCCGTCGGACTCGGCGGGATGATGCCGTTCAGGCCAGAGGCGCCGGGGGTCCAATATGTGTCGTTGCCGGGTGCTTCGTACGACCCGGATGCGCCGGATCTCACCCTCTTCCGGTTCGTGAGCCCCGACTTCTTCGAGGCGATAAGTATACGACTCCTCGCCAGTCGGACGCTCACCAACGATGACCCTCGAACGACGGTCGTCGTCAACGAGGCTTTCGTTTGTGCGCACCTGCCGGACAGGGATCCGATCGGGCTGTCCTTCGCAGTGGGCTTCGAGCCGGGAGAGTTCACCAGCGATCGGACGATCGTCGGGGTCGTGGCCGACGTCCGCTACAGGTCGCTGCGGGAGCCCGACCCACCGGCGTTCTACAGCCTAATGTACGTGGCCAACGGGTTCGTCGTCGTCTCCACCTCTCTCTCCGATCCCACGCCGCTCATTCCAGCCGTTCGGGCTGCTGTGAACGCGGTCGACCCTGGAGTTCCAGTCACGATCGAGCCTATCGAACAGGTCATGTCGATCGAGCTGGCACGGCACCGGCTCGGACTCCGACTGATGACCCTATTCGCGGCGGTATCGCTCGTGCTTGCCGCGATCGGAATCCACGGTGTGGTCAGCCACGGCACCTCCCTGAGAGCGACCGAGTTCGCGGTACGGATCGCCGTGGGCGCCAAACCGGCCCCAAGGGCGCGTCAGCGCCCACCGCCCACCAGACAACCCTGTGAAGCAGCTTGGTCGAAGGTCGCGGGCGGGGTGGAGGGCCAGCTCGAACATTGCCTTGCCCGTCGCATGTCAGCGAGATTCAGGCTATGACTAGGGAAGCGCTCCTGGCGGAGATTCTCCGCCTTCCGTTTGAAGAGCGGATCGACCTGTTGGGCGACGCGTGGGACGCGATCGCTGCGAGCCCGAGCGAGGTGCCGGTACCTGAGTGGCATCTTGATGAGCTTGAGAAGCGGCTCGCGGATCCGGAGCCGCGGTACCTGCCCTGGCAAGAGGTACGGGAGCGCCTTAAGGGATCGGGTTAGTGTGCGCATCCGCTTCCGGCGGGAGGCGGCCGAGGACATCGTGGGAGCGCGAGCCTGGTATGATGAGCAAAGAGGCGAGCTTGGCGACGCCTTCGCGGCGTCGCTTGAGGATGTCATTCGGTTGATCAGCGAGTTCCCCGAGGCCTGTCCTGAGATCGCGATCGGCCACCGCCGGGCGCACCTACACCGGTTTCCGTATGCCCTGTACTACCGGATCGATCGCGATGTGATCGACGTGCTCGCCTGCCTCCACAGTTCGAGGGCTCGGGAGGTCTGGCGATCCCGCTGAGGTAGAAGTGGGTGCAGCGCGAGAGCGGGTCGGCTACCGTATAGTTCTCGGCGCGAACTGATTCTGTCTCCAGTTCTTTACGCCGGGACCTCCTCCAAGTCGTCCGGCCACTGGCCGCCCGTATCGTATCCTTGGCAGTCGGACCTTCTATCCTTCCGTACGTAGAGCCTCGACGGGTCGCATGCGGACGCACTTCAGCGTTGGACCCAAGGCAGCACCGAGGCCGATCGCGATCACGACTCCCGCCGCCGCGGTGAGCATGTATGGCCATACCGCAAGTGCCTGAGCGCCCTCGGCCGCGACACCGCTCCCCAACGCCCATACCACTGCCACCCAGAAGCCGACTGCCAGGGTCACGCCGAGGACTATCTGATTCAGCGCGCGGCGCGCCACCGTCAGGATGACGCCCCCCGGGCTCCCTCCCAGGGCGAGCCGAATGCCCATCTCACGGGTCCGCTGTGTCACCGTTATCGACACGATCGCGTAGAGGGCGGACGTCGACAGGAGGATCCCGAGGATTGAGAGCCCGGTCATAACGCTCATCGCGGTGCGCGCAAGCATGCCCGCTTCGTCGGGCAGATCCTCCAGAGCAGAGACATCGGCCAGGACAGCGGTCGGATCGGTCTCCGCGACGAGAGTCCGCAGTGGGGGTGCGAACGCCAAGGGCGGGGAGCCCAGGTCGACCAACAGGGTCACCGGGTCGAGTGTTCCAGGCGTTGCCGGAACGTACACTACCGGCGATCCGTCGAAGAACGCACGGTTTTCGCTGGCCTCGAGATTCGGGACCACCCCGACGATCTCCCTCCATGGTCCTGGCTCGCCGTTGGGCCCGTCAGTGAACCGAATGCGGGCCCCGATCGAGCGCTCTGGACGGATGCCGCGGCGATCCAGGAACGTCATGTTCACGATTACCGCCGTGGGCTCCACAGCTGGGTCTGGGGAGACGTCTCCGGGGTCGAATAACCGCCCCGTTACGGGCGAAACATCCAGGACGGAGAAGAACGCCGGGTCGACAAAGGTCGCCAATCCTGGTAGTCCGGAGTGATTCGGCGGGTACCCGTCCCCATCAGTCCGAACCTGACGCAGGTCGTGCTCCCTGCTGGGAGGTACATCGGAGAACGCCCATTGGCGCACAGCGGGGTGGGACGTCAGTCGCCGGCCCAGTTCCTCCTGTAGAGTCGCGAGACGCACCCGAAGCTCCTCGTCCCCGAGGCCCCAAGTCTCTGGGTCCAATCCAGACCGCGGGATCGTGACCGAGGCGACCAGATAGCGCCCGGTTTGCGCCGTCTGCGTATCGCCGTCTGAGATGAGCGGCTGTGGGAGGCGCCAGGCCATGCCACCGGCGAACAGGGCACCTACCGCCAGAGCGACCTCGGCAACGATCAGCGCGGCTGCGAGCCGGCCGAAACGGAGAGTGCCGCCGCCCATTCCGGCGGACTGGAGGGTCCCATGAAGCATACTGCCCGTGGCTCGCAACGCGGGTAGCACACCCGCGACCACGGCGCTGACTGAGTGGCACTCAGCGAGGATGCACTTCGCACGCTACAAAGGGTGGCCGATGCTGCTTCCGAGATGCCGAGGGGGGCAGTCGTGACCCGCTGCTATGCGGACCGGGTGGGAGCGAACCAAGCGAATGACGGCTTGGCAGGGGACCGTTGTGACGCAGTACGGGAGAATTCCTTCCGGCCACACTCTTTGTGGTTTTTACTGCGGCCTCGGGGCGTGAAGGGACAGCGGGACGTCCCATAGCGCCGAAAGCGCGTCGAGGGCGGCTTGGGCCGCGCGGCCATCCTCGGCAGAGCTCGCTCCGCTTACACCGATGGCGCCAACCAAACGTGTGCCGTCCCAAATGGGTATACCCCCCTCGACGGGCACGATTCCCGGGAGCCCGAGCAGGTGGAGCGAGCCCCCGACTACCCACTCCTGCATCTGGCTCGTGGGCCGTTGGAATGCCAGGGCCGCGCGGGCCTTCTCGAGTGCGATCTCGACGCTGGCCGGCTGCGCTCCATCCATCCTCTCGACAAGAACAGGATCACCGGCTGCGTCCAGCACTGCGAAAACCATCCGCCACCCTTCCGCCATCGCGAATTCCCGAGCCCCTTCGGCAGCCGAACGTGCGGCTGACCGACCGAGCCGCCGGCCATCGTTGATCGAACCGGAGGGGCCGGACGCCATGAATCGCCCGAGAGTCCCGAAGAAACCGGAGGGATCGTCCTCGAACAGCGTGTGTCCCGCCTCCTCGAGCACGACCACGCGCGCCCGAGGATACAGTTCGCGCATCCGCTCCGCCTTCCCGGCACCGAACGCCAGGTCCCACCGCCCCTCGATGATCAGAGTCGGCACATTCAGTTCGGCGATACGGCTGCGAAGGTCCAGTGCCTGTCCACTGGCAACCATCTCGGAGTAGTAGTCACGCGCGTGTACGAACTCGTATCGGGCGAAGCGAGCGATCTCGTCATCGCTCATCTTGCATATGTGGCGACGCTTCCAGTCGCCGTTCCTGAATCCGTTGTAAAGCATGGAACGTTGGGCCTCCGGCGACACGAGATCGGAATGCGCCGGTACGACTCCCTCCCCGTTGACGGAATAGACCTCGCCCACCCGCTCGATCTCCCGGGCGGACATGTAGTCGCGCTGACGGGAACCGAGCCCGAGGTCGACGGCCATCGGCACGGTCGAGCTGGCGAGCACCAAGCGCTCCACCCGGGTCGGATACTCCAACGCGTACAGTTGGGCGACGGTCCCACCGAAGGAATATCCGAGGACCGACCAACTCGACAGACCGAGTGCCTCCCGCACTTGATCAAGGTCCTTCACAGCGCCCTCCACAGTGTAGCCTCCATCTGGACGGATTCCGTCCGACAGGCCCACACCACGGAGATCGACATATATGAGTCGGGCCAACGAGGCCGCCGGAATCAATGACGGATGGAAGTAGTGATGACTCGTTCCCGGCCCACCACTTACCAAGAGCAGCGGAGGTCCCTCTCCGACCTCCTCCACCCATATACGCACGCCGTCGCCGATCTCCACGTGGCGTCCCTCGATACCGAGAGCATCCTCGTGACGAGGCACTTCAGGAACCGACAACACTCCTTCGTGGAGCTCGACAGGCCGATCAAAGATCGTCGGTCGCTCGACCTGGCAGGACACGGGCCACGTCCCCTCCTGGGCCGCAAGTGGCTCGGCCAGCCGTAGACAGAAGAACAGGCCGCCCAGTATGGGGGCGACGAGGACGAGAAACTCCCCGCCGGGTAGTATACGCATCTGGACTCCTTGGGATTCGGGACATTTCTACCCGAGAATCTCAGGGCCCGTGAAGGCGGAGCGGGAGTGGGATTTCGCCAAGAGGTGCCCAGTGCCGACGACCGGCGAAGGGGATCGCCGGATGGGCCCACCGAACGCCAAGGACGGTAACTCGGGATTCTAGCTAGCTCAGCTGCTTGCGGAGGAGGCTCTCATAGCGGCGGCTCATCGACACGCTTCGCCCTCCCCTCAGGAACACGCGTTTCCCCCCGTTAGGACGGTCTTCCATGCGCGCTATGCTGGCGAGGTTCACGATCACCGACCGATGGATGCGAGCGAACGCTCGAGTGGGCAAGGCAGCTTCCCACTCCCTCATGCTCCGATCGGAAAGGCCGTCGCCCTCTCCGTCACGGACGACGGTCGTATAGTCGCCATCGGCCAGGATCGCGTGGATGTCCGAGACGCGCAGAAGCTCCATCGAACTGTCCAGCCGTAGGTAGACGTGGTCGTCCACATCCAGTCGTTTCCGCTCGGCCAACGGGCCCGCGTCCACATCACCCGACAACGATCCTGTATCAGGCACGGCGACATCCCCTCCGGAGTCCATGCCCTCGACACGCGGTACACCTTCGCCCTCCCACCCCACCCACATATTCACCCCTACCGTCCACGCCAACAGCACGACGACATAATTGATCCCCAGGCGAGGGAGCGTCGCCGGATCAAGTGGAAAAAACTCGGGACCCCGAAGACCAGCGGTCAATCCGTGGTACAGGGCGAGCCACCCGTAGCCGGCGACCACGACCATGAACGCCATGATCACGCCGATCGCACCCGAATTCCCATGAGACCGCCGCACATGTCGGAGCACGAGGATCAGAAGCACCCCAATGCCGAAGCCGACGCCGGTCCTCACAAGCTTGAGGACAGCCATACGGTCGTACCCTCCCGGCGGGACCTGTGGAAGCACCGCGAGATAGGTCCCGAGCCCATACAAGAACCACGCCGCCCCCGCCAGTGACAAAATTCGTGTCCTGGAAGTCATCTACCACCTCATTCACCGTTGAACCCAACCTATCTCGTCATCCCACCCCGACCTGTACGACCCGGTCGCGCACCGCAGACCCCTCCAAGCCTCGGCCAAAGGCCGGGCGCCACGAAGGTCCCACCCAAGCCTCGGCCAAAGGCCGGGCGCCGCCCCCAACCCCCCACCCGCCCCCCCCCGCGGATCACCGCGCTCCCAAATGGAGACCCCCACCAGACCGGCCCCAAGGGCGCGTCAGCGCCCCCTGTCCACAAGACAACCCTGGGATGCAGCCTTGGTCCAGGGGAGCGGGCGGGGTGGGTCTGACACGCAAGGAGGCTCGGCCGCGCGTAGCGGCCGAGCGAGGCACGCGGAGTGAGTAAGACGACTGCGAGTCCTCAGCGGCCGAGCGGCCTCCGGCGGGACAGACCCACCCCCCCCCCGCCCCACCCCCCCCCCACCCACCCAAACCAAAAGCAAGCAGGTTTTAAAACCA
>JAJCZZ010000045.1 GCA_029262115.1 Gemmatimonadota bacterium | reverse complement strand
GAAGGGATTGGACCGGTCTGATCTCGATGGAGTGATGGGTGGCAAGAGCCGTGTCTCGGAGTTCTTCAATGGCAAGCGAGACCTTTCCAAGGCCCAGGTGGAGGGTCTGCGGGGCATGCTCGGAATCCCAGCCGACATCCTGCTCGGATTGGAAGGGTAAGGCGGCCCCGCCGTTCGCACAGCACTTAACAAACATCAGTGCCGGTGCCGCCTGCGCTCACTTCGTTCGCTCCGGGGAACATGGCCCAGTAGCGTATCTGCCTACCGAGCCGCGGGGGTGTGGTCGCTCGGGCAGTAGCCGTGAGTAGTATCTGTGATTGGGCCGTGTCGGCACCTTAGAACGTTATCCGCCAGCCCTTCTCCTGATCCGGGAAAGAGAGCTATGCCGCCTCGCCCTCGGGTGCCTCGATGGAGATGTCGACGTGGCGACCACTGGCCGCCACCATATTCACTAGGGCATCGATGCTGAACAGCTCTATCTTGCCTCGAACAAGGTCGCTGATTCGGGGCTGTGTGACACCGAAGAGCTTCGCCGCTCGCGCCTGGGTCAGGCCCTCTTCCTCAATGATCCCTCGGACGATAGCCATAAGGGCGGATCGCACCTTAAGGTTCTCAGCTTCCTCCTTCGGGAAGCCCATGTCCTCGAAGACGTTGCCAGTCGAATGGGTGATCTTCTTGGTCATATGTCCTCCTGCTTTCATTCTTGGTTCTTGCGGCGCTGAACCAGGAGCTCGGAGAGCCTTGCTCGTCCGAGCTCAATGTTCCGCTTGGATGTCTTCTGCCCTTTCTTCTCGAAGGCGTGCAGCACGTACACCGCTTCTTGGAACTTCGCTACGTAGAAGACGCGATGCTCACCTCCGGTGCGAATCCGGATCTCAAAGACACCAGAACCGACCGAGGTCATTGGCTTCCAATCAGTTGGCACGAGGCCGTGCTGAACCTGGTCCAGTTCGAACCCGGCACGTCGCCGGGCGTCAACCGAGAAGGCTCGCAGTTCCTCGCGAGAGCTCCCGACAAATGCGAGCGGCCTCAGGTTCACGGAACAATATACTGAGTCTTGTATATCGTCAGCAAGGGTGTCTGGCTAAACAGATGGGAGCATTTGTTCTCGCGAGGTGGTGAGGGCGAGCGACGAAGGGCCAGCAAGGTAGTGAGACGGTGCCTCGCCGACGGTGCGGCCCTGATGGCCACCGCGTTTGGCGACCTAGTCACGGGCCACGCTGACCCTGAGAGACCTTGGTGTCTGGAAGTGGTCGGCCGCGAAAGCAAACAGGCGGATGGGTGGGAGTGAGGTGTCGGTGCTTCTGCGGCCGGCTCGACAGCGGCTAACAGTTGCCGGCTTCGTTCGCTAACGCTCACTACGACGATCATGGCTCGCGTCCGCGAGCCACGACGGCAACTTTGAACGTTCTCCGACATCAGCCGGGAAGGAGAGAGTAGATAGTGCTACCAGGTCTACTGCTGGTGGTAGGATCCCTCGTCGCGTCGCCAGTCGACACGACGGTGGTTCTGGCGTCCCATTCCGTGGATCTCACCGGGGACGGCCTACTCGAGGTGCTGGAGGTGAGGGGCGTTGGCCAGTCGCTCGACAGCCTTGAACTGACCTTCGAGATCCGAACGAACGGAGGTGTCCTGTACAGCTACTCCATGGGCCCCTTTACCCGGACCGTGGGGTTCGACGCGGGAAAACGCGTCGTATCGACTGAGGAGCACAGGCGGCGGCTCAGGGAGTTCGAGGCTTGGTTCTTTGGGGGTGGAAAGTTTCGGAGCGCCGTCGCATTCATCGGAGAACTGGAGGCGAGTGCTCCTGGGATGATTGATCAGATCCCGCTCGTGGTTGCCAGGAATGCCAGCGTGAGTAGAGAGCGGGCGACGGCGATGTGGGAGGAGATTCGTTCCGCCGGAGTGACAGTATTTTCCTTCTCGCCTGGGGGAGACAGTTGGCTTGCGATCGCCTGGAGCCCTACGGCACATCGGTTCGTGCGATTGATTGAGTGCTGCTAGAGCTCTGCTAGAGCAGAACGGAGGGGTACCGGGTCCGGCTGACGTCGAATAACAAAAAAGTTGCGCCTACGCCGCGCAGAGCGCGGTTCCGGAGAACACCGGCGCAGGACATTGCGGGGTCGGGAAGCGTGCTGGATTGTATCGAGGAGAGTAGCCTCGTCGGGCGGCGCGGACGCGCCGGCGTCGCAACTTTTGAACGTTACACGGCATTGCTCGGTACGCCTATCGAACTCTTGGGAAGCGGGTGCGTGGAGCCGAGCAGTCACTCGTTGGGGGCAATTCGATCGAGGTACGTCCGTTCTGCCCGGTCGACATGGGAATGGTAGCCCTCCCGATCCACGAACGGTGCTGCGCTCCCACCCACCTCCTGCTGCCGGCGGCGTTTCCCGTCCAGCCCGAACCAAGCCGTATGCGACGCGAGAAAGATGTCGGCAGGGAGGTTCCGTAGCCTCTCGAAGCTCCTCTGCCAGTCGGCCTTGATTCCCGGGTACGCCTCGGGATCGAGTGACACGAATGGAAACAGCGTGAGGCTACATATGCTCACGGCTAGAAGCGACTCGCCCTCAACCTCGACCGGGAACGACCACGAGGTGCATCCTTGCGTGTGTCCAGGCGTCACGTGAGCGGTCAACTCGATCGGGCCGAGTCGCACGATCTCGCCGTTCGTGAACGTCCGATCGATCCGCGGAGCTTCGAATCGAAGTGCACCCAGATGCCAGAGATGGCGGGCGAATCCGACCGCACGGTCGCCCTTGCCACCGGAGGCCATCACATCCGCATCGCCCTCACTCACCCAGAGCGACGCACCCGAGGAATCCTGAAGCTCCTTCAGTCCCCCAGCGTGGTCGGAGTGTGCGTGGGAGTTCAGGAGGATCTTCACGTCCCGGATGTCGAATCCAAGCGCATTGATACTCTCGATGATAAGCGGAGCGTGCTCGGGAAACCCGCCGTCGATCAGCACGTGGCCCTCGGGACCGGTCAGCAGGAAGGACGCGAGCCCCGTGTGCCCCACGTAGTAGAGATTGCCGGCGATCTGGAACGGCTCGTCGGGTATCGAGCGATTTCGCTGGATCGCCGTCCGCCATTGCGTGAAGGCGAGTCCGAACAGCGCAAGAAGCGCGACGACGACGAGTCGGCGACGGGTGATGTGGCGTGATGGTCGCACGGAAACGGCTCCCTGTGGTGGTAGTGTTGACGGGTGCGTGTTGAGAACACACTTTGTGCAACAAAGCCACTTTGTATAACAAAGTCATCTCTTCAAGAGAATCCATCTCAGGCGCTTCCAACTCAGATCGACCGGCCGCTGGCGTACCCTGATCGCCGTGATGGCCGTGCTGACGTCGGTGAACGCCGCGACCGCTCAAACTACGCAAGAGCTCCCACTACCTGCCTCGGAGCGCCATGCCGCAGCAGTCGACGGGGTTTCCGCGTTGATCACGAAGTGGATGAGCGAACGGAATCTGCCCGGCGTCTCCGTTGCCGTCGCGATCGACGGTGAACTGGTATGGGCCGATGGGTTCGGTTGGGCCGACTTGGAGCAAAGGGTCCCCGTCACGCCGTTGACGCGCTTTCGGATCGGGAGCGCATCGAAAGCTCTGACGTCCGCAGCCGTCGGTCTGTTCCACGAGCGAGGTGTTTTGGATCTCGACGCACCGATTCGCACCTACGTCCCGATGTTCCCTGAGAAGCGCTGGCCAATCAGCACACGACAGCTCATGGGGCATGTCTCCGGCGTGCGGCACTACCTCGGGGCCGAGCCGTACAGCGCCGAGCACTTCATCAGCGTCGAGGCCGCGCTTGAGATCTTCTCAGCGGACACACTCCTGTTCGAGCCGGGCACCCGCTCGAGCTACTCGAGCTACGGGTGCGATCTCGTGAGTGCTGTCGTAGAGCAGGTAGCAGGCCGCCCGTTTCTGTATGTGATGCGAGATGACGTGCTTGCTCCCCTCGGTATGCGACATACCGTGCCGGACGACGTATTCGCGATCGTGCCGAACCGCGCGCGGTTCTACGTCCGGGGAGAGTCGGACGGCGCCCTTCGGCATGAGCGGTACGTTGAGCAGAGCAACAAGTGGGCGGGGGTGGATTCTCGTCGACCCCGTCCGATCTGGTCCGCTTCGGCACCGCGATGTTGGATACCAAACTCCTCCAGCCCGAGACCGTCGCGACTCTGTGGACTCCGGTGCAGCCCGACTCGGGCGAGGAAATTCCGATGGGCCTCGGATGACGGCTGGCCGAGCTTGGCGGGCGTCCCATGGTGGCGGCTCCCGGGTCTTCAGCAGGCGGGCAAACCTCGCTCATACTCTTCTCCGACGACCACCTCGTCGTCGCCGTGACCTCCAACGCCACGGAAGCGGAGCTCGCGCCGATCTGGCAGGCGGTGTACCGATCGTTCAGGCCTGCACGGTCTCCTTAGGCGTGAGGCAATCGAGCTGGCGGGTCGAAGGTGGAGTGCCCGAGCTGGGTGGATGCAACGCCGTGTAACAGTTGCCGCCTGCGTTCGCTTTGCTCACTCCGGTGAATCATGGCTTCGCTTTCGCTCAGCCGCGCCGGTAGCTTAGAACGTTATGGCGACGGGGGAGGGATGACGAGACATGTCGGCGGAGGTGACTCAGGCAACTCTCTTGTGTTCAGTGTTCTCACAAGGAGCAGGCAACCCGCGTGAAGAAGGAGAGGGTGAGATGAGTCGGTTAGGGCGTGTGGCCTTGGCTGGGATAGCGGTGTTGGTAGCCGCTTGCGCGGACGGAACTCCCCGCCCGATTGCGGCAACGCGTATGGATTCGGCAGGTGTGGAACTCGTTGCTAGCGTCGGTGAAGACGTCGTCTATCCACTCTCCCTCAATCGCGTGCTCCAGCTCGGTGGAGAGGCTTCGGGGCCCGAGTCGTTCTACCAGATCGACCCCTCGGGGGTCAGCGTTGGTGAAGCTGGCCGAGTAGCCGTGCTTGACCGACAATCGAGTCAGGTGAGCGTGTTCGAGTCAGACGGTCGGCACGTGCTCACGGTCGGAAGGGAGGGCGATGGACCGGGGGAGTTTCGCTACCCATCATCGGTCGCCCTGATGCCGGATGGCGAGATCGTAATGTTCGACTACGGGAAGCGAGCACTGGTTCGCTTTGCCTCGGACGGCTCTTTGCTCGACCAGCTCAGTTTTGGGGTGCCCTACAACGGGCGTGGTATGGTGCCAAACGGGGGTGGGCTCATGGTCCTCTCCCAGAACGCCCCGCGTGGAGATGGCGAACTCATCCGCAGGCTCCTTCATCTAACCGCCACTGACACTGTGCAGGTTGGACCCATCGTCAGTAGCAGTAGCGGGAACGTGTTCTACGAGTCCTGCGGTGTGAGGATGACGCAGCCTCCCTTGTTCGCAGCGGACCTTGTTTGGGCGACTAACGGCCGACGCACCGTGATGGCTCCGGGGCCCGAGTACTCCATCCTGGTATTTGAAGGCACCGAATTGGTCGCGGTATACCGAAGAGACGTAGCTCCCGAATCGGCGACAGAGGCCGTAGTCACGCGGATGCTAGGAGAGGGCGAGAGGTGGGATATCGGAGGACGAGAATGCACCGTCCCGATAGCTGAACTGATCGAGGAACGCGGGATGGGCGCGACCGTGCCGATAATTCATGGTCTTGCCCTGTCCCCCACTGGTGAGATCTGGGTAGATCGGGTCGTCCCGGGCTCGGAAGAGCGAGTCGTCGATCTCCTTGCCCCAGATGGTGAGTACCGGGGCACGGTGGGAGCGGACCTCCCGTTTCCTGTTCGGTTCCTTCCAGATGGGCGGTTCTTTGCCATCGAGGCGGACAGCCTGGATCTGGAGAGACTCGTGCTCTATGAGGTCCATCCTGGGGACAGTGGGTGATCGCCTTTGAACCGGATGCGGCGGCGACTGCACATAGCAAACAGGTTGCGCCTACGCCGCGCGACCGCGGCTCGGGAGTAGCCCGGTGATGCGGCTGATCTCGCGGTGTGCGACGGCGACGGGGGTGGCTCTTACGGTAGGAGCATGTGGTGACGCCGCCCTGTCGCGCACAGTTACCGTAGTGGACAGCGCTGGCGTCGAGGCCGTAACCAATGCTCGTGAATTGTCGGAGTTGCCTTTCCGGGCGGTTCCTGACGAGCCGGAAGTGCAGGTCGCCAGCGAGGCTTTGTACGAGCTGTCCGCTCTTCGACCACTCGCGAATGGGCGTCTCGCCGTCGGGGTGAGCGGTGCTGTCCTGATCTTCCGTGAGGGAGAGCAGGTAGCCCAGCTCGGTAGCTCGGGCGAGGGTCCCGGAGAGTTCCAGAGCGTCGGGGGTCTTGTCGAACTCCCGGGGGACTCCCTGGCAGTGTACGACCCCCGTCAGCGTAGGCTCAATGTGTTCCCTCTAGAAAGGGGCGCTCCGAGGGTATTGAGCCTGGATGGTGTCGTCCCTCCACGAGGCTGGTCGAGAGTACACCCTCTTGGAGAGGGTCTCGCACTCGTCGGAGACGCGGGGCTTGGGGGACGCGGAGAATCGGGCATCTACAGGAACACAGCTCCGGCCGTCCGGATCAGCCTGTCTGGCGAAGTCCTCGCAACATTCGGTGAGTTTCCAGGGCTGGAGGCAGTCGCTGCGAATGGCATGGTTGGCCGCGCCCCGTTCGGAGCGCTCTTGGCCACAACGACTACCGATAATCACCTGGTCGTAGGAACTGGGGAGCGTACGCAAGTCCTGATCTAGAGCCCGGATGGAAGCCTGGCACGAGTTATTCGTTGGGCGGACCAGGATCGCGTGGTTACGCAGGAACGCATGGACCGGTTCGTCGAGTTCCAACTGAGCTCGGTACCTCAGGAGCAGGCCAACCTACTGCGTGATCGGCTCGCCAGTCTGCCGTTTGCACCGGAGCGCCCGACCCATGCGGAGATCTTCTCGGGGTCGGACGGATCGTTGTGGGTGGGCGAGTATCCAGGGCCGGAAGCTGAAATCCCGCCGGGACGGCGGCTGGCGCCTCGCCGTTGGATGGTCTTCGGAGCAGATGGTCTCCTGCGTGAGCGTGTAGAGACCCCGGTCGGGTTCAGGCCGATGGCGCTGGCCGACGGGCTGGTATGGGGAGTCTACTACGACGATCTCGGAGTGGAGTCGGTGCGCGCATACCTCGTAGCCCAATGAAGGCAGGGTGGCGCATTGGGGCGACTCGCCTTCAGATGCTTTGACTTGACATCTGGTCTCGGTTACTGCGATACAGGGAATTGAGTTCTATCGCGACCCTGCTGAGTTGCCTATCCAGTACGCCGACACCGGGAGCCCGGGGGCGTGCCAGTATGGACGTATTTGATGCTCGGCGGCGAGGCCGGAGGCGGATCGTGCGAGCAGAGTGGGGATGCAACCCTGTTCCCATCACCAGAGCGATAATCGACAGTAGCGTGGGGGTGGCGTCGGCCTGGCGTGCAGACTCAGAGCGATGGACGCTGTCCGCCATCCGTAGGACCGTTTACGAGCTCCGACGGTGGCGCCCGCTCCCGGCCGCCACAGGATCCCCCTACCTCCGATGCCCCACGATCACCGCACCCGAAATCGACGCCGCGAACGCTTGGATCTCCTCGACGGTGTCCGGGTGCGCCTCGATGAACGCTTTCACGCCGGGGTCGGACGTGAGATAGCTGGCTGGGTACGGCTTCTCACCGCTGATGCTCACATCGGAGAAGCCCGCCTCCTCGAACTCGCGGATGTAGTCGGCCCTGGGTGTCGGCAGGCACCCGGCGACGGCGTCGAGTGATCCTGCGACCGCAGTTGGGATCGCATACTCCGATACCATGTCCGAGACCACGATCCTTCCGCCGGTGCGAAGCACCCGAAACGCTTCGCGCAGAACTCTTGCGCGATCCGAGCTCAAATTTAGAACGCAGTTCGAAATGATGACGTCGACACTACGGTCGGCTACCGGGAGCGCTTCGATCTCGCCGAGCCGGAACTCCACGTTGGTGAAGTCCCCTTGGCGCGCATTCTCACGAGCCCGGGCGAGCATCTCCGGCGTCATATCGACACCGATGACCTTGCCGGTGGGCCCCACCTTCTTCGATGCGAGAAAGCAGTCGATGCCGGCTCCGGATCCGAGATCGAGAACGGTCTGCCCCCGCTCCAGCGAGGCGATGGCGGTCGGATTTCCACATCCGAGGCCCAAGTTGGCGGCCTCGGGGATCCCTTCCAGTTCCTCCTCGGTGTAGCCGATCGCCTTCGAGATCGTCTCGGCCCCCGGCGTGGAGTCGGGGCCGCAACAGCTCGGTTCGCAACAAGACGCCCCCTCCGTGGCGGCCTTCGCGTAACGGTCGCGGACTGCGCTTCGCACTTCTTCATCCGTATGGGCCATCAGATCCTCTCATGTGGTTGTAGGTTGCAACAAAAAAACGTACACAAGAAGCCGCCGGAATCGCGACGGCAAGTGGTCTCAGTCCTTTTGGATCGTGCAGCAACTCCCACCGGATGCGTCCACCCGCGACGAGAACGTGGTGGCGAGTCTTCGCAGAAGCCGGATCATCCCGGTACGGACTTCCGCCGGGAAGTCCTTGAGGAGACGGGCGTACTCCTCTGACAGATCGTCCTCGATCCGTCGGTTCAGCGCAGCACCGGCCGGCGTGACCTCCAGACGCACCACCCGTCCATCGTCCGGATCACCCCGCCGATGGACGTACCCCTTCGTTTCGAGCGCACCCGCGATCCGGCTCGCCGTGCTCTTGTCCAGAAACAGGCTCCCGGCGAGGTCGTTCACGGCTAGCGGCCCCCCCTCGGCAACCGTTTGCAGCGCGTAGCACTGTGCGACGCTTACGTCGTAGCAGCACGCCCGATCCCGATCCCGGAACTGCACCACCTTCAGGAGATCAGTCAGGGATGAGTAGAAGTCGTGCGCTTCCGCCTCGAGGGACGGGTGCGGATTCGACTCGGGCGGCGCACCGCCCGCGATCACCTGATCCGACGCTGCAGAGATGGTTGCCATGTGCAACTATAATCGGCCAGTGGAGTGTGGGCAAGCGCTGCCCTCGGGTTGCCGCGACACAGGGACGCCGCGAGGTCCGTGACCGGGGCGCCCGCGCCGTCCCCCCGCCCGCGCCGCTACTCGTACCGAAGCGCTTCGGTCGGCGGGATCCGTGCGGCCCGAGCGGCCGGGATCCAACATGCGACGAGCGCCACCCCCGCGAAAAGCACCACGACGCCCGCCAGGGTGAGCGGGTCGCCCGCGTCCACCCCGACCATCAGGCTTTCGACGACGCTTCCGGAAGCGATGGCCAGCACCGTGCCGACCGCCACTCCGAGTACGGCCATCACCATGCCCTGGCGCACGACCATCCCGACCACGGCGCTCCGGTCCGCCCCCAGGGCCATCCTCACTCCGATCTCCTGGGTCCGGCGACTCACCGCGTAGGCGAGAACGCCGTAGATCCCGACCACCGCGAGGGTGGTCGCGAGCACGGCGAACACGAGGAGGAGCACCACGGCAAAGCGGGGTTGGGCGACGGCATCGCCCGCCACCTGCTCCATGGTCTGGACCCGGGAGAGAGCCATGGTCGGGTCCATCTCACGGACGATGGAGCGCACGGCTGGAATGAGATCCTCGGGCGGAACCTGCGTGCGCGCGGTGAGGGTCATCCGTAGCGCGTTCCCTGGCCCGTTCAGTTGATGAATAGCGCGGTAGTAGCGCGGCTTGGCTACTGACGTCACGCTGTTGTGTCGGATATCCCCGACAATCCCGGCGACCACTGCGGTATCGCCTCCGAACGTCGCGACCCGACTACCGATCGGGTCGCTGTTCGGCCAGTACCGCCTCGCTGCCGACTGGTTGAGTAGCATGGCTGCCGGGGCATCGGCGTGGTCCCCCGCCTCGAACGTCCGACCCGCCACCAACGGTATCCCCATGGTTTCGATGTATCCCGGACCGACATACTGCCAGTCCGCACTCATGATCTCGCCATCCGAGGGAGCGTATCCCACGGGGTAGAAGCCGGAGTCACCCATCTGCGAATCGAGCGGCAGCAGCCGCGCCACGCCCGCGCTACTCACACCCGGGACCTCCTCGACACGCCGAACCAACTCGTCCCAGAACTGGGTCACCTCGCTCAGCCCGGGATACGTCGCCGAGGGCACGGTTAGTCGCGCCGTGAGCACTCGCTCCGTCTCGAAGCCCAGATCCACCCGCAGAAGCGACACGAACGCGCGCATCGTGAGCCCGGCCGCCGCGAGTAGGGTCACCGCCATCGCCATCTGGCTGGCCACGAGCAGACCCTGCAGGCGGTTGCCCCTCGCCCCGGCGCCGGAACCACGACCGCCGCGGTGGAGGGAGCCGGCCACGCCGCCGCGCGCTACCCGAATAGCCGGGACCGCGCCGAATGCGATGGCCGTCAGTCCAGCGACGATCACGACGAAGCCGACGACCGTACCGTCCAGCACGACCTCCGCCGCCCGCGGTACAGCCTCCGGATTCATCCTGAGAAGGCCCTGGATGCCGAGTTGCGCGAACAGGAGCCCCAGGGCACCGGCCGAAAGGGCCAGGACAAGGCTTTCCAGAACGAGCCCGCGCACGATGGTGGTGGAGCCCGCGCCCAGAGCCCGTCGCACCGCCACATCCCGTAGCCGGCCCTCGGAGCGGCTCAGCAAGAGGCTGGCGACGTTCGCGCACGCAATCAGCAGAACCAGGCCGCACGCGGCCAGGAGGAACAGAATCGTGCCCTTCGCCGATCCCGCGATGTCATCGGCCGCGTTGAACACGAGCGGACGGAAGTTCCAGGCCTCGGGATAGACGCCGGCGGCTGCCAAGCGACCCGAAATGGCCACGAAGTCGGCTCGAGCCGCGGCAAGGTCGGCTTCGGGCAGGAGGCGCCCCACCCCGTAGTAGCCATGGCCGCCACCGCTCGGGGGCACTTGGGCAGGCGACTCTCGATCGACCGAGAGTGCGAAAAAGATCTCGGCCGTCTGCGCCGACCCGTAGTCGGCGGGGAGAATGAAGCCCTCCGGGAGCACCCCGATCACGGTGAAGTCCCGGCCGATGACCGAAACGTCCCTCCCGACTACGCCGGGGTCCCCACCGTACCGACGCTGCCAGGTCTCATACGCCAACATCACAACGGAAACCTCCGCCGCGGCCTCCTCCCACGTGAACCCCCGCCCCAGCACGGGCTCCACCCGCACCACATCGAGCGTGTTCGGAGTCACGACGGCCGAGCCCACCAACTCGGGGTTCTCCGGATCGGTGAACGCGTGGCTCGACGTGAAATACAACGCCAGATCCCCGAGCGTCCGGTTCTGTTGCGAGTAGTTCACATACTCGTCCAACGACAACCACGTCTTGTCGTACCCCGACCACTGGCTCCAGACGGTCACGACGCGGTCCGGCTCTCCGTACGGAAGCGGCCTCAAGAGGACCCCATTGGCCACGCTGAAGACTGCGGCGCTCGCTCCGATTCCCAGCGCAAGCGTGACAACCGCTGTAGCGGTGAACCCTGGCGCCCTCCGCAGGCTCCTCGTCGCCTGCCCCACCTCCCGTATCGTCTCCATGACCCCCCCTCCTCCCATCAGCATGCGAAAACGCGTGTGGGCCAGGCGCCTCAGCGCCCCACCCGTGGATTGCTCGATCGCCTGCATCGTGACGACCACCACTGCCCGGTCTCTTGGCGAGATCGCACAGACGAGGCGTTGGCCTCCGGCGAGCAACTCGACGACCTGATCGCCGGCCTCTGCCGCCGCATCGCCGATGGGTCGAGCCGGGCCGTGCTCCGCCAGAGCATCCAAGCGGGATGCGACCTCACGGCGTTCGGCGGGCTCCAGTGCCCGGAGGCTGGCTGCCGCGGCCCGCGAGAGGTCGATCGTCCAAGGCGTGGGCCCCGACTTCGTCACAACTCCAACCCTCGACGGACATCGCTCCAGGACACGGTCCCTTCCGTGCTGATCTCACGCAGGGCCGCCTCGTACTCTTTCGCCTCGAGCAGCGCGCGTACTCGGGCAAGGAGGCCCGCATCGTCAAGCGGAACGATTGCAGCCAAGGCCTTGCCGTGACGGGTCACGACGAAGCGTTCTCCCCCGTACGCGGCACGATTCACCAGCTCCGCGATGTTCTTACGGGCGTCGGCGGCGGTGACCGGCTTCATGTCGGCGTCATCGCCCAGCATCGACTGTCTCCATGTCTCGAGTGAGTACGCCGCCCTCCTCGGAATGGCGCCCTGGCCGCCAGTGTACACGTTTTGTACAAAAACCACAAGTCGTAGCATTTCATGGAGACTCCGGATCGGCCCCCGGTTGCGGCGGGGGCCAGCCTCATGCCAATTCCGGCCACCACTCTCTGCCCGAGCCACACATATGCGCCTGAACCGACTTCTTGGCATCGCCTCCCCGGCGGTCCTCCTCGCCCCTGCTCTCCTTGCCGCTCCAACCGCCGCTGCGGCGCAGCTTCCGCGTATCGAGCAGGTTCCGACCGAGAACCGCGTGCTCACCCATCGGGAGCAGGCCGCTCTCGTTCGTCCGCGGCTCGTGGAGCGGTTCACCACGCTCCTGCCGGAGTTGATGCGCCGAGAGGGGATCGACATGTGGCTGATGGTCAGCCGCGAGTACAACGACGACCCCGTGTTCCGGTCGATGGCGCCCGCCACCACCTATTCGTCACGCCGCCGGACCATTCTGGTCTTCCATGATCGGGGGCCCGGCCAGGGTGTGGATCGCATCAGCGTCGGCCGCTTCGACTACGACGGCCTGTTCCACGTGCACCGGACGCACAACGATTCCCAGTACGTCGGTCTCCGCCAACTCGTGGAGGAGCGCAACCCCCGCCGCATCGGCATCAATGTGTCCGACCGCTGGAACCATGCCGACGGACTGACCCACAACGAGTATCTGAGGATCGAGGAGGCGCTCGGCTCCTACGCGGACCGGCTGACCTCCGCAGAGATGCTGTCCGTCGGTTGGCTGGAGAAGAAGCTCCCCTCGGAGACCTCGCTCTACCGTCACGTCATGCGGATCGCCCACCAGGTCATTGCGGAGGCCTTCAGCAACGCGGTCATCGTTCCCGGCGTGACCACGGACACGGACGTCGAGTGGTGGATGCGACAGCGAGTCGCGGAGATGGGGCTGGGTCAGTGGTTCCACCCGTCCATCAACGTGCAGCGACATGGGGGACCGCCCGAGGACGCCTCGCCTCACGGGACGGTCATCGAACGGGGCGACATGCTGCACACGGACTTCGGCATCATCATGGCCGGCTACTCCACCGACACGCAGCACAACGCGTACGTGCTCCGTGCCGGCGAGACCGATGCCCCGCAAGGGTTGAAGGACGGCCTACGAGCCGCGAATCGTCTCCAGGACTTGACGATGCAACATGCCGTCGTCGGAGGAACCGGGAATCAGGCGCTAGCGGGCGCTCTGGCTCAGGCGCGCGGCGAAGGACTCACTCCCTCGATCTACAGCCACCCGGTGGGCTATCACGGCCACGCGGCGGGCACGCCGATCGGGATGAGCGATTACCAGAACGGCGTTCCAGTTCGAGGTGACTACGTCTTCCACTCCGATACGTGGTATTCCATCGAGCTCAACGTTCGCCACGACGTGCCGGAGTGGGGAGGCCAGTCCGTCCGCTTCGCGCTCGAAGAGGACGCGGCGCTTCTCTTGGACGGGTGGGATTGGGTCGACGGTCGGCAGTCGTCCTTCTACTTGATTCGATGAGCGAAAGCGTTGACTCAACAGGCCTTTCCGATTTTTCCACATTCCGTCCACGATCCGGGGTGACGTTTCTGTTACCGGGCTCGTCCCGGACGTGAGCGCGTCTGAGATGCGGCCCGTGGCGCCCGAGTACGAGGAGGCGTTGGACCTCCTCTTCGACGAAGGGCTCGCCGACCTGGAGGCGCACATCGCCCAGTACCCCGACGTGGTGACCACCCGCTCGACCCGCTCGGACCATCACTACTGCGGGTACTTCCACGGCGCGACCCTATTGCATCATGTAGGAGGAAACCCCCTCATCCGTCCCCTCCGAGCCGATATGGTCGACCGCGCGGCCGTTCTGATCGCTGCCGGGGCGGAGGTGGACGCCGCTACCCTCCCGGGTCCGTCGCAGCCCGACGACATCGGTTGGACCACCCTCGGCCTGGTGGCGTCCAGCGCCGAGGCGCGCCGGGCTGGAATTCAGCAGAGCCTGATGGACGAACTCCTCGCGGCGGGCGCCGATCCAGATGCCCGAGGCGGCGGCTGCCTGATGGGAGCCCTCTACTACGGTGAGACCGACGCGGCGGAGCATCTGGCCCGGCGTGGCGCGCGGCTCGATCTGATCGCGGCCGCGGCGGTCGAAGACACGGCCGCCCTCACCGCTCACCTGGCCGGAGGCCCCGAGGCGATCGCAGGAGCTCCACGCCTCGTGCACTACGCTCGGGTGGCCTGGCCGGAACACGCCGACGCGACGGACGCCACGCGCGATATCCTGGGGATGGCACTGATCTACGCCGCCCTTCACGGGCGGGTCCGGGCGATTACGATGCTCGCGGACGCCGGCGCGGACCCGCGGCACGTCCCTCCGTTCGAGCACCACGCCACGCCCCTCCACTGGGCCGCCATGGGCGACCGACCGGAAGCCGTGCACGCCCTCCTCGCGGTCGGCGCCGATCCTGAGGCGCGGGACGGAGAATTCGGCTCGACCCCCCTCGGTTGGGCCGAGCACCTGGGAAGGCCGGCGGCCGCGGCGGCGCTGCGAGACGCCTGAGGCGGACCCCGACCCAACCGCCCGCTAGAGCAACCGCTAGAGCGGCTCCCTCCCTGACCAATCCGCCCGCCAGCGGCTCCCTCCCTGACCCCGATCCCCTGCTAACGTCCCCCCAACGTGACCGCCAGCAACAACACATGCCGGGCGGTGCGCATCATGCCGTCGATGTCGGCCCACTCGCCGGGCTGCCCCCGGTCGCCTCCGCGAGATCCGCCAAGCCCAATGGCCGGCGTGCCACCCGCGATGGCGACGTTCAGATTCGCCGATCCGCTTTCCGAGAGCTCCGCCTGGTAGCCGAGATGCTCGGACACCGCTTCAGCCACCCGCACGAGCCGGCTCTCCCGGGCCCCGGGAATGCGTCCGCCAGGCGTGAGTTGAAACGGCTCCATCCGAAGGGCGATGCCGGTTTCGCTGGACACCTCCGAGAGGATCGCCCGAACGTCACGCTCCATCGCCTCGAGAATATCCGCTTCCATGGACCGCAGATCGAGGCTGAACCAGCCGGTCTCGGGCTTGTGGTTGAACACGGTGCCGCTCTCCAGCACCGATACGTTCATCCGCGTCCGAGTTTCGTCGTCCGAAGCGGCCCAAGGCAGCGAGAGAATGCGGTCGACCGACCGGGCGATTCCCAGATTCACATTCGGGAGCGCGCCGCGGAGGGTATGACCTCCGGGCCCCTCGGCGATGATCCGCCACCAGTGGATGCCAAGGGCGCCGTAGTTGATGGAGTGTCCGTCCCCCAGGACGTCCACGAACGCGTCGGCTCGACCTTCGTACATCGCGTAGAGAGCCTTCATCCCGCGCAGTCCGGTCTCCTCCTGAGCGACCGCCGCGAACACGAGGTCGTGCTCAGGGGTCAATCCGGCTGAGAGGTACGCCTCCGCGGCGGCGAGCATGGCCGCCGTGGTCGATGAGGTGTTCGTGCCAGGACCGATCACCCGGTCTTCCTCGACGCGCGGCGGCGTGTCAGCGGCCCTCTGGTGCTCTGCCACCGTTGCCAGGTCGTCGAGCGTCGACACGAAGACGAGGGCCCGACCCGACCGACCGCGAATGACCCCGATCGCGTTGGGGTCGCCGGTGACACGAACGGAGTCGAGACCGAGTGAGCGCATGCGTGCCGCCACAGCGGTGGCCCGTTCGAGCTCCTCGCCGGACGGAGACACGATTCCGCCGATCTCCGCGAGGAACGCGGCGGTTGCGTTGCGGCCGTCGTCGAGCCGCGCGAGAGCGGCTAGTACGTCGGAGCGACCCAGGGCAATCGAAAGCGATGCTGCCGCCTCCCCGGCCGTGACGGACTGTCCCGCCAGCTCCCGCGGCGCCAACAATGTGGCCCCCGGTGACGCCACGAGCGTCGCGAGAAAGACCAGTCCACACCGGCCTCGGAACCTCCCCATCAGTTCCACTCGCACGCCAGCGCCGGCAGGCCACCGTCGACGGGCAGGGGCGCCCATCCGGATTGGAGCCAGCTCATGCGTCCACCCCCGATCGGGCTTCCGGGAGGGGCGCCGGGCGCATCGGGCACGGCCACCGGTTCGTGGGGCCGCTCTTTGAAGCGGCCGATATCCGACGTGAGCAGTCGGTAATGCGCCCGGTCGGCATCAGAGGCGGCATCCGACGAGCGGCTCAGCCAGACCGCCAGGTCGTCGAGTTCCGCCTGCGCGACCGCCCGGACCTGTCCCATCGGGGCCCTCCCGGCCAGCAGCATCAGCCGATCCACCGTCACTCGCTCGACCGCGCGGTTGATTTCGGCGTGATAGGGGTCGGCCGGCGAGAGGCCGAAGGTGGCCGCACGCAGCCGATCGAGAACGTCGTTCAGCCCGGGCAGCGACGGGTCGAGCGCGTTCTGCTGCACCATACGCGCGGCCCGCTCCGGTTGGAGGAGGAACTGGAGCGTGGCATCGGACGCGGCTACGGACGGTGCCACCGCGTCGAACACCAACCCCGTGTGCCGGTCGAACAGCTCTTGATGGGGTCCGTACAGGAACGGCCGCGGAGGCAGGTTCGCGAGGATGTCCCTGGGGATGGCCAGTTCGGCAGGGTCCAGCGTTCTCATCAACGCGTCCAACGCTTCCCTCTGCTCCACCGCGGGAACGCTGCGCGTCGGCGTCTGGCCATCGCCTCGGAGCGCGTACGTGTAGTACTGGCCCGCCACGACCTTGGCGGTCGCTTCGACCTGATACCGATGATGGAGATAGAGCGGAACAAGCGCCTCCTCGATCGTGGCCAGAGGCTCGCCGATGCGGATGGCCGTCTCCCCGAAGCGGTCGAGAGCCACCTGCCGCACGTCCATCATCCGGCGCAACTCGCCCGCGGCCGTCGCGCCGTTGTCCCACAGATGCACGTTCGGGTGTGCGCCACCCGCCGGCCGCCCGTCCTGATCCGACATGAACGTCACGCCGTCATCGAGGCCCTCCCGGATGATGGCATCGAGCGCAGCGGGCTCGTCGGTTCCCGCGGGAAAGTCCGTATAGCCGTAGCGAATCGCGATCTCGTCCCACGCGCCGATTTCGTCGGCATACGAGTCGCGCCCGACCACCACGCGACCGTTCACGAGGCGCGCGGTCGGGTGGGGATAGTCCATGACGGACTGGGTCCCCCGTTCGGTCTCAGCGCTGGCGATGTAGTTGTGGGCCAGGCCGAGCGTGTGCCCGATCTCGTGTGCGCTGAGCTGGCGAATGCGCTGAAGCGCCATGTCCGACACGGTCGTCGGGGTCTCGGTGCCGTTCAGATACGGAGCCAGCAGCCCCTCACCGATGAGGTAGTCCTGGCGGACCCGAAGCGATCCGAGCGTCACGTGGCCCTTGATGATCTCACCGGTGCGTGGATCGGAGATCGAGTTCCCGTAGCTCCACCCTCGCGTCGACCGGTGAACCCACTGGACCACGTTGTAGCGCGCGTCCATCGGGTCGGCCGTGTCGGGTAGGATCTCCATGCGGAAGCCGTCGATGTAGCCGGCGGCTTCGAACGCTTGGTTCCACCAGCGGCCGCCTTCGAGGAGGGCTGAGCGCACAGGCTCTGGTGTGCCCGGGTCGAGGTAGTAGACGATCGGCTCGACTGGGGCCGAGCGGGCGGCGGAGGGGTTCTGCTTCTCGATGTGGTGCCGCGCGATGAAGCGCTGCCGGAGGTCGGCGTCGATGGGCTGGGCGAAGTCCATGTAGCTGATCCCGAAATATCCGGCACGTGGGTCGGCCTTCCGGGGCGTGTACTCCCCCAGCGGCCGAAGTTGAACGAACGAGTGGTGCTGGCGGACCGTCAGCGCTCCTCCGTCGGGCGCGACCTGGCGGACGAGACCGCCAGGCTGGTCGGACGTGAACGTCATCATCACCTCGACCTCGGTGTTTTCCGGAAAGCCCTTCGTCCTCGGGAGATAGAACGCGCTCCTGGACGCGTCCGGCCGATACGTCCCCTGGCGGGTGCGCTGCAGCGTGGTGGCCACACCGTGCCAGTCCCGCATGAAGAAGTCGGTCGCGTCGACTAGAACGCGCTCCCCCGTCCGGGCCACGACCGTGAAGCCCGCGTGGATCGAGGTCGGGAAGCCGTCCTCGACGGAGCGGCGCTCGAGCGCGTCGTTCGACACCGCGCGGTAGCGGTAGTTGGGTTCCTTCATGAGGACCTTTGGACCGACCCGCTCGAACACCACCACGCGGTTGCCCGACAGATCGCCACGGTTCAGGCCGATGTCGTTCTGGCCGAGGCCCGCCGGGAGGGATGTGTAGTGGAGGATCTCCTCGCCCCACCGCGCGATCTCCAGGAACATCCTACCCGTAGTTTCGTCCCAGTAGAGCGGCATGAAGCCGTCGAGCTTCTCCATGTCCTCCGTGTGAGACTCGATGGTCGGCGGACTATCGTCGGACGATGACGGACTCTGCTGGGCGGCGGTCGCGCCGGGTCCGAAGGAAAGCGTCAGTACGCACACCAGGGCTCCCATGACGGCCCGCGAGGTACGTCCCAGGCCGGCCACCGTAGCGCACCTCACCACCCTGTCGTGCTCCACCATTCCGTATCTCCCGAAATCAGCGGCCTCGGCGGGCCGCCTGGATCGTCTTCGAAGACGCGAAATGTGGCCGGGCGGGGGATTCCGTGCCAGCGCCGGTCCCCCCACGCAAGAGTCTCCCTCAGGCTCCCACGTTGCAGCGAAGGACCGCCAGCGACGCCGTACCTCCGCCGGTTCCGCCTTCGGACGTCAGGACGATCCGCCCGCCCCCGCTGATGGCCACCCCTTCGCCCTGGCGCTCGTTGAGCGTGCGCAGGTTGACGAGCCCGCCGTCGATCGGCGCGAGGGTATCCCCTTCGACACGATAGAGCTGCACCGACTGGTAGGTGCGGAGTGCCACGACATTCGAGAGCGGTGACGTTGCTCCCCCCGTGATCTGTCGGGGCAGGATGCGGGGCCCGTCACTGAGCTGTTGGATCGGCTCGAGCGTGACCGTGTCCGGGGTGAGGGGGCCCGGGTAGCGATACACGGTCTGGGGGTGATTCCTGCCCTTCGTCACGAAGAGGACCCGTTCACCTGGAAGGAGGAGCATGCTCTCGATGTCTCGCGATCCGTCCGGGAGCCTCATCGGGAACAGGTCGGCGGTGGGCACCTCGCCGTCGACAGGCTCCGGCTCTCGGAACCGATAGAGACGGATGACGCCGTGCTCCTCGTAGTTGTCCCCGACGTCCGCGGCATAGAGGCACGACCCGCCGCCCGGACAGATGCCCAGGGCCAGGTCCTCCCAGTCGACGGCGGAGAACGGTACGGTCAGACGCGCGCGCTGCCGGCCGGTCGCGTCCACTGCCAGAAGTTCACGCCCCGCGTCGGCGTGGATCCAGAAGACCCCGGGGTGGTCCAGGGAGATGGCGATGCCGCTGGTCTCCGATTGGGACTCGGGGAGCGGAACAGGGTTCACGACCTCCCGGCAGGGCCCGCCGCTGGCGACCGGCCCACAGGCGACTCCGGCCAGGACAAGGCCGACCAGACTTCGAACGAGTTGGCGGAGTCCCCCGTCCAGGTGGCTCAGGTCAACAGTTGGCCTGGGAAGGACGGCCGACGACGGATCATCCACCCGTGATCGTGGCGGCGTCCTTCACGGCGGCGGCGAGGACGAGTCGGAACGTCTCGGTGGGAAGCAGCCCCTGGATGGGCTGATACCCGATCACGAAGAAGGTTGGGGTCCCCCGTACGCCGAGCTGACGAGCCAAGGCGGTGCCGGCCAGGATGCGCTCCCTGCGCCGATCGGTCGACATGCAGGAGTCCCACTGCTCCATATCCGCGCCGACGTTTTCTGCGGAAGAGCGCACGAACTCAATAGGATCGGAGGCGGTCTTCCAACTCGACTGTTCGCTCCACAGGACGCCGTGATGGGCGAGGAAGAGATCGGGGTCCTGTTCCAGCGTGCATTCCGCTCCCTCCGACGCGACCGGCGAATTCGGGAACTGGCCGGACACGAACGGCAAGAACTTCCACTGCACCTGGCCGGTCTCGATGAACTCCTCGTACAGCACGGGCCAGACGCTCTCGTGGAACTGGCGGCAGACCCCGCAACTGTAGTCACTCATCTCAACGACCCGGACCGGCGCGTCCGGGTCACCCCGGTCGTAGCCGAGCGTGGCCACGTCGATTTGGCGTTCCTGTCCCGGTGCCACGCCGGGTTGGGCGGTGGGCACCCCCGAGGCCGGAGTCGGGCGACCCGGCGCCGGGCGCGAGTCGAGCAGGTCCATCGTCGTGGACTTCGTGCCAGACGAATCGTCACCGCCCGCGCACCCTGCCATCCCGAGGACCACGACGGCGACCACCGAAATTCCCTTCATTACATCTCCAAAGTGATGAACTGCCCCAGCCCCGCCAGATACGTCGTGAGCCGTGCCAGAGTACCGGTCACCATCATGAGACCGACGATTACCAGCAGGCCCCCGGCCACTCGCTGTAGAGGGAGCATCCATGTCCGGGCTCGATCCGTGCCGGCAAGAAACCAGTTGAACGCCACCGACGCCACGACAAAGGGGATACCCAGGCCCAGGGCATAGGTCCCGAGCAGCAGCGTTCCCTGAACCTGCGTGCTCTCGAGGCCGGCGTAGAGGAGCACCGAAGCGAGAATGGGCCCGATGCAGGGAGTCCATCCCGCGCCGAAGGCGATGCCGATGAGGAACGCGCCGATCGGGCCGGCCGGCCGGCCATCCAGATGTACGCGGCGCTCGCGGGCGAAGGCCGGCATGCGGATGAGTCCGGCCAGGTAGAGGCCGAACACGACCAGCGCCGCTCCCCCGAGCCGGTTGATCCACGGAAGCAGTTGCGCCAGGGCTCTCCCGAAGGTGGTGGCGGCCCAGCCGAGCGTCATGAACACGAACGCGAAGCCGAGCATGAACAGAATCGAACCCCAGAGCGCGGAGCGGCGAGCTGACCCCGTCGAGCCGTCCCGTAGCTCGTCCACTGTCAGCCCGGTGATGAACGCCAGGTAGCTCGGAACCACCGGGAGGATGCAGGGGCTGAGGAACGAGACGAGCCCGGCTGCGAACGCCAGCGGGAAGGACACGTCGACGTTCAAGGTATGGCCTGCTCCCAGTTGCCTACGGGCTCCGCGCCGTCGACGACCACCACGGTCCCGACGATCCGATCGTGGATCCCCTGACGGTTCGCGTCCCAGAACACCTGGGCAAATCCGAGCAGCCCGGTCGCGAATCCGGCAGCGTATCCCCCTGCCCGTTCGAACGCCGTCCACCAGGTGATCGGTTCCCCATCGAGGCGGAGGACCCGGATTCCCATCGCCTTCTTACCTATGGTCAGACCGTTCGTCCACGACAGCGCCACGGTCAGGTAGAGCGAGGCCCATCCGAAGCCGAAGCCCAGCTCGTCGACGATATTGCGAAGCCACGTGAAGAAGCCGCCTTCCCGCTCCTCCTTCAACTCCTCCTCGGCGTCATCGAGATCCTCTTGTAGGCCGGTCCTTGCTCGTTCGAGGCGACTCACCCGATCGGCGAGCGCGCCCAGGGTGTCTGCCGCCACCTCGGGCAGGAGGCGGTCGCGGAGCGCGTCCATTCGTGCCAGCGCATCGGGAGAGCCGCCGCCGACGCGCACGAGTTCCTCGTACGCGCCAAAAGCGTCGGCCAGGCTCATCTCGGTCACGTCGGGAGCGTCCGCACTCGCGCTCGCGAGGGCTGCCGTCGTGTCGCCCGAAGTGACACCCGCAGGAGCTCCGGGATCACCGCCGTCGCTACTTCGATCTTCGTCGGTGGCGGTGCGCACGGCCTCGTCCACGATCCGGCCGGCGTCAGGAGCCCACTCGGCGTCCTCGGGCACCATCTCGAGGAGCGCATCCTCGATGTCGTCTGGATCCTGGCCCATGGCCAGCATCAAGCCGGCGAGCTCGAGCAGGGCCGGACGCGCTTCCTCCTCCGTCTCGGCACCGCGGACGGCGCTGAAGTCCATGGCGCCCTGCAGCGCCGCTCCGATCCCCGGAATGCCGGCCACTCCGGGTATGTCGGAAAGGTCGGGGCGGCCTCCGTCATCCGGGGAGCCACTCCAGCCAACGGCGGCCCAGATGATGGCCGTCACGATTCCGATCACGATGCCGAGGCACCCCAGCGAGAGCCGCATGGCACGTCCGAAGACGCTTCCCGGGACCTGAGTGCGGCGAAAGCTCATCCGGATGAACGCCACTGCGGCGACCACGCCGAGAATGAGCGCGAAGCTCTTCGTCACCAGGGTAATGAAGCCGACTACGGCCAGGTCGATCATCAGGGCCGCCAGGCGCTTCCGGGGCAGCGCGAGCGGCCTCCCGAGGAGCGCTGTGGAAACCTCGAAGGCGTCGGGCGTGATGATGCCGCGCGGGTCGATTCCGCTCGAGGTCGCACTCATGGCGGGTGGGTCAGCGGCGACGGGTCCAGAACACCATCCCGAGCCCGAGGGCCGCTCCGATCAGGGCACCCCCCCACATGGTGCGCGCGTCGAAGGGCAGCTCGATACGACGACGGTCGCCCGTGCTCGGCCCGTCGGGCTCGTACTCGCTGCGCACGACCGCCGCTGCCGGCCCGGCCTCGTCGACGTGGCCCTCCCACCCGCAATTCCCGCAGGAGAGAAGGGAGCGGTCGCGAGCCGTTCGATTCGAGAACACCGTCTCGTCGGAGCAGATCGGGCACGCCAGAGCGCCTGGCAACGGATGGATCAGGTCGTACAGCGCGCCTTTGGAGAGCTCCAACTGTTCGGCGATCTGATTGACGCCGATGTCGGAGGCCCAGTACAACTCGTTCGCTCGGTCCTCAAGGGCGTGATCGCGGGCCTCATCGGACATTGTTCTCTGCTCCACATGTGGGCAGGGCTGGCACACCGGTGCGGCGGCCGTCCCTTCTCCCATTGAACCACCATGTCCCGGTACGGCATGAGATGGCACACTCACCCCATCTTCCGGTACTCCATCGGCGTGCGGGAAGATAGCCTCCTCGGGAGTCGTGCGCACGTGAGCGCGTTGAGAGGTGACACCGAGTTTTCCCAAGTCCGACTTGAACATAGGCGAGTTCCCATGCGTGACCGTGGTCGTATTCTGAACAGCCTGGAGGGCGTGTATCAGTCGGCGTTCGAGGTGGCCCGCGAGGCCGGCGCCTCCGCCCGGATGGCCGAGCTGGACTTCGAGTATCAGAGGGAGCAGATCCAGATCGAGGTTCTGCTGGACATCCGTGACCTTCTGGCCTCGCCCGAGACCGAGGAGTCCGATTCCTCGCTCCTGGAAAAGGCGCAGGCACTCCGCAACATCACCCGGCTGAAGATGCCGTGACCGCTCCCATCACTCGGGCACACCGTACATGAAGATCTACACGAAGACCGGAGATGAAGGCACGACCGCGCTGTACGGCGGCGGCCGGGTGCTGAAGGACCACCCGAGGGTCGCAGCATACGGTACAGTCGATGAGTTGAATTCGGTCCTGGGGATGGCGCTTCTCCAGGTGGCGGACGATGAGATCCGTCGTCGGCTGGCACGGCTACAGCACGACCTGTTCACCCTTGGGGCCGTTCTGGCAACGGTAGCCGTCGAAGGTCGCCCGGTCCCGAAGGGCGTTCCCGACCTCCCGCTCGGGCGGATCGAAGAGATGGAGGCGTGGATGGACGACGCCGATGGCGAGCTCGCCCCGCTGACGGCTTTCGTGCTTCCCGGTGGCTCGGTCGGGGCCGCGACGCTACACCACGCGCGTACGGTGTGTCGCCGGGCCGAACGTGAGGTGGTACATCTCCAGAGCCGCGAGGAAGTCGACGAGGGAGTTGTACGTTATCTCAACCGGCTCAGCGACATGCTCTTCACATGGGCGCGCCTCGAGAACCATCGACAGGGTCATCCGGACGTGGAGTGGGCGAAGGAGTGAGCGCACCGGCCTCGCGCGCGGCCGCAATGGAAGCGAGCGTGCTGCGTGTAGCTCGTGGACTGGGGGTCGATCACGATCTGGAGCAACTGGAGCGCGCGCACCGCGTGGCGATGGAGAGTCGGGATCATGCCTTTGGAGGGGATGACCACCATCCTTCGTATCTCCACCCCGGGCGGACCGTGTTGGTGCTGCTTCGCGACGCGGGGGTCCTCGACGCGGACGTACTCGCGGCAGCGGCCGTCACGGACACGCGAACGCCGACTGCGTGTACGCCCGATTCGATCCTCATTGATGTCCTGTCGCGCCGGGCGTGCGTGTTCCGCAAACAGGTGCCACCGCACACCGCGCCCGATCTGGCCGAACGTCTGGTCTTGGCACCCGAGGAGGTTCGCCTGATCGCACTGGCGGACCACCTCGACACGCTCCGCCACCTCCATATGCTGAGTCCGACGGACGACTGGGGCGATCTCTATCGGGACGTGCAGCGGCTCTGGGGTCCGCTGGCGGAACGGACCGACGTGGAACTGGCCAGGCGGTATGCCACGTGGGCGCGGAGCTTCGCTCGTAGACTCGACGGCTGAATGTGCGGGGGCCGCGCCTCAGTGGCCGCGAGTAAAGATGGCCATGACGCCGCTGGCCGCACCGTAGCCGAATAGATTACCCGCTTCCATCGGCTTGTAGATGACGATCCGCTCGATCGCGTCGGGGGAGATCTGTGAGGCCAACACTTCACTGCTCGTCCGTACGTTGTCGATGAAAATCATCATCGGAGTACAGTTGCTGCGGAACATCCGCACGTGGCCCGTCGTGTATCCTATGCACAGCGTGCCTTCGCTTCGGTCGACCACCACCCCCGGAGCGTGGAGCACGCTCAGGAGGTCACCGAGATCGCGGGTGCGAGCACGGACCTTTTCGATCTGCGCCCGTTCGATGGTGAACCCACCCATCGCGCGGAGAGTTTGCGGCTCGCTCTCGACCGTGACGGTCAGCGGGGCGATCTCGATGGCTCGCTGATCGAGTCGCATCTCCACATGGAGCCGTCCACCGGACGGAATCTCCAGCGTGTCCATCTTCACACCATACCCCACATGCTTCGTCATCAGCATGTAGGTGCCGGGTGGGACGTTCTGGAATCCGAAGTCCCCGTCCGGACTCGACATCCCCCGGAACGCGGTTCCACGTAGCCATATCTCCGAGCTTCCGACCGCCTCGCCCGATGACGCGTCGACGAGCCGTCCGTTGATCTCCGCGAGGGCGTAGCGACCGAGAAGAAACGGCGCTTCGGCCATCTCCCCTTGCTTCACCTGCACCTCTCGCCGGAGCCCGGATCGGTCGAGGAATCGAGCCGAGGCGATGATCGGGACTTCGGCCGGCGCGCTACAGGCCCGGTACCATCCACGGCTGTCCGTCTGCAGCTCCAGGCGGTCGGGGGCCTTCGATTCATCCACGTTCCACGACAGAACGACGGACGCTCCAGGCAGCCCCATCCCGCTCTCATTGTCGCCCACCCATCCAGCGACAACGCCCGTTCCCGGCTCATGGGGTTCGAGGAGGCACTCCGATGCTACCATCGTGAACATCGACGGCGTCGCCAGAGAGAGCCGCACAGTGTCGCCGGGCGTGACTCGTGTCTGCGCCGGGCCTGGGGATACGCCTCTCTGACCCAGGTAGGCGTGAAAGAACAGCACGGTGTAGTCCCCCGCCGGTACATCCTCGACAGAAAAGCGTCCGAGCGAGTCCGTCGCTGTCTGGTGCGGTGTATCCCAGAGCACCACGAGCGCGTCCGCCAGCGGCGTCATGGTCAACGAGTCGAAGACGGTCCCCGACACGGCACCCGTTCCCTGACCCGAGAGGGCTTGAGCGGACAACAGGAGGGCGCCGAGCGCGCCCCACGTTCGTGTCCTCGAATGCCCCGCCTCGATCATCTGGGTGTGTACCATTGCGGATGATGGTTGCAGAAGGAGGGTCGGCCGGCCGGCCCTCTGCTCGGATCGAACCATACGACCAATCAAGGGATATCGTACACCGCGGAGCCGTTCGCCGCTGTCTTGCTTCCGGACCGTGCTTCGCTTACACCTTGTCCGGCCCAATCAAGAGGACTCTGGAGGCTTCATGGCCTACATCATTACCGAGCCGTGCATCGAGACCAAGGACGCGAGTTGCGTCGAGGTCTGTCCCGTCGACTGTATCTACGAGGCCGACGACCAGTACTACATCCACCCGGACGAGTGCATCGACTGCGGTGCGTGCGAGCCGGAGTGCCCGGTTCAGGCCATTTTTCCCGATACGGATGTGCCGCCCGAGTGGACGAGCTATATCGAGAAGAACCGCGTCCACTTCGACTGAGTCAGGGTGGCTTCAGGGAAAATCGCAAAGCGGCGGCGGGCCCGGTGGCCCGCCGCCGCTTTCTATTGATCCGGTCCGGACGGAGGAATGGTTCCGCCGGACCCCGTCGTCAGTAGCCGAGTTCTCGAATTCGCTCCAGAGAGATCGTGGCTGGCTGTGATTCACCAGCGGGCACCACGCGCGGGCGCTCGGCCTCGGGCGCGCGGGTCTGCTGGCGGACCAGGACCAGGCCGGCCACCAGGGCTGCCGCCCCGAGGAGGCCGACGGTAAAGTTTCGCATGGTTCCTCCGTGCCGCGGGGGGTCCTTCGTAGGGAAAGGGGTCGTGCACTAAACGTGCCGACGACCGGATCTGTGACAAGGTCCCATAACCACATTGTGGCCAATGCTTTACGGATACGGAAGATAGTGTGCACCTTCGGGTGCCGGCCTCGGAAATTCGACCCTTTCCGCCTGAGCGCCAGAAATTTGTCCCCCAACCCGAGGACGTCGCGACATGTCGAAGCCCGCCGGCGACTCTGACCGTAGTCGCCCCGCCACGCTTGGCGACGACGTTCTTGACGACGCCCGCAACGGCGATCCCGTCGCCCTCGCTCGGGCCCTGGTGGCCACTCCGTCGGTGAACCCGACGCTCTCGCCAGGGGGGGGCGGCGAGCGGCAAGTGGCGGAGTTGGCGTACCGCTGGCTCACCTCCTGGGGCTTCAAGAGCGACGTGATCGAGGTGGAGGCGGGCCGTGCCAATGTCGTCGCACGTCTCGACGGCGAAGGGCCGACGCTTCTCCTCAATGGACATCTCGACACGGTCGGCGTCGACGCCATGACGATCTCTCCCTGGGGAGCCGAGATCAGCGGCGGTCGGCTGTGGGGGCGGGGCGCATGTGACATGAAGGGCGGCGTGGCCGCCCTCCTGGCCGCGGCCGAAAGGCTGGCGCACCGGGGGCCCAGGCCGGATCTGGTGGTCGCGCTCACGTGCGACGAAGAGCATGCGAGCCTGGGGATGGCCGCGCTGGTTCGCTCCGGAGTGAGGGCGGACATGGCCGTGGTGTGCGAACCCACCAACCTGTCGGTCATGCCGGCGCACAAGGGCTTCGTCTGGGTTGAAGCTTCGTTCCGCGGACGGGCCGCTCACGGCTCCCGACCCGAACACGGCATCGACGCCATCCGGCACGCCGCCTTGTACGTGGCAGAACTCGAAGCCCTCCACGCGGAATTGGCTGCCGGAGCGACGCACCCCCTTCTCGGTCACGGGACCTTCCATGCCGGCACGATCGCCGGGGGCGTCGCGGAGTCGGTGTATCCGGAAGGGTGTCGACTCCTGCTGGAGCGTCGCACCCTCCCAGGGGAGTCGGCCGACGATGTGCTGACGGAGTTCTCCGTGCACCTCGATCGGCTACGGGCGCGGGAGGAGCGGCTGGACGCGACGCTCGAAATCACCCTGGATCGACCCGGCACCGAGGTCGGGGCCGACCACCCGTTGACTACGGGGTTGAGGGGAGCGGCCCGGAGCCACGGACTATCCGGTGCCGTACACGGGATGACCGCCTGGGTGGACGCGGCATTTCTCAACGAGGCTGGCATTCCCGCGCTGTGCTTCGGCCCGGGGGATATCGCGCAGGCCCACTCCGCGGACGAGTGGTGCGACCTGGATCAGATCGGGACGTGCGCGGACGTCCTCGAGACGTTTGCGCGTGGACTGGTATGAGGGGCTCGCCGGGCGTGACCGTCGAGCCGTCGGGGCACAGGCTACTGGCGTCGACACGATCGAAGGCGCCGGGATCCCAGCGGACCCCGGCGCCTTCGTAGTTAGTGTCCGTCGACTCCCTACCGCTTGGTCGTCACGAGGATGGCGCCACCGTCGAAGCCGGTCCCGAAGCGATTCGTTGCCTCCGTGGCACTCATGTAACGAAGTTCCTCGATGTCCGACACGCGGAACCGGCGAAGCGACTCGATCCCGTCCTGCTGGCGCATTCCGTCCGACACCACCTGCGGCGTGTTACCCCCACGACTCCGGAGCCATTGCGAACGAAGGCGCTGCACCGCCTGGAACGCATCGAGCTGCGGAACCTCGGCCAACTCCTCCTGAGTCAGGCGCGTGCTCGATCCGCCTCCGCCGCCCCCGCCCCCTGAGCTGGCGCAGCCGGCCAGGCCAACGGTGAGTGCGAACGATGCGATGAAAGCGCGGCGGGACAGAACACTCATGATGACCTCCGGTCCTTGGATGACGACGTTGTGGCCCCCCTGGGCCCACGACCATGAAGATGTGGATACGGTTTTTCCTGCGCCACCGCCGGCGTTGCGCGTGCCCGCCTCAGGCGACATCGATGTGGCACCACTAGCTTCGGTACGTGGGAGCGGCTCGGGCATGACGGCGTCGTTCTCGCCACACGTAGCAGTCAAGCACACCGGATTGCCTGATTGGCATTCCGTCCCCAATGAGCACACCGGTTCCAGCAGGCGACCCCATGACTCCACCGGACGACACACCGAGCCCGCCACTCCAGAAGTCTCGGCAGGTCACGATTGACGCGCTGTGCGAGCACTTCGCGAACGATGTCATGGCCGTTGAAGAGTTCGAGCGGCGAGTCGACGTCGCACATCGGGCGTCGTCGAGCGAGGAGTTGAAGGCGCTCCTTCAGGACATGCCCGGGGGAGGCGACCTGCCGGCCACGACGACGGTCGGAGCCTCGATGCCGGTCGCGTCGCGCGGCTATGGCGTAACCGACGCGGCGCATGTGCGCGACAGCCAGTTCATGGTCGCCATCCTCGGCGGGTCGTCCCGAAAGGGGCGATGGACCCCAGCCCGCACCAACCACGCCATCGCCATCATGGGCGGTACGGAGTTGGACTTTCGCGAGGCGCAGATGCCTCCCGGGGTCACGACCGTGCAGGTTTTCACGATGTGCGGAGGTGTGGAGATCATCGTTCCCCCCGGCATGCGGGTCGAGAGCCACGGGGTCGGAATCATGGGCGGCTTCGATCATGCCGAGGACGCCGGCGTGGATCCCGATCCCGACGCTCCCGTGTTACGCATTACCGGTGTGGCCATCATGGGGGGGGTGGAGATCAAGTCCAGGTTCACAGGTGAGACAGCCGGCGACGCACGCCGGCGCCGCCGCATCGAACGAAAGGAACAGCGTCGACTTCGGGGCGGATGACTCCGTAGCTTGGACGCTCCTCCAACCGGAGCAACCATTGGCACGCGCAATCTGGAAAGGAGCCGTACTGGCCGAGAGTGACGACACGGTCATGGTCGAGGGCAACCACTACTTCCCTCGGGCCTCGCTCGACGAGCGCTACTTCGAGCAGAGCGACCACCACACCCACTGCGTGTGGAAGGGCCAGGCGAGCTATCTCGACGTCGTGGTCGAAGGAGAGCGCAACGACGACGCGGCCTGGTACTATCCCTCGCCGTCGAAAGCGGCCGCCAACATCGAGGATCGCGTCGCGTTCTGGAAGGGCGTGACGGTCGAGGACTGATGGAGATGAACCCGCAGCGGGACGTCGCGCTCATTTCGGTATCGATCGACCTGGGGGCGGGGCGTAGGGGTGTGGACATGGGACCGTCGGCGCTCCGCATCGCCGGGATCACGGGAGCCGTCGAGTCGCTCGGATACACTGTGAGGGAGACGGGCACCGTTACGGCCACCGGCTTCGAAACCGCGACTCCGGGAGATGCGCAGCTTCGCTTTCTGGACGAGATCGCCGCCGTCGCCGAGAGGGCCTGCGCCCATGTGACCGACGGGCTGGAGAACGAGCGGCTTCCGCTGATCCTGGGCGGTGACCACTCTCTGTCCATCGGGACCGTGGCGGCGGTGGCTCGCCACTATCGGGCACGCAACGAGCGTATCGGCCTGATCTGGATTGATGCACACGCTGATATGAACCGCCCGGAGACAACGCCGAGCGGCAACATCCATGGCATGAGCCTGGCCGTCTTGATGGGGCGCGGCCCGGATCGTCTGACATCGATCTCCGGCGAGGCTCCGGCCGTCCGACCGGAGAACGTGACCGTGCTCGGGGTCCGACAGTTGGACCAAGGAGAGCGTGATCTGATCAGCGAGCTCGGGGTCCGGGTGATCACCATGTCCGAGATCGATGAACGTGGTGTCGCGGCCTGCATGAACGAGGCGTTGGAGCGCGCCAACGACGGCACGGTCGGTTTCCACCTCTCGTACGATCTCGATTCGTTGGACCCGGTCGTGGCGCCGGGCGTGGGGACCCCGGTTCAGGGGGGGCTCACCTACCGAGAAGGCCATCTGGTCTGCGAAAAGGCTGCGGCGACGCGCCGGATCGTCAGCCTCGAGTTGGTGGAGTTGAACCCCGTTCTCGACGACCGGAATCGGACGGCGCACATGGCGGTGGGGTTGGTGGGGTCGGCCTTGGGACGCCGCATCCTATAGGAAGGGGGGTAGGGGTCGCGCCGATATCGGCGCGACCCCGCTGCGACGAGCGATGGGATGGCCGCGGATGGCCGCGCTGACCTCGCTTCGCTCGGTGGCGCACTGGTGGGCGTCTACTTCAGCATGCGGCTCGGCCGAAACCAGCGCGAGTCCGAAGAGAGCGCCAGTCTCGCTCTCGTCCTGTTGATCGCACGGGCGGGCACCCGGTCGGGGAGCCAGGGGCCGACCGTCCACGATACCACCGATCGGCGCAGCTGAAACGCCAGCGAGCCCCAAAGCATCAAAAGGGGCCATGCGATATCACCATCCCGCCAACCCTCCTCCACAATGATCGCAGTAGCCGTCAGGGGCTTCTCCTTGTGATAACGGAAGCTGAGGATCCGCTCCCCCTCGGCAAAGAGAAAGTGGTTTTTTGGTCTCAGTCGCCGCGTTAACCAGGCCAGGTAGGACACACGTGTGCCGTCCGGGAACTCCGCAAGCCCCCGGAACGGCGTGCCGGCGTAGATGAGCGCGGGTTCACGCGTGTCGACATCTCCCAGTTCGACGATCCAAGGCACGAAGCCGCTGAAAGTGGCGCGCCAGACATCTCCGAACGCGAAGCAGATTCGGCAGGACCGGGACGGGCGCTCCCATTCGAACTCCGCCAGCTGACGGCCGTCGGCGGAGATCTGGAACGCTCCGGGTGGATCGTCCGAGCGGAACCAGTCCAACTCACCCTTGATCGGCGAGGGAAGTGTCACGTGGGTTTCCTCCGGTGGTGCCCACGCTGCCGATCCATTCCCTCCTCCGGTCCAGGCCTTTCGTCAAAGTCGCCCACCCGCCGCGCCCGGCCAACGCCTTCGCCCCTACCCGATCGAACTCCGCTTCCGCCCAGCGATCAACCCGTCCAAGCTGAATGCGCCGCCGCCGTTGGCTGCGATGAACAGGTAGAAGAAGCAGTAGAGAACGGCCAACTCGCCGCCGTTCTGGATCGGGAAGAAGCCGCGTCCGAAGTGCGCGATGAAGTACGCGAAGGCCATCTGTCCGGCCAGCAGGAAGGCCACGGGGCGAGTGAACAGGCCCAGAACGATCAGAAGTCCGCCCCAGAACTCCAGGACACCCGCGAACCAGGTGCGAGTGAGGAACTCGGCGACTTCCTCCCGCCCGAGCACGGCAAAGAGCTTCTGCGCTCCGTGCTGCATGAACATGAGCCCGAAGACGATGCGCGCCAGGTTGAGAAAGAAGTGGGAGATGCCGTTGTCGGCGCCTTCGCTCGTGGTCATTCGTGTGATCCGTGGTTCGGGGGCGTGGAGTCGGACTGAAACGTTGGGGCAACTTGTGTGGATGACCTACGAGGCTTCGTTGCGGCGTTGTCGTGGCGCCTTGGTCCGGGGCGGTCGGGCGAATTTGGTCCCGCCGCCGTCTACCGGAGCGTACGATCCAGATACGCCTTCAGCCGCTGCCAGGCGTCCAGGGCGGGCGCCGCCCTGGCGTCCGTATCCTGATCGACACGCAGCCAGAAGCCGTGGTTGACCTCGTCGTAAATATGGAGGTCGTTCGGAATACCAGCCGTCTTGAGGGCCGCTTCGAAGGCCGCCACGTTCTCCGGCGAGGGGCCTCCGTCCAACTGAGCGAAGGTCCCGTACACCTCGTGATCCATGGCGGCGAGCCGAGCCGGATCGTCGACTAGCGCTCCGTAGAAGATCGCGGTGGCGTCGTGGTCCGCTCCGTCCAGTCCGAACGACAGGGCGATTCCCCCTCCAAAGCACCAGCCCATGGCGCCCACCCGGCCCGTCACGTCGCCGCGTCCTTTCAGGTAGGCGACCGCCGCGTTCATGTTGGCGATCATCTTTGATGAGTTGCCTTGGACCTCGCGCACGAGCGCCATGTTCTCCTCGGCGTTCGATCCGGTGCGGGCGTCGTACAGGTCGACCGCCAGGGTGACGTAGCCTTCGGCGGCAAAGTTGTCCGCCACCTGCCTTACCCGATCCACCAGCCCGTTCCACTCGTGGACGATGACGAGGGCGGGGAACGGTCCGGCGCCCTCCGGGACGGCGAGGTACCCCGTGCTCGCGTCGTCGCCCGGCACGTACTTCAGGTCCGAGCCCTCGAGCTCCCCTCCTTGGCCGATGATGGCCGAGGGCAACTGATCCGCCGAGGTCGGTGCGACCGCCACCCGGGGGCCATCCATCACGGCGGCCGCCGCGCCGTCGGTGGGCGCTTCGGCATCCCCATCCCCATTCTCTGCCCCGCCGCAGGCATTGAAAGCCAGCGCGACGAGAAGGGTCGTGATCGGGCGATCGAGCTTCGCGACGGCCATGGGACCTCCAATTCTTCGGGCGGGCGACGTGTGAACAGCAGGAAGCTTCAACCGTTTGGCGTTACGCCGAAAGGGGTGGGCGATTGCCGCCGGTCCGGGTGCTGCACCATGTTGCGCACGACCTCAACCCAGGTGTGCCATGACCCCGTGGTGTATTTCTCGCCGACTCCTCACGTCGGCCGTTCTTCCTATGGCGATGGCCGTCCTGCCTTTGCCGGCCGTAGCTCAGGGCGTCGACGTCGAGAGGCTCCAGGACGAGTCGGTCCGCTGGGTTCAGGAGTACCTGCGGGTGAACACGATGAACCCCCCGGGCAACGAGATCGCGGGTGCGCGTTTCCTGGCGGCCATCTTCGAGCGCGAGGGCATCCCGTATGAGATCGCAGAGTCGGCGGAGGGGCGCGGGAACATCTGGGCCCGGCTCGAGGGCGGCGATGAGCCCGCGCTCATCCTGCTCCACCATATCGACGTGGTCCCGGCCGACGAGCGCTACTGGACCACCGATCCGCTGTCCGGGGCCATCCGCGACGGGCTCATCTACGGTCGTGGGGCGCTCGATACCAAGGCTCTGGGGATCGTCCAGTTGGCCGGCTTCCTGGCCCTGCATCGATCCGGCGTCGCCCTCGAGCGAGATGTCATCTACATGGCCACCGCCGACGAGGAAGCGGGCGGCTTCTTCGGTGCGGGTTGGCTCGTCGAGAACCGCCCGGACATCTTCGAGAACGTCGGCTTTCTCATCAACGAAGGCGGTGGGGGAACGATGGTGGACGGGGTGGCGAGCTTCGGGGTGGAGGTCACTCAGAAGGTGCCCTACTGGTTGCGTCTCACGACGCGGGGTGAGCCGGGCCACGGGTCACGGCCCAACCCTTCCAGCGCGGTGACCGAATTGATTGCCGCACTCGATCGCCTGCGGCAGCACGAGTTTCCCGCGCGAGTGGTGCCGGCCGTCGACGTGATGTTCAAGGGCATCGCGCCCGGCTTTTCCGAGCCGTGGCGGACCCGATTCGCCGACCTCGATCGGGCCATCCGCGAACCGGGCGTGCTCGCGGAGCTCCAGGCCTATCAGGCCGGCCTGCACGCGCTGACCCGCAACACGTGCTCGACCACGCGGCTCATGGGGAGCGACAAGATCAACGTCGTCCCGCCGCAGGCGAACGCCGAGATCGATTGCCGACTCCTTCCCGATCAGGATCCGGAGGAGTGGCTGGCCGAGCTGGCGAACGTGCTCGGTACGGAGGTGGACATCGAGGTGCTCATGGGCTTCAGCCCGGCGGTCTCTACGACTGATACGGATCTGTATCGCACGCTGGCCGCCGTCACGGATCGGCACTATCCCGACGCGGACTTCGTACCCCAGGTCGCCGGGGGATTCACAGACAGCCATTTCTTCCGTGATCTGGGGATCGTCAGCTACGGCTACTCGCCGATGGCGCCGCCGCAGGAAGACGGTAGCGGAGTGCATGGCAACGACGAGCGCGTCTCGGTTGAGAATGTCCGTCGGGGTGTCGCGATGATGGTGGAAATCATGTCCCGGTTCGCGGCGGAGCGACCGATTTCAGAGGAGTGAGACATTACATGGAGCACGACGTTATGACCCTGACTCAGAAGGCCATCGACGTGTGGTCGATGGAGCCCCGCGAAGTCGTTCCCGGGTACCGGGGGCGCTTCATCCACTCGCAGCATACGACCCACGCGTACTGGGAGATCGATCCGAACCGGCCACTCGCTGAGCATGCGCACCCGCACGAACAGATCGTCAACATGCTGGACGGTACCTTCGTGCTCACCGTCGACGGGATCGAGCACGAGTTGAGCGCGGGTGACTGTCTGGTCATTCCCGGGAACGTTCCCCACTCCGGGGTGGCGAAGACCCCATGCCGGATCCTCGACGTGTTCAGCCCCGTGCGGGAGGAGTACCGATGACGAGCGGTGAGAGGCGCCCTCCAGTGATCCCCACCCGCCGGTTCGTTCGCGTCGCTTACCGTGGGGCGGTGGTCCCGCGTCAAAGAGGAGCGTTCGAATGTGTTCGACTTACTCCAGGCATTCGAATCATCCTGGGGATGACATGGGTGATGCTCGCCGCCCTCGGTGGAGCCGCGGCGGCCCAGGATTCGGTCGAGCCGTGGCCTCCGGTGGCGACGTTCTCGGTCCTCGGGTTTGACCCCGCCACCGGTGAGGTGGGTGTGGCGGTCCAGTCTCGGGTGTTTTCCGTGGGCAACGGTGTGATCTGGGGGGAGGCGGGCGTCGGAGTGACGGCCACCCAGGCCGTGGTGGACGTGAGCTACGGCCCGAGGGCCATCGAGTTGCTTGCCGCCGGCCTGACCCCGGCCGAGGTCGTAGAGCGGATCCTGGAGGAGGACCCCGATCCCCGACCGGATGACTGGCCGGAAGCCGGACGTCAGTTCTCCGTCATGGACGCGAAGGGCAACGTCGCGACCCACACCGGTCCCGAGGCGTCGGATTGGGCCGGTCATCGCATCGGACGGCACGTGTCCGCGCAGGGGAATATCCTGGCCGGCCAGGCGGTGGTCGAGGACATGGTCACCGCCTTCGAATCGACCGACGGGCACCTGTCTTTTCGTCTCCTTGCCGCGCTCGAAGCCGGTCAAGCTGCCGGAGGCGACCGGCGGGGCATGCAGTCGGCCGCGATGCTGATCGTCGGCGAAGACATGGGCGTCTGGCTGCACAACGACGTGGTGCTTCGCCTTCAGGTAGACGACCACGAGTCGCCGATTGCTGAGCTACGCCGCCTCGTGGAGATCGCAGGTCGTCAGCGGGAGCGGTTCCGGAGTAGGTAGGGGGCGGTCCGGCCTGGGGCGGCCGTGGTGGTGATGGAGATGGTGGTCGTCGACGGGAACGGTTCGGAGTAGGTGGAGGGCGGCCCGGCCTGGGGCGGCCGTGGTGGTGATGGTGGCGTTGACGACGGTGGGGGTGGCGCTGGTGGCGTGTGGCCCCCGTGGTCGACTCGCCGGCAAGCAGACGGGCCCGGGCGGCAAGATCGCCTCCCGGGCCCGCAGCTTTTTCAGTCGTAAACTGGCTATCGCCGCGACCGTCGAAATCTGCCTCAGGTAGCTGCTTCGCTGGCACGATCAGCCGCTGCAGCACCCACCTCACACCGGCTCAACGATCACGGGCCTCAACGACGGAGGAAATCGAACCCTCGTGCTCGGCCGCGACCCCGTCGCGCATCGGCTCAGCCGTCACCGACCTCAATGATAGAGCTGGTCAGACTCGCTTCGAGGAAGGCGGTGACCGAATCGCCATCTCCAAGGTCCAATGCCGACGTACGGATGCCCGTGTTGTCGGCCATCGGCGACCAGGACGGGTCCGCCGGAAAGAACTCCACGCTCACCGGTCCCTTGACCGTGATTTCGTCGGAGAGTTGGAGCACCTTGTACTGCCCCCGGCGCACGCGCCCGACGTGATGAGAGCGACCGTCGGCGTCGCGGACGAATACGCGGACCTCGGTCACGTGATTGTTGACGATCCGGAGTTCGTGGCCCAATCCGTCCGGACCGACCTCGGATGCGAACACGTCGGATCCGACCTCAGAAGCCAGTGCGGGCGTGGCACCCAAGGAAAGTGCTGCAGCGACCAGAGCGGCCGAAAGAATACGGTTCTTCATCGCGTCATCCTCCCAATGCGGCGGGCGGCGCTAGAAAGCCTCGGCGTCGCACGTAGGTGTACTGCGCTCACCGCCCACCCGTGTACAGAGCGCCCCTGCGCTCCTGTCCATCAGAACGAGAAAGGCGCACCGAAGGTTGCAAACGGGTGTTCACGGCTTCGCGATGGGGAGGTATCGAAGGAGCGCCAGGAGCGGAGGCGATGGATCGGGACGGACGGCGGCGCTCCCGAGATACACCTTTCGGCTCGGGTGGGCGCACGATCTCTTACGCCGGCTCGTGGGGGGAGACAACCCGGCTCGTGGTTCCGTCGGTTGCGGGCTGTTTCGTAATCCGGATTGTCGGCGGGCGCCCTGTTCATGATCCGGTGCGGCGGTGGGCGCTCTGTTCATGATCCGGTGCGGCGGTGGGCGCGCCTGGCCGTGATCCGGATTGTGCAGCAGGGCCGCGCTGCACTTGTCAGGGCGGTGAGGCGCACCGCCTTGCAATCCGGCTCGTCGGCTGGATCGGGTTCGCGGGTGGATACGCTGCCACACGACCCGGTTCGCCGTCGGGCTCGGGCGGGCCCACGATCGCGCGCGCCAGCTCGTCGGGGGCGGACAACCCGGCCCTTCGTTCCGTCGGTGGACGCGCTGCCACGCGATCCCGCACTTCGGCGGGCGCGCCTGGCCGGGATCCAGATTGTCGGTGTGCGCACGCTACTCGACGCCCTGCGTCCTCGGTGAATGCACTGGTCCGTTCCCTGATCTCGTCGGTGGTCGCGCCAACGGGTGCGCCGTCTTGTCAGGGGGCGCACGACACCCCACCCCCGCCTCGTCAACCGGCCCGCCATCTCCCACCCCCGCCTCGTCAACCGGCCCGCGATCCTGCGCTCCGCCTCGTCAGCGCCTTGGTCAACGACACCAGGAGCGCTTCCGGTTCTCGCTCGAGCTGGCGCCAGGTTACGCGGAGGACGTGGTAACCGGCGGCCGACAGCAGGAGATCCCGGCGCCGGTCCCGTTCGAAGGCGGAGCGGGTGGAATGAAACGCGAAGCCGTCGACTTCCACCACCAAACGTGCTTGCCACCAGAGGAAGTCGACTTCCATCCGCTCGACCTCGACGTTGGTGGCCGGCTCGGGAAGGCGTGCTTTCCGGACGAGGGACAGAAAGCGTGCCTCGGCCTCCGACCGAGTGAAGGCGGGAGCCCCCCGTTGCTGGGTGAGGTGGCGCAGGAGCTTGATACCCGGGCGCCCAGGGGAGGCCGTCACCTGGGCGTCAAGCTCACCTTGATCGAGGATGCCGGCTCGGAGCGCAGCGGCCAGGGCACGGGCGACGACCGGCGGCGGCTGTCGGACGGCGAGGTCCAAGAGCGTTCGTGCGGGCGCCGTCACCCGGAGTCCATGCATGGTCCGCAGCTCCCGGGGGCTCAAGGGGGCGATGCGATGTACCGTCATGGTTCGGTCACTTCTTCTCTGACCGCCTTGGTCGCTCACTTCGACCGGCGTGGCCGTTCCGCGAGCTGGCCCGAAACCCCAGAGGTCCGCAGCCGTGGCGTGGCTCAGCACGGCGAATTCACCACAGGCCAAAAGCGCCGCCGTCTCGGCCTCGTGTGGCGTTGGTACCGGCCCGACTCGGTAGACGCCGCGATGGAGCGATTGGAGGAGGCCGGTCGTCAGCCCGTAGGTGATCGCACTCGGCGACACACCCGCCTCGATCATCTGTGACCGGGTGACGGGTCCGCGACTCCTCGATCCGATCGCGATGATCAACGCTCTTCCGCTCCGGCGTCCCGATGTGCTTCCGCTCCCGTGTCCCGAGCAGGCATCCTCCGGCGTCGAAGCGTGGCTCATCTGCACTCCCTCCGATGGCGATCGGCGCCCCGCTGCGTCGAGAACAGAGAAAAGCGCACACTCGGTGGCCGATTTTCATCGAGTGTGCACTTTCCACGAACTATTCCATACAACTCACCAACGGCGGGGCGCGTTCAAACGATTGGTGAGTTGTGTCGATACAGCGCGGAAAACTCACCAGTCGCGTGATAAGCGTGCGCGATTGGTGAGTTTCATCTGTTTAGGCGGAAGGTGCGTCCGCCGGTCGCGCGAGGGGATGCTCGGATGGGACGCCCGGACAAGAGGACGGTAGTTCACGGGGCCGGCGACTCGCCCACCGGTCGCCTGCTCACGCCTTCACGTTGACGTGGTAGGTACGTCAACGTGACGCCCGGCCGGTCGGCGAACGGATGCGCAGTCGGCGTCGGGCCACTCCTGCTCAGAGCCGATGGCTACCCGCATGTGCCGGTCGGACAACGGGGAGGAGTAGACATGCGGCCCGAGGCCGCCGCTCGCGCCCTCTCTGTGACGCTCGGTCGAAGAAGCGAAGAGAGAGCGCGGTTCGCGGCCGCCAAGAGCCCGCCGTCGCGGAAGCGCCCGCGGTCGCCGAAGCGTGCCCCTACCTCTGCACCCGGTGCACTTGAACCCGCTGCACGTTGAACTCGTCATAGGCGATCCCGGCGATCAGGTCGCCCGAGATGTCCATCAGCACAAGGTCGTCGGGAACCCGCACGGTGGCGTGAGTCCGTCCGTCGGTACCGACCACGCTCCACTCGCCGCCGGTGCCCCGGCGGGTCATGAGCCAAAGGTTGTCCGTAGCCGGGTCGTAGTGCTTGAGCCAGAGCCGGCCGTCGTCGTCTGCGACACCGCGTGCACCACGGGGTTCATGCCGTCGCCGTAGAACACGGTGTCGCCCAGGACGCCCAGCATGGCCTGTGGGCTCATCGGTATCGGTCCGGCGGCGCGCTCCGTCCGGTACCGCCGCAAGCCTGCAAACGAGGCGAGTCGCCGCTCGAAGGCCCCCTTCGTTGACCAGAGCGCGACCACCATGGGGTCGGCTGATATGCCGCTGCCCTCTTGAAAGGAGGCGTCGTCGAATCCGAGCGCCACGGTCGAGCCGTCGGATAGCGCTCCCGCGTACCACGCCGGCCGTGCATCGTCTGGGTTCAGGCGCACCGTCCCCGCAACGGCCCCCGCGTGCGTGAACCGCGTGAGCCGGCCCAGGTCGCTATCATACACGGCCAACGTGTCGTGCCCTTCGGCCCGCAGTTCGGAGAGGTGGCTGAATTCGCCGGGCCCCTCCCCGATCCGGCCCATCGACCGCACGAACGTCCCGTCCGTGTCGAAGATGCGAACGGTGCCGCTGGTTCGGTCCGCCACCGCGACCGCGCTGTTCGGGAGGATCCGAACGGCCGCGACCTCCGATAGCAGGTAGTCGGAATCGCCCTCGGTGCGCCCGATCCGTACAATCGGGTCGGCGTCGACGGTCCACGTTTCCGGGCCGGCATCATCGGTGGTCGGGCCGCCGTCGTCGCCCTCTCCTCCGCACGCTCCGAGCACCAGGAGCGCACAGGCGGCAGCAAAGGCAGCGACCCCGGGTGCGACGATAGTGCCTCGGTCGCTGGAACTCAGCGTTTTCCCGCCGCAGAGGGAGGTCGCCGCGGTCGGCCCGGCGGGTGCGAGCCGCCCCCGCCGCCCGCTTCGGCCAGAGCCCAGCGCCGCCGCTCTGAAACCCAGAAGCCTCTGTCGTATCGCGCCGCCCGGAATTGCCAGCGTCCGCGACAGCAGGGGAACCACCCCCATCCGTGACGGCACACGAACCACGAGCGCCCGCGGTCCTCGCGGACCCCGGGCGCTCGCCTGGCCGTGCCGTGGACTCGTCTGGCTGTACTGGGCGGTCGTTTGGCCGTACCGTGAACTCGTCTGGCTGTACCGGGCGCTCGTTTGGCCGTACCGTGAACTCGTCTGGCTGTGCCGTGAACCTCGCTGACAGCAACCGTGCTGGGAACGGTGAACTTCATCGATTCCTGGCATGGTGCGGCCTCCCTTCGAGTCCCACCGCTCAGTGTCGGCAGTCACGCCTCACCGCCCAGGTGTCACCGGTTACGCCTAAACGCTCAGCCGTCGCCGACCGCTCACCGATCAGGTATCGCCTCTCAGGCAGTCGCCTCTCAGGCGTCGTCGCCACGTCCACCCGTCTCAGCAGTGCTCCGTATACGCCGCTTTCAGCGCCTCGGCGATGTCCATCGGGTGCCGGCCTTCGATCTGGTGCCGCTCCATGAAATACACGAGCTCACCGTCCTTGAAGAGGGCGACCGACGGCGACGAGGGGGGATAGCCCGTTATGTATTCGCGCGCCTTGTCCGTGGCATCCATGTCCTGGCCGGCGAAGACCGTCGTGAGGATCTCCGGCTTGGTATCGCCTTGGAGCGAGTGGGCCACCCCGGGCCGCATCATGCCGGCCGCACAGCCACATACGGAGTTGACGACGAGCAGCGCCGAGCGCTTCTCTCCGCCGAGGACGGCATCGACCTGATCTGCGGTGCGCAGTTCGGTGAAGCCGATGTTGACCAGGTCCTGCCGCATGGGCGAGACCATCATCTCTGGGTAAGGCATGTCATCTCCTGAAATCAGTAGTCCAGGTGGGGCTACCCCCGGGTCGAGGGTGGGTTCACAGGACCTCAGGCGAAAGGCGTGCGTACCGAGTAGTGAGAGTCCCTCCGCACTCCACCAGGCATGCCTATTCGTTCGCGTCGTTCGCGCCCGTCGAAACTCGTCACCAGCCTCGTGGCCGTCGTACTGGCCGCGTGCAGCGACGGTGTAACGCCCGTCCCTACTCCCGGCCCGGCCGCCTCAGCGTCGGTGGTGGAGGCTCCGGTTGGTAGTTTCGAGGTGGGCGTCACGCTCTCTCCGCCGGTGTCTGTGAGGGTTGTCGACGCTCAGGGAGCGCCGGTGCCGGGCGTGGAAGTCCTGTTTCAACCCGTTCTCGCGATGGGCAGCACGGAACCAGTCGTCCTGACGGACGAGGATGGAATCGCGGGGCGCGCTCGCAGACATCGGGAGCGGGCGTAGCTTCGCGGACTTCGCTTGGCGGAGAGATGTTCGGGCATGTGGTATCGACGCGGTCGGCATCGCGTACTGCTGGGGAGCAACTACCGGGGTGCGCTTGGGGCCGGTGTGTTCGGGGATGGGCGCAGTCCCGTCGCGGTCAAAGCCGACTTCCGGGTCGCGCTCCCGCCCACGTTGCCAGCGGTCACACGGGTCACGACCTTACCGCCATGGCCGGCACAACCGAAGTCGTACGACTGAACGTCAACGGAGACACGCGCGAAGTTGGCGTCCCTACCCACTACACGCTCCTGGAAACCCTCCGCTATGTCTTGGCGCTGACGGGGTCGAAGCAGGGGTGTGACAAGGGCGATTGCGGTGCGTGCACCGTCCTTCTCGACGGCGTTCCGACGCTCTCCTGCATCACGCCGGTGTGGGAGGCAGAGGGCAAGTCGGTCACGACGGTCGAGGGCCTGGCCGGCCCATCCGGTCCCCACCCCCTCCAGGACGAGTTCGACCTGAACGGGGCGGCGCAGTGCGGATTCTGCACGCCGGGCATTCTCTGCTCCGCGGCGGCGCTGCTGGAGCGGACCGGCACGCCGACGCGGGATGAGATCAAAGAAGCTCTTGCGGGTAATCTTTGTCGTTGTACTGGCTATACGAAGATCTACGACGCGATCGAGGCGGCGGCTGAAAGGATGTCGGCCGCAGGCTGAGGCGCGTCGGGCGGCGAAATGGGCCGGGGCATCCGCGACCTGCGGCCCGGTCGGGCGTGGATCTGGAGTGGTGCTTCCTGGGGCACTCGCTCATCAGCACCGCCCCCTCGTCGGCGACGACACCCTGGTATACGCGTCTTCGGCGACGACACCCTCCCTTCTTCCGCCGGTCCACGTCACAGCCATCCCCCCTGGCTCGTTTTCGACATGCGACCCGCTCGCTCGGTACCCAGCGTCGGTCCGCGTTTCCACGATCACGAGACAGAGAATGGAGATGTCATGAGAGAGCGCCCGACCCTCACCGTTTCAATCCGACGAACGGTCGTCGCACCGATGCTCGTCGCCGTCCTCGGAGCCTGCGGCAGCGGGCCTACGGAGCCGAACCCGTCCGATCCCATCACCGAGCTGCCGCGGGCGCTCTCCGTCGCGGAGCGGTCGCTCCTCGACGCGGGGAACAGCTTCGGCTTCGATCTCCTGAGGGTTCTCGCGCCCGACCACCGGTCCGAGAACCTGTTCTTCTCTCCGCTGAGTGCGTCGATGGCGCTCGGGATGACGCTCAACGGCGCTCGTGGAGATACGCGCGCCCAGATGGCTACCACCCTGGGCTTCGGCGATCTGACACAGGCGGAAGTCAACGGCGCATACGCCACCCTCCTCGAGCTGCTCCAGGATCTCGACCCGACGGTGACGGTCGACATCGCCAACAGCGTGTGGCACCGCGGCGGCCTGGACCTCGATCCTGCGTTCGTCGATCGAGTACGAGCCTCCTTTGACGCTCAGGTCCAGCCCCTCGCGGGGAGCCCGTCCTCGGCGGTGGACCAGGTGAACGCCTGGGTGTCCGACAAGACGAACGGGACCATCGACAAGCTGTACGATTCACTGCCAGCCAACCTCGTCGCCCTGCTCGTGAACGCGGTCTACTTCAAGGCGTCGTGGACGGACGCGTTCGACCCCGACCGGACTCGTGCTGGCGCCTTCGATACGGGAGACGGCTCGGTCACGGCCGACTTCATGCACAAGCGCGGCAACATCTCCCACCGGGAGGTCGCGGGGCACCAGGTGGTCGAGCTTCCATATGGGGGTCAGGCGTATGCTATGACCCTGCTGCTTCCGGCCGAGGGCACCGATCCGGCCGACCTCACCACGACGCTGGGTCCGGCGGAGTGGTCGGCATGGGTGGATGGGCTGCCCGAGCTCGACATGGTCGTAGAGCTACCGAAGTTCGAGCTCGAGTGGACGCGGAAGCTCAACGACGACCTGCGGGCCCTGGGGATGGTCGATGCCTTCGATGCCGGTCGGGCGGACCTCTCGGGAATGGTCCCGGGCGGCGGCGTGTGGATCGAGGAAGTACGCCAGAAGTCCTTCGTGAAGGTGGACGAAGAGGGAACCGAAGCGTCCGCCGCCACCGGGGTCACGGTGGTGGAGTCGCTCCCGCCGACCGTCCGCTTCGATCGACCCTTCTTGATGGCCATCCGTGAGCGCCTGACCGGCTCCATTCTCTTCATGGGGGTGGTGCGCGACCCGGGCTGACCGGTCAAGGCGTGACCCCCGACGGGGTGGACACGACGCCCGTCTCCGGTCCAACTTCCCAACCCGAGCGGACGCCGCCGCGTCGGGACCAGCCCACACCGCGCCGGAGACATGGTGTCCCATAAGTCCAAGTCCGACTTACGGTTGATCGGGAAGTCGCAACGGAAGATCGAAGGGCTGGCAAAGTCGACGGGCCGGGCCGTGTACACCGACGACCTGGCGTTTCCCGGCATGCTCCACGGGAAGATTCTCCGGAGCCCGCATCCGCACGCGCGCATTCTTTCGGTCGACGTTTCGAAGGCGGAGGCGCTTCCGGGCGTCCACGCTGTGGTCACCGGAGCCGACATGCCCGTGCCGTACGGGATCATCCCCTGGACGCCGGACGAATATCCGCTGTGTGTGGACCGGGTCCGGTACATCGGCGACGGCGTGGCTGCCGTGGCTGCAGTGGACGAAGACACGGCCCTGGCGGCCCTCGAGCTCATAGATGTGGAATACGAGGAGCTGCCCGCGTTCTTCGACCCCGTCGACGCGGTGGAGGCCGATGGGTCGACACCCTTCATCCATGACGCGAAGAAGCCGGGGTGGAACGGGAACGTCACCAAGAAGGTGAAGCTGGAGTTCGGCGACGTGGAGGAGTTGATGGACTCCTCCGCCGTGGTCGTGGAAGACGACTACTTCTTCGAGGGCACGACCCACACCCCGATCGAGCCGCACTGCGCCATCGGGATGTGGGAGCCGGACGTGGTGGATGGCGCCGGGCACGGGGGGGCTGGGACGGTCGTTGGCGGGTCGATCGCGGCTGAGGGTGCCATCGAGGGCAGTTCGATCGTGCGCGGGTCGCCGCCAGGAGCACGGAACGCCGCCGCATCGGCCGATGGGCAGACCGCAACGGCGTCGCCAGCGAAGGCCAGCGCGAAGCCCGGTCCCGGCGGCCCAGCGGCCCCTCCGGGCGCCGAAGCGACCAATCGCGGCAAGCTTACCGTGTGGTCGGCCACTCAGGTCCCGCATTATCTCCATCGGGAGCTGTCCCGCGTTCTGGATGTGGACTCCGCGCGCGTCCGAGTGATCCAGCCCTTGGTCGGGGGCGCGTTCGGTGGCAAGAGCGAGCCGTTCGACCTGGAGTTCTGCGTCGGTGCGCTCGCAATGAAGACGGGACGGCCGGTCAAGATCCTCTATACGCGCGAGGAGGTCTTCTACGCGCACCGTGGGCGCCATCCATTTCATATGCGCTATCGAACTGGATGCGACCAGGAGGGGAAGCTCCAGAGTGTAGACGCCAAAATCCTGCTCGATGGGGGCGCATACGCGTCGTTCGGCCTGGTCACGACATACTACTCCGGCCAGCTCCTGTGCGCTCCGTACGCCATACCCGCGTATCGCTTCGATTCGACGCGGGTCTACACCAACAAGCCGGCGTGCGGACCGAAACGAGGCCATGGATCGGTCCAGCCCCGCTTCGCCTTCGAAGTGCAGCTCGATCGGTTGGCGGAGCGGGTTGGCCTCGACCCGATTGAGTTCCGCCGCCGCAACTTCATCGGTGAACACACGCGGACGATCAACGAACTGCGCATCACCTCGAACGGCTTTCTCGAATGCCTGGAAGCCGTCGAGCGCGCGAGCGGTTGGTCGAAGAAGTTCAGGGCGATGCCGTTCGGGCGCGGGATCGGCGTGGCGGGTTCGACGTACATCTCCGGGACCAACTATCCGATCTATCCCAATGAGATGCCGCAGTCCGCGGTCCAGATGCAGATCGATCGCTCTGGCCGCGTGGCTGTGTTCAGTGGGGCCTCCGAGATCGGACAGGGGTGCGACACCCTGGTCGCACAGATCGCTGCGGAGGAGTTGGGGATCCCGATCGACTACGTGCGTGTTCTGAGAGGGGACACGGACTTCACTCCTGTCGATCTCGGCGCCTACTCGTCGCGCGTGACGTTCATGCTCGGCAATGCCGCGATCGATGCCGCTCGCAAACTCCGCAAGCTCGTGATCGACGCGGTCGCGGACCATTGGGAAGTGAAGAGCGGAGAGGTGCTACTCGCGGGCGGGTACGCGCTGTGGGTGCCGGACACGTCGCGTCAGATGCCGGTTCGAGAGGCGTTCAACCTGGCAGAGGCGAGGCATGGTGCGCTTGGCGCCACCGGTTCGTACAACACGCCGAAGGACGTCCACGGCGAGTATCGGGGCGGCACGATCGGTGCATCTCCAGCTTACTCGTTCACGGCCCACGTGGCGGAGGTTGAAGTCGATCCGGACACGGGCGTCGTCCACGTGAAGAGCATCTGGGTGGCGCACGACTGTGGGCGGGCGCTCAACCCGATTCTGGTGGAAGGCCAGATGGAAGGTTCGGCCTATATGGGCTTCGGAGAGGCGCTGATGGAACAGCAGATCTACAAGGATGCAGACCACGGTCGGGCCGGGCTGCACGATGCGCCCTCGTTGCTCGACTACAGGATCCCGACGGCGCTCGATACGCCCGAACTGGAGTCATTGATCGTGGAGTCGATTGATCCGGAGGGTCCGTACGGCGCGAAGGAGGCAGGCGAGGGGCCGCTGCATCCGTCCATCCCTGCCATCGCCAACGCGATCTACGACGCGGTGGGAGTCCGCATGACACGGCTGCCCTTCTCCGCGCCTTCGGTGTGGCGCGGGTTGAACGTAGCGCGTGAAAACGGGACGCTGGGGAAGCCGGCCGCCCCCTCACGGCAAGGAGTTGAAGTATGAACTGGCGAAGAGATACCGCAGGGTGGATTCATAGCGGCGCTCCACACGTTGGCGTGGTCCTTTCGACGGTTCTGTTGGCGGCCGCGTGTTCTCCGGACGAGGGGTCCCGAGCGGGCGCCGCGCCCGCTGGCCCGCCCGCGGCCGCGACGACGCCCCAGCCGGAGAGCCCCGCCTGGGACGACAAGGACTGGGACATCTTCTCGCAAAAGGTGCAGTGGTCCGTAGGCCAGAGGTTGGACACGCTCGGAATGGGTGAGGCCATGGCCCGCCTCGGCGAAACGTTCGTCGGTACGGCCTACGTGCCCGGGACGCTGAACCCCGAGGGTCCGGAGCGCGTGGTCATCAACTTCCGCGGACTGGACTGCGTCACGTTCGTCGAGAACGTGTACGCCATGAATCGCTTTGTGCGGGAGGTTGGCGCCGAGGCGCTGGATGATCGCGAGCGTGCGCAGATCCAGTACGAGGAGTTGTTGGCGGACGTGCGCTACCGGGACGGGGAGCTCGACGGATACGAGAGTCGCCTCCACTACTTCTCCGAGTGGATCGCGGACAACTCCCGACGCGGGCTGGTCGAGGATGTCACCTCCGAGTTCGATCCGGTGGCCGACCCTGAGCCGATCAACTTCATGACGACCCACACGGACGCGTATCCGCAACTGTCGGATCCCGATGCCGTGGCGGCCATCCGTGCCGCGGAAGAGCGGCTCAACCAAGCGGGCCGCTGGTACATCCCCCAGGAGAAGCTGCCCGCCTTGGCCGATCGGATCCGGACCGGTGACATCATTGCCGCCACGAGCACGGTCGAGGGGCTGGACATCGCGCACACCGGCATCGCGCTCTGGCGGGACGGCAAGCTCCACCTGATGCACGCTCCGCTCGTCGGCAAGGACGTTCAGATCAGTGAGGCGAGCCTGCCCGATCGGCTGCTTCGGATCAGCGGCCAGGACGGCATCATGGTGGCGCGGCCTCAGGATCCGAGGGGCGCGCGGTGATCCGAGCGGGCACGTACGGCGCGGCAGCTGCGAACGCCCCGGTCCCCCCGACCACCACCGCCCCGGCGCCCGCGACTATCCTCCCAGCGCCCCGGCCTCGCCAGACGGTGCGGGAATGCTGAGGCTTCCTCCCTTCCGCTACCACCGGCCGGAGTCGGTCGGACAGGCAGTAGGGCTGCTCGGCGAACACGAAGGCGACGTTATGCTCGTGGCGGGTGGGACCGACCTCGTGCCGAACATGAAGCATCGGCTGTTCGAACCGGGCCACCTGGTGGCCTTGAAGGGGCTCAGCGAACTGGGCGGGATCCGTGAAGAGGGAGCCGACCTGCGCATCGGCGCGGCGGAGACGCTGAGCGCGGTGGCCGCCTCACCGACCGTTCGGCGGCTCTTTCCGTCCCTGGCCGATGCAGCCGGTCACGTGGCCGGGCCCCAACTTCGCAACGCCGGAACGCTGGGCGGCAACGTGTGCCTCGACACCCGCTGCACGTATTACAACCAGACCGAATTCTGGCGCAATGCGCTCGGATACTGCCTCAAGAAGGACGGCACGGTGTGCCACGTCACGCGTGTCGGGAAGAAGTGCGTCGCGGCCCATTCCGCCGATACGCCGCCGGTTCTGATGACGTTGGGCGCCACCCTCGTGCTCACGGGTCCGGACGGCACCCGGGATGTCCCGATCCGGGACTTCTTCGTGGCGGACGGGATCGCGAACACCCGCCGGCTGCCGAATGAGATCCTGGTCGAGATCAGGATCCCGCTCGCCGCGGCGGGCCGGCGTGCAGCGTACGCCAAACTTCGCCAGCGGAAGTCCATCGACTTCCCGCTCCTGACCGTGGCAGTGGCGGCCGACGTCGACGCGGACGGGGTCGTGCGGGGGATCGACGGGGTGGTGACCGCGCTCGGGTCGCGTCCGCGTGAACTGACGGGCTGGGCCGACCTGTCGGAGGGCCGGACCCTGGACGACGACCTGATCGACGAACTGGCCGACCGGGCCCACAAGCAGTGCCATCCCCTGGAGAACATCATCGTTGATCCAGAGTGGAGGCGTGCGATGGTTCCCGTGTTCGTGCGACGCGCGCTGGAGAAGGTGCGAGCGGCTTGATCGTTCCGCTCCTGGTGGGAGCGGGTGCGGTCGCGGTGATCGCCGGGTTGGATCGTGCGGCGAGCAAGGCGGTTCGCCCCGTTCCGCGGGTAGGGAGCGGTCATCCCGGCCCGACCGCCGCCTCTGTGGAGTCGGTCAATCTCGATTCGGCTGGCTCGTCCATGGCCGGATGGATCCTCATGCCCCACGGCTCTTCGGCTGCTCAGGCGTCGGTCGCCTCTGAGGTGCGGGTCGCTGCCGAGACACCCGTCTCGCATGGGGCTCCGGTCGCGGCCGCGGCTTCGTCCACGGCCCCCTCCGCGGGCGAGCCGCCGGTCGTGGTGCTGACCCACGGGTGGGGCCGCTGTCGGCGGTACGTTCTTCCCGTTGCGGATGGCCTCGTGTCTCGGGGCTTCACCGTCGTCATGTTCGACGTACGTAGCCACGGCGAGAACGCCCAGGAGTCCTTTTTCACGGCTCGGCAGTTCAGCGACGACGTGGGGGAGATTGCGGCGTTCGCCCGAGCCCGATTTGCGGGTCGATCCCTGGCCCTCATCGGGCACTCCATGGGGGGAGCGGCCTCTGTGGTGGCGGTGGCGGAGGGCGCTCCGGCGGATGCGATCGGGCTGATCGCGTGTCCGGCCGACGTCCTCGAGGTCACGGCAAACTACATGCGTGAGAAGGGACTCCCGGGAGGCCTGCTCACCACGGTGCTCCGCCCCTTCTGGTGGCGCCGCACCCGTGGCGGCTTCGGGCGCCTCGCCCCCGCGCGACGGCTCCGGGAGGTCGACCTACCCGTCCTGGTCGTCCATGCCGAGAACGACCGGCGGGTGCCGAGGGACCACGCGGACCGACTCGCAGGTGCGGCGGGGTGCGCCGTGTCCGTCGTGGTCGACGCCGGGCACAGTGACGTTCTCCATCGGTCCGAGTTGATCGACGCCCTGCTGGTCCCATTCCTCGAGACGTTGCACAGTCGGCCCCGGCGCTAAATACTACAAGTGTAGATTTGGTACCCGACCGGCTTCCCCACGCCGTGCGGGCGCCCCTATTCCCCAACGCTGGATGGCACCGTGCCACGCACCGTGATGCGCCGAGACGTGACCGGCCCCTCGGGATTGCGACGACCCGTGGTCATGGCCGCGACCATCGTCACGATCGCGGCGGTCCTGATCTCGTGCGGCGGCCCGCCGGAGGCCGCGCCGCCGTCGCCTCCAACGGGCTCCCTCACGTTGATGCCCCGGCACCACGACCAGGTCTGCCGAACGGCCGGCAGGGCACCCACGGACCTCTCCTTCGGCGAGATCTTCGACACGCTGGGGCTGCGGGACGCCGCCCGCACGATCGGACGGGATGTCCCGACGACGAATCCCCGGCGCCCGCCGTACCTGGACTTCATCGTCCACTACGACCGGGCGGGATCCCCGGTCGCCACTGGCGTGTGGAGCTATTCGGTCCCCGATTCGGTGGCGGAACCACTCGCCATCGCCCTCCGGAGTCGTGTCCGGACGCTGTCGTCGGGTTTGCTGAGCGAAGCGAGCTACCGAGCGCAGATCGCCTACCGCGTCCCCATCTCCCTGGACCTTGTCGCACCCGCCGAATGCATGCCTCACATCCGCCACACCGAAAACCTCCGGCCGACCGGCCTTCCCGACGGCATCCGCACCCAGGGCGGCACGAGGTGGATTCCCGACGGAGATACCCTTACGGCCGTCGTCCGCATTACCGTGGGACCTGAAGGATCGGTTCGGGAGATCGAGGACGTGAGGGGGTCGCCCTCCGCTCTGGCGCGCACGCGTGAGGTCGTGCCGCTCCTCGAATTCGATCCTCCGCTCCGCAACGGGCGCCCGGTCGAGGGAGTCCTCCTTCAGAGTTTCAGCTTTCCTCCACGCGCTGCATCGCGATGGCAAGCGCCGCCGCCATGAGTCCCGTCCGGTCGTCGCCCACCCGGTCCATGACGGCGTCGACACCCTCGTCGATGGCCTCACCGACCGCCAGGAAGATCGCGTCCGCCGAGTCGCCCCCGGTGTGGGTCATGAGGTGGTAGAATGCGCGAGCCATGCCCTGGCTCGCGACGACCTCCGGTAGGACCGCAAAGCGGGCGTCCGCCACTCTCACCGTGGCGGTGGCCCCGAGACGCGTCTCGGCGAACGGTTGGTTGGCGCCGCACACGATCCGACGCACGCCGTGGCGCTGAAGCTGGGCGAGCCTGCGTTCGTCGACGCTGCCCGAGATGGCCGCAGGAACGAACAACTCCGCATCGCCCCGGTACGCGAACTCCCTTTCGGCGCCTCGCACGATCCCGTCCATGTCGGGCAGTGTCCGGCCGGTCCTTCGTCGGATCAGGTCCTCCACAGCGGCGGAATCGAGGCCGTCTGGCCGCACCAGGCCGCGGTCTTTATCCGCAATACCCACGACCTGCGCACCAGCGCGGGCCAGGTACAGTGCGGCCGCGGCGCCTACGTTCCCAAACCCCTCCACGACGACGCGCACCCCCTCGAGCGGTTCCCCTCGCCCGGCATAGAGCCGCTCGCACGCGCGGGCCACGCCGTACCCCGTGATGAGGTCGGAGACGGTCATCTCCATACCCTCGATACCGAAGCGTGGGCCCGCCGGCTGCCGGATCCCGGCGCGCAAGGAGTCCAGCGCCTGCCAGAGTACGGGGCCGTCCAGGCCAAGGTGGCCGCGCACGATTCCCTGCTGGGGATGAAGCACGCCCAACTCGGCACACAGGGCTACCACATCGCGCTGCTCGTCGACGTTGACGTCCCCGCCCGTGCCGTATCGAGTCGCGAGAATCGGCTCAATGGCGCGGTACCAGCGCCGGAGCACGCCCTCCCGTTTCGGATCGTCCGGATCGAAGGCGATCCCACTCTTGCCTCCGCCGATGGGAGGGCCAGAAAAGGCGAACTTCAGCTGCATGGCCTTCGCCAGATACGTGACCTCCTCGAGCGTCACGCCCGACCGCATCCGAGTGCCCCCACCCGCTGCTCCACCCCTCAGCGAGTTGATGACGAGCCAGCCGCGGGCGTCGGTCTCCGGGTCGCTCCACTCCAGAACCTGCTCGGGCGCACGAGCGAGGTAGTCTCCGTACCGCTCCCAGATCGCGTCGGCGGGCGGCCGGATCTTCACGACGTGTGCGTCAAGAGATGAGGAAGTACGGAATGAGGACCGAAGACAGCACGGTAATCAGGACGATGGCGATGAGGTTGAGGATCAGCCCGGCCCGGCTCATCTGCGGAATCGTGATGTAGCCCGAGCTGAACACGATCGCGTTGGGAGGCGTGGCGACCGGAAGCATGAACGCCATCGACGCCGCCAGCCCCGCAGCGGCCATCAGCAGGAGTGGCTCCATACCGAGACCTGTGGCGGCCCCCGCCATCACGGGCATCGCCATACTCGCGGTCGCCACATTCGAGGTCAGTTCGGTCAGGAAGATGACCAGGGTGGCGACGGCCGCCATGATGAGGATGACCGGCACAGCCCCAAGCGACGCCACGCTCCCGCCGATCCAGGCGGCGAGCCCGGACTGGTCCATCGCAACCGCCAGCGACAGGCCACCGCCGAAGAGAACGAGTACCCCCCAGGGGATCCGGCGCGCCGTCTTCCAGTCGAGACACGTGGTGCCGCGCTTCCAGTCGACGGGGAGCAGGAAGAGCACGATCGAGGCAGCGATGGCAATCGTGGAGTCGCGCACCGAAGGCGCGAAGGTCTGAATGCCAGGGATCGTGAGCGCGCCGAACGTCTTCTCGGACCGGAGCACCCAGGCCAGCGCGGTCAGTGCAAAGACCGCGCCTGTCAGCTTTTCGCCCCGGGACGGTGGTCCGAGGGCGGCCCGTTCAGCCTCGAGCAGCGCCCCCGCGTCGCCCGACAGCGGGCCCGACGGATAGAGCAGCCGGGTCAGAACGACCCATGTGATGGGGAGCATGATGAGCACCAGCGGCACGCCGACGCCCATCCACTGCACGAAGCCGATGTCCTGGCCGAGAAGCTCGTTCGCGGCGCCCGCGAGGACGGCGTTGGGCGGCGTTCCGATCAGCGTGGCGATGCCCCCGATCGAGGCGGAGTAGGCCACGCCGAGCATCAGGGAGATCCCGAACTCGTACGGTCCCTCCTGATCCTGCGGTCGGAACATCTCGCCCACGGCCAGAGCGATCGGCAGCATCATGGCCGCAGTCGCCGTATTGCTGATCCACATGGAGAGAAAGGCTGTCGAGAGCATGAAACCGAGCACGAGCCGGCCCGGACTGGTGCCGACCCAACCGATGATTCTCAAGGCGATTCGCTTGTGGAGCCCCCACCGCTCCATGGTCACGGCCAGGAAGAAGCCGCCCATGAACAGGAAGATCAGCTCGTTCGCAAAGGGGGCCGAAGCCTCCGTCGCCGGCAGCACCCCCAGGATCGGGAAGAGGGCGAGAGGGAGCAGCGCCGTCGCCGGAATCGGGAGCGCCTCCGTCATCCACCAGACGGCCATCAGCGCGGCGACGGCCGCGGCCTTCGCTCCGGTAGGTCCCAAGCCGGGGGGAGCCGGGAGGATCAGGATCAAGACGAAAATGGCGGCGCCCAGGTACAGGCCGATGCGCTGGGCGGGGCGATACCCTTCTGGCGCGTCCTTTTCGTCCAAGCTCGATCGTCCGGTCCGGAGGAATGGGCATCGCGCGGCGACTGCGGTCTCCGGCGACGGCCCGAGTGTGGGTGAAGTGTACCGTGGCGGCAAGCGTATCAGAGGTAACCAACAACCGGTCTCGACCGAGGACCTCCATGGTGTTGAGCGAACGTGCCGTCTACAGGGAGCGCACTCCCTGGCCCGGCTGGGTGCAGATCATGCTGTGGGGCACGCTCTCGCTTGCCGCGCTAGGCGCGCTCGCCGGTCTGGGTGGATCGGACTCTGACCCCCGCGCCGCAGTCGGGGTGATCGCGCTGGGTGGGATCATCCACTGGTTCTTCGGCGGCCTTTCCGTCCGCCTATATCGCGATCGACTGGTCGTGGGCCTCGGGAGCGCCACGCTCCTCCGTTCGTCGGTTCCGTACAACGAGATCGTGGCTGTGGAAGCGGTCCGGTACTCTCCTTTGCGTGACTTCGGGGGATGGGGATTCCGGATCAAGGGCAACAAGCGTGCATGGACGTCACGCGGTAACGACGCGGTCGTCCTCTCCGTCAGGGACGGCCGAGAGATCTACATCGGCACGGAGACCCCCGATCGCCTGAGGGAGCGTATTCTGACGATCGGAGGCGCGCGGGTGGGGCGGGCGTCCGGATCCGGCTCGGAGGGTACGGGTAAGCGGGGCTGACCGGACACGCACCCACCCTGATCATGAGACCAACGATGACGCCTCCCCAGGTCGGCGATAAAGCCCCCGCCTTCTCTCTCGCTCCGGCTCCTGGCCCTGATCGGGTCTGTCTGGCGGATTACAAAGGCAGCCCGGTGGCGGTGCTCTTCTTTCCGTTGGCCTTCTCCGGCGTATGCACCGAGGAGATGTGCCAGATGGCCGAGACCTGGTCGCACTGGGATGACGCCGGGGTGAACGTGGTGGGCATCAGCATCGACTCACCCTTCGTGAACCAGAAGTTCGCCAAGGAGACCGGTGTGCCATTCCCGCTCCTGAGCGACTTCAACAAGGAGGCGGCCACCGCCTACGACGTTCTCTATCCCGAGTTCTTCGGGATGCACGGGGTGTCGAAGCGTGCCGCGTTCGTCGTCGACGGCGAGGGCACGGTCCAGTACGTGTGGGTGTCGGAGGACGCGGGCGTCATGCCGCCCCTCGACGAGATCCTGGAGGCCGCGCGGCGGGCGGCGTAGCCGGGGCTGCGCTACGGAGGGGGAAGCCGTGTTTGATCCACCCCTACCGCCGCTCCAGCACCATCGCGAAGCCCAACCCGCCGGCGGCGCAGACCGTGACCAGGCCAAACTCGACGTCCCGCCGCACCATCTCGTTGGCGAGAGTGAGCGTCACGCGCCCGCCGGTGGCGCCGAACGGGTGCCCGATGGCGAGCGAGCCGCCCATCACGTTGATGTCTTCGATGTCGGGGTGGCCGGTGGCCTCGGACCGGCCCAGCTCCTCTTCCGCGAACTGCTTCGACGAGAACGCCTGCAGGTTCGAGAGAACCTGGGCGGCGAAGGCTTCGTGCATCTCCATGAGACCGATGTCGGACATCGACAGGCCGGCCCGGTCGAGGGCGATCGGCGCTGCGTAGGCCGGCCCCTGGAGCAACTGGCCCGCCGGGTCGAGCGCCGTCCACGCCCAGGACCGCACCCACGCGAGTGGCTCGATGCCTTCCGCGCGGGCCCGCTCCTCCTTCATAAGGACGACTGCCGACGCGCCGTCCGTCAGGGGAGACGCGTTGCCGGCGGTGATGGAGCCGAATTTTCGATCGAAGACGGGGCGCAACGAGCTGAGCTTCTCTAGGCTCGTGTCCGGTCGGATTCCGTTGTCGACCGTGACGGTCTGCGCGTACTCGGGCGGAAGGTAGACCGGCGCGATTTCTGCTGGGATCCGGCCGTCTTCGGTGCCGGCGGCAGCGAGTTGGTGGGAGCGGAGCGCCCAAGCGTCCTGATCCTCTCGGGAGATCCCGTTCTCCTTGGCCATGCGCTCGGCGGCTTCACCCATCGTCTCGCCCGTCGTGGGCTCGGCAATGGCCGGCGTCACCGGGACGAGGTCCTTCGGACGGAGCGACTTGAACGGTGCGATCCGCTGGCCGACGCTCTTTCCCCTGGACGCCTTGACCAGCGACTTGGCCAGCTTGTCACTCACGGAAATCGGGATGTGGGACAACGACTCGGACCCCCCGGCGATGACCACCTCCGCATGCCCCATCTCGATGAGTTCGACGGCGTCCGTGATCGACTGGTTCGACGACGAGCACGCCCTGGACACGGTCACGGCCGGGACGGTTTTCGGCAGCACGGCCAGGCCGACCTCCCGCGCGATGTTCGGCGCACGGACGTCGTGGACCACCGTGCCGTAGATCAAGTGATCGACGTCGTCGCCCCGCAGCCCGGAACGGGCCAGCGCATCTCGCACGGCCACCTTTCCGAGTTCCGCGGCCGTCACGTCGGCGAACTCGGTGCCCGAGCGTAGAAAGGGCGTGCGGCACCCCGCGACGATGACGGTATCCATGAAGACTCCGGAGACAATGGTCAGGCAAGGTCGCGGGCGGCACACCCCGACCCCGTTGGCGAGGAAGGCCATGGTACCCCAGAACGCTCGGACGTTTCTATTCCTTCCGGCGGGCGGTTCGCTACCTTCCCCCGCATGCGTGCGCTCGAGTTCGATGTGACGGTGCCGGGGTACCTCCTGGGCAAGAGTTTGGGACGGCTGTCCGAGTCGGTGACGTTCGGTGGCTTCTCCGGCCTCGAGCTGAAGGAGGTCGAGAACGTTCGGGTCCCCGCCTCCGACTGGGTTCGTATCGACGTCACGCGCGCCGGAGTCTGCGGGACCGACATCGGTACGTTGACCTTTACGGCCAGTCCGGCAATGGAGCCCTTCGGCTCCTTTCCTGCCGTGCTCGGGCACGAAATCGTCGGTCGTGTGGCCGAGGTGGGTGCCGCGGTCGAGCATGTCGAGGTCGGGCAGCGCGTGACCGTGGACCCGATGATCTCATGTACCACCCGTGGCTTTGGGGAAGCGCAACGGTGCTCCTCGTGCGTGGAAGGGCAGCACTGCACCTGCCAACGCGCCGGCGACGAGGGCGTCACCGAGGTGGACGGGCACCCACTCTCGCGCGGCGCCACCATCGGATATCACTCGGATCTGCCCGGCGGGTGGGGCGAATCGATGATCGCGCACGCTAGCCAGGTCTTTCCGCTCGACGATGCGCTCGACGACCATACGGGCGTGCTCATCGAACCGCTGTCCGTGGGGATGCACGCAGTGCTCAACATGCGGCCGTGGGGCGACGGCCCGGCCCTGGTCATCGGCAGTGGACCGATTGCGCTCGGCACCATCTGGTCGCTTCGGGCGGCCGGCTTCGAGGGCGAGATCGTGGCGCAGATCAAACGGAAGCACGAGGCGGACCTCGCCCGGGCGTTCGGTGCCACGTCGGTCGTCTCACCGGGAGACGAGGCACGCCAGGCGCTGATCGACACGGGGGCGAGCGCGTATATGCCCATCGTCGGGGACGAGGTGTACGCCGGAGGCGGCTTCCCGCTGATCTTCGACTGCGTGGGAAGCAGGCAGACCCTGACCCAGGCCCTGGGTTTCGGCGCTCCACGGGCCCGGGTGGTCATGCTGGGGTGCGCGGCCCGGATGAAGGACCTCGACCTCACCTTCGTGTGGGCCCGGGAGATCGGCGTCAAAGGCTTCGTGGGCTACGGCGCCGAGGAGTGGCAGGGCTCCACCCGCCACACGTTCGAGGTGGTGCACGATCTCCTTCTCGAAGGGAGCGTGGACGTCTCCGACATGGTCACGCACGTCTACCCGATTGCGCAGTACCGCGATGCCCTCTCGACGGCCGCCAACCGTGGGCGGTCGGGGTCGATCAAGGTTCTGCTCGATCCGGCACCTCGGTAAATCACGCGACCATGTGGGCGAACGTGACGTCGACGCGGCCACGGCGGTTAGTGCGCTACGCCTCCGGTATGCCGGTGAGGGTGACAGCGACGCGGGGGATCGCCGTGAGCACGACGTCGACGCGGCCATGGCGGTGAATGCGACATCGACGTTCGGGGTGGTGGTCGTCGGAGGGGGCGTGGTCGGTGTGAGCGTGGCGTATGCGCTCGCCCGTGAAGGCGTGGAGGTCGTGCTGCTGGAGCGCGGGCGGTTGGCTGGCGAAGCGTCATTCGGCAACGCGGGCACGGTCTCGGCGGGTCATCCTCCGCTGAACAAACCGGGAAGGGTGGCCCAGGGCGTGCGCCAGCTGTCCGACCCCACGAGCCCGCTGTACGTGAAGCCGAGGTGGGACCCTGAGCTCTGGCGCTGGCTCACGCGCTTCGCGACGTACTGCACGGACGCGCACGTGAAATCCGCCATGGAGGTGCTGGCGCCGATGGGTATGGACTCCCTCCGCGCGTTCGAGGACCTCGTCGGGCGGGAAGGGATCGACTGCGGCTACCACGCGGACGGGTACTACGCCGTCTGTGAGACGGGAGATGGCCTGGCGGACGCCGTCGACGAAGCGGAGCTGATCCGCCGGTTCGGCTACAAGCCGGAAGTGCTCGACGCCCGCGCGATGGGCGAGGTCGAGCCGGCGCTCGCCCCGGTGGCGGGCGGCGTGTTCTACCCGGAGGCCGCGACGCTCTGTCCGTACGACTTCACCGTCGGTCTGGCGGAGGCGGCGGCGCGTCATGGGGCGGTGCTCCGCGAGGGGGTGGAGGTCACGGACGTGCTCGTTGGCGGGGGTGCGGCGAGCGGCGTCCGACTGAGCGATGGTGACGAAGTGGGCGCCGACGCGGTCGTGCTGGCCACCGGTCCCTTCAGCCTGGCCATTGCCGACCGTCTCGGTGCCGCGATTCCCGTCCAGCCCGGGAAGGGCTACCACCGCGACATCCCCATATCAGAGGCTGGAGCTTCGGACCTTCGGATCGCGTGCGTCCTGCACGAGGCGTCCGTGTTCTGCACGCCCATGTCGGACTTCGTGCGCTTTGCCGGGACCATGGAGTTCAGTGGGTTGAACCACGAGATGCGGCCGGACCGCCTGGCTCAGATCGCGCGCGCGGCGGGCAGGTTCTTCCCCGCGCTCGGATCGGCTCCCCCCATCTCGGAGTGGTGCGGCCTCAGGCCCGTCTCAGTGGACGGACTCCCGATCGTCGGACCGCTGCCCCATGTGCCGAACGTAGTGGTCGCGACCGGCCACGGAATGCTGGGGCTCACGCTCGGACCGGTGAGCGGTGACATCGTCGCGGATTGGGTGCTGCGGGATGGGCCGGTCGAACTTTATCGGAGACTCGGGCCGGATCGATTCGGCGGGTAGGCGGCGTGCCTGCGGAGCAGCTCAACGGGTGGCTGTTGCCGCGCGGCGACGGGTACACGGCGGTGCGGCAGCGGCGGCGGGGGTGGTCGACGGGCTCGGGCTGTCGGCACGCGCATATCACCGGATCCTCCGAGTGGCACGGACGATCGTGGATCTGGACGAATCGGACGGAATGCGTGAAGCCCACGTCTTCGAGGCCGTGCAGTACCTGCTAATGGATCGGCGGGTGGGGTGAGGGGGGCTGCGAGTTTCGCCCTACCGAGGTTGTCCGGGGTTCTACCCCGTCTTGGCGGACGGTTGAGTTAAGGTACTGACTTCTTCGCTGCGGGAGTCGGGTCCGCGCTGGATCCTGGGACTGTGAAACCGTTCGATGTAGTCGAAGACGTAGGATCGGGCGTCACGCACGGTCCGGATACCGGCGCCGGTTGACGCCCTCGCGTTTAAGCATGCCGAAGAAACCCTCGGCCGGGGCGTTGTCATCGCGAGTGACCGACGGCGCTCATGCTCAGCGTGAGATGGTGGTCTTCGAGGAAGTCCTGGTACTCGTACGACGTGAACTGCGTCCCGCGACCTGAGTGCAGGATTACGGGCTCGCGACCCGGCCGCTGCCAACAGGCTGTCAGGACCGCCTGGAGCACGAGTTGCCAATCCTGCGTGGTCGACATGGACAATCCGACCACCTTGCCTCCGTACAGGTCGATCACCACGCATAGATAGAGCCAACCCTCGGTCGTGCGGATGTAGGTGATATCGGTCACCCACTTGGTGTTCGGCTCGGTGGCCTTGAAGTCCCGCTGGAGGTGATTTTGGACGAAGGCCGGCCGGACACCGCTCGGCTTGCGGCGCCACTGGGGATACCCTGCAACCCGTCCCGGGCCATGAGTCGGGCGATACGGTTACGGCTCGCAGTTTCGCCCTCGTCGGTCAGCACCTCGTGCATCCGAGGCATGCCCAGCACTCCGTCGCTCTCCGCATGGTGTTCGCGGATCCGCACGAACAGACGGCGGTTGTCGGCTTCTCTCGAGCTCACCGGCCTTCTTGCCCAGCCGTAGAACTCGCTCGTCGAGAGGACGCCTGCCAAGACTCGTGGGTGGTACATCGGTACTCCTCCGGTACTGGCCGAGCGTCGGGTTGGTCCCTTGACCGGGGGTGGGCCGTCGAGCTTCCCGCGAACGATTCTGCCCAGACTCTTCGAATGTCGTCCGTCGGTTCTGTCAACCCACCATCTCCTCGCGTAGCCACTCGAAGACGGTCCCGGCACCCACACGGTTCGCAGCCCGGAGGCGGAGGCCCAGAGTCGAGTTGAAGAGCTCTGAGAGTCCCTGAACCGAGCTATAGCCGCATCGCCAGGCTGCCTCATCCCAGGAGAGCCGTTCGATGGAGCGCATCACCGATGCGCGAAAAGACCACCAACCGTTGCCGCAGGAGGCGAGGCGCAGTCCAGCGGCCGACGAGAGACGGGACAGATGCTCGCGCGAGACGCCAAGAGTCGCAGCAACGCCAGACACGGTCGGGCGTCGGGGCAGCGGATCGGCCCGCCATCGGCTGGGATACGGCTGTCGCAACATACTCCTGACTGCGGCTGATAGGATCGGGTCGGTAAGACGGTCGGAGAGGGCTTCCTCCAACACAACCGTGGCGCTCTCGATCACAAATGCGGCAACGGAGTTGCGTAGGCGCCGACCATCCTCGGGCAGCATCACCACATCGACCAGACGCGGATCAGCGTACGGGAGGAGGGACGCGTCGCTGCCGCGACGCAAAACGCCAATGATTGGGGCACCAGCCGAACTCTCCACGTCGGAGAGGCCTGGAGGGGTGGCACAGCCGTCCGCGACCCGGAGTGAGGGTACCGTCTCTTCGGAGTGCCACGTAGCACAAATGATGTCCGTGCTGCTTGCAAAGAGCCGTAGAAGATCCGCACGACACACGTCGCAGCAGGCACCGATGTCGATGGCGATTAGTCCTCCCGACCTCATCGTCGTCCCTCCACAGAGTCTCACCAGGTCCAACGGGCGCAGCCTCGACGCAACAGACCTCGACAAGGTAATCACCTCGGAAAAGGTCTTGCAACCGGCATCTTGGACCCAGGTGGGGCCAAGCGATAGGGGGCGATGCGGTACGTGAGAAGAACGGAGGAAGGGCGCTCCGCTTAGAGGCCCAGTCTTCCCATGCTACTTACAGGAGAGTCCGGCCGCGCGCTCGGTGAGATCTCGCCTGAGCCCGTCGTACCACTGGCGGTGGGCCTCTGTGACTTCCACGCCAACCGCTTCGAGGAAACCCTCGGCTACTCCGAGGTCTCTTACTGCAGCGACGAGCGCACCGCTCGTCAGGCTACCTGGCCAGGTGGTATCGACGAAAGTGAAGAAATTGGCCAAGAAGTCATACGTGAGGCCGCTGCGAGTGACGATATCAAGCTCCTGCAGGGGAGGAGCCCGGCCTAGCCTCTCGGCAGTGACCATCGACAGCACGATCCGCGCTTCGGCTGCGCACTCATCGCGGTGTGTCGCCCATTCGGCGAAACCTTCATCGAACCACAGGGGAAGGACACGAAAATCGAGAGCTGTGGCCAGTTCGATGTGGGCCAACTCATGCTCAACAACCTGGGCGAGCTTGGCTCGTGACCAAAGCGGGACTCGATTGATCGGCAGGATGATAATGCGCAGCGGTGAGTCCGCTGTCCCGTCTAGCGTGCTCTCGAGGCCCTCTGTCAGGCTCACAGTCAGGTCACTGAGGGTGTGACCGACTTGGCTGAGCCCCGGAGCAGGGCCACGAGCCGCAATCATAGCCTTGATCATTGTCTCGAACCCAGGGTCCAAGACGACCGAGTCTGGTGCTATGACGCGAAGATCGGGTGCGGTCCAGTCGTTTGCCGGATCCGCGTCCACCGCATGTTTACCACAGGCGCCTCCGGACACGCAGAGGACGATTGCAAACATGCGCTTGCACCCAAACGTATGTAGGTGTCTCAAGACTCATTCATCTCCCAGGGGGTGATAAGGATCGTGAGAGTCCCGCGGTGCTCCAAGTTTGTCGGCACGAAGGCACCCGCCGGCGGCCGAGACGCTGTCACACTCCTACGTTCCCTTCGGTCAGGTCGCGATGAGTCCGACGGACTCCATCGACACCTCGAATCGACTGAGTTCCGTGGCCAACGCCTTAGCCACTTCCGGTGGGAGGACGACGAGGTCGCCAATCCCCTGATCCGGATCGCAGGTCGACCCCACGACGACGAGCATGTTGCGGTCTGCGTTGAGTCGGAGCCGCTCACCATAACCGGCGACGAGAGCCGGAACATCCGCCACGGTTGCCACTGCGGCCATCTCAGCAATGGAGAAGCTGAAGTCGTCGACCGAACCACCGCATCCGTCGCAGGTCTCAACTGGACCGGCGCTACAGTTCATGTTGAACCCGGTCCCATTGTAGTTCCGACCCTCATAGCGCTCGTCCCCACATGAATAGCAGTTCCACCCGCAGTCCCCGGCGGCGAGATCCTTGGCCGTGGCGCTTGCGAATACAGCGGCAAACGCCGCAATAGCGAAGAACAGATTTCTTGACTTGATCATGAAGTGCCTCCTATTTGGCACTTGAGGAATAGGTCACACGCCAGAATCCTACTCTCGGCGCGCCGACGGGTGTGAAGTCGTTAACGAATAAGACGTCGTTCCCAGCGAACCCAAGGAAGGCGAGTTGGTTTTCGACAGAGGCAAGCCGCGTACCTGACTCCGGATCCAACACATCGACTCGCGTGTCATAGACGCCGTGCAGACCAAAGCCTGTTGGGGCCAGGGACATAGAACCATTGGGCCACAGTCGCTCCTCCATGTGCTGCAGCCAGTCCTGCTGGCGGATCCTGAGCAAGACAAGGAGTCTGCCGTCGACGTAGCTCAGTCCGAGTATCCTGTTGGGCGGCGGATTTTCATCCGTGTAGCCGCCCGGTCGAGGTTCGATTTCGTTGAGGTGGTCGCCGTCGATCGTTCGGAGTAGCTGCCCGCTTGAGTTCCACACCTGGATGTCATACTCGTAGCGATCGGCGCTGAAGATCAGATCAAGGCCGTCCGTCGCTATCGTCCGACGCATCTTCCGTCTGTCGAGTATTCCGGGTTCTGTCCGAGCACCCATTGATCGAACAATACCGGAGTCACTCAGCACATGGAGCGGATGTCCTATCCTCTCGGGCGCCGGCATGTCCGCCACCAGTGCCTCCGTGTGGTCACCTTTCAGCGGAGCCACCTGAGTGATTCCCCAGGGGATGGGGCGGTCTTCCACCAGTGCTAGGTGATCATCAACGATGGTCTCCCTGGAATTACCAGGGTCGAAGATGTGAACCAAGCCGTTCGGATCTAAGTAAAGTGGCCCTGGGAAAGCCCCGAACTCCAACGGGCCTTGGCCCGCTTGACCCACCGTTTCGACATAACGGCCGAGCTCATCAAACAGTACGATTCTGTCCCGTTGACCGACCCAAAAGCGTCCATGTTGGTCGATCGTAGCACTCAGCGATTCTTCGAGAACCGCTGGGCTAGACCCGGTGCTGATCGTGTCACCGACCACGATCAAACGCTCCATCGACAGGCATTCGGTACAGGAGGCACTGGCGTCGGAAAGCTCAACGACGGCTGGCCCCCCTTCAGCTTTCGGTCCCCCCTCGCCCGCGCAAGCCGTCATTGACAAACCGACCATGCAAACTAGCGAAAACACCCCATATGCCTTCCGTCGGCGGGCACCACATCCGGGGCCCGGGGCCCGACCGCAGGTGGTTGCCGGCCCAACACTCTCTCTTGCTCTTGGTCTCACTGAACACTCCTCTGTTGCTTGGTCACGATACACCCCCTGTCGCGTCACTCGCTCCAGGGATTGTGTGAATACTCCAGACGTTGTGGCTCGCGCTGGGAGGACCGACCCGTGCCTCCTGTTTCGTTAGGGCCTGTTCACACTATGATGCGACCTGTATTATGAGAGATGCAAATCACTCAAGAGCAGTTTAGACGAATCGAGGGGTGCTTCCCGACGCAGCGGGGCAACGTCGCGATCAGCAACCTGGATGTGCTCAATGCGATCCTGTACGTGGCGGAGAACGGGTGCAAGTGGCGCGCTCTTCCGAAGCGGTTCGGGCGGTGGCACACGGTCTACACGCGCATGAATCGATGGGCGAAGGCGGGCGTGCTGGACCGTGTGTTCACGGCGCTTCAAGATGAGGAAATCCTTCGGATACGCCTCGAGGCGGTTTCGCTCGACAGCACGATCGTCCAGGTGCATCCAGATGGGACCGGGGCAGAAAAAAAAACGGCTCGCAGTCCATTGGACGCTCGCGAGGCGAGTGGAGCACCAAAATTCATATGGTTGCCGCAGATGATCGGCGAGCTGTGAGCTTTTCGCTCACACCCGGCCGGTGGGGGGACGCCCCAGCAGGTCGAGACCTTCTGCGCAGGCTTCCGCGGCCCGAGGAAGAGGTCTGTGTCATCATGGATCGGGCCTACGAAGGCGACGAAACCCGGCAGTTGGCCATGGACCTGGGCTTCGCCCCCATTGTTCCTCCCAAGATCAATCGGATCCGCTCTTGGTCCTACAACAAGCAACTCTACCGACGCCGTAACGAGATCGAACGCCTCTTTCGGCGCCTCAAGGGCTTGCGGCGAGTCTTCTCCCGCTACGGCAAGCTCGACGTGATGTTCGCCGCCTCCATTCACTTCGCCCTCATAGCGGAAGCACTACGACCCACCATAGTGTGAACACGCCCCAGGAGCCTCTCGCCAAGCGACAGACCCTCATCCGGGAACGGCGAGTACCCCAGGAAGTCCATGATCTGAGGAAGACACCGAAGTGCCGGAGCGCTGTGCCCAAGCTCCCAGTTTGTCACCGTTGCCGCACAAACGCCGATCTGCGCTCCCACTTCTCGCTGAAGCAGCCCCAAATTGAGGGGAGGCGCCGTTTCCTGATGTGGTCCCCGATCGTCACGATTTCCTTGGGGTAGGCCGGACTAGCCGGAATCGGGGCTGTCAGAGTGGCATGGCAGAAAGGCAACGCAACGGTTTCGTTGCCTTTCTGCCACGGTTGAGGAGGGATCGGGGGAGTAGGTCAGGTGGATGGAGATGTTGCCCTCTCCGATCTCGATCCGGTCTGCGATCTGCTCAACGATGGCGCGCTTCTCGTCGGCGGTGAGGGATGACCAGCGACCGTAGAGGTCCCGGGCCTGTCCGACGATCTCCTCGCTCGACAGGAGTTGGTTCGTGAGGAAGTCGGCCTCGCCTTCGAGCCGGGGGATCTCTTCGGCAAGCTGTGCCTGGCGAGCCTCCAACGGACGGTGGCGGTCTCCGAATCCTTGGGAGCTGATCGATCCGTCGAGGTAGAGGCGATAGAGCTTCTCCATCTCGCTTCGGACGCCGTCCGCCTCCGTCTTGAGGGAGTCGTAAGCGACCGAGTAGATGCGAGGCCCTGGTCAGCCTCCTCGAGGTGGGTCCGCACGTCCTCGTCTGAGAGGACAAACGCGTTGAGCTGCTCCCGGAAGATCTCCTCGAGATCGTCGACGCGGATCTTGTTCCGGCAGCCACCGGTCGGGGTACAGCTCAATTCAGGGACTCTCCGAACTGGACACCGTCGTCACCAGACAGGGTCAGGAACCAACTTGTCGCCCGTCCGGCATCGCGTCTCGGGCTAGTGAATAAGTGCGGACGCGCGCCATATTCGCTAGTGTGGAGAAGCTACGGACATGCGCCTCGGGCAATCCCCCAGGAATTCGGAGGAACCGAAGTCAGGATCCGAAAACCATCCGCCTTTCCGTCGAGGATCTTGATTTCATCAGGGATGGAGAGACGAGCCACCGCCTGCAGATCGTCGAGTCGGTGTAGGGTTAGGTCGGTGTGACGTTCAACCACACGCCCGGCGGCACCGACACTGGCGAGTTCACCGTGGACTACCGCGAGCAGCGAATCGCAGACGACATGCACCGCCGCCACGATGTCAAACGACTCGAACCACTCGCGTCGATTCTCGCCGCCAGTGGGGCCGTTTAGGGCCCCGATCTCAAGTTTCGGAACATCTCGAAACCAAGAGGGCCGAGTGATCGAGTCGACCGGTACGCCGACCCGGTTCCTGGAAATGATCGGGTAGCCCATCGTGATACCCGTGAACATGCGATTCCCATGTGCCTCGAAGAGGCTGCGGGCGTAGCTTCCTACGTAGGGGAAGTCCGCTATCCTCGCCGGTGGCGGGAGTTCAGTCGTTTGTACGGCCTGCCATTCTTGCGTAGCCCATACCAAACCGGCCATACGGGCGCCCGGCACCCCGAGGTATACGATATCCCGCCCTAAGAGATAAAGGTCTCCCAGTGGCGGTACTCTAAGCAAATGGGTTGTGTCCGGCGCTAGGTTGGGATGCAACGTAGTTGCACGCGATAGGTCGCCGTCGAGCACGATTACGCGCGCGTCTTCAGGGAGCAGGCCTAGCCCGACAATACGCCGGTACTCAAAGGGGCCATCACCAAACGACCCTACGGCACCTAACAGCCGACCGTCCCTCGCGTACTTGCGTACACGAGGGAGCAGCGCATCGGCCACGTAGAAGCTGCCGTCAATGGACTCGGTGTAGTCTCCAACCCCTCCGAGCGGATCCCCAGGAGCCTCTTCCAACGCAACGGCCTGGACGACGTCGAACACGTCCAAAACGCTAAGATTGGGTTCCTCAGGAATACTACACGCAGCGAGACTGACCAGGGTCGGTAAAACGCCTAAACGGACTCTGGTCAGTTGCAGCAAGATTCGATCGTATAATAGCAGCCGTCATCGCTGTAGCAGGCGCCTTGCCAGATATAGCCCCTGTCTGGGTCGCATGGCAGTTCAGACGAACCGAAGTCGCATGTTTCGGCGGCGACAGAGGTCGGATAGGCGAGCCACATACCCGCACCCGTCAGAAGGCAGATCACGGCAAAGATCCCGCGGATTTTCGACAAGTTGCTAGGCTGTGGTGACATCGGTTTCCCCTCCTGGCTATTCGGTTGAAGATTGCCGCCCATGCGAGAAGTAGGGTCTGATCTCAGACCCGTTGTCACGGTAGAGCAGAGCCCTGACCACACCTTCGAAGCTCCAAGCACAACTGGCCTCACTCCAGCGCGCGTCTGAAAGGACGACCACTCCCGATGGGTCTAGAAGCAGCTTCGTGCTCGGGAGCGTGGCACCGACCAACTCTCTGACCTCGAGTCTCGACTTGAACGCTGTGTTCCCTCCGAGGGTTGAAAGCTCACGGTCGTAGGCCGAGGGATCCCCGACTACCCAAACCTCGCGCCCAAGACCGGGGTAGTCTCTGAGGCTCCACCACGGACTGAGGTCCTTCAGACAATCAAGGCAGCGCTCGACATCAAGAATCCACAACAGCCGATGTTTGGACGCATCTGGCCCATCGGGATTCGAAGCCACAAGGGATCCGAACTGGGCTCCCATCAAGTTGTCTTGGACGTGACTGCGGCTGGCCATTCTCTGGAGTTGATCGATGTGAACGCCGGCAACTCTCTCCCGATGGATCGACCGAATGGCGGTACCCAGGCAAGCCGCGAGTGCCACTAGGACGACTACCTCTGATAGCGCTGACCTCATCACCTTGCGCAAGATGTCCCCCCAGTCGAATGCGTCCCAAGTCTCACGCTAGAAAAGTATGTGGCCGGCTGCACGATCACTCCAAGAAACGTGTGGCTCCTAAAGAGATTGTGCTCGAAGATTCCGAACGACGTATGTCGACGGGATCGGCGCACGCTGTTCGCCGAAAGGACGTGGTCTGGAGAACCCGGGCAGGGAGTCGCTCCCGGACTTGCGATGGAAGATGCGAGCGTAGAGGTGGCTTCACCTTGAGCTCACCCGCTCCCCAACGGGCCCCTCTCTGGAAAGGTCAGGCGGGCGGGAGATCGGTTGAAGAACTGGGAATGAGGCGGGCTGAGCCCTCCCCGTCCTACGGCTTGTGTTGCGATGGCGGAAGGGGCCCCGCCTGATCATCGGGAGTTCTTGTCCACCCGACCTCTAAGAGGCGTGCTAAGCGTTGCTGGTTGTCTCGGCGCGGCCAGTTCCGACCGGCTTCCCACTCCCTGACCGAGAGTTCCTGTACCCCTAAGGGCTTGTAAAGAAATAACTGATTGATTTTGGTCTACGGTAGTGCTATGGTGCGGGCATGGATACCGACGTGGTTGGGGAGAAGTACAAGGCGCTGGCACCGGTGCTGACCGAACGCTCGAGGCGACTGTGGGCGGCGAGCGAAGCGAGGGCGCTGGGGCATGGGGGGATC
>JAJCZZ010000044.1 GCA_029262115.1 Gemmatimonadota bacterium | reverse complement strand
TGGGAGGTCGCCTCCGATGACGGCGTGGCGGTGATGATCGAGGGCGCGGAGGGTAACGAGTTCCTGGATCTCATCGGCGTGAATGGGCTTCCGTTTCGGTCCATGTTCGAGGTCGCGTCAGGAGGTCTGATCACGCGCCAGGTGCATGAGGTGTCGTGGGGCGACGTGACACTTGCCGAGGCGATGGAGCCATTGATCACGTGGGCTCAGGAGCATGAACCCCGCGAGCTAGGAGCGATCTATCCGAACGGACAAATGGTCTACTCGCGGCCGATGGCCGTGCGGTGGGTGCAGCTCGCGAGAAGCTGGAGGGATTCGGGGAGCTAGACCCACCAGCGACCTGTTGCGGCGCCCGGACGCGCCCCCGCACGTCCAAGCGAGCGTCCTGCGCGACCTCCTGGCCGGACGGGTGAAGCGGATCCGGAAGGTCGTGCTGGATTCCTCATGATGGTCCTGGAGGAGACGGACCCATCCGATTGACACCCCTGTTCCTGGTGTGGTACCTCCGGTCCATGTGTGGATCAAACAGAACAACTGAGATGACGACCGGATCGACCCAATGTACCGTGTGTGGTACCATGTACCTCATGAGGTGCAGTGACGAAGCTCAAGAGGTTTCCAGCCGCGTTTCTACGCCACGGCGAGCGGGAAGGAGCCCGTACGGGAATGGCTGCTTGCTCTTGATGAGGAGAGCCGCCGGATCGTGGGCAATGATATCGCGACTGTGGAGTTCGGCTGGCCGGTCGGCATGCCCCTCACGAGGACGTTGGGCGACGGTCTGCACGAGGTACGCTTCAACATCACGAAGAAACGGATCGCCCGCGTGATTTTTTACAAGCTACCGTGGTCGGATGGTGCTCCTTCACGGCTTCGTCAAAAAGACGCAGAAGACACCCAAGGCCGACCTCGACTTGGCGAAAAAGCGGCAAAGGAGATGACGTCATGACGAAGAAGAACAAAGGACATATCGGATCGTCCTTCGAGGACTACCTGAAGGATCAGGGCACCCTCGACGAGACGACAGCCAGCTGGACCGGATTCTCGATCCCGAGAACGACCGGTTCAACTGGACACGCTCACGGCCGCCGCGCGCGGGTGCCAGAGATCGATTGCCACGTTGCCGAACGTGTTCGTGGCCGTGATTAGCCCCGCATCCCTGCACAACCAGAACGACGTGCTGGTTCGGGACCAGGCCCGCCGGGATCCGGAACTTCTTCTGGACCGGGGCGAGAGCTTGGTGATCGACGAGATCCAACACGCTCCGGATCTGCTTCTTGCCATCAAACGAAGGGTGGATGAGAAGCGAATCCGGGGACAATATGTGCTGACTGGCTCCTCCAACCTGCTGATTCAGCGAGACGTTTCTGAGAGCTTGGCAGGTCGGGCTGGGTATGTCCCCCTCTTGCCCCTCACGCGGCGTGAGCAGCTCGGTCAGGGCAGGGCCGGACTTTGGACGGAGCTCTTCGAGACGCCACCATCGAACTGGCCCAGGCTGTTGGAGGCCCACGAAGCACCGATGGAGGCCTGGCAACTGCTTGCTGCCCGAGGCGGCTACCCCACTCCCGCCCATGAGCTCGAGCGACAGGAGCAACGAGCCCAATGGTTCTCGGGGTATACAGCCACATACTTGGAGCGGGACCTGCGGCAACTCTCGGCAATCGAGAATCTGGCTGACATGCGGCGGTTGATGGCGGCGCTCTGCCTCCGCCTGGGCGGGCTGATGAACCAGGCCGAGCTGTCCAGGGATCTTGGACTTCCCTCATCTACGGTCCAGCGGTTTCTGAACCTGCTGGAGGTTTCCTATCAACTCGTGCGGTTGCCGGGCTACTCGGTCAACCGCACTCGCCGCCTCATCAAGGCACCGAAGATCTACTGGAGCGACACTGGGCTCGCCATGCACCTCGGAGCCGAGTCCTCACCCAGGGAGGCCCACCTGGAAAACCTCCTTCTGACCGATCTCATGGCCTGGGCAGGCACGGCCCCCCATCGCCCCAACGTGCTCCATTGGCGCACCGCCGGGGGTGCGGAGGTCGACTTCGTCATCGAACTGCCCGACCGGCTCCTACCTATCGAAGTCAAAGCGTCCCGGCGCGTCACCTCCGGCGACGCTCGTCACCTCCGGACGTTCCTGGCCGACTACCCGGACTCGCCAGGAGCCTTGCTCCTTTACGACGGGGACGACGTCTTCTGGTTGGACAAGAGGATCCTCGTAGCGCCCTGGCACCGGGTGATGTAGACCTGCGGCCCTGATGCATGGCTCCGAACTGAAGGCGCTCCGAACGGACGACCGGTCGGCTTGACCTGACCTCATATGTAGCGGAAGAAGAAGGCGTCCTCGACGGTCAGAGGCATTCCCTCTTCCACTCCCACCAGGATGTCCGGTTCGGCGTCCAGTTCTGGGATGGGGCGACCGACCTCCTCGTCGCCGAGAACGACGATGTCCGCATCCTTCAGGACCCGCATGATACGTTTCCGCGCCTGCTGCATCTGCCGCTTGTCGCCCACGTCCAGCATCTCCATGAAGACCCGATCTGCGGGAACGCCACGGCCCCCCTCGTCGAAGAAGCAAGGCTCGATGTCAGGGAACGACGTGGCTTGCCCCTGCGTGGACTCCAAGCTGCTCACCCGAAGGAGCGCGTACGGTGCTACGAGCGAAACTGCCACGGCCCAGCCGATGCGTCCGGAGCCGACGACGGGATGCGTGCGGCCCTCCTCGTCCACGCCCTCGTCCTGAACGGCGTAGTCGAATCCGTTCCCGGAGGGGCTGAGGAAGAAGACCGTGTAGGAGCGCTCGAGGTCGTCCCAGTCCCGCATCTCATCCTCCCGGTCATCCCCCGAGTCATCGTCGGTTCTCGTGTAGGACGACGAGAGGTCACCCGCTGCAGGCGACACGTACAGGAGTCGCAAGCCGGGGACTTTCCCGAGCCTTCCACGGAGGCGGTTCCGCTCCGTCGCCGCCGCCTCCTCGTCCCACACCACGTCGATCATTCCGCGGGGATAGGCGTCGGCAAGCACTGCCGCGATATCGGGAGGCAGACCTGGATCCGCATCTTCCAGCCGGCTCTCCTCCCCCACATCGGTGCCGGCCAGCGCCTTCTCCAAGGCCTGCCGCACGTCCTTGGGCACAATCACGGTTCGCGTCCTTCTTCCCTTTGCGGGCGTGCCCACGAAGGCCAGGCCGTGGAGACGCACCCGACCGAGCGGCGACGCGGGCGGGTTCTCGTTCCAGAACCATCCGTCACTCTCGTCGCTGCCAAAGCGCTGATGGACGACGGATGCCGAAGCCTCCCCCTCACGCGCGAGAAGAAACGCCAGGAGGGCGCGCTCCGGTGGCGACAACTTCTCGCTCACGATGCGCGCGATGGTCTCGTCGACAGTCAGGTGCGCGGCAATAGCGCGCTCCCGCTCCTTGCGCTGACGAGGGCCTTCCGGGCCGAGGTCCAGGGCATCCCAGACGGCGTCCAGCCATACCACGGGCAGGCCATGGAGGAAGGAGCCCAGACCGCTGCGGGCGGGAAGCTTTCGCCCCTCATGCTCCCACTTCATTTGGGCCATGTACGAGCTGGCGATGGCATCGACTATGCCGGCTCCGATGATGCCATCCGGGAATCCGGGATCGTCGACGGGGATGTCGATGCTAACGACGTCACCCCGCTCCTCTGCCAGTTCGAAGTCCGCCAGCATCAGTGCACGCTCGATCTCCTGCTCCTTGACGCGCACCAGGGCTTCGGCCCTCATGACCTTCTCCAACGGCGCCGGTGGCAGCCCCTCCAGGATGCGAAGGCGGAGCTCGCCCAGCTCCTTCAGGGTCCCGAGAACCAGGGCGGCATGCGGCACTCGCCGCTTGGCGTCACTACCGCTCATGTCGCTGGCGCTCGACCGCCACCGGACCAGCCCGTGAACGAACTCCTCATGACCTTGTCGGAAGCGATGGATGTCGTCGGCCATCGCTTGTCCGCCGTGTAGTTCCATCGCCCGGAGGAACTCCAGATTGCGACGGAGAACGTCGGGGGATTCCTGTTCCAGGTCGTCTGCGGATGTGTCCTTGGTCCAGCCGTCGCCGGAGGCTGGACGCCACGGACCGACGCGTTTTGGCGGGCGCGTCTCGGGAAGACTCTCGAAGAGCGGCAGTTGATCGGATGGGCGTCTGCTACTCATGGATCGTGTCTGGGCTTGGGACCAGCTGCGGCGGGCGGCGGATGCCGTCCAGGGTCACGTTCGCCGACGGATCCGTCAAGAGCGCGAGACGGCGGCTTGCTGGGTCGGGCATCCGCCGCGGACCGCCGGAGCAGATCCGAAGGAGTACAAATTACCGAGCTCTCTGACCAACTCCGAGGCGCTCGCGGAGACGCGAGAGCATCTCGACGGCGTCCACGCCTTCTCCTCGCTCAATCTCGGGTCCGCCTCGTCCAGGCCCACGACCGTCTCGAGTGCGTCGATATCGTCGATCATGGCTTGGTACGCGTCCGCATTCTGCACCACCAACTCCGCCGCACCGTTCAAAGTGAGGATCTCAGGGCATGGGCGCCCAGTGTGTCACAGCTCCTCCGCCTCGAACGCGATCCCGAGGTGTTCCAGCACCCGGTTCTCGATCTCCAATTGTAAATCCTCGTCCATAACGGCTCCGATACGCTCCAGAAGCCGGAGCTTCGACACGGTCCGGATCTGGTGCGGCATGGCAATGCTCTCGAACCCCGTGCCCACCAACTCCGTGGGGAGAAGGACTTCGAACATGTAGACCGGCCGCCTCTTCCCCTCGCGCTTCGTCAGCGGAACGATGGTCACCACGTCGAAGTGGGCGTTGAATCCGTCGTTCGAGAGGACGATTGCCGGACGTCGGACACCACCCTGTTCCGGTCCGACCCGGGGATCGAGATCGACCCAGTAGATCTCCCAGCGGGTAACGGGGCCCACGTAGGCCACCGGCCTACCCCCGATCCGCGAGGCCATCGCTCGCAGTGGTCTCGAAGTCGTGGGTCACCTCCTCCATTTCAGCCGCAAAGGCGCGGTCCTTCGAAGCTCCGGCGTATGCGTCGTACATCCGGCGACGGCGAAGCTCACGAAGCTCGCGGACCAGCGCTCGCTCGACGAAGGCGTTCTGGCTCGCGGCCGCGCCCTCATCCACAGCTCGTCGCACGGCGTCCGCGACGGAGGAGGGCACCTGCCACCCGGGCTTGCGAGGCGCGTCGTTCACATCTCGTCCGCGGTTTGGAAGTACGGCGACGCGGCGCTTCGGCATAGCGATCTCGGGGTAAGGGGATACCATGGAAGTTGGATCCGAAACCACATCCGGACAATGGTGCCGATTGTGGTACCAACCGAGCACCCCCCAGTCCCTACTCCTCCGACAGGGCCTCCCGCGGATCGACTACGCTCGCCCGCCACGCCGGCAGTACCACGGCTGCTGAAGCGCAAATCAGGAGCACCGCCGCGGCCCCGGCCAACACCGAAGGCTCGTACGGATCCGTTCGGAAGAGCAGGGGACCGAGGCGCGTCGCCCCAAGTACCGCAACCGCACCGCCGATCAGGAGGCCCGCTCCGAAAAGGGGCAGGGCGCTGGACACCGATGTCGTGATGAGACTGCTCCGGCCCGCGCCCAATGCCCGCCGAACACCAAATTCTCGCCGACGCTGAGCCACCTCATGAGCCAGGGCGGAGTAGAGGCCCAGTGCTGCGACGAGGAGCGCTACCAACGAGAACAACGAGAATACGGTCGCGCCCAATCTCCAGGATCTCATCTCTCGTCCGACCAACCGACTCAGTGGCTCGACTTCGACGTACCGCACACCTGGGAGAGCCGCTGCGCGTCGGAGTTCGTTGAGCACTTCCTCGTTCGGGGTTTCGAGTCTGACGAGGACGGATGACGGCGCCCTTGCCTCAGGATGGGAGAGGGAGACCCACGCCTGGAGACCGGTCGGATCGGTAAAGTCCTCGGGTGTCCAACTCACGCCCGCATGCTCGGCCGCGACCCCGATGACTCGGGTGCACACGCCCGCAGCCTCTCCGACCTGGAGGCAACGGCCCAACGGGTCCTCCCCAGGCCACAAGCGGGCCGCGGCTCTCGCTCCCACCACGGCGACCGGCTCCGCTCCCGGGAGCGCGTCGTCTGCCGTGAGCGGTCGACCCCGGCGGATCGTGATCCCCATGGTTTCGAAGTAGTCAGAACCGACCCCGTTGACGTAGATCCGAGCGTCTGCTGCCTGGTCCGGGAGCGTGGCGGCCAGCCCGTAGAGGAGCTGGAAGGGCACGGCAATCGTCCGCGTTGCGTGGGTGACGGACGGGAGGGAGCGCACCTGCTCCACGACCGCGGCGTACGCTTCATCGCGGGACAGTTCGGAGCCACGGTCCCGCTCCACCCGCACCATGGCCAGGTGGTCTACGTCGAAGCCGAGGTCGACGCTCTGTGCTGCGCGAAAGCTCCGCACGAACAGCCCGGCTCCCATGAGGAGAACCGTGGAGAGTGCCACCTGCACCACCACGAGACCTTGCCGCAATCCCCCTCGCGTCCGCGTGGTACGACGACCCGATCCCAGCGCACTACGTACGTCGGCCTGCGGTTGCCGAACGGCGGGAATCAAGCCGGTGAGCAGCGTGGCCACCACGCCCATCGCGCCGAGGAAGAGCAACAGGCGAGGGGTTTCTCCCTCCACCGGGAGGTCCAACGCCCCAAGGAAGAGCTCCTCCAGCAGGGCTCCGCCCAAGATCGCGGCGACGATCGCCGCCGCCGCTCCCGCCAGAGCCAGCAAGGCGGTGCGCAGGAACAGTTCGAGCCGGATCGCACCCGGTCCGGCACCGAGCGCGATTCTCACCGCGACCGACATCCGATCGCGCTCGCCCTGGACCAACAAGAGGTTGGCGGCATTGGCGCAGGCGACGATGAGCACGAGCAACGACACGCCCGCCAACCACCTCGACACGGTAATCACCGGGCTCGGGTTGGGGCCGTCGCCGGGCACGAGTGACGAGGACGCCAGGCTGAGGAAGTCCGATGGTGATTCACGCCGGGCGGTCGTCGCGCGCAACCGTTCCTCCTGCCGCTCCGTCCACGCCTCCGCCCTCGTTCCAGCGGGGAGACGAGCCAGAATCCGGAACGCCAGGACGTTGGAATCGTCGGCCCAGCCCGCACCCCACCGGACCACGGCGTCGGGCTCGAGCGGAAGCCACACATCGGAAGCCGGCGCCTGCGCGCCGAAGAAGCCGCGCGGCAGCACTCCGATGACCTCGTATCGACCGTCCGCCACCCGAATCGTCCGACCGACGACGGACGGATCGGCTCCAAACCGGCTGGTCCACAGGGCGTGGGACAGGAGAGCCACGGGGGGCATTCCCATCCGGTGATCCTCGGCAAGCATCGCTCGACCGAGTACCGGCCGCACCCCGATCAGCGGAAAGTATGCGCGGTCCACCCTCGCGACGCGCACCCGGACGGCATCGTCTCCCTCACCGAGGGTCTCCGGTAGGGAGTACATCGCCCCGGACAAACGGGCTCCGCCGCTGGTGGACCGAAGGGTGGTGACGTCGATGTATGAGAAGGCATCGGTGGCCCGTGACTCGCCTTCGCCCCAACGCGCGGTCTGATGAAGCCGAATGACGTCTGACGGGTTGCTGATGTGAGGCGGGGGACTGAGGAGCAACCGGTCCAGCACGCGGAAGAGCGCACCGTTCACGCCGATTCCCAGACAGAGGGTGACGACCACCGCGGCGGAGAGGCCCGGTGCTCCACGGATCCCGCGCACGGCCTGCCCGATGCCGGCGGCCCATGCGATGCGGGAGGCCCGAACGCGTCGGTGCCGGCTCCGTCGGTTGGCCATTCTGCGCAGTGTACGGCGATGACGTTCGGCATCTCCGAAGCGACGGCGCACCTCCGCGCGCGCGTCATCCTCCCTCCACCCGCGCTCGACCAACATTGCGACGGAGCCCTCGAAATGGGCATCCAACTCCTCATCGAGTTCGTCGGGCGCGGTCCTTGTCGTCCGCGCCTCGCGACCGCCTCGCTCCGACTTCATGATCGGCCCGGACCCGCGCTGAAGACTTTGGCGACCGCGGCGACATAGAGCTGCCAATCCCGCTGTTCCGTCTCGAGGTATCGGCGTCCGTTGGGCGTGAGTCCGTAGAACTTGGCCCGACGACCGTGCGGAGAGATCCCCCACTCGGAAGACACCCACCCGCGGTCCTCCATGCGGTGGAGCGCGGTGTAGAGCGCGCCGTCCTCGATCTGGAGGGTCCCGTCGGTCGTCCTGCGCACCCAGTCCGCCACTCCATACCCATGGAGTGGGCCGGCGGCCAGCGCGCTGAGCACGAGGGAGTCGAGCGTCCCTCGCAGAAGGGGGAGTTGTCGCGTCATGAACGACCCTTGGCATGAGAAGCTGATGTATCCTTGCCCTCAGATTCTCAGGTGTCAAGTCGGATCAGCGCGACCGCGACGGATGTCGGGGCGAGGAAGGCCGCAGCACGCCCGCCGGGCTCACTCCGCGCGGAGGGCCTCCATGGGGTCGACCGCGGTCGCGCGGCGGGCCGGAAGGAAGGCCGCGAACACCGCGGTGGCCACGAGCGCCGCCGAAACCGTCAGGACCGTGGTGGGATCGAGTGGGCCGATGTCGAAGAGGAGGGTGTCGAGTCGGCGGGAGAAAAATAGCGCGAGTCCGAGTCCGACCGTGGTCCCTACGCCCGCCAACCGAACCGCCTCGCCGACGACCTGCCAACGGAGCCGGTGCGTTGACGCCCCCAGGGCCCGCCGCAGGCCCAACTCGTGCGTTCGCTCGCGAACCGCCAGCGCCAACACCCCGTATAGACCGATCGACGCGAGCCCGAGGGCGACCAACCCGAACCCCGACAGGAGCAACCCGGAAATCCGGGGCGTCGAGAGAGGGCCGCGATCCAGGTGGTCCGACAACGCCCCGGCACGCCACACGTCTACGCCCGGGTCGGACGCCGCCAATGCCTCTCCAACGCCAGGGAGTACCGACAGGACCTTGTCGTTCGCCCGCACCGCCATCGTCCAGACAGCCGGGAGGACTTGAAGCTGGCGATAGTGCACATAGATCGTCGGCGTGGGCTCACGGAGATGTCGAAAACGTGTATCTCCGGCGACACCGACGACCGTCCACCACTGCGCGCGCGAGGTCATGAACCGCATGCGCTTCCCGAGAGGATCCTCGCCGGGCCAGAGGCGCCCGGCGACGGCCTCGCTGACCACTGCGACTCTCGGCGAGTCCTCGTGATCGGTGTCCCGGAGCCCGCGCCCGCGGATCAGCGAGATGCCGAGGGTGCGAAGCAACTCGCTCCCTCCGACTTCTACGGGGACGGTCGGACCGTCCTCCACTTCCGCATCGGTCTGTCCTTCCAACGCTGGATGCACCGACAGGACGCCCGTCGACCCGACGAACGGTCGTGACATGATCCATGTTGCCGACGACACTCCGGGAGCGCTCCGGACCCGTTCCAGGAGTCCGGCAAGCAACTCGAAGGTCTCGGCGGGACCGCGTCCGCGGCGATCGAGGGTCACCTCGACGATGCCCACGTTGTCCGTCGCGTACCCGAGGTCCAGGCTCTGGAGTCGCTGCAGGCTCCGCATGACCAAGCCTGCGCCGAAGAGCGAAACCACCGCGAGCGCGACCTGCAGGCCCACCAGCGCGCGACGCGCACGACCGTTGCCTCGCGAACCGGCGCCCGTGCTACTGCCGCCGCGCAACCCGGTGGCGATCGTGCCCTTCGCAACGAGGATCCCCGGCACGACGGCGGTAAGCAGCAGGGCCGCCGCCGTTATGCCCGCGGCGATGGCAATTGGCGTGCCCGAAAGCCCGATCATGTCCGAACGGGGGAGCCGCCCCGGCGCCAAGACCGGTAGGAGGCCCGTGAGCCAGGTCGCGAGGATCAAGCCGAGGACGCCGGCACTCATCGCGACGAGTGCGGCCTCGATGAACTGAAGCCGTACAATCCCGATCAAGCCGGCGCCCAGGGCTCGCCGAACCAGGAGTTCTCTCGACCGCTGGTTGGTGCGGATCAGGAAGAGGTTCCCGACGTTGAAGCACGCGATGAGAAGGAGGAGCACGACCGACGCCGTAATGGCCGAGAGCATCGGTTTCACGTCTCCGAGGACCGCCTCCGACAAGGGTCGCACCGTCACGCGCTCGGGCGACCGGGGCCGAGGGCGCTCCGCGTCCAACGAACGCACGATCGAAAGGAGTTCCTCGGCGGCCATGTCCGGCGTGGCGGCCGAGGCCAATCGGCCGATGACGTCCATTGAAGAGCGGCCGATGGCCGGGGCGCCGCGTGGACCCACCGGAATCCAGTATCCTACGCCGGCGGGGAGATCGAGGCCCGGCGGAGCGACCCCGACGATCGTGTAGCTCCGCTGAGTCTGGGTCTGAAGGAGGGCACGTCCCAGCACCTCGGGATCGCCGCCGAAGTCACGGTGCCACGCGTCGTGGGTGATCACGGTCACCCGAGCGGCCCCCTCGTACCCGTCCTCGGTCCGTAGCGTGCGCCCCAGTGCTGGCCGGATGTCCAGGACGCGGAAGAGATTTGCGGTGACGGTCGACGTTCCCAGTTCGAGCGAGCGACCCTCGACGGAGAGCGGGAACTCTCCAGCGCCGAAGGCGGCCACGCCGCCGACATTCGAGAGTGACCGACTCTCAACGGCCAGGCGCTCGACCTCTTCGGCTGTGAGGGTGACGGCGGCCCCCGCAAGACTCTCGAACGAGACATGGACGAGGCGCTCTGGCTGGCCCACTGGAAGGTCGTCCAACACGACGGCACGGTACGCGCTGAATACGGCCGTGGCGGTACCAATCCCGAGCGCGAGGACCGCAACGGCGGTGCCGGTGAAGCCGATGTCTCGCGCGAGACGTCGGACCGCCTGCCGGCCATCATCCGCGATCCGCTCATCTAGACGCCGGGTGTGATGCGAACGACCGCCTGACGCACCGCCGGGAGCGACCGGCAGCCCAGGCAGCCGGCGACCTACGAAAACGTATCGCGCAGCCAACGCGACGACCTCCCCCAGATACCACCACGTCCTGTGGGCTCCCGGCGGACGACGGTGCCACTCCTCCAGCAGGTCGCCGAGAATGCTCCGCCCACGGCGATCATCGGGAAGCGCCGCCCTCAGGATGCGCGTGACGAAGCGGGGTGGGGGAGCCGGGTCCCCGCCTCCGTTAGTCAAGGACGTGCTCCAACGTCGACCAGAGACCCAGCAGGGTCGCGCGGGATGCTCGGAGGACCCCGACGCCGTCAGGTGTCACATGGAACCGGCGACGCGGGTGGCCGCCTCGCTCCGGCACATCCTCGGTGTCGATCGTCCATGCCACCCAGCCCTTCTCCTCGAGCCGATCCAGCGTCCGGTACAGGGCGCCTCTCGACACAGCACGCCCCGCGTGCCCGCGAAGCGCGTCACGTAGGACGTGAACGGGGGCATGGTCGTTCGACGACTCGGTGATCTGGAGTAGGGCAAGAAGGACGAGTTGCTCGAAGTCGCCGAGAAAAACGGGCGTCGGTGTCACGAGGTCTCCATTGTAGACGTCGCTTCGAAGCCTAGAATGGCGACATCGAGGGCGTCAAGCAATCACAGCGCCCGATCGACGCACTTCACAGCGCCCGATCGACGCACTTCCTCATGCCCTCTCTCTTGACCTAATCTCTTGAGGCCATTAACCATAATTCATGGCCTCGCGTGTTGAGGCCAATCCCTCGCACCGCTCCTGGAAACACCGTCCAAGGAGGCTCCCGCCATGGCCGACTCCCTCCAGATCCTTCCCGGCACGGTGGCCTTTCTGGCCCTCACCGCTATCGCCCGGGGTGGTCCGCTCCATGGGTTCCAGGTGCTGAGTTGGATCCGGGAGACGTCCGACGGTGACTTCCTGGTCGAGGAAGGGGCACTGTACCCGGCCCTCCATCGCATGGAAAAGAAGGGGTGGCTGACCGCGGATTGGGCGGTCTCGGACAAGGGGCGGAGGGCCAAGTTCTACAAGGTCACAGCCAAGGGCCGGAAGGCGCTCGCGCGGGAAACGGAGGGGTGGAGCCGGTACGTCGACGCGGTGGCACGGGTGGTGGGAGGGGAGGCGTAGCCATGGGCTTCCGACCGCGCGATCCGAAGATCGAGATCGAGAGGGAAGTCCAGCACCATATCGAGGACTGCGCCCAGCAGCTCATCGATCGGGGTATGCCGGCGGACGCGGCGTGGGCCGAGGCTCGGCGCCGGTTCGGGGACGCGGCTTCGGTGCGCCGGGAGTTGGAGGAGATCGCGGTCGAAGGCCGATTCAGGGAGATGGCAGCCGAGACGGTCCGGTCGCTCGCGGCGGACGTCCGCGTGGCGCTACGCTCGCTTCGTCGCCGCCCGGGCTTTGCGATCGCGGTGGTGGCAACGCTAACCCTGGGCATCGGGGCGGCCACGTCCATTTTTTCGGTTCTCGACGCGGTGCTCCTCCGTCCGCTCGCGTACCGGAACGCGGATCGTTGGACAGAGGTGATGAGGGGTCCTGCCGGCCAGGCCCAGATGTCCTTCGAGGTCGACTTCTTCCAGAAGTGGCGCGACGTCGGCGATTCGTTCGCCGACAGCTGGGTGGGCTTCACTATGCAGTCGTTCGTCCGTACCGACGGGGAGCGGGCGGAGCCGTTGGACGGTCTGGCCATCACCCCCGGCGCGATCGAGGCCCTCGGCGTTCCCGTTCTGCTCGGCCGGGGCTTCACCGACTCGGACGCGGTGCCCGGAGGGCCGCATGTCGTGATCCTGACCCAAAGATACTGGGACCGGCTGGGCAGGCCCGACGACATCCTCGGGCACACCATCGGCCTGGACACCGGCCCGGCCACGGTCGTGGGCATCCTCGGAGGGGGGGTGAGGTTTCCCGAGTACGGACGCGGGCGGGACATCTGGATACCGATGCGAAGCGATTTCACCGCTGCGGGCCGGGATGTTGGGTTTATCCAAGGCGCCTGGGCGCTCCGTAGGGCCGGGATGACGGTCGAGGCCGCTCAGGAGCGTGCCGACGCGGCGGCCGCCGCTCTTCAGGAAGCCAAGCCGACGGAGCGAGGATGGCCCGTCGTCCTCGAACCAATCGGACGCTTCCGAGCGCAGGGGGAGCTGGCGCAGGGCCTCTGGGTCCTCAGCGGAACGGTCACCCTCCTCCTTCTGATCGCTGTCGTAAATGGCGTGAACCTGCTCCTCGTCCGTGCGACCACCCGGGCCCGCGAGTTCGCGGTGCGAGCGTCCCTCGGCTGCTCGAAAGCCCGCCTTACCCGCCAGCTTCTCGTCGAAGGAGCTGTGCTGGGGCTGGGTGGGGCGCTGGGCGCGGTGGCGCTGGCCTGGTTCGGCGTGCGTGCCCTGGGTCCCATTCTCCCGTCATCCCTGCTGTTCCGCAGTCCGTATGCGGTCGCTGTCGAAGGCCGCACGCTGGTCTTCGCGTTCGCGTCGGCGCTTGCCGCGGGGGCGGTCCTTGGTCTGGTGCCGTCGCTGGCGGGCGTCCGGATGGATGCGCTGTCCGCCGGCCGCGGGGGCGGTGAAACGCCCCGCCATCGCCGGGCAAGGAAGGGGTTGGTGGCCGCGCAGATCGCGCTGTCGCTGACGCTTCTGGCCATTGCCGGGCTGCTGGCCCGGAGCCTCGGCACGCTCATGCAGGTGGATACGGGCTTCGAGGTGGAGCGCATAGCGGTCCTGGAGTTTCAACTGCCCCGTGAGCGCTATCCGTCGGGCGCCGAGCGTGCGGACTTCATCGCGCGTCTGGAAGAGCGCATCCGAAGCTCAGCGCTCGTCGAGAGTGTCGCGGTGAGCAGCGGAGGCGGCTTCATGTTCGGGAATGCGATCGAAGCCGAGGATGGTGCGGTGCCGGAGAGCCAGCCGTACATGATCCCGAACACACACGTCACGGGGTCGTACATCCCGACCCTCGGCCTCGAGCTGATGGAGGGTCGGGGATTCACTCCGGCCGATGCCGCCCGAGGGAAGGAAGTCGCCGTTGTGGACCGCGACCTGTCGCACTTCCTGTGGGGCGACGCACCCGCGGTCGGTCGGCGCTTCCGCGTCGGCGATGCGCCGTGGGTCGAGGTCATCGGCGTCGTGCGCGAGCTCCGCTTGATGGGACGTGACCAACGGCAGGGTCCCCATCAGATCCTCTTCCCGGTCCCGGAAAGTGGACCGGGTTCCTACATGCACGTGTCCATCCGCACGCCAGGGGACCCGAGCGCCCTCCTCGCGCTGGCCCGAGAGGCCGTCGCCGACATAGACCCATGGCTCCCGATCATCGGCCTGCGCACCGCGTCCGACGTGCTCGCCGAGGAGGAAGCGCTCCCACGGTTCATGCTCCTGCTCATGAGCTTGCTGGCCGCCGCCGCGGTCGTGCTGGCGTCCGTCGGACTCTACGGCGTGCTGTCGTACGCGGTCCGGACGAGGGAGCGCGAACTCGGCGTACGGATGGCCCTGGGTGCCGATCGGCGGGGTGTCATGGGCCTGGTTCTGGGCGATGGCTTTCGGATCACGGCCACCGGAATCGCGCTGGGTCTCGTCGGGGCGGCGGCCTCGGCGCGCCTGGTCGAGAGCCTTCTCTACGAGGTCGGCCCCCGCGACCCGTGGGCGCTGGCCGGCAGCGCGGCGCTCTTCCTCGCCGTCGCCCTGGCGGCGTCCTACGTCCCGGCGCGACGGGCCACGGGCATCCATCCGGCCGACGCGCTCCGGGCGGAGTAGGTCCCGGTTGCATCGCACGCACCCGGTTCTGGCCCAACTGCTCCAGCACCAGCGTCCCGTGCTCCGGACCGGTCTCCACCGCGTAGCTCAGCGCGTCGCCGTCCGCGTCCACAGCCGCCAGCTCCACTGAGGTCGCCACGTTCTTCGCCACTTCGAACGTAGGGTTCGCCACCTCCGGCGGGACGTTCGCTACATCCACCGGCGTCGGTGCCTCATCTCCGCAACTAGCGATCGCAATAACCGCTGCGCGCCCTTGGGTGCGACGGCCCCACCTCCTCCAACCACCGGACCCTTCCAACCACACGTTCGTCGCGAGCACGCTCCCACCTCCCAGATCGGAGTCGGACCGGGCACCCCGGTCCCTGGAAGGGAAACTCCCGCTTCGCGAACCCACGCGTCAGTACATATTCATGTACCCCCGGGGTCAACTACCCCCCTCAACCCGGGCGCTGGGACATGGAATCGCCAGCGGGCCGGCTCGGCGTCGGTTTCTAGTGAGTCGAGCGCAACGCGACCAAGCAACGGTGGGGGGTTCGATGGCTGAGATCATGGAGCGTATCACGGTCGATCCTGAGCAGTGCGGCGGACGCCCTTGTATTCGGGGCATGCGTATCCGGGTGACGGACGTCTTGGACCTTCTTGCTGCGGGGTTGTCTCAAGAGGACGTCCTTGAAGAGATGCCCGCGCTCGAGAAGGAGGACATCGAAGCGAGCCTCCGCTTCGCCAGCCGTAAATTGAATCATCCCATCTTGGCTGCGTGAGAATTTGGCTGGACGCGCAGCCCTCGCCGCGCGTCGCCGACTGGATAGAGCAGTCGGCACTCGGCTTGGAGACGGTGCTCCCTATCCAGGCCTATCCCGAGATGCGATCGCACGGGATCTTTCGTCGCGCCCGCAGTGCAGCGGCAGTCGTATTGACGAAGGACCAAGACTTCGTCGAGATGGTTGAGCGACTTGGCCCGCCAACTCAGGTGCTTCGGCTGACCTGCGGGAATACGTCGAACCAAGCGCTGAAGACGATTTTGGCCGTCGCCTTGCCAAAGGCCCTAGAGTTGTTGCCTACGGGCGAGCCGTTGGTGGAGATCACCGACATCTAGGTGGCGGAGTTTGTGGCTTCTGTCCTCTCAGAGTGACATGGCGAGTTGGCAACGAACCCCCTTCGGCATGGGCATCGACAAGCCCGACGTCCGGGTGGTGGCGCACGTGCAGCTGCCGACCACGCTTGAGGCCTACTACCAAGAGGCGGAACGGGCGGGGAGGGACGGGGAGGACGCATTGTGCTTCGCGCTCGATCACCCGACGGACGTGCGGCTGGGGCGCGGGTTCATCGATCGGACCCATCCGCCGCTGCTCCGGCTGAAGCGGTTGCTTCGGAAGCTGCGACGGCACGCGGACGCACATGGGTACGTCGAAGTCGTGCCGGGGTCGCACGCACGGTGGTTGGGGCGGGGCGCGCTTCCGGAGAAGGTCCTACCGACGCTCGTGGCGCTGGAGCGGTGCGAGGTGGTGAAGTTGGACGTGGGTGATACACGCGGCGAACGTGCGGCGGATGCGGACCCTGACGAACCGATCCGCGTTCGTGTGAGGGGGCGCGGCAGCACGGAGGTCGGTGCCGCCCTACGTCGCGGAGCGATCACTAAACGGAAGTTACCCCGGGTCAGATAGGGTTGGAGCCATGTAGAGGCGAGTGATGGCGCCAGATTCGAGGGATCGGTCGTCGCCTAATTGTAGCCATGTAATTGTACACTTGTGACTTGCCATAACACAATCTATGCCGCTATATTGGTAGTCATGTACATCGATACCGTGCCGAATCGCGCCTCGCCGCCCGCCATCCTATTGCGTGAGTCCTACCGCGAGGGCACCAAGGTCAAGAAGCGGACGCTCGCCAACCTGACGGCCCTGCCGCCCGAGGCGATCGAGGCGGTGCGTGCGACGTTGAGGGGCCACACGCTGCTGTCGGCCGAGGAGACGTTCCACATCGAGCGGTCTCGTCCGCATGGGCATGTGGCGGCCGTGCTGGGCACGATGCACAAGCTGGGGATGGCGGCCTTGCTGTCGACGCGGTCGCACCGCACGCGGGACCTGGCGCTGGCGATGATCGCAGCGCGTGTGCTGGATCCGTGCTCGAAGTTGGCGACGGCCCGAGGGCTTCGGGGTGAGACGCTGTCGAGTTCCCTGGGCGAGGCGTTGGGCGTGGACGACGCCGACGCCGATGCGCTCTACTCGGCGCTGGACTGGCTGGTGGGGGGGCAGCGGCGGATTGAGCAGAAGC
>JAJCZZ010000043.1 GCA_029262115.1 Gemmatimonadota bacterium | reverse complement strand
TTGGATGGGCGAGGGCGGACGGACGGGTGGCGTGGCGGGAGCCTCGGGTAGATGAGGAAGTCCGCCGTTCGGTCAGTCGTTTCGGTCAGTCGAACGGATCTGGCGGCGACTGGTCGAACTGAAACTCAGGACCCGACTGGTCGAAGTCGAAGGCAGGCGCGGGCTCGGCCGCCGTGAGTTCGACCTCAGGGGACTGGTCGAGAAGGAAGTCGCCTTGGGGAGGCCCGCGTGCCGGTGCCACGGGAGGGGGCCGGTGGGGCAGATCGAGGTGAACGAGGATGGACCGGACCACGGGTGGATCGGTGAGGAAGGAGAGGATCCGCATCTGGCCACCACAGCTCGGGCACAGCAGCGGCAGCACCTCGTAGATCCGGGCGAGGAGCTGGGCCCAGCGGACCCGGGCGGATCGTCCTGAGGGTGGGAAGCCCTCGGCGGCTTGGGAGCCGGGGGCTTGGGACGGCTCGATCTCGTCGTCCGGGGGCAGCGGTGAATCGACAAGCTCGCTCGGTCGCAGGGCGATCACCTGGGGCCGAAGTCGGGCGTTCGGGGCGAGCACTCCGTGATAGCGGTGGCGATGGACACGGGGCGGAGGGACGAGGCGCGCCAGCCGTTGAAGCAACTCGAGGGGTGAGAGGAGGAGGACGGTCCGGCCGTCGGGTGTGGGCCCGGGTAGCCGGTAGACGAGTCGGGCATCGGTCGAGCGCAACGCGTCGTTGCCCCCGATGGCGTGGAGGCGGTGGAGCGCGAAGGGTGGTCGGGCACAGTAGCGGACAAGGCGCTCGAGGCCGTGGCGGTCGTGCCCCTCGATACGGACCGAGGCGTCGATGCTGAACCCACCCGTGCCCTGCCAGGTGAGCATGTCGGCGGTGGTGGACGCGTCGAGGAGATCGTGGCGGCGGAAGTACCGGAGCACGCGCCTCTGGACGGTGCGCTGGAGCTCCTGCCAGTGGCGCGGTTCGAGCTCCGATGCTTCGTGGAATTCCGCCCCGCCCTCTTCGGACTCCGAGAAGACCCCGTCGAGGACGACGACGTGGTAGTGGAAGTGGGCGTTGAGGCTGGAACCGAAGCGGTGCAGAAACGAGACGGCGCCGGTCTGGATCTCGCCTGCAGACGCAGGAGCTCCGGGACTCGTCGTGTGAACGGTGGAGCGGACGGCACGGAGGAACACTCGCAAGACGCCGCTTGCAATCTTCGGATCGCTGTGGAGATAGGGTCGCAGCCGCTTCGGAACCGAGAGCACCCACTGGCGAACCGGGAGCCAGGGCAGGACCCGATCGTTCAAGTGCGCCGCGACCTCGGCCATCCGGCGGGTGTTGCACGAGGGGCAGACACCTCGCCCTTTGCAGCTGAACGCGAGGAGCCGCTCGTGCCCGCAGGAGTCGCAGCGGATCCGAGCGAACCCGTGGGCCAGGATCCCGCATCGAAGGTATGCCCGGAAGTCGCGCTCGACCCAGGAGGGCATCCCCCAGCCTCTGGGGTCTTCGTCCTCAGCCGTGGCGAGGAGGGTCTCGAGGTGGTGCTGCACAACGGGGTAGAGCGGAGTCGTCGTGGGGCGTCGTGGCCGGTAGACGACTCGCGACGTACCGGCCGGCGGAGCGTGCGATAGAGGGCGGCGCGGCGGGGGTGCCTGACGCCGCCGCCGTTCTGGATGCCGGAGGGATGACGGAGGTGTAGCCACACCCCGAGCTTGCCGGCTCGGGTGGGCAGGGCCATGGGTTCACGGGACGCTGGCCCGGTGAGCGCGTCACGAAGGGCCGAAGACCAAAGTGTTCTCGGGCGCGCGCCTAACTCGGGTTTGCTGCTGACGGGGAGGGGCTCACCGGCTCGCGCGCGGCGCTCGCATCCCCCACTTTGCGAGCCGGAGGCGGCGCCTGCCGAGGTGGTCGAGGTAACTGCGGCCCCGCTGGAGACCCCGACCGAGGCCACCGCAACCGAGGCTGCCGCGACAGAAGCTACCGTGTCGGACGCTTCTGCCGAGGCGCTGTCCCCGGAGACCCCGGCCCCAGAAGTGCCCCGCTCCGCGGAGCCGACGCCGGAACCCGAGCCGTCCGTGGCGGAAGAGACGGCGCCGGAAGAAGCGCCGGCGGAGGCAGTCGAGGACGCGGCGGAGCCAGTCGAGGAGCTCACTCCTCAGATCAAGCCCGCCGCGTCGGCTCGCCCCACTGAGCGAGAGGTCATGACGCCCAAGCCGTCCCCGGCCCGGGGGGCACAGACGGAGGGTCCGGTTCGGACGATTCGGCGGCCAACTCCAGCCGCGAGTGCGGGTCCAGGCGGGCAGGTGCGCATCCAAGCGGAAGGGTACTCCGCGGACGGACGCACCAGCCGCGACCGCGGAAAGAAAGGCAAGAAGCGCCAGCGGGTCGATCAGGACGCGGTTCAGGAGAACATCCAGCGCGTCATGGCCGAGATCAAAGGCGGGGGTGGAGGCAAAAAGCGGCGGCGGAAGGGGCAGCGGATATCCGCCGAGGAAGAAGCCGTACAGGTGGAGCAGCAGCGGGAGGAAGAAGAGCGGGTCTCGCGGACCGTGAAGGTCAACGAGTTCCTCTCGGTCTCCGAGCTCGCTGAATTGATGGACGTTTCATCGACCGAGATCATCGGATCGGCATTCAAGAACCTCGGCCTGATGGTCACCATCAACCAACGGCTCGACTTCGACCAGATCGAGTTGCTTCTCGATGAGTTCGGCTTCACCGCGGAACGGGAGGAGGAGTACACGGCGGAGGCCGAAGTCCTGGAGGAGGAAGAGGATCCGGCGGATCTGAAGCCGCGTTCTCCGGTTGTGACGGTCATGGGTCACGTCGACCACGGGAAGACTCTTCGGTTCTCCGCCAGAATCTGTGGGTGGAATCGCGGTGTTTTGGGGTGAGGAGTAGTCGAGGACGAGGTAACGCGCGAAGCGGCGGGAAGGGGGAAGAGGTGCATCCTGGGCGGCGGGTGGCGACGATGTGTTTGCGAGAACGCATCCCCTCCAACCCGCCACGCCAGAATGCACCTACAAACTATCCTCAACCGGATCCACAAGCACGCGTCGTTCGTCTACGAGACGGTCCGGTTCGTGGAGGACGACGGATCGCTCGCGCTGGAGGCGGAGATTCGCCCTCGGGTCAGCGGACGTCCGAAGTGCTCGGGATGCGGCCGGTCACGACCCGGGTACGACACCCTGAAGCCGCGCCGATTCGAGTTCATTCCGATCTGGGGTATCGCCGTGTACTTCGTGTACGCGATGCGCCGGGTCGACCGCGGGGACTGTGGCATCGTCGTCGAATCGGTGCCGTGGGGAAGCGGCAAGCAACAGGCGACGACGACGTACGCGTGGTTCCTCGCGAGCTGGGCGAAGCGGTTGAGCTGGTCGGAGGTGGCCGAGGTGTTCCACACGTCCTGGGGCCGAGTGTTTCGTTCGGTCGAGATGGCGGTGACGTGGGGTCTTGAGCATCGCGACCTCGAGGGCGTGGAAGCCATCGGGATCGATGAAGTGTTGTGGCAGAAGGGGTACGGGTTCCTCACCCTCGTCTATCAGATCGACCAGGGCGCCCGACGGCTGCTCTGGCTGGGCGAGGATCGCACGATGAACACCCTGCTTGCGTTCTTCCGATCCTTTGGCCCACAGCGTAGCGCCCGTCTCCGGTTCGTCTGCACGGACATGTGGAAACCGTACCTCAACGTGATTGCCCTCAAGGCGTCGGGGGCCATTCATGTGCTCGACCGCTTCCACATCATGGCCCACATGAACAAGGCCATCAATCAGGTCCGCGCTCAGGAGGCGAAGCGCCTCAAAGCCGACGGCTATGAGCCGCACCTCAAAGGCATGCGCTACTGCTTGCTGAAGCGTCCGGAGAACCTCACCGAGAGCCAAGAGGTCAAGCTCGCCGAGTTGCTTCGCTACAACCTCAAGGCTGTGCGGGCCTACCTCCTGAAGGAAGACTTCCAGGGCTTCTGGGAGTACGTGTCCCCGGCCTGGGCTGGCAAGTTCCTCGACCGTTGGTGCACGCGTACCATGCGCTCCAAGATCGAACCCATGAAACGCGTCGCCCGGATGCTACGCGGTCACCGCGAGCTCCTGCTCAACTGGTTCCGTGCCCGTGGCACCATATCCTCCGGCGTTGTCGAGGGCCTCAACAACAAACTGAAACTCACCACCAAAAGAGCGTACGGCTTTCGCACCTTCCGAGCCGCTGAAGTCGCTCTCTACCATACACTTGGCCAACTCCCCGAACCCAACTTCGCCCACAGATTCTGGTGACGAACCGACTCTTCTTCTCGACCAGATCCGCAAGACGAATGTGGTGGCAGGGGAGGCCGGCGGCATTACCCAGCATATCGGCGCGTATCACGTCGAGGTTGGGGACGGGAAGAGCATCACGTTCCTCGACACCCCCGGCCACGCTGCCTTCACTGCCATGCGTGCGCGTGGTGCCGACGTCACCGTCGTCGTCATCAGCATCGTCGCGGCCGACGACTCCGTCATGCCCCAGACACGTGAGGCCATCAGTCACGCGCGGAACGCGGGCGTTCCGCTGATCGTGGCCATCAACAAGGTCGATCTACCGGCCGCGAACCCGATGAAGGTCAAGCAGGAGC
>JAJCZZ010000042.1 GCA_029262115.1 Gemmatimonadota bacterium | reverse complement strand
GCCGACCCCCGCTCGGAGGCGCTCGCGACCCGCTTCGCGTCGCAGTGGCTCCGACTCCAGGACGCGGCCAAGAACAACCCGGAGCCGTTCTTCTACCCGGACTTCACCGGTCAGCTCGGGCGCGACATGGTGCGCGAGACGGAGCTGTTCTTCGACGATCTGGTCCGTAACGACGGCAGCCTGCTCGAGCTGATGACGGCGGACTACACCTTCGTCAACGAGCGGCTCGCCCGGCATTACGGAATGGACGACATCGTGGGCGACGACTTCCAGATGGTCCAATACCCGGACGAGACGCGTCAGGGGCTCCTGGGCCACGCGAGCATTCTCACGCTCACATCCCACGCCAACCGGACGTCGCCTGTCCTGCGCGGGAAGTGGATCATGGAGGTGATTCTCGGTACGCCTCCGCCCCCACCTCCACCGGACGTCCCCGACCTGGAGGCCACGGAATCTGTCGAGGAAGGCCGCGTGCTCAGCGTCAGGGAGCGAATGGAGCAGCACCGCGCCAACCCGACATGCAACTCCTGCCACCGATTCATCGATCCGCTCGGCCTGGCGCTCGAGAACTTCGACGTGACCGGAGCGTGGAGGGTCAAGGACGAGGGCAACATGGTGGACCCGGTCGGCGAGATGTACGACGGCACTCCGTTGACGAGCCCCGCGGACCTGCGAGCCGCGCTGATGAAGCGTCCAGAAGTCTTCCTTCGGACCTTCACCGAGAACCTCATGGCCTACGCCTTGGGCCGGCGCGTCGAGTGGTACGATCAGCCCACGGTCCGAGCCATCACGGCGGACGCCCGTGAACACGACTTCCGGATGTCGTCCTTCATCATGGGCGTGGCCGCGAGCGATGCGTTCCAGCGTGCCCTCGCTCCCGTCGCGGCGGATCAGGTGGAAGCCGACGCCTCACTCGGGGGCCTGCTCCATTGAAGATCGAGATGAACCGACTGTTCAACCGCATTGCTCCTTCGGAGATCGCCATGCGTAGTAAACGACTCAGAGTGTTCGGCACCCTCGTCCTCGTCTTCGCCGTAGGGGCGCTCGGCGGCGCTCCCGACTCCCAGGTGGCGGACGCGGCAGAGCTAGGCGATGTCGAAGCCGTACGGGCGCTCGTCCGGGACGGCGCGGACGTCAACGCGGCCCAGGGCGATGGCATGACGGCGCTCCACTGGGCAGCACTGAACGACGACGGGTCGATGGTGGAGGTCCTTCGGTACGCCGGGGCGCACCTGGAACCGACCACGCGTCTCGGGGCCTACACGCCGCTCCACCTCGCGGCGCACCGGGGACACAACAGCGCCGTCACCGCCCTCCTCGGGGCAGGTGCCAAGGTCGCCGCCCGGACCTCGACCGGTGTCGAGCCCCTCCACCTCGCCGCGGAGTCGGGAGACCCCGCGACCGTCGAGGCGTTGATCGCGGCCGGGGCGGACGTGGATGCGGTCGACTCCCGGATGTCCCGCACGCCGCTCATGTTCGCGACCGCGAAGGGTGAACTGGATGTGATGCGCGCGCTCGTGCACGGCGGGGCGAGCGTCGGCGTGGCGACGCGAGTTGTCGATTACATCGAGAAGACGAAGGAGGACATGGTCGTCCGCCGCCAACGCGCCCGCATGATGGCCGTTCAGCGCGGTGACGATCCGCCCCCGGCCAACGCTCCTGTGGGCGCGTATGCGACCAACCCCAACGGCGGACAGCCGGCACAGGTGGGTCCGGCAGCCCAGGGCGCGGGTCAGCAGGCGGGAGAGCCGGCCAAGCAGGCGGCCCAGATCGGGCCGGAGAAGAAGAAGGAGCCGCCCGAGACGACGCCCGTACCCGACCCGGACCTACCGACCGAGCCGACCGCCAAAGCCGCCAAGCCCGATGAGAACGAGCCGAAGCCGCTCGGCTATTCCGATCTGGTCGGGAGCCAGGGCGGCCTGACGGCGCTCCACTACGCCGCGAGGGACGGGCGTCGTGACGAGGTGATGTTCCTCCTCGAGAACGGAGCCGACATCAATTCCGTCACGGGCGGAGACCTGTCGTCACCGCTCCTGATGACGGTCATCAACGGGCACTACGACCTGGCGCTCGAACTGCTCGAGATGGGCGCCGACCCGAACCTGTACAGCGAAGACGGGGCGGGCCCGCTCTTCAACGCGGTGCAGAGCCGGTGGGCGCACCGCACCTGGTATCCACAGCCGACGGCATGGCGCCAGCAGAAAGCGGATCACATGGACCTGATGGAGGCGCTCCTGAAGGCGGGTGCCGACCCGAACCACCGCCTCGACACGCATCTCTGGTACGTCGCCTACAACGCGGGCCGGATCGGCGTGGACTTCGCGGGCGCCACGCCGTTCTGGAGAGCTGCCTACTCGCTCGACGTGGACGCAATGCGCCTCCTCATGGCGCACGGGGCGGACCCGAGTATCCCCACCACGAAGCCGGCCCAACGGCAGTTCCGTCGTCCCGACCCGGACGAGGACGAAGAGGAGAAAGAGGATCCGTCAGGCCTTCCCGAGGTGCCCGTCGGTGGCCCCGGCGTCTACCCGATCCACGCGGCTACCGGCGTGGGGTACGGCACGTCGCGGGTGGGTCAGCAGCATGTCTTCGCGCCCACCGGATGGCTCGAGGCAGTGAAGTTCCTGGTCGAGGAAGCGGGTGCGGACGTTAATGCTCGGGACATGGACGGCTACTCGCCTATGCACCACGCGGCTGCCCGTGGAGACAACGAGGTCCTCGAGTTCCTCCACGAGAACGGCGCCGACCCGACCCTCATCAGCCGGCGCGGCCAGACGACGGTGGACATGGCGAACGGGCCGCAGCAGCGCGTGCAGCCGTTCCCGTCCACGATGGCGCTGCTCATGAACTGGGGTGCGGAGAACAACGACAACTGCCAGTCCTGCGAATGATGAACCGATAGGGACGGAGCGATCCGTCGAACGAACGCCCCGCCCGGGAAACCGGGCGGGGCGTTTTTCGGGGGCGCAGCAGACCGACGCGCGGGCGCTGCCTTCCCGGCCAGCGGTGAGCCCCCGACCCTACCGACCGAAGCCGAACTGCTTGGTGAACTTGATCACGAACTGACGGTCGAGGGGTCCTTCCGGCAGCCCCCGTTCGGCGAACGAGGCAGTATTGCGGAGATCGTTGTACACGATGAAGAGTCCCGTGCCAGCGGTGTTCAGCCAACCGAGACGGATGTTCCCCGAGAAGGTGTCGGTCTGGTCGTTGTACTGGAGGAGCGACTGGAGGTAGATCCTCGGGGTGAACGAGTACGCGGCGCGGATGCCGATGAGCGACGTCGTGAACTGCCCCTGGTCGACATCGACGTCGAACCACGCATACCGGAGCCCGGCAACGAAGACGTCGCTGACGCGCAGGTTCAGCGTCGTATTGTGGCCGTACCGGAAGCCGTTGTAGAAGCCTCCGACGTCGATGCGGCCCTGCACCGAAAGGGGGGCCGACAGATTCGAGTTGAAGGCGAAGCCCCAGTCGACGTTGTCGTAGGTGCCCGCGGGCAGGACCACCCCTTCCGCGATCTCGAACGGCGCCTGAAGCCCTTCCCGCGTGAAGTTGAACGCGGGGAGTTGGAAGAACGCGCCGTTGGAGAACTCGAAGTGTGAGTCGATGTGGATCAGACGGGTTTCGCTGAACCCATCGAGGGACAGATGCTCGCGCATACTGATATGGGGTCGTAGCTCTCGGAACCAGGGCAAGTTCTCGAACCGGACACGACGCATCACACGCAGGCTCCGGAACTGGTGAGCGCCGCGCGGGATGAAGCCGGCGTCCGCTCGGAAGCCCTCGCCGATGCGGTAGTAGCCGCCGTTGACCTGCCAGTCCCGGGAATTCCACGCCCCGGTCGTCGCGAACGCCACCTCGTCGTCGCCTGCTACCCGTGGGGTCGAACTTGCCGTCAGGTAGCCGTCGAACGTCAGGGACTCGCCGATGCCCAGCCGCCCGTCCACGCCGTACACCAGGTTGCGATCACCGGTGTCGTCGGTGTTCACGACGCTGATGAACATCCCGCCGAGCCGCGTGCGGTTGGACATCTCCTTGAGCACGCGACCCACCGCGAAGTTCTGGGGAGACACCAGCCCCGGCACGTCGTCCGTCTGGATGTCGAGTACACCCAGGGTCAGCCCCCCGACGCGACCGGTCAGCCGCCCACCTCCGACGATGGGAACGGCCTGCCCGCTCTGGATCCCGATCCGTCGGCTGAAGAAGAACTCGGCCTCACGGGGGGTGCCCAGCGAGAAGGTGCCAGCGTTCTCGAGGAAGAACGGCCGCTTCTCTGGGAAGAAGAGCCGGAAGCGGGTGAGGTTGACCTCCTGGTCGTCGACCTCGACCTGGGCGAAGTCCGTGTTGTAGGTCAGGTCCAGCGTGAGGCTGGAGGCGGAGACGAACTTCGCGTCTACGCCCCAGTCCGCCGACTGCGTGTCGTCGGGTCCTGTCGTTGGCGTGTAGTCCCGCCGGGCGGACCCGAGTACATACGGGGTGACCGTCGCCGAACCCCGACCCGGGGCGTCGAATCCGGTCAACTGGCCTGCCGAGGACACGCGATACACGTCGAACTGCCGGGCCACGGGCGACCAGAACACCTCTTCGTTGTTGCGGCGGATACGGCGGGTCACGTTGAAGCCCCAGGTCTGTGGGCCGGCGCCGGCATACCGTAGCGTCGAGAAGGGGATGCGGAACTCGGCATACCACCCATTTGCGTCCCGGGACGTCGCCACCGACCACGAGCCATCCCAGTTGACGTTGAAGCCCCCGCCCGAGCCGGTGCTCTGGCGCTGGTTGGTTCCGCCGCCCGCCCCCTCTTTCGTAATCTGGCCGTCGTACTCGATCCCCGCCGGGGTGGTGGCGAACAGGAACGCGTTCTGGCGGTCCCGGTAGGTGTCGAGCACGAGCATCAACGCATCTGTGTTCGTCGGATCGGCGTCTCTCCGGGTCTCTCCGACGACCAGGGCGTCGGCGCGCGAATCGTACATCCACGCGGCCACGTACATCGCCTGAGCATCATAGAGGACTCGCACCTCCGTCCGCTCGGACGCCGCCCTTCCCTGCACCGGCTCGCGTTGAACGAAGCCGTCGAGCAACGGCGCGGACGTCCACTCGACCTCCGAGGGGATCCCGTCCACGACGGGAGGACGCGGCGTCACGCTGGCCAAAGCTTCGCGGGGCGCGCCGCCGGACGTCTGCGCCGAAACTGCCATGGGAACGGCCATCAGAAGCGGCGCGACGGCTCGAACCGGAAATCGTAGCATGAAGATCACGAAGAGACGACGGATGGGGGAGTGAGGTTCGCTGCACGGACCCGCAGGAGCGCCCGGTTGCTGGCGTGCGGTCGGGGGCGTACCGTCTGGGGCTCTGACCCACCCACGCCCGACACCCGTACCCCGACCGACACATGCGCCGTCCCAACGCACTTCTGTGCCTGGCAGTCCTTGCCATCGCAACGCAATCTACCCCGGCTGACGCGCAACGCACCGCGCAGGTGGACGTCCCGGTCGGCTTCACGGCCGAGACGGCAGCGAAACAAGCTTACTGCGAAGCACGCTTCCTGGACGTGCCGACGTCGGATGCGTTCCGTGAGCACCTGCGGATCATCACGGCCGTACCACACCCGACGGGCTCCGCGGCACAGGTGGAAGTCGGGAACTACCTCGAACGCGTCATGAAGGCCGCCGGAATGAACGTACGGATGCACCCGTACGACGTCTACCTTCCGCAGCTCACCGACGACGTGGAGGTCCACATCGTCTCCCCCGTAGCGATGCAGCTCTCGAACCGCGAGTCGGCCCTCGACGACGACCGCTTCAGCGCGCACCCCGAGCTTTTGAACGGCTGGAACGCGTTCTCAGGCAGCGGCGACGTGACCGGTGAGGTCGTCTACGCCAACTACGGGCGTCGCGAGGACTATCGGGCGCTCGACTCGATGGGCGTCGATCTGAGTGGCAAGGTCGTGATCGCGCGGTACGGCGGGAATTTCCGGGGCTTCAAGGTGAAGTTCGCCGAGGAGCGGGGGGCGGCCGGCGTCATCATGTTCAACGACGCGCCCGACGATCGCTCCGATCCGTACCCGGAGGGTCCCATGCTCAACGGCGATATCATCCAGCGGGGGTCGGTGTTGACGCTGGACTGGACCGGCGATCCGCTGACGCCCTTCGTTCCCGCGCTCCCCGTCGACGGGCCGGTCCAGGTCGAGCGACTCGACCCCTCGGAGGTCGGCCTCCACACCATCCCCGTCCTTCCCATCGGGTATAACGCCGCCGGAGAGATCCTTTCTCGCATGGCCGGCGGCGAGGCGCCGGCCGACTGGCAGGGGGGACTGGACATGGCCTACCGCCTTACGGGCGGGAATGATCTGGAGGTACGCGTCCGCGTGAACCAGCCGAAGGCGCTCACCCGGGCGGTCAACGTCGTCGGAACCCTGGAAGGGTCCGAGTTCCCGGACGAGTGGTTCATCCTGGGCTCGCACTACGATCCCTGGGGATTCGGCGCCGTCGATCCGAACGGCGGCACGGCAATGCTCCTGGCCATGTCCGAGGCGCTCGGAGAGATCGTCGCCGACGGATGCCGTCCGCGTCGGTCCATCATGGTCGCCCACTGGGACGCGGAGGAGTACGGGATCATCGGTTCCAGCGAGTGGGTGGAGGAGTTCCTGCCCGAGCTCACCACCGGAGCCGTGGCCTACATCAACGCGGACGCCGCGGTGTCGGGACCCAACTTCGGCGCGTCGTCGTCGCCGTCCCTGAAACAGCCCATCCTGGACGCGATCAAGGATGTGAACTACCCGGGCACCGACGGGAGCATCTACGATTGGTGGGCATCTCGCGCGGACGACGGCAGCCCAACCATGGGCAACCTCGGCGGCGGGTCCGACCACGTCGCCTTCTACACCCATGCAGGTGTCCCGTCGGCCGGCCTAAGCTCGGGTGGACGGAGCGGCATCTACCACTCGAACTACGACAACTTCGCCTGGTTCGAGCGCTTCGGAGATCCCGACTGGGTCTTCGGCCCGATGCTGTCGCAGGCCGACGGACTTCTCGCGCTCCGCTTCGCGAATGCCGACTTGCTGCCCTACGACGTGACCCGCTACGCCATCGACACCCGCACGCACGTGAACACCCTCATGGAGGTGGCGGCAGCGCGTCGGATCCAGGTGGACCTGAGCCGCTTGGTAGCGGCCACCACGGACCTGGAAGTGGCCGCGCGTGAACTCGAGGCGGCGCGAACGAGACGCGTCGAACGCTCGATCGACCCGGATGCCGCTGCCCGGATCAACACGGCCATGATCGGGCTGGAAAAGGCGTGGCTCGACGATCGCGGCCTCCAGGATCGGCGGTGGAGTCGCTCGCTCTACGTGTCTCCCGACCCGTTCAGCGGATACGCCTCATGGATGCTTCCGGGCATCCGCTATGAGATCGAAACGGACGACCCGGCCGAGGTGCCCGAGTGGGAGGGACGGTACGTGGACGCGGTGGCGCGACTGGCGGCGCGTATGCGGGACGTGACGGCGTTGATTCGGGGGAGTTGAGTGTGGGGGGCGCTGCCACCGAGTTGCTCCCAGCGGTCTCAATCCCTCGGGGTGGACGACGTCGTAGACCTTCATCTGGATGCCGTTGGCGTACGTCTCGTGCTCGACGAGGTCGAGCTTCGTCGCGTCCTTATCGGTGGAGCTGAACAGCCGTTTGCCCGCGCCGAGCAGGACCGGGAACTCGAGGAGGTGGTAGCGGTCGACCAGACCCGCATCCGCGAGACTCGCCCCGAGCTCGGCACTGCCGTGAACGGCAATCATCCCGCCGTCGCTCGTTTTGAGGGCAGCGACATCGTCGAGGGTACGCAGGATCGTGGCTGGCCAGCGAGGGTCGTCCTCGGTGAGCGAGGATGACACGACTGTACCGGGGCATCGCGTTGTATTCCGCGAACTCGTCCATCGTCGGCCACACGGGCGCGAATTCCTGATAGGTCTGGCGGCCGAGCAGCAGTGCAGTTGTCTCGGCCTGTTCGCGGGCCTTGAGCGCGTAGGCCGCTTCGTCGAACTCGACGCTCCTGAAGGTCCAGCCAGCGTTCCGGTAGTCACCGCCGCCCGGGGCTTCCATGACACCATCTGCCGAGATGAACGCGCTTACGATCAGGGGTCGCATGTCAGGAAATTCGCCTCTTTCGGACGGGTCGGTGAGCTGGATGAGGTTGCCGAAGGTATCGCCGAACGCGGTGATGTCCATCCGGCTCATCGCAAGAGCTGCCGTAGGTCCGTATATCAGGAACTGGCGCGTGAGGCCACGAGATCTGCCACCTTCGGCATCGTGATCATTCGGTTGCGTTCTGGGCGCTTCAGCCCGTGGCCTCGAGCGCTCCGAAGTAGACGTCGTCGGGGATGTCGGACTCGCGCTTCCAGCGGGCGCCGGCCGTGCTCCCGTCGGGATCGACTCCCTGGCGTCGGTTCTGCTCGAGGAGGGCGTGGACGGCGGACTCGTCGAGTTGGGGC
>JAJCZZ010000041.1 GCA_029262115.1 Gemmatimonadota bacterium | reverse complement strand
CTCCATTCCCAGGGGATGGAACACCACGATGTCGTCCACCCGGTTCAGGAACTCGGGGCGGAAGTGGTGGTGGAGTTGCGCGCGCACGTCGCGCTCCACGTCCGACCACTCCCCCTCTCCGGCCGCCTCGAGAATCGCTTGGCTGCCGATGTTGGAGGTCATGATGACCACCGTGTTCCTGAAGTTCACGGTCCGGCCCTGCGCATCGGTCAGGCGCCCGTCGTCGAGGATCTGAAGGAGCACGTTGAACACCTCGGGGTGCGCCTTTTCGATCTCGTCGAAGAGGATGACCGCGTGGGGTCGGCGTCGCACCGCCTCGGTGAGCTGTCCTCCCTGGTCGAAGCCGACGTAGCCCGGAGGCGCCCCGATGAGCCGCGCGACCGCATGCTTTTCCATGTACTCGGACATGTCGATCCGCACCATCGCCCGTTCATCGTCGAAGATGAACTCGGCCAGCGCCCGAGCCGTCTCGGTCTTCCCGACGCCGGTCGGACCGAGAAAGATGAACGAACCGACCGGACGATCGGGATCCTGGAGACCCGCCCGGGAGCGTCGCACCGCGTTCGCCACCGCGGTCACCGCCTCCTCCTGTCCAATGACCCGCTCGGAGAGGTGGTCCTCGAGGTGCGTGAGCCGCTTCCGCTCAGACTCCATCAGGCGCGTCACAGGAATGCCCGTCCACTCGGCCACGACCGCCGCGATATCGTCGGTCTCGACCTCCTCCTTCAGGAACTTCTGGACCTTCTGTAGCTCCTCCAACCGGCCGGACAGGTCGCCGATCTCGTCCTCGGCCGCGGGGATCTCGCCGTAGTTGATCTCTGCGGCACGCTCCAGAGCACCCGTTCGCGTGGCTCGATCGGCCTCGCTGCGCAGTTCATCCACTCGCTCCCTCAGTTCCTGGATCTTGCCGATCACGTCTTTCTCGGCCTGCCACCGGGCCTTCATGCCTTGGCTCTTCTCCTTCAGTTCGCCAAGCTCCTCTTCGATGGCCTCACGGCGCTCGACCGCCGACGCCTCGGTCTCCTTCTGAAGAGCCTGTCGTTCGATCTCGAGCTGGGTGATCCGGCGCTCTACTTCATCAATCTCCTGGGGCAACGAGTCGATCTCGATGCGGAGGCGGGAGCCCGCCTCGTCGATCAGGTCGATGGCCTTGTCGGGGAGGAAGCGTCCCCCGATGTACCGGTCGCTGAGTTTGGCGGCGGCGATGATCGCGTCGTCGGTGATCCGAACCCCGTGATGGACCTCGTACCGTTCCTTGAGGCCGCGCAGGATCGCGACGGTGTCCTCGACCGACGGAGGCGCGACGAAGACGGGCTGGAATCGGCGTTCGAGGGCCGGGTCCTTTTCGATGTGCTTCCGGTACTCGTCGAGCGTCGTGGCTCCAACGACGCGCAGTTCGCCGCGGGCGAGCGCCGGCTTCAACATGTTTCCGGCATCGACCGCGCCTTCTGCGGCGCCCGCGCCGACGATCGTGTGCATTTCGTCGATGAAGATGACGTATCGACCGTCTGCCTCGGTGATCTCCTTGAGGACAGTCTTCATCCGCTCCTCGAACTCTCCGCGGTACTTCGCACCGGCCAGCATCGACCCGATGTCCAACTCGAGGAGCCTTTTGTTCGCGAGCGTCGTGGGGACATCGCCCTCGACCATCCGCTGCGCGAGCCCCTCCACGATGGCCGTCTTTCCGACACCCGGCTCTCCAATCAGAACCGGGTTGTTCTTGGTCCGACGGGCCAACACCTTGATCACGCGGCGGATCTCCTCGTCACGGCCGATGACCGGATCCAGCTTGCCGCGGCGGGCCAGATCGGTCAGGTCACGACTGTACCGCTCCAGCGCCTTGTAGGAATCCTCCGGAGCGTCGTCCGTGACCCGGTGGGACCCACGGACGCTGTCGAGCGCGCCGCGCACTTCTGCCAGAGTGGCTCCCGAATCGCGAAGGATTCGTCCGGCGTCGTTCTTCTCGGACGTGAGCCCCAGGAGGAAGTGCTCGGTCGACACGTAGTCGTCACCAAGCTCTCTGGCCATCTCCTCCGCACCGTCGAGGGCTCGCCTCAGGTCGCGCGAGAGCGCCGGGTCGGCCCCTCCCTCGACACGGGCGATCCGGTCGAGCGCCTCGCGCGCCCGAGCACGGATGAGGTCGGGCTGGATCTCGAGCTTCTGGAGGACCGGGGCAACGATTCCCTCCTCCTGGGAGAGGAGCGCATCGAGGAGGTGCGCTCCGTGGACCTCCGGATTCCCCCGTTGGCGCGCATCGGCCGCGGCGCTCTGCAGGGCTTCGGAGGCCTTCACCGTCAAGCGATCAGGACTGAGCATCGGATTTTTCGGGTGTTAGAACGAGCGTTCAACCGCCGGGAGGCAGCCTGCCAGTTTGGCAGAAACAGGGGGATCCCCGTCGTATAAAACTCAAGTTCCGGGCCAATCCCGATCGGGACGGCGAAGGGCCCGCCCGCGCGGAGACCGCCGGATCCGTAGACGGACCGGTCCGGCGGCTCGCCACGGACGGATGAGGACTACGGAAGCGGCTCTCCGACCACGCGCTTCACGAGCGAGCCGGACGGGATGACCGTGCCCGGGTTGTCCCGCTGGTTCAGCAGGGCCAGACGCTCCATCGGAATGACGGACGGGTAGCGATTGTTGAATGTCGTGAGCGACATGGCCGACGGGATCCGGACGATGTCGATTCGCCACGGCTGAACGTTCAGGACGCGCGAGTCGGTCACCGTTCCGAACGATGAGAGCGTGGAGGAGATGGCGTTGCCGTTGTTCCCCCACCGCGCGGAGGGCGTATAGCCCATGACCTGGAAGACGTTGCCGTTGAAGGCGATGTAGTGGATCTCACCGCGGATTTCGCCCTGTTCGGTCGTAGCGATGAACTCCGCGCGAGCACCGGCACCGCCGTCGCCACGGGTACGCTGAACCTGCCCGACCTCGACGCCCTGCTGGGAGCGGAACGCCTGCATGGCGGCGTCGGCATCATTCCCTTCCGCGAGCTGGAGCGAGATGATCGCGTCCTGCTCTGGGCTGACGGCCGCGACCACGGTCTTCTGATTGATCGTCCGCCATCCTTGCGGGAACGTCAGGCGGAAGCGCATCTCCGGGTGGAGAAACAGGCCGTCCTTGAAGTAGCCTTCGCGGGGGTTCGGACCGAAGACCATCCCGTCCAGCCGGTTGAGGTACTCCTCCCGGTCCACGACGGTGGCGGCGGCCGCCTGCGGCGTGGCCGCGATCACTTCTCGAATGTGGTCTGCCCTGTTGCCCGGATCGGGGTGGGTGGACTGCCACTCCGGGACCCGCCCACCGTCGTTGCCCGACACACGGCTGAGCATCTGGAAGACACCGCGCAGCGCGTCGGGGTCGTAGCCCTCCCGCACCATGTAGCGAACGCCCAACTCGTCGGACTGGGTCTCGTCACCCCTGGAGTACTTCAGGTTGAGAAGGCTGACCCCGGCGGAGAGGACGTCGCCGAACTGCCGCACCGTGCTCGAGAAGATCATGCCGACGCCGAGCCCGAGCTGCTGGAGCTGCTGTCGACTCATCTGACTTACCGAGTGGCGAGCCGTCACGTGACCGATCTCATGGCCAAGGACACCGGCCAGCTCCGCCTCACTCTCGAACTGCGAGAGGATGCCCCGGGTGACGTAGATGTAGCCACCGGGGACGGCGAAGGCGTTCACGGTCGGGTCGTCGATGACGGTGAACGTCCACGGGAGCTCGGGACGCTCCGAGACGGCCGCCAGGCGCTGACCGATGCCCGCCACGTAGCTCTGGAGGGCGGCGTTGTCCACGACGCCCATGGAGGCCGTGATCTGGGGATGGGACTCCCGCCCCATCTGGATTTCCTGGCCCTCGCTGACGAGGGAGAGCTCTCGCTCACCGGTCGCCGGGTTGGTGGCACATGCGGCCGCGGCCAGGAGGAGGGGTACGGAATACGCGCGATGCGCTCTCGGTATCGTCATGGCTGCGTCGTCGGGTCGTCGGGAGGACCGGCCGAGACGTCGGCTGGCACCCAGGGGAACGGTGTCGGTAATCCGGGACCGGAGGCGCCGTGCACCCCGACCCTGCCGCCCAACGTGCAAAGCGCATGCCAATGGGCCAAAAACTCCATGGACCGTCCGGCGCCCGCTGACGGTCGAGGGATCCGACAGGCCGAAAACGCGTACAGAACCATATTCCGGATTCCGGATTCCGGCGAGTCGCTCTACTTCCGAAGGCCATTCGTGATCCGTCCTCTCCGCCGCTCCATTTTCGCCGTGCTCGTCACTGCGGCGGCATGCACGGGCACCACGCCGCCGGATGACGTGGTGGACCGAGATACCTTCATCTCGACGTATGTGTCCCTGCGGGTCGCGGCGCTTCATGGCGACGGCGAGTTGACCGACGCCCAACGCGTCGAGGTCCTCGGCCGCCACGGCGTCCACGAAGACGAGCTCGTCGGCTTCGTGGACGCACACGGGCGCGACGTCCAGTATATGCGGAACGTCTGGGACGAGGTGGAGGCGCGTCTCGACGCGACGAGGGCACTGCCCGACTCGATCCGGTAGGAGGTTACCGCCCCGCGGTCACTCCCATTCGATCGTGGCCGGCGGCTTGGAACTCACGTCGTACGTGACGCGGTTGATGCCCTCGACTTCGTTGATGATCCGGGTCGAGATGTTCGCCAGCACCTCGTGGGGAAACGGATACCAGTCAGCGGTCATGCCGTCCCGCGACGTGACGGCGCGAAGGGCCAGGACGCTCTCATACGTGCGGCCGTCTCCCATGACGCCGACGGACCGGACGGGGAGCAGCACCGCAAACGCTTGCCAGATCTCGTCGTACAGCCCGGCAGCGCGGATCTCCTCGAGGTAGATCGCGTCCGCCTCCTGGAGGATCGCGAGTCGCTCCCGGGTGATATCCCCGAGGATCCGGATCGCGAGACCGGGCCCCGGGAACGGATGGCGACCCACGAACTCCTCGGGCAGCCCCAGCTCCCGGCCGACCTGGCGCACTTCGTCCTTGAACAGGTCACGGAGCGGCTCGATCAGATCGAACGGCATATCCTCGGGCAAGCCACCCACGTTGTGGTGGGTCTTGATGGTCACCGACGGGCCCCCGACGCTGACCGATTCGATCACGTCCGGATAGAGCGTCCCCTGCACGAGGAACGACGCGCCCGTCCGCTCCCTCAGAGCCGTCGACTCGAACACCTCGATGAACGTGTTGCCGATAACCCTACGCTTCTGCTCGGGGTCGATCACGCCGTCCAGCCGTCCCAGGAACAGGTCGGCCGCGTCTTCCACGACCAGATTCATCTCGTAGTGGCTGCGGAACATCCTCTCGACCTGGTCACGCTCCCGTTTCCTCAACATGCCGTGGTCGACGAAGATGCAGGTGAGCCGGTCGCCGATGGCGCGGTGCACCAGGACGGCGGCCACGGACGAATCCACTCCGCCGCTGAGACCACAGATCGCGGTGCCGTCTCCGACCTGCTCTCGGATCCGCTCGACCGTTTCCTCGATGAACGCGCCCGCGGTCCAGGTCGGTCGACAACCGCACACTTCGAACAGAAAGTTCGACAGGATCTCGTCACCGCGCACCGAATGCGCGACTTCCGGATGGAACTGGACCCCCCAGATCGGACGGTCCTCCGCGCGGAAAGCGGCGGTGCGGAGGGAGCCCGTCGAGGCCACGGTCACGTATCCGGATGGGGGTTCGTTCACATGGTCGCCGTGGGAGCACCAGACCGTGCTCTCCTCTCCCACCTCGAAGCCGGCGAACAGCCCCTCCGCAGAGGATACGGTTAGAGACGCGCGCCCGTATTCACGCTTTCCGGAGTGGACGCTCGCACCCTCCAGATGGGCGATCAACTGCATTCCGTAGCAGATACCGAGCACCGGCACACCCAGCTCCAGCAACTCCTTGCTCACGGACGGCACGTCGTCGTCGTACACCGACGACGGCCCGCCCGAGAGCACGATTCCGGACGGTCCCCAGGCCCGAATCCAGTCGATGTCGCGGGTGGGCGAGTGGATCTCCGAGTAGACGCGCTCCTCGCGGACGCGTCGGGCGATCAACTGGGTGAACTGTGAGCCGAAGTCCAGAATCAGGATGCGATCGTGCTCGTCGTGCGGCGGACTCAAAGATCTTCCTCCAGTCGGGTCAGGTCGTCCAGCGTCTCACGCCGCCGGACCAGTCGCGCCTCGCCTCCGTCGACCATGACTTCGGCGGGGCGAAGGCGCGCATTGTAGTTCGAGGCCATCACGAAGCCGTAGGCACCGGCCGTATGCACGGCGAGTAGCTCCCCGGGGTCCGGCATGTCGATCTCTCGATCACGCGCAAGGAAGTCGCCGGTCTCACAGACCGGACCGACGACATCGACGCGCTCGACGTGCCGATCAAGTCGCGTGTCCACACGCCGGATGGCGTGATAGCCGCCGTAGTGGCTCGGCCGGATCAGCTCACTCATGCCTCCGTCGATGATGACGAAGGTCTTCCCGCTCGTCCTCTTCACGTACTGCACGCGCGTGAGTAGAACCCCCGCCTCGCCCACGAGCGACCGGCCGGGCTCAATGACCAGGCGAAGCCCCGCCTCGGAGACGAGCGGCACGACCGCCCGCCCCAGAGCCTCGATGTCGAGCCCGGCGCCATCGCCGTAACTGATTCCGAAGCCCCCGCCCATGTCGAGGTACTCGAGGCCGACCCCGGCCCCACGCAACTCCTCGACGAGTCCCAGGACCCGATCCAGTGCTTCGAGGTACGGCGCCGTGTCCACGATCTGGCTACCGATGTGAACGTCGATTCCACGTGCCACCAGGCTCGGGCGATCCGCGGCCCACGAATAGAGAGCGCGTGCCCGGTCGATCGGAACGCCGAACTTGGTTGCGTCGTGCCCGGTGGCCGTGTACTCGTGCGGCGTATCCGCGGCGACGTTCGGATTCACCCGGACCGCGAAGGCGGCCTGGACGCCCATCAGAGCGGCCAGTCGATCGATCCGTTCCAACTCCGATTCGCTCTCGACGTTGAACCCGTAGATCCCTTCGTCCAGGGCCCGCGTGAGCTCGATCTCGGACTTGGCGACCCCGGCAAAGACGATCGACGACGCCGGAATTCCGGCCCGGCGTGCGCGGTGGAGTTCACCGAGGCTGGTGATGTCGGCCCCGCATCCCAGGGCGCCGATCTCGCGGAGGAGCGCGAGATTACCGTTCGCCTTCACCGAGTACGCGATGAGCACGCCCGCGCCCGCGAAGGCCTGCTCGAAACGACCGACCTGGCGCCGGATACGCTCCATGTCGTACACGTACAGCGGCGTTCCGAATTCCACGGCCAACTCCCCGAGGGGGATGCCGCCGCACTGGATGCGTCCATCGACGCGGGGGAACGGATCCGTCAGTAGGCCCGTGCCCACACCACCTCCATCGCGGCCGGACCGTCGCCCGAAACACAGCGCTCCGGCACGCGTGGGGAGCGGAACTCCTCACTGGGAATGACCCGAGACGTCGCCTTGGTGGCCTCCTTGACCTGCTCCTCCACAGCCGGATCTCCATTCCACCCCGTATAGACGAAGCCCGCTCCTGCCTCGAATGCTTCGGCAAGCTCGCCGATGGAGCCGACTCCGCGAACCGTATTCTCCTCCCGCCTGGCCCGCGCGGTCTCTCGCAGCTCGTCCTGGAACGCCTCCAACCGTGCGGGCAAGGTCTCGATCGCTTCTTCCTCCGGTACGAACTCCTTCCGCTTCGCGCCTTCCGGCCGCACACGGCGGGCCAGCGCAACGGACCCCTTCTCGAGGTCCTTCGGCCCGATCTCCAGCCGGTACGGGACACCCTTCCGCTCCCACTCGTAGAATTTTGCCCCGGGGGAAAGATGGTCGCGTCCGTCGACCTTCACGCGCACACCCGCCGCACGTAGGCGGCCCGCGACTTCATCGACCTTCTCCAGCACGGCCGACCGCGTGTCATCACCACGTGTGATCGGGACGATTACGACCTGAGTCGGAGCGAGGCGCGGCGGCACGATGAGACCGTCATCGTCTCCGTGTGTCATGACCATCCCACCGATGAGGCGCGTCGAGACCCCCCACGACGTGTTGTACGCGTACTCCTCCCGACCTTCCTCGGACTGGAACTTCAGATCGAACTGCTTCGAGAAGTTCTGCCCGAGAAAGTGTGACGTTCCCGCCTGGAGGGCCTTGTTGTCCTGCATCAGCGCCTCACAGGCGTAGCTGCGGACCGCGCCGGCGAACTTTTCGGACTCGGTCTTGAGCCCGGTGATCGGCGGCATGCAGATCCAGTCCTCCATGAACGTCCGATAGATCTGGAGGATCCCGAGGGTCTCGGCCTCCGCCTCGTCGGCGGTGGCGTGCGCCGTGTGCCCCTCCTGCCAGAGGAACTCCGCTGTGCGGAGGAACAGCCTCGTGCGCAGCTCCCACCGCATCACGTTGGCCCACTGGTTCATCAGGATGGGGAGGTCGCGGTACGACTGGACCCACTTCGCGTACATGTGATAGATGATGGTCTCGGAGGTCGGGCGAATGACCAGGGGTTCCTCCAGAACCTTTCCACCCGCTTCCGTGACGACCGCCAGCTCGGGCGCGAAGCCCTCGATGTGGTCTTTCTCCTTCTGGATGAAGCTCATCGGAATCAGGAGAGGGAAATACGCGTTCTCATGGCCCGTCTCCTTGAACATCCGGTCGAGCGCCTGCTGCATGTTCTCCCAGATGCCGTAGCCCCAGGGCCGGATCACCATACTCCCGCGCACGGGCGAATAGTCCGCCAACTCCGCCTTGAGAACCACTTCGTTGTACCAGGACGCGAAGTCCTCGGAACGCGGGGTCAAGCTCTTGTCGTCAGCCATCCGTCTCACCGGTTGGGGGGCGGAGCCGCTCTCGACTCGCTCGCTCCTCTTCTCGCATGCGCTTCATGACCACGATGGCCGGGATGCCGAACAGGAGGAGTGACGCGAGCGCCCAAAGCAGCCGAACGCTCAGCCCCGTGCTCTCCCCCACGATCAGCGCAATCAACCCACCTCCCGCCAGCGCGGCCGCCACGGCGGCCGCCAGGATCACCCATTCCAGAACGTCCAGCCGCCGGATGGCGCGCGCCGTGACTTCGCGGGCCAGGCGTGCCGCCTCCCGTTCGCCTGGATCCTCTCCAGGGCGGAGGACGGTGCTCATTCGAGTGCATCCGGAGCGATCCTCCGCTCCTGCCCGGTGGCCATGTCCCGCGCTACGACGATCCCTTCCGCCGCCTCGTCCGGTCCGAGCACGAGCACCGTGCGCGCGCCCTCGTTTTCCGCCGCCTTGAACTGCTTTCGTACGGACTGATCACGTAGCGGGTACGCCACGCTTCGGCCCTGCGCCCGAAGGCGCGTGGCGATGCCCAGGGCATGGCTGCGCTGCTCCTGGCCGATCACCACCAGGAAGTAGTCGACGTGCGGTCGGTACGGCGGCACCAGATCACGCTCGGCGAGCAGCTCGCCGAGCACCACGTCGCCCATCCCGAAGCCGACCGCCGGGAGAGGCTCGCCGCCCACCAACTCGAGCAGTCGATCATACCGTCCGCCGCCGCAGATGGCCCGGAGCTCGCCCTGGGCGTCGAACAGTTCGAACACGATGCCGGTGTAGTACGCCAGACCCCGGACGATCTTGAGGTCGAGCTTCACAAAGTCGCCCATCCCCATCGCGTCGAGAATCGCGGCGTACTCCTCCAGCGGAGCCAGCGCGTCACGGACGGCGTCCCGCTCTCCGAACTGATTACGGAGCTCGGTCAGGGAGGAGCACTCGAGGAGCGCACGCAGCCGATCAGCACCCGCGTCGTCCAGGTCGACCTCGTCGAGGAGACGCCCACGTGCCTTGTCTTCGGGCATCCTCTCGATCTTGTCGATGACCGCGAAGGCGGCAGGCAGTCGATCGTCCTGGACCCCGACCGCACCGAGCAGCGCGGTCAAGAGGCGGCGGTCAGAGACCCGGGCCCGGAAGTCGTCCACTCCGAGGCCCAACTCACGAAGCCCATCGATGGCCACGGCGAGCACCTCGGCATCCGCGGCGGCACTTTCCTCGCCGACGATGTCCACGTTCCATTGGTAGTGCTCCCGAAGCCGCCCCCGCTGCTGCCGCTCGTAGCGGAAAAGCTGCGGAATGGTGAACCACCGGATCGGCTTGGCCATCCCCCGACTTCGGTCGCCGAGGATCCGGGCCAGAGACGGCGTCATCTCGGGCCGGAGGGAAACCGTTCGTCCGCCCTTGTCCTCGAAGTTGTAGAGCTGCCCGACGATCTCCTCGCCACTCTTCTCTACATAGAGATCGAGCGGCTCCACTGGCGGGCCGTCGTACTCCCTGAATCCATACCGGATGGCCACACGGCGCCACGCGTCGAACACGTGAGCGCGGAGCGCCAGGTCCTCGGGGGGGAAGTCACGGAAACCGGGGAGTCGCTTGAAGTCGGCCATGGAGCGGGCAATCTAGTGTGGCGGACCGGATCTTCACACCCGTCTTGCCGACCCCACCGGGAGCCCGAAATCAGACGAGCGGCGCGCGGTCCAGCGCGGCCAACGCCGACCCGACCGTATGGCAGGATCCAGTGACCACCACCGTACCGCCGCCGGCCTCCTCACGGGCGAGTCGGAGGGCGGCGCCGAAGTCCCGCTCGACCCTCAGCGGCGCGACGTGGCGGACCGCATCGGCTGCCTCGGCCGGGTCCCACCGCCGGTCGTCCGGAGCGGTCGGCGGCTGCGTGAGGACCGCGTACGCGCACCGCGCCAGAAGCGGCGGGAGCATGGTCCTCCAATCCTTGTCGCCGAGCACGCCGATCAGCGCCACGAGGGGGCGAGGAAGAGCGACCCGGTCGAGCGTATCTACCAGCGTACCCACTCCGGCGGTGTTGTGGGCAACGTCGAAGATCCATGTCTGCCCGTCGATCGACTCGATCTGATCCCGACCGGGGTGTCGGACCCCTCCGATGCCCCGGAGCAACGCATCGCGTCCAGGTCGGAGGTGTTCCGGCAACTCTTCGAGCATGGCCACGGCGAGCGCCGTGTTGACGGCCTGATGCGCCCCGACCAGAGGTGTCCGGACGTCGAGTCGACCCCACGTATCGGTGTCCAGGGTAACCGTCGTATGGTCCGCCGCGACCTCCACGTCCGACGTGTCCACGTCGCACCGGACCTCCACCAGCGGAGCGCCCCGCTCAGCGGCGACGGCGCGGAAGATCGTCAGTAGCTCCGGATCGGTTTCCGCTGTCAGGAACGGCGTGCCCGGTTTGATGATCCCGGCCTTCTCCCTCGCAATGCGCGGAAGCGTGTCTCCGAGATAGTCGGCGTGATCCATGGCCACGTTGGTCACCGCCGACACGAGCGGCTCGACCACGTTGGTCGCATCGAGGCGCCCACCCAAGCCGACCTCGATGACCGCCACCTCCGCGTCTTCGCGCGCAAAGGCATGGAAGCCGAGGACCGTCACGGCCTCGAAGAAGGTGAGCTCGTGGCGGACGACGCACTCCCGGATCTCGTCTGCGCGAACGAGCAGTGTCTCTTCGCTGAGGGCCCGGCCTCGGATGGTGAACCGCTCGCGGAAGGAGCACAGATGAGGCGAGGTATAGCAGGCGACACGAAGCCCCCCCGCACTGAGCGCGGCCGACAGCGTAGAGGCCACCGAACCCTTTCCGTTCGTCCCACCCACATGGAGAACGGGACACGCCAGGTGCGGATCGCCCAGCTCCGCGAGCGCGGCACGGGTCCGCTCCAGACCCCAGTGAACACCGGTCGCAAGCGGCGGGAAGAGGCGAGCGAAGAGTGGATCACCGAAAGGGCGATCCAGGCGGTCCGGAGCCAGCGCTCCGGGGGGACCCTCAGCGACCAACGGAGACCCGCTCGTCCTCCGTCCATTCGCCCGACATGTGTCGCATCAGGAGCGCGACCGTCCCCTTCAGCTCGCGCCGGTCCACCACCTTGTCGACCATCCCATGCTCCAACAGGAACTCCGAGCGCTGAAACCCGGCCGGCAGCGCCTGCTTGATCGTCTCCTCGATGACGCGTGGGCCCGCAAAGCCGATGAGCGCCTCGGGTTCGGCCAGATTGACGTCTCCGAGCATGGCATAGGAGGCGGTCACCCCACCGGTCGTCGGGTGTGTCAGAATGGAGAAGTAGGGGATGCCCGCTTCGTGCAGTCGAGCGAGGACCGCGGACGTTTTCGCCATCTGCATCAGCGAGTAGATCCCCTCCTGCATGCGGGCTCCGCCCGAGGCTGAGACAATGATCAGCGGGATCCCTCGCTCGTGGGCCACCAGACCGATCCGGGCGATTTTCTCGCCCACCACCGACCCCATCGATCCCCCGATGTAGGCGAAGTCCATGACCGCGATGGCCACCGGCATCGCGTCCAGAAGCCCGGTACCCGACACGACGGCCTCCATCTTCCCCTTGGCCTCCGCAGCGGCGATCCGATCCGTGTAGGACTTCAGATCCCTGAAGTCGAGGGGGTCGGCCGCACGAAGCGACTCGTCGTGCTCTTCGAACGTATCAGGGTCGATGAAGAGATCGACGTACTCGCCCGCAGAGATCCTGAGGTGATGGCCACACGTCGGGCATACGTTGAGGTTCTGAGCCAGACGCTCGGAGTAGAGGATCTCGCCGCACCCCTCGCACTTGTCGAATACGTCGCCAGGGACATCGCGCTTGTCCTGGGCCTTCAGGGGTTTCTTGTCCTTACGGAACCAGGCCATGCATGTGCCTCTGTAAGTGCGGCGGTCGCTTCAGGTCAACGCTCGCTGGCCACCCGGACCGCGATGGCCAACCCCACCCACGACATGAGCAGGAAGGTGCCCCCGTAGCTCACAAACGGTAGCGGAATGCCGGTGATCGGCACCATACCGACCGTCATGCCGATGTTGACCACGACGTGGACGAGCCAGGCGCCCAAAATACCGAACAGCACAAGGCCCGCAAAGGGATCCGACGACTCCTGCGCCATGTGCACCATGCGCATGAAGACGAAGCCGAAGAGCACGATCACAAACGTGGTGCCCACGAATCCGAGCTCCTCGCCAACCACCCCGAAAATGAAGTCGGTATGCTGCTCCGGCAGGAAGTTGAAGCGCTTCTGGGTGCCTTCCGTGAAGCCCTTGCCCATGAGCCCCCCGCTCCCGATGGCCACCTTCGACTGGATCAATTGGTACCCGGCGCCGCGCGGATCCACTTCAGGGTCCAGGAACACGAGGATCCGATTCTGCTGGTACCCCGCCATGCTGTTCCAGAGGGGCTGGGATATGATCCCGAACGCGAAGTTGGCGAGCACGACCGCCACCGACTCGATGAAGTAGATCCGGTACCGGTAGAAGTAGAGAAAGGCGATGATCAGGACGATGTAGATCGACCACAACGTGGTGTCGTACGCCACGATCAGGCTCACGACCGGGCTGGCGACGAGCGCCAGGATCGCCACTGGCGTGGCGGCCCAGAACAGGACGGCGAACAGGATCCCGGCGAAGGCCATGGCCGTGCCGAGATCCGGCTGAAGAATGACCAACCCGAGCGGAAGCGCCACGATTGCGGCGGGAGCCACAAGGCTGCGAAGCGACGTCAGCCGCTGGTGTTTTTGCGAGAGGATCCGGGCCAGAAGGAGCACCGTCGAGATCTTGGCGATCTCCGCTGGCTGAAATCGGACGGGTCCGATCGCGATCCAGCTCTTCACCCCGACCGCCGTGCCCGCCCCGGTCCCGATGACCAGCGTCGCGGCAAGCAGAACCAGGCTCACGACGTACGCAGGCACCGCCACCCATTCGAGCCACCGCAACGGCACCCTCGACACGAACGAGAATGCCAGAAGCGCGACCACGAGCCACACGGCCTGGCGCATCCACGCGTTCTGGGTGACGGGGCTGGGGATGTAGATGACCCCGGCCGAGTAGATCATGGCGATGCCGAAGATCGACATCACGAGGATGGCCGATACCAGAACCGGCTCCACCGCCCACCGCTCGAACAGCCGGGTCATGCGCTACCGCCCAAAAAACCGTGGTCCGTACCAGGGCGTCGGGCGCCCGGCCAACTGGTGCTCCCGGTACGTCTGGATCGTGTCGATGGGAATGCCGTACTTCTTCCTCAGGTAGAAGTCGGCCGTCTTCGCCACGATCGGAGACGCCGTGCCCGACCCGCTGCGTCCGAACTCGACGAGGGCGACTACGACGATCTCGGGGGGCTCGCCCGGCGGCCCGGCAAGACCCGCAAACCAAGCGTGGTCCTCAGCGAGGCCCTGGACACTCAACGGGTTCTGGCCGGTCCCCGTCTTCCCGATGACCTCCCAGTGCTCGAGCGCGGTGCCGTAGTGCGCCGTACCACCCGGCTGGGTCACGGCCCGCAGGCCGTCCCGAAGCGACTCAAGATGCTCGGGCGCCAGGTTGAGGCTCCACCCTTCCCCGAGGTCGACGCCCTCCGCCAGCGCGGGGGGCGGGGCCGAACCGTCCCGAGCCAGCGCCACGTAGAACTGGGCCATCTTCAGCGGCGTCTGGGAGTTCGGGCCCTGACCGATGGAAAGGCTCAGGACCTCACCCTCCTGAGGGGAGTATCCGAACCGCTCGTTCCAGAAGGAGCGATCGCCCGGAAAGATGCCTCTGCTCTCCTCCGGGAGATCGATACCACAGCGCTCGCTGAAGCCGACCTCCGTGGCCCGGCTGAGCATGCGGTCCAGGCCGACACGAACGCCCATCTGATAGAAGTAGACGTCGCACGAATTCGCGATCGCCTGGCTCAGATTGTTGTACCCGTGACCGCTGCGGTTCCAGCAACGCCAACTGCGATTCCCGTAGAACCACGATCCCGTGCACGGCACCGGCATCCGCTCCTCGGGAGAGATGACACCCAGGTCGAGCGCAATCCCGGCAGTCGCCAGCTTGAACGTGGAGGCCGGTGCGTACAGCCCAAGCACCGCCCTGTGGTACAAGGGCTTGGACTCGTCGGTGTTGAGGTAGGTCCACAACTCGTTGCCGATCCCGCCGACGAACGCGTTCGGGTCGTAGCTCGGAGCGGAATAGAGGGCCAGGACACCGCCGTCGGCCGGATCCAGGGCCACGACCGCCCCCATCATGTCCTTGGGAAAGATCTTGTGGATCCACTCCTGCAATTCGAGGTCAATGTTCAGGTGGAGATCCGCACCGCTCTCCACCGAATCCGCACGGAAGCCAGCGAAGTCGCCTACGATCCGACCCTGGGCGTCCACCTCGACGTAGCGCACACCCGCCGTTCCCTGGAGCGACGACTCGTAGTAGCCCTCGATCCCTGTCTTCCCGACGATCATCCCCTGCTCGTACCGCGTGGAGTCGAAGTCCTCCGACTCGAGCTCGTTGGCCGTAATCTCGCCGACGTACCCCATGAGGTGCCCGATCGCCTCGCCGCCGTGGTACCTCCGCCGCGGGCGCGCCTCGATGTAGACGTCCGGGAACTCCGACCGCCGCTCCTGCAGAACGCTCACCAGTTCGAAGTCGGCATCCGGGTCGATGATGACCTCGCGACCGTACCGACGGAGGTCTTCGACCAGCCTGTCGATCCGAGCGGGTGACAGCTCGACGTATTTGGCGATCTGTTCCAGCGTCGCGCGAATCGCTTCGGGCGGACCCGGAAGCAGTGTAATCGCATAACCGGGCACGTTGTCCGCCAACAACTCCCCGTTGCGATCGTAGATCGTCCCCCGCGGCGCGGTGACCGGTAGCTGCCGGAGGCGGTTCGACTCCGCCTGGAGGTGCCACGTGTCGGAACGGAGTACCTGCACACGGAAGAAGGCGACGATCAGCGCTCCGAGGAGCACCGATACGATCAAGTACCCTCCGAGCGCACGCTTCCGCCGTTCGAGGGGATGGTGCGCATTCATTGGGAACCCTCCCGCCACAGACCGGTCAACGCCATGACTACGATACCCGCAACCGCCGCATAGATCCCCGCGACCGCACTCTGGAGGAGCATCTCCTGGAAGGGGTCGCGTAGCGTCGCGCCCACCATGACCCAGTGGAACACATCACGGAGCATCTTCCCGACGAACAAGTACGACACCAGGAAGATCAGCGAGTCGCCGACGAAGAGGTCCCGGGTCAGCGCCCCCAGGAAGCCGAGTACCGTCATTGTCACGGTGTTGGCCCCGAAGGAAAGGACGGACAGCGAGTCCTCGAGGAGGCCGAAGATCAGCCCCAGCCCGGCCCCCTTCCCCAGGTCCACTTCCCGTGCGCCGATCAGCAGCGCGATCGTGAGGAGGTCGGGGGCGACCTCCCCGAAGCCGAAGCCGACGTGAAGCAGAAAGTGGACGGCGACCAGGCCGAGGACGACGATCAGCACCCACGAGGGAGACCTCATCGAAACGCTCCCGCGGGGGCCACAGCGATCGTGTCGTTGGGCACGGTGTCGGGCGGCGGACGGGTCGGCGCCGTGTCCGGTGGAGTGGTGCTCGGGCGAGGCGTCGGAGCGGCGGGCCGTCGGACAGGGGGGGTGACGATCGGTCGAGCTCCGCTCCGGATCGCGTTGCGGAAGACACCCCCGAGCGCGGGACCGGTAATGGCCTGCACCGGCACGCCGAGGGAGTCCGCCAACAAACGGGCCGAGTCCGCGGGGATGCCGAGCGAGTCGGCGATCGCCCGAAGCGAATCGGGAATGGAGACCGGCAGGCCCAGTTCGACCCGCATCCTCCGTACCGTGTCCGCCAACGCCCGCAACCGGATACCGTCCTCCCGCTCCCTTCGCAAAATCTCCTGACGGCTCGCCGCGGAGTCCGGCGGAAACGCCAGCGCCATGTCGAACGTGCTATCGGGCGAGAACGCCACGAGGACATGGGTCACCTCGGGAGGCTGCACGAACGGCCGGAGCCAGTAGGTCTTGCTCCACTGCCCCTCCGTCTCGGCCACACCGTCGATCCGGCCGATCGGAAGGCCGCGCGGGAAAACCCCGCCGAGGCCGGAAGTCACAACGAGCGTGCTGTCAGCCACGTCTTCATGATAGGCGCCGCCCGCCAGCACGAGCCGGTCCTGTTCGCGAAAGGCCCCCCGACGGTTCTCCACCACCCCATACGAGGAGCCGTCCTCCGTCATCGCGCTGGCCCTGAAGTCGGGGTGGGTCCAGTCCATCCCGACGGACGTCTCCGCACGAACTTCTCGGATCAGCCCCACCAACCCGTGCCGGTTCACCACCGGCGACCCTTCATGCACGCCGGCGTCGGAGCCGACGTACAGAATGAACATGCTCTCGGATCCGGGCGTGCCGGGCCGGAGGACGACGGCGGGCATGTAGTCGTCACCCAGACGGTCCGAGAGTTCGAGCAACGACGCCAGCGTCCGATTCTCGTCAGCAAGTGCCGCGTGCGTCATCGTGGCTTCAGAAAGCGAATCGAGTTGGGCGCGAAGCTCCTCCACGTCCTGGGCGGCGATCTGCGTCTCGGTCATCTGGTTCTGGAACGCCAGGAACGGGCGGAGAAGAGACCACCGGATACCGAAGGCGATCCGGCTCTGCGCGGTGTCCGGCAGGTACGTCGTCGACAAGGCGACAAGCAGGACCACGACCGCCACGATCGTGGGGCCTCGCCGGGTGCTCCCGGCTCCCATTGCGGGATCAGTTCCGAACTGCGCCATCTCGCCTCCCCGCCGTCATGCAGGCGCCCCTCAGGTGACGAGAACCGAGCGGTACTTGTGGAGGTCGTCCAGAATCCGACCGGCGCCACGCACCACACATGTGAGTGGCTCCTCGTCCACATGGATCGGAAGGTTGGTTTCGTGCTTGATCAAGCGATCCAGCCCGCGGATCAGCGCGCCGCCGCCCGTCATGACGATTCCGCGGTCCACGATGTCCGACGACAACTCCGGTGGGGTAATTTCCAGCGCCCGGCGGACCGCCTCGACGATCGCCTGGATCGGCTCCTGGATACACTCACGAATCTCCTGGGAATGGACCGTGACCGTCTTGGGGATCCCCGAGACGAGATCACGGCCCTTCACTTCCATTTCACGCTCTTCGCCGAAGTCGAACGCGGAGCCGATCTGGATCTTGATGGCCTCCGCGGTCGGCTCTCCGATTAACAGGTTGTAGTTCTTCCGCAAGAATGTGACCACCGCCGAATCCAGCTCGTCACCCCCAACCCGGATCGATGTGTTGGACACGATTCCGGACAGCGCGATGACGGCGATCTCGGTCGTCCCGCCACCGATATCGATGACCATGTTCCCGGTCGGTGTCTCGACCGGAAGCCCGACTCCGATGGCCGCAGCCATCGGCTCGTCGACCATGTAGACGGCCTTCGCGCCGGCCGCCATAGCGGACGAGCGGACGGCTCTGCGCTCGAGCTCGGTGATGCCTGACGGGACACCCACCACGACCTTCGGTTTGATCTTGAAGATCCGTCGCTGCGTCACCTGCTTGAGGAAGTGACGGAGCATCATCTCGGTGACGTCCACGTCAGCAATGACGCCATCCTTCAGCGGCCGGATGGCCTCGATGCCCTCCGGCGTACGACCAAGCATGCGCTTCGCTTCGAGGCCGATGCCCATGATCCGACGAGATCCCCGCTCGACGGCCACCACCGAGGGCTCATTGAGGACGATCCCCTCCCCCTTTACGTACACGAGGGTGTTCGCCGTGCCGAGGTCGACGGCAATGTCGTTCACGGGAACGAGACGCCCCGAATTGAACCAACTCGCGAAAAGGGCCAAAAGTCTAGGTTGTCAGGCAGGTGAAGGGCCCGAAATCTCGGGTTGTGAACATACGTTTACCGGCTCCGGGACGCCAGAGCGACGGGCACTCATGCCGCCCCCGTGCTGCCGAAGCCACCCGCGCCCCGAGCGGTCTCCGAGAGCGACGCCGCCTCCTCGATCTCCGCCGCCTCGAATCGGGAGAACACCAACTGGGCGATCCGCTCCCCACGCTGAAGGACCACCGGATGAGGCCCCAGATTCTGCATGATGACCTTCAACTCACCCCGGTAGTCCGGGTCCACGGTACCGGGGCTGTTGGGCATGGTGATTCCGTGCTTCAGCGCCAGGCCCGACCGAGGTCGCACCTGGCACTCCACGCCCTTGGGGAGTTCCATGGTCAGTCCGGTCGCCACCAGCCGGATCTCGCCCGGCGCCAGGGTCACATCGGCCTCACAGGACCGCACGTCGTACCCGGCCGCCTGCGGAGTCGCTCGCGAAGGCAGCGGCAGATCAGGATTGCTCGGAAGCCGCGCGAAGCGGACGCGAACCCCCGTCACGCCTGGGCGGGCGAATCAAGGAAGTCGTCCACTGACCGGAGGTCCATATCGAAGGCCTCGGCCACACCACGGTAGGTGATATGACCATCCACGGCATTCACTCCGAGCTTGAGCGCCCGGTCCTCCCGGCACGCCCTCTGCCAACCCTTGTTCGCAAGTGACACGGCGTAGGGCAGCGTGGCGTTGGTGAGGGCGAGCGTGCTGGTTCGCGGAACCCCACCGGGCATGTTCGCCACGGCATAGTGGATGACATCGTCGACGACGTAGACCGGGTCGTGGTGCGTGGTCGGTTTGATGGTCTCGACGCATCCGCCCTGGTCGACGGCGACGTCCACAATGACGGTCCCCGGCCGCATGAGGCCGAGATCCTCCCGGGTGATGAGATTCGGCGCCTTCGCACCGGGAATCAGAACCGCGCCGATGATCAAATCGGCGTCCTCCACCTGCTTGCGGATGGCGTACCGCGTGCTGAACAGCAAGTTCACGTTGGCGGGCATCGTGTCATCGAGATACCGGAGCCGGTTCAAGTTGATGTCCATGATGTGAACTCGCGCGCCGAGGCCCGCCGCCATCTTTGCCGCATTGGTCCCGACCACTCCCCCGCCGAGGACCAGAACCTTGCCCGGCAACACGCCCGGAACTCCGCCGAGCAGGACGCCCAAGCCGCCTTGCGGCTTCTCCAGATACTTTGCGCCTTCCTGGACTGCCATCCGACCAGCGACCTCGGACATCGGCGTGAGTAGGGGCAACTCACCAGAGGGTAGTTCGACCGTCTCGTACGCGATCGCGGTCGCTTTGTTGTCCACAAACGTGCGCGTCAGATCCTCATCGGCGGCGAAGTGGAAGTATGTGAACAGGAGCTGGCCCTCGCGGATCTTCGGCCATTCCGGCCGGATCGGCTCCTTGACCTTCATGATCATCTCCGCGCGCGCCCACACCTCATCGGAGGTCGAGACGATGTCGGCGCCCGCCGACTCGTAGAAGTCGTCGGTGAACCCGGATCCCAGGCCCGCTCCAGCCTCGACCATGACCCCGTGCCCCGTACCTGTCAGCATCTCTGCACCTGCGGGCGTCAACGCGACACGGTACTCGTCCGGCTTGATCTCCTTGGGAACACCAATCAGCATGGCGAAAACTCGCTTGGGGGAAGGTCACGGTCGTGCTTCACGCGGCGTGAAGCGCAAGCCTGTAAAGTTAGTGTGGAGGGGCAGGAGTGTCACGGTGGTTCGGCGTCGTAGACACGGCCCGGCGCACGACCCGCTCAGGCATCCGGACCGAGCCTCAGGACCAGATGGCGGTCGGGGTGGAACCACTCTTCGGCGGCCTCGGCGATGTCCGCGCCCGTGACGGCGTTCACCCGTTCCAGAATTTCGTCCAGGGTGCGGAGCCGCTCGCCGTGAAGCGCGGCGGAACTCAGCCGTGACAAGCGTGCTCCAGTCGACTCCATCGAGAGCATCACCTGCCCCTTGAGTTGCTGCTTGGCCATCTCCAATTCGTCGACCGGCAACCCCTCGCGCGCGACCCGGTCCAACTCCAGTCGAACCGCGGAGACCGCGGCTTCCTCCGTGCCGGGGCGCGTCCCGACGTACACGCCGACCACGCCCCCCTTCCCATAGAACGACTGGTAGGTGAACACCGAGTAGCACAGTCCCATCTCTTCGCGCACTCGCTGGAAGAGACGTGAACTCATTCCGCCCCCCAGCGTGGAAGACAGCAGCACGACCGCGTAGCGGAGCGGGTGGGCGTGCTCCGGTCCGATCGCGCCGAACACGACGTGGGACTGCGCGGAGTCGCGCGACATCCTCGTGTCCCCAGCGGCACCCCGCTCCGGAGGCGCCGCGATCGTCTCGGGGGCCTCTCCGGATTCGACCGCCCCGAAGTGGTGCTCCGCCCGACTCACGAGGTCGGAGTGGTCGACGTTTCCGGCCGCGGCGATCAACAGCGAACGGCCGCGATACGCTCTCCCGTGTGTGCGCGTGAGATCGTCGATCGTGGCCCCGCGGACGGAGTCTTCGGTCCCAAGAATCGAGTGCCCGTAGGGATGTCCCTTCCACATCTTCTGTCCATGCAGTTCGAAGACCAGATCGTCGGGCGTGTCCTCGACCTGCGCGATCTCCTCCAACACCACTTCGCGCTCGAGCGACAGATCGTCGTGGCGGAGGGCCGGACTGCAGACAAGGTCCGCCAGCACATCCATGGCCTCCGGCAGATGGGCGTCGAGCACCCGCGCCTGATACGCGGTGTGCTCCCGGCTGGTATACGCATCCAAACTGCCGCCCAGCGCCTCCAACGAGAGCGCGATTTCGCGTGCGGACCGACGCTCCGTACCTTTGAACACCATATGCTCGAGGAGATGGCTGATCCCGAGTTCGCTCCCGGACTCGTGGGCCCCTCCCCGACGAACCCACACGCCCAAGGACGCACTCCGCACCCCGGGAATCTTCTCGCTCAAAACCTCGATCCCGTTGTCGAGCGTCGTGCGGCGGACCGCGGCTTCCGACGCGACCGATACGGAACGCGAAGGGGGCACGGGCTGATGCCCGTGCCCCCCGCGTTCGAACGATCGAGCGCCTACCCGCTTACTCAGCGGCGTCGCCCTCGTCACTCCCGCCGTCCGCGGAATCGTCCGCTGCGGCGGATTGGGCATCCTCGGCCAGCGCGGCCTTTCTGGAAAGCCGGAGACGACCCTTCTCGTCGATCGACAGCAGCTTCACGCGGGTGATGTCGCCCTTCTTGAGGACGTCCTCGGTCCGCTCCGTCCGATCCTCTTGCAGCTCGGAGATGTGGCACAGCCCTTCCGTGCCCGGCATGATCTCGATGAAGGCACCGAACGTCGTCGTGTTCTTGACAGGACCCTCGTAGATCCGGCCGACCTCGGGATCCTTCACGATGGCCTCAATCATTTCACGGGCGCGGGCTCCAGCCTCACCCGACACGGCCGCGATCTTGACGATACCGGAGTCGTCGATGTCGATCTGCGCTCCAGACTCCTCCTGGATGGCCCGAATCGTCTTCCCCTTCGGCCCGATGATCTCCCCGATCTTTTCCGGGTTGATCTGGATGCTCATGATCCGCGGGGCCCACTGAGAGATATCGGAGCGAGCCTCGGTCAGGGCCTGCGACATCACGTCGAGGATGTGCAGCCGGGCCTTTTTCGCTCGCCCGAGCGCCTCTTCCATGATCTCGAAGGTGAGGCCCTGGATCTTGATGTCCATCTGGATGGACGTAATTCCCTCGCGCGTCCCGGCCACCTTGAAGTCCATGTCACCCAGGGCGTCTTCCAGGCCCAGGATGTCGGTCAGGACGGCCACGTCGTCGCCTTCCTTGATCAGCCCCATGGCGACTCCGGCGCAGGGTGACTTGATCGGAACACCGGCGTCCATCAGAGACAGAGACGACGAGCACACTGTGGCCATCGACGACGAGCCGTTCGATTCGAGGATGTCGGAGACGATCCGAATCGTGTACGGAAACTCGTCGTACGCGGGCAGAAGCGGCTGCATCGCGCGCTCGGCAAGGTTCCCGTGGCCGACTTCCCGGCGAGACGTCCCACGGAAGGGGCGCGCCTCACCCACCGAGAAGGGCGGGAAGTTGTAGTGGAGCATGAACGACTTCGAGATCTCTTCCCGAGAATCGATCGAGTCGATCCGCTGCTCGTCGCGCGACGTGCCGAGCGTGACCACACCCAGGGACTGCGTCTGACCACGCGTAAAGAGTGCAGAGCCGTGCGTGCGGGGAAGGACACCCACTTCACACGTGATGGCCCGGACATCGTCCAGTCCGCGACCGTCCGCGCGCTCACCGCGCTCCAGGATCGTGGACCGCATCGACTTCTTTTCGATGCCGCGGAGGATCTCCCCGACATCCTTCTCGTGCGACGACCAGTCCTCATCCTCGTCGGCCAACTTACCCAGCACGTCCTCGCGGACCGCCGCCATGGCCTGCTGGCGCTCCTGCTTGTCGGCCAAGGACAGGGCCTCGCTCACTCGCGCGGAAGCCAGCTCTTCAACCCGCCCCTTCAACTCGGCGTTCGGCTCCACCGGAGACCACGCCATGTCCGGCACGCTGTGGTCCTTCAGGAGCTCCTTCTGGAACGCCACCAACTCGCGGATGCCCTCGTGGGCGACCTTCAGTCCTTCGAGGATTTCTTCCTCGGAGAGCTCGATGGCGCCGCCCTCGACCATCGTGATGGCGTCCTCGGTTCCAGCGACGGTCAGGTCGAGGTCCGAGTACTCGAGCTGCTGGAAGGTCGGGTTGAGAATCCAGGTGCCCTTGATCCGACCCACCCGTACCCCGGCCACCGGCGTATTGAACGGGATCTTGGACATGCACAGCGACACCGACGCGCCTAGCATGGCCAGGACGTCCGCGTCGTTCTCCTGATCCGCCGACAGGATGAAGCACGCGATCTGCGTCTCATGCATGAATCCGTCGGGAAAAAGCGGGCGCAGCGGGCGGTCGATCTGCCGAGCCGACAGGATCTCCTTTTCGCCGGGCCGACCTTCGCGCTTGAAGAAGCCACCCGGGATCTTACCGGCCGCGTAGCTCTTCTCGCGGTACTCGATGGTCAGCGGAAAGAAGGGAAGATGGGTGGAGCGGTCCTGCACCGTGGCTGCGCACAGCACGACGGTCTCGCCGAACTGCACCAGGCACGAGCCCTGAGCCAAGCGGGCCATCCGGCCCGTCTCGAGGGACAGGGTGCGACCGGCGAATTGCCGTTCGAGTCTCTGAATCATGTGTTCTCTCTCACTTCGGTTGCTGCCGCCCGATCGGGCGGCGGGGAAAAGGCCCCGTCGTGTTCAGGAGGAGACGTTCGGAGAGAAGAGCGACCGCCGCCGTGGAGCACGCTCACGCGCGGCCCAGGGGTGCAGCGATATCGAAAATCGATGGCCGTCTCCCGTCCGCCGCTCTGCCGAGCATACGACTGGGAACAACGACGGCGGCCCATCCGAATGATGTGGCCGCCGTCAGAAATCAGGTTAGTGACGTAGACCCAGATCCGTGATCAATCCGCGGTACTGTTCCACATCCTTCCGCCGGAGATATTCCAGCAGGCGCCGGCGCCGACCCACCATCTTCAGGAGGCCGCGTCGGCTGTGATGGTCCTTCTTATGGGCGTTGAAGTGCTCTCGGAGCTCGTTGATGCGCTGCGTCAGGAGAGCAATCTGAACCGGAGCCGAGCCCCGGTCGTTTTCGTGGATCTGGTACTTTGAAATGACTTCGTTCTTGTCAGCGATCATCGGCGTCTCTGCCTCCGCGAGAGTCTGGGACTGCACGGGAAGCGGGTTGTTGTCAACAGGATTAGCCTGTAAAGATATCAGCGCAACAGCCGACGCGGAAGCTCGGGAACGTGGCAGAGCTTCCCTAGACTAGGCGCTAGCGGCAAACAGAAGCAGGGCATGGACATCTCCTTCAAGGGAATCTGGGGATACCACCCGCTGGTCGTGTCGCTGGCCAATACCGAGGAAGTGCTCTATCTGGTGAACCGTCCGGGCAACGTACCCGGCCACACGGATGCGGCCCCGTGGATCGACAAGGCATCAAGCACGTGGAGCCGCACGCCGAGCGGACCTGCCTGAGGGGCGACACGGACTTCTCCCTGACCGCGCACTTCGACCGATGGGCCGAACGGGCCGACTTCATCTTTGGCATGGACGCGAATGTGGCCCTGCGCGGCCGTGCCGAGGCTCTGGATGAGGCCAGCTGGGCAACGGCTGGAACGAGGGCCGAGATAATTCTGGGAGATATGCCCGGACGTGAGCCCGGCTTATTCACCACGAAGCTAGGGGAAGCATAGAGGGGGCATAAAAAGCCCATGGCGTATCTGCTTGTGCCGCAATAAGATGCAGGTATCGAATCCACATCGTCCTCGCGAGCGCAGACAAACACGCCATGGGTGAAGTTCAAAGTACGCTGTTTCCGCTGGAGTTCAACCGTTCCGTGGTGGTGGAGGCACGACCGGAGCGCCTCAGCGCCGACGCCGGGGTGCTGCTGATGCGGGAACTCACGGACCGATTGGGGCTGCCCGAGCTGATCGAGGAGCACCTCGATGACCCCAGGGATCGGGGGCGGACGCTGCACCCGTTCCTGGAGCTTGTACGCACGTGGATGCTCCTTCTGGTGCAGGGGTGGGACGACCAGAACGATGTCGAGCTCCTGCACGACGATCCGGTCCTCCGGTTGGCGGTGTCGCTGCGCCGTGGCGATGGTCCGCTGCGCTCCGCGAAG
>JAJCZZ010000040.1 GCA_029262115.1 Gemmatimonadota bacterium | reverse complement strand
AAACCGCTCAGCCCCGTCCGTCGGAGTGCGTCCTCATCACGGTCGACCCGCCAGCCCCTTCCCCACTCCCTCCTTGCCCGGCCGGGAGCCCCGTCCCATCTCGGCTTTCAGACCGTGAGGGTGTTTGAATTTCCTATCCTTTCGCCGCACCTCTGCACCTGGACGACGAGGCCGTGCGGCTGGCCGTGGTGACGCGGTTGGGTTGGATCCGGCGACGTCGGGAGGAGTTCGCGCGCCAGGTGCGGCAGTCGAAGCGCGAGCTGGTGTCCGGAGAGAGCCACTACTTCCAGGGCCAACGGTATCGAATGCGCGTCGTGGAGCACGACGGGCCCCCGTCGGTTCGGATCGTCAGAAAGACCCGAATGGAGTTGCTCGTCCGGACGGGCTCCGACCGAGCCAAGCGGGCGGCGGTACTAGAGCGCTGGTACCGATCGGAGGTGCTGGATGCCGCGCAGGACCTGCTGGAGCCATGGGAGTCGAAGGTCGGCGTCGAGGTCAAGGACGTGCGGGTCCGACGAATGAAGACCCGGTGGGGTAGCTGCAACGCGGGAGCGGGCCGGATCTGGCTGAACACGGAGTTGGCGAAGAAGCCCCCGAAGTGCCTCGAGTACATTCTGGTGCATGAGATGGTGCACCTCATCGAGCGAAGGCATACCGAGCGGTTCCGAGCACTCATGGACGCCTTCATGCCCTCGTGGCGCCTCCACCGCGATGAGCTCAATCGAGCCCCTCTCGCACATGAGGACTGGACGTACTGAGCGCCGGCACCTCTTTCCACGAGACGATCACATGGCTCAGAACAGGACTGTCGAAACCAACGCCTCGCCGCCCAGCCGCGCCTTCACCGACTCCTTGGCAAGGAGCTGGCGGCATCGGGCATTACCTCGCAGGCGAAGATCGATCAGTGGTTCGAGTCGAAGGGACCCTGGGCGAAATCCTCGTGGACATGGTAACCCACCCGGCAGGTGCCACCCGCGTCAGCGACGACTACTTTTTGTGAGCGTCAAGAGCGAGTCGATGGTGCGAACGCCCTCTTCGACCCCGTAGCGCCCAACGAACGAGGGCGTTCCGCGAAGACGCAGTTCCCGTGCAAATCCTATATCCAAGGCGAGGCGATCAGTAGCTTCGCCCCGTGCAAGACAGCTCTCGAGGCCACTCGGGTGCGTTACGAACGCCAGAAGTTCCTCGTTTTCCATGAGGCGGGGACCAGATGCCCACCCATCGTCTCGCATCAACCAGTCATGCGCGGTCGGGAAATCACCGGTCTGCTCCGCGCAAATCGCAACGAGGGCCGCTTCCTCCGCCCGATCGTGGTTGGGGAGCGGCAGGTGCCGGTAGATGACCTGAACCCTCCCCTCGGACACCGCTCGTGCTATCGAGTCGTGTATCATTCGGCAATACGGACATTCATAGTCCATGAACTCGACGATCGTCGGCACTCCGGATCCATTCGACTCCGAGAGATCGCCCCACGCGGTCTCCAAGTAGCTCTTCCGTACGGCCTCGAGTCGCCACTCGTCGACCCATCTTCGTACGACACTTCCTGGCCGGTCAGCGGCGACCAACAGCACCAGGACTACGATGGCGTGTATTGCCCGGTCGATGGTTCGTTCAACTCCCGGTCGCATGGTTCAGCGACCTCCAACCAGGGCCCGGTAACGGGTGATCGCCGTCTGATCAGTAGCTGGAATCCGCTCAATCCCATAGAACACCCCGCCCGGCCCGAAGGCTTTCGGGAAGGTCGGCACTGTCACCTCATGCCAGTCGCCCGACGCTGGGTCGACGATCACCACCTCTGACTGGGCGGTCCAGTCGTCCCGCCACCGTTCGACCCACACGTACCCGGCCGGGTCCACCTGTAAGTCGGTCCAGCGCATCAGGACCGTCGGACCTGGTAGGGAAGCCCGGAAGCCGGACCGCGCCCGCACCGCCTGCTCGACTGATCGTCGTGTGTCCGCTTCGCGGGCCGTGTTCTCAGGCGGGGTCCAATCCGGAAGTGGTAGCGTGTCCGCTCGGGCTGTCCGAAGATCGTAGCGGACGAAGAACGGGGATGCGCCGTCCAGTGAATAGACACAAGCGCCGCGTCGAGTCCATAGCGGCCTCGCTTGCCTGCCAGGGACGATGACCGCGCCCTGACCGGGCTTGGGAGGCTCAGCGACCAGAATTCCGTGTAACTCGCGTCGCCCCTCCGGGCTAACGAGCACCGTCGTCAGCCGCCGCGGGCGAGTTCCGGTCCGATCGAAGTCATCGAACCCGATCAGCAAATGCTCCTGGTCGAGGAGGGAGATGAACTTCGTGCCAAAAAGAGGGCTGCCGCGGAGGCCACCGAAGCGCGTGATGAGCGTTCCGGACGGGTCGAAGACCTCGACGGCCTCGCGGTCGTAGACCGCCACGCCATGGGTCGAAGCATCTAGGAAGCCGAAATCCCAGTATCTGGGCGGAAAGAAGAGCCGTGACTCCTCGAACTCACCCGGCCCCTGGCCGACGCGACCAAACTCGCCGAGTGGTTCAAGGGTATTGGCCGCTAGGACGATCACCCGGGGATCGCCGCCGTCGAACACGAAGAGCCGCTCACCCTCCAAGCCGATGCCGCCGACAGCGGCCATCCAGTCATCCACCTCAAGCCCGTAGATCCCGTCACGTTCTAGACTCGACTCCCCGTCAGGTACCCAGGGCGACCGGACCGGGTGTGTAGTCGGACGGCATGGCTCACCGTCTACCGGAAGCTCCTGACCAGTCGCGGCTCGGGTCGTTCCCACCACAAGCATCGAGAGAGCCGCCAGGACGGCGGTGCTATGGCGTCGCTTCGATTTCATCGGCGATCCCAACACGTGGAGTCAGAAGGATGGAGCGATGGGGCGGCGGCGCCACATCGGGACTCCTACTTCGCTAGATCTGGCAGCCGTCCACGCCCCCGGACGGACCTCCCTCCGGACAGAAGAACGCCCACCCGCCTCCCACCCAGTCACAGGACACGCACCCGCCGGTCCCATGCAGAGGCTGGCAGTGATCCGACGCTCGCGTCGGCTCCGCTTGCAGGAGCACCGCAGCTCCAACGGTGCCAGCCAACAACAACATCCGTCTCAGGTTCCTGACGAAGAGCTCCATAATGACCTCCATACACATCGAGGAATTGGGTCTCTAACCGTGGACGCCGCCGCCACGTCGAACTAGCGTAGCTTGGCCGGGGGCTCGCTGCGTGTACGGAGCGTGCCGTCGTGGCACGACACGTGAACCCGGCTTATTCACCACGAAGCTAGGGGAAGCATAGAGGGGGCATAAAAAGCCCATGGCGTATCTGCTTGTGCCGCAATAAGATGCAGGTGTCAAAAGCCACATCGTCCTCGCGAGCGCAGACAAACACGCCATGGGTGAAGTTCAAAGTACGCTGTTTCCTCTGGAGTTCAACCGTTCCGTGGTGGTGGAGGCACGACCGGAGCGCCTCAGCGCCGACGCCGGGGTGCTGCTGATGCGGGAACTCACGGACCGATTGGGGCTGCCCGAGCTGATCGAGGAGCACCTCGACGACCCCAGGGATCGGGGGCGGACGCTGCACCCGTTCTTGGAGCTTGTACGCACGTGGGTACTCCTTCTGGTGCAGGGGTGGGACGACCAGAACGATGTCGAGTTCCTGCACGACGATCCGGTCTTCCGGCTGGCGGTGTCGCTGCGCCGTGGCGATGGTCCGCTGCGCTCCGCGAAGGACGGGGGGGCGGACGTCCCCGAC
>JAJCZZ010000039.1 GCA_029262115.1 Gemmatimonadota bacterium | reverse complement strand
CGCCCTGCGCGAGATGATCTCTCTCAAGGCCGCACTTTCGCTCGACCCACGTTGATCTGCGCCCACATCAGGTCCGACCACATTCACGCCCCCTCCGCCCCCGCCTACCTCCGAGCAGGGTTTCGGATCAGCTTCCTAGGGGGGTACCCAGGTCCGCAGGACCTGGGTCGCGCCTCGGTCCCGTCGGTGGCTCGCGAACTTTCGAGTCACCACACTTCTAGGACCACGCGGTCACCCCCGAAACGCCGACAGGGGAAGGAGCCCTCCCCCCCGGGAGAGACTCCTTCCCCTGTCGAGCACTACCGGTGGCGAGCCACCGCTGCGACCGAACCGCCCCCACGGCCGGACACAAAAATGCGAACCGTTGGCGATGGTTCACGCTTCCATCGTAGTGGGGAGGCGTCCCCCGAGGGTCTCCCCAGCGTCTTTCCAACGTCTTCGGGAGACCGGGCCGCCCCGCTCGGTTGACCCCCACACGACCTTCGAAGTATCTTCCGTGGCGTGATCCTTGCATACACGGCGCGCGCTCTGGGCCCCTCGGAGGCCTCGTGACCATTCGGGTCCTGGGGGTTGTCCCCACACGACTCTCCTCGACCCGTCTCCCCCGAAAACCCCTCCATCCTCTGCTCGGTCGTCCGCTCATCGAATGGGTATGGCGCCGCGTGGCGGATATGTCGGTGCTCGACCGTGTCGTGGTTGCCACGGATTCGGAGGAGATCGCCGACGTGTGTCGGGGGCTGGGCGCGCCCGTGGAGATGACCGCGGCGTCGCACCTGACGGGCACGGATCGGGTAGCCGAGGTTGCCGAGCGGGACCGTTACGCCGGATTCGAAATCGTCGCCAATATCCAAGGAGATGAGCCGTTGCTGGAGGAGTCGAACCTGCGCGCAGCGGTCGACCTCGTGAGAGACGGTTGGGACATCGGGACGTGCGCGGTCCCCATTGAGTCGGTCGAGGAATGGCGCGACCCGGCGGTCGTGAAGGTCGTTCGCTCCGACGACGGGGGCGCTCTGTACTTCAGTCGGGCCGCGATCCCGTACCAGCGGGACGGTGGGTTGGACAACGAGTCGGACGCGCTCGACGGGGCACGGGACGCCAGCGATCGGCCGCTCCGACACGTGGGCGTCTACGCCTACAGCCGCAGCGCGCTCTCGGCGTGGACCCGGTTGGCTCCGGGCGCGCTCGAACGCAGTGAGAAGTTGGAACAGCTCCGTCCGCTGGCCGCAGGCCAACGGATCGGAGTCGCAGTCGTGAAGAGCGCGGCGCGTGGGGTCGATACCCCCGCGGACGTGCGCATGGTGGAAGATACCCTCAGCCGGACGGCCACGAACCTCGCATGACCGAATCGACGACCGAGAGCCAGAAGAAGCCCACCAAATACATCTTTGTGACGGGAGGGGTGGTTTCGTCTCTGGGGAAGGGGATTGCCGCTGCATCGCTGGGCCGCCTTCTCAAGGAGCGCGGACTCCGGGTGACGCTTCAGAAATTCGACCCGTACATCAACGTCGATCCGGGTACGCTCTCGCCCTTCCAGCACGGAGAGGTGTTCGTCACCGACGACGGGGCGGAAACCGACCTCGACCTCGGGCACTACGAGCGGTTTCTCGATCAATCGCTCTCCCAGTCGAACAACATCACGACGGGTCGGGTCTACCAGACCGTCATCTCCAAGGAGCGTCGCGGAGACTACCTCGGCTCGACCGTTCAGGTCATCCCCCACATCACCGACGAGATCAAGTCGGCCATCCGCCGTCTCGCCCCCGAGCACGACGTGGTCATCACGGAGATCGGCGGCACGGTCGGTGACATCGAGTCGCTCCCGTTTCTCGAGGCCATCCGGCAGTTCCGGGTCGATGTGGGCAGGGAGAACGCAATCTTCGTTCACCTCACCCTGGTGCCCTACATTGCCGCCGCAGGCGAGCTCAAGACCAAGCCGACACAGCACTCCGTCCGCGACCTGATGCAGATCGGGATTCAGCCGCACATTGTGGTGTGCCGCACCGAACATCCGCTCTCGGACGAGATCCGCCGGAAGATCGCGCTGTTCACGAACGTGGAGCCGGACGGGGTCATCGAGGCGCGGGACGTCGAGACCATCTACGAGGTGCCGCTGCAGCTCCAGGCGCAGGGCCTCGACCAAGCCATCATGGACCGGCTCGGTCTCGACAATCCGCCGCCCGACATGACACGCTGGACAGAGATGGTGAACCGGGTGAAGCACCCGGAACACGGCCCCGTGCGGATTGCCGTCGTCGGGAAGTACACCGCGCTCGTGGACTCGTACAAGTCGATCCAGGAAGCCCTCATCCACGGTGGAATCGCCAACGACGTGGGGGTGGAGATCGACTGGATGTCGTCCGAGCAATTCGAGTCGGGTGACGGCGTCGAAGTCCTGCGCGACCACCACGGATTGCTGATCCCCGGCGGCTTCGGTCCCCGCGGCGTCGAAGGTATGCTGGAGGCGATCTGCTGGGCCCGCGAGAACGGACTGCCTTTCTTCGGTATCTGCCTCGGGCTGCAGTGCGCCGTCATCGAGTACGCGCGCAACGTGTGCGGACTGGAGGAGTCCCACTCCTCGGAATTCAGCGAGGACTCGTCCGACCCCGTCATCTGCCTGTTGGACTCACAGCTTCAGGTGACCACGAAGGGCGGAACCATGCGGCTCGGCACGTATCCGTGTCGCCTCGCCGAGGGATCCAGGGCGCGCGACATCTACGACGCCGAGGAAGTCAACGAGCGCCACCGCCACCGCTTCGAGGTGAACAACGCCTACCGAGACGTCCTCGAGGAGAACGGGATGACCATTTCCGGCACGTCGCCGGATGGAGGCCTCGTCGAGATGATCGAAATCAGCGACCACCGGTGGTTCGTGGCCGGCCAGTTCCATCCGGAATTGAAGAGCCGCCCGCTCCGGCCGCACCCGCTCTTCGCGTCGTTCGTCCATGCCGCACGGCAGTACGCCGAAGGCACGGGGACGGTGATCGACAAACACGCCGCGGCCTCCGGGGCGGGGGCGTAGAAACCCACGATGTTCAGCCGCTTCACCCTTTTCGCGGGGCCCTGCCTCCTGGAGGACGACGCCCTCAACCTCGAGGTCGCTCGTGCCTTGGCCGCGTGGTCGGACGAATTCGACCTGCCGGTCGTCTTCAAGGCGTCGTTCGACAAAGCGAATCGATCGAAGGGGTCGTCGCCCCGTGGGCCCGGCCTCAGTCGAGGGCTCGAGGCCCTCGAGCGGGTGAAGGGCGAGACCGGCCTGCCGTTGCTGACGGACATCCACGAGCCCGGCCAGGCCGATGCGGTCGGACGGGTGGTGGACGTCGTCCAGATCCCGGCGTTCCTGTGCCGACAGACGGATCTCCTGCGAGCCGCGGGCGAAACCGGGCGCGCCGTGAACATCAAGAAGGGCCAATGGATGGCCCCCGAGGAGATGGCCGTCGCGGTCGAAAAGGTCCGCCGTGCCGGCGCGTCCCAGGTCGCGGTGACCGAGCGCGGCACGTTCTTCGGGTACGGCAACCTCGTCGTCGACATGCGATCGTTCGCCCGGATCCGCGCCGCGTGCGCGACCCCAGCCGTGTTCGACGGCACCCACTCGGTGCAGCGTCCGGGCGCGGCGGACGGCTCCGGCGGAGGGGACCCCGAGCACATCCCCGCGCTCGTGCGGGCGGCAGTGGCCGCGGGCTGCGATGGGCTGTTCCTCGAGACGCACCCCGACCCCGAATCAGCTCCGTCTGACGGGTCCAACATGTTGCCCCTAAACAAAATGCATAATTTACTTCATGACGTTCATGAATTTCTTCTCTTACGGGCCCGAGGGAGCGTGACGGCGTGAGCGCCGCGCCGAAAATGCCGGTCGAGCGGGCCCGTCGCGTCCAGCTCGTGGTCTTCGATGTCGACGGCGTGCTGACCGACGGCGGGGTCTTCATCGGTGGGACGGAGCAGGGCCAGCCGGTCGAGTTGAAGCGGTTCGACATCCAGGACGGCCTCGGCATGAAGCTCCTCGAGCGGGCGGGAATGACCGTCGTGCTCGTCTCGGGGCGCGTGTCCCGAGCCACGGAGATCCGGGCGGCCGAACTGGAGTTGGAGTGCCATCAGGATTCGGCCGCGCAAAAACTCCCGGTGGTCCGCACGATCATGGAGCGCCTCGGGGTCGAGTGGGAAGGCGTCGCCATGCTCGCGGACGACCTGCCGGACGTCGCGGTCTTCGAAAAGGTGGGTCTCGCGGCCGCCGTGGCGAACGCGGTGCCGATGGTTCGGGAGATGGCACACTGGCAGAGCGAGCGGCGGGGCGGACACGGGGCGGTCCGGGAGTTCTGCGACGCGCTTCTCGCCGCCCGCGACCAGTTGGAGCCACTCGTCGATGCATACGTCGACGAGAGGCGGGACGGATGAGTCAGCGGTGGCGGGTTGCGTGGTCGGTGGCCGCGCCGGCCGGGGTAAGGGGCGGTGGCGCCCCTCGGCGTCCGCACGGAGCGCCACGCTCGTCCGACGCGCAGCTTCTGGAGGAGGCGCGCCGGGTGCTGCGAATCGAGGCGAAAGCGTTGTCGGACCTGGAAGATCGGCTCGGCGACGCGTTCGTCCGGGCCTGCCGGCTGATCCACGCCGCGAAGGGCCGCATCATCGTCAGCGGCATCGGCAAGAGCGGCCACGTGGCCCGCAAGATCGCGGCGACGCTGACGTCCACCGGCTCACCCGCGCACTTCCTTCACCCGGTCGAAGGGCTGCACGGCGACATGGGCATCGTGGGACCCCGGGACGTGGCCGTCATCGTCTCGAAGTCGGGGGACACGAGCGAGGTCGGCGGGCTGCTCGAGTACCTCCTGCGGCTCGACGTCCCGATCGTGGCCCTGACCGGCACGGCGGACTCCGACCTGGCGCGCACCGCCACGGTGGTGCTCGACTGCTCGGTGGACGAAGAGGCGTGCCCGATGGACCTGGCCCCGACGGCGTCGACCACGGCGGCCCTGGCCATGGGAGACGCGCTGTCCGTGGTCGTGCTCCAGATGAAGGGCTTCGCGGCCGACGACTTCGCCGTCCTCCACCCGGGCGGCTCGCTGGGCCGAAGGCTCACCCTCCGCGTTCGCGACCTCATGGAAGAAACGGACGTTCCGTCGCTCTCCCTCGACGCGCGGATGCGCGATGCCATCGTACCGCTCGCCAAGCAGCGGGGTACGGTTCCCATCCTGGATGGGTCGAATCGGATCGTGGGGGTCGTTACGGCCGGAGACCTCACGCGGCTCCTCGATCGGGACCCGAACTTCCTCGACTGCCCAGTGTCCGAAGCCATGACACGCGATCCGAAAGTCGCTCGCGTGGACGAGCTCGCGTTGGTCGCGCTCCAGAGGATGGAGGCCTTTGGGATCATGGCCCTCCCGGTGGAAGACTCCAAGGGCAGATTCGTCGGGATCGTGCATCTCCATGATTTGATGAGATCGAGGATCGTATGAGATTTCGTGCCAACGTCTTGGGTTCACTGATCGCGTGCGGCGTCATTGCCGCCGCGGCGTGCGAAGGCCCCACCGAGTCGGCGACGGTCGCGGCCGACCTGGAGGCCATCGGAGCCGACCAGATGGTCATGGAAATGGTCTCCTTCCTGTCGGCCTCCGGTGTACGCGAGGGCCGCATCGAGGCGGATACGGCGTTTCTGTACAACGACTCCGCGCTGGTGGCGATGCGCGGAATGAATCTGGTGTTCTACGACGAGCAGGGGCGGCTGAGGGCCACCATCACATCCCAGGCCGGACGGCTGAACGAGAACACCGACCAGATGGTCGCGACCGGCAACGTGGTGTTGATCGTCCATGCGGACGGACGTCGGATCGAGACGGAGGAACTGAACTACGATCCGGGTCGGGACCGGCTGTGGAGCGACTCCGCCACCGTTCAGCGGATGCCGGACGGCACCGTGACCCGCGGCTCCGCGTTCGAATCGGATCTGGATTTCCGGAACGTTCGGATCACCAACCCCCGTGGCTCTCTGTCCGGCATCCGGTTCTGACAATGCGCACCGCGGTGCCGTTTTCAGCGCGCATTGCGCCGAGGGGGCGCGCGTTCGCGTTTCTGGTCGGCGTCATGGCCGCGCCGTCGAGTGGGGCGGCGCAAGTCCTCCTGGAGCCTCAGGCACCCGGGCCGAGTCGAGAGTGCTCGTTCGTGGAAGGTACGCGCTCGCTGAACAGCGTCACGCTCGCGGGCGGGAACCGGATCGCCAACGTCGGCAACCCGAGAATCCGGTGCGACGACGGTGTGCGCATTTCCGCCGATTCGGCCGTGGCCTTCAGCGCACAGAACCTCACCCAACTGTTCGGGAACGTCCGCTACTCGGATCGGACCCAGGTGCTCACGTCGAACGAGGCCCAGTACTTCACGCGCCTCGGCCGACTCCAGGCGAGCGGGAATGTGGTCCTGGAAGATGCCGCGCGCGGGACCACCGTCAGGAACGGTGACCTCGTCTACCTCCGGGTCACGGAGTTCCGGTCCGCCGAGGAGATCACCGTGACGGTCGGACCCGACGGAGTACGGCCCACGGCGCTCCTGCGGATGGAGCGCCGTGCCCCGGCGCCCCCCGCGGCGCCGACGCCCAGCGATACGACCCCCAATGACGCGGCTCCCAGCGATACGACGGACACGACCGCGCGCGACACCGCCGAGGCAGTGTCCGCTCCCGTCCAGCCCGAAACCACCCTTCCGTCCGCACCGGTTCCCACCGAGGTGGAGGCCAACCGCCTGTTTCTGGTGGGAGAGGGGTACTTCCGGGCAACCGGGCGCGTCGTGATTCGCCGGGACTCGCTGGACGCGTTCGCCGACACGGCCACGTACGACGACATCGGAGAGCGGATGCTCCTTCGAGGGGGATCGCGGGTCGTGCAGGCCGACTACGACCTCGAGGGCGTGGAAATCGATGTGTCGATGCCCGGCGGGGACGTGTCGCGGGTCGTCGCGCGCCGGAGCGCGGTGCTCACGGGCAGCGACGTCGTGCTCACCGCCCCGAAGATCGACATCCTGATGGAGGAAGGCAGCGCGGACCGGCTCGTCGCGGTCCGCCTCCCCCAGGAGTCGGGCGCCGCGGAGGTGGACAGCACGCTCCTGGCGCAGCCGATTGCCGAGGCGGAGACCTTCCGCCTGACCGCCGACTCGCTCGACGTGCGCGCGCCCAAGCAGGTGCTCGAGCGGATCTTCGCGGTGGGGCGGGCGCGAGGCGACTCGTCGTCGCGGGATTCGCTGAACGTGCCGGAGCTGCCCGGTACGGCCCGCACGGACTGGATGGAGGGGGACACCGTCATTGCCACCTTCTCGCCGGCGCCGCGCGACAGCCTGGCCGCCCCCGGTGACAGCACCGAGCGAGCGTACGTTCTGGACGAACTGGTCGCCGCCGGAGACGCCCGCTCACTCTACCGGCTCGAGCCCTCCGACAGCACAGCGCAGCCCGGAATCGACAAGCCCGCGCTCCACTACGTGCGTGGGAGCCGCATCACTATCCGGATGGCCGAGGGCGAGGTGCAGGACATGGCGGTGGACGGACCCACACGCGGGTACCATCTGGAGCCGCTCCAGACACGCGTGCGGGCGGACTCGGCCGCGGCGCCGCCGGACACCGCATCCCGTCCGCTCGTCCCCGCCGACACGCTGGTCGTCGACACGATCCCGATGCAACCGACCCGCGCCCCTATGTCTCGATCTCGCATCGCGCCGCCTGGCACGACGCCGCAGCGCGCGAGGCACTCCTCCGGCAGGGAGGAGCGGGGCCCGCACTCCTCGCACCCACGTCTTTCGCCGACGGCTGCCGGACGGAGCGAGCCATGAGCGTCGAGACCATCACCACGTTTCTCGACGGAGCGACCGCGGAAGACCTTTCGGCCGTCGCCGGCCTGCGGGCGCTTCTGGACGGCGCCGACGACTCCGGGACGATGGAGCGTGAGGCGTGGTTGGCCCGTCTGGGCGAGCAGCTCGCCGACGTGGCAGGGGAAATCGGGTCGGGAGGAAGCGCCGGCCCGAGCGCCCACGTCGACGGCGAGGTCGTTCTTCGCGTGGCCGAGTCGCGCGTCCTGCCTCGTCTGGAGGCGGCCGGGGTCGCCCACCGGCGTCCGGAGCCGTCCGACTGGGACCGCGTTGCGCTGTCCCTGCCGATGGGCGACCTCTCCGACGAGGCGCGGACGCACCTGCGCGCCTTGGTGGACCGCTCGATCTCGGAGTTGGAGCGCGCCCGGTCGCAAGCATACACGGCACTGGACGCGCCCGACGTCACGATGCGACCCGACGAAACACGCAGCCGACTCCACGCGAAGGCGCTCAGCAAGTCGTTCCGACGCCGCAAAGTGGTGAGCGAGGTGGACCTGGACGTGCGGCAAGGCGAGATCGTGGGCCTTCTCGGTCCGAACGGGGCGGGGAAGACCACCACGTTCTACATGATGGTCGGGCTCATCCCGCCCGACAGCGGCTCGGTCCACCTGGACGAGGAAGATCTGACCGGCGTGCCGATGTACCGTCGCGCCCGCAAGGGTGTCGGGTACCTCGCGCAGGAGCCGTCCGTCTTCCGGAAGCTGACCGTCGAGGACAACGTGCTCGCGATCCTCGAGACGCTGAAGCTCTCCAGAAAGGAGGAGAAGGAGCGCCTCGACCATCTCCTGAACGAGCTGGGTCTGACCGGACTGCGAAAGTCCATGGCGTACGCGCTCTCCGGCGGTGAGCGGCGCCGTCTGGAGATCACCCGCGCGCTCGTGCAACGGCCGAAGTTCATGTTGCTCGACGAGCCGTTCGCGGGAATCGATCCGATTGCCGTCAACGACATCCAACACATCGTGTCCGGCCTGAAGTCCCGCAGCATCGGGGTGATCATCTCCGACCACAATGTCGAGCAGACGCTCGAGATCGTCGACCGTGCCTACATCATGTACGAAGGTCGGATCCGCGTCAGTGGCACGGTTTCTGAACTGGTATGGAACGATGAGGTGGCCGACATCTATCTTGGTCCGTCGCTGACCACCAGAATGCGCCAGCGATTTCCTGAGCCTTTGCATACATGAGCCACTTCAACGCCAAGATGTACCAGAGCGCGCAGATCCGGCAGGAGATGCGGATCAACCCGCGCCTGTACCAGGCGATGGAGTTGCTTTACATGCCGTTGCTCGACCTCGAGCAGCACCTCAAGGCGGAATTGGCGGAGAACCCCTTTCTGGAAATGGCGGAGGCCGACGTCCAGAAAGAAGTCGAACTCAAGGAGGACACCAAGGACGAGTCGCTGTCCGGCGACGACGTCGACTGGGAAGAGATCCTGCTGGACGGCTTCGACGTGGGGGGCCGGCGTGAGCCGTTCGAGGTCAAGGACTACTGGGAGCCGACGCCGGTCGATACGCGGGACCTGCACGACCACCTGCACGACCAGCTCCGCCTCCTGTCCCAGCCGGAACGCGCCCTGCGCCTCGGTGAGGAGATCATCGGCAACATCAACGAAGCGGGCCTGCTGGCGTGCGACTTGGACGAGGTCATCGAGGGCATCAACCTGTGGCTGGAGGACGTCCGCCCCGCCGCGCTCGAGAACGCCCGTGAGATCGTGGACGACAGCGAGCGCGCGGCCGAGATCGCGGACATCGAGGACACGTTCCGCCCCTACGACGTAGCGGAGGCCGAGGCCATGCTCGAACGCGTCCAGGCCTTCGACCCCCCGGGCGTCGGGGCGCAGAGCGTCCAGGACTGCGTGCTCATCCAGCTCCGCCTGAAGGACATGGCGGACCACCCGATCTACGGGATCGTCGAGGACCACTTCGACGCGCTCATCAACCACCGGTGGAGTGAGATCGGCAAAGCGGTCGGAATCACCGCCCGGGAGGCGCAGGAAGCCGCGGACGAGCTGGTCCACCTCGACCCGAAGCCCGGGCTGAAGTATTCGGGCGACTCCGAGGGCTACGTCACACCGGACCTGATCGTCGAGAAGATCGACGGCGAGTACATGGTCTTCGTAAACGACACGAGCTTACCGCGGCTGCGCATCTCCCGAGCCTACCGCGAAGTGGCGCGCGACAAGAACAAGTACAAGGGCGAGAACAAGGACTTCATCAACAGCAAACTGAACAGCGCGAACTGGATGATCCAGGCCATCGAGCAGCGCCGCCAGACCATGCTGAAGGTCATGAACTTCATCGTCGACCGGCAGCGCGAATTCTTCGAGAAGGGCGTCCAGCATCTGCGGCCGCTGACGCTCCGCGAGGTGGCGGACTACATCGAGATGCACGAGTCCACCGTCTCCCGCGTCACGAACCAGAAGTTCTGCCAGACCCCGCGCGGCGTCTTCTCGCTCAAGTACTTCTTCTCCAGCGGGCTGTCGACGACGTCCGGAGAGGACATCAGCGCCCGCGGCGTCAAGGACAAGATCAAGTCCCTGGTGGCCGACGAGGACGAGAACAAGCCGCTGACGGACGCCGCCATCGTGAAGCACCTGAAGTCCGACGGGGTCAAGATCGCGCGACGCACCGTGGCGAAGTATCGTGACCAGCTCGGAATCCTCCCGGCTCGAATGCGAAAGCGCGTCTGATCACATGTCCGGTGCCATCACCACCGAGGCCGCCCCGGGGCACCTGACGCCCGAAGCGGCCCGGGACTTTGCCGTGCTCGTGCCGGCCTACAACGAGGCGGACGTCGCGCCCGCCCTGGTCCGGGAGTTGCGTAGCGCGTGGGAGCGTCACGGGCTCCGGGGCGAAGTCATCGTCATCGACGACGGATCGACCGACGGAACCGCCGACATCGTCCTGCGCGAAGCGGACGGGTGGGAGGCTGTCCGGGTGGTGCGGCACCGCACGAACCGTGGGAAGACCGAGGCGATGGTCACGGGGGCAAGGGCGACCGAGCGCTCGAGGCTGATCCTCTTCGATGCCGATCTCCAGCACTCGCCGGACGAGATCCCGCGCTTTCTGGCCCGTCTCGACGAGGGGTGGGACATCGTGACGGGTCGGAAGGTCGGCGCGTACGACAAGCGCGCGGTCAGTTCGGTCTACAACCGCCTGTCGCAGCGGATCTTCAAGGTGCCGGTGACCGACCTGAACTCCATGAAGGCGTTCCGCCGGGACGTGCTGGAAGGCATGACGCTCCGCCACGACTGGCACCGCTTCTTCGTCGTGCTCGCGCACGCTCGGGGCTTTTCCGTGACTGAGATCGACATCGAACTCCACGCACGTCAGGCGGGAGAGTCGAAGTACACGGGCCCGTTCCGCGTCGTGACGGGCGTCCTCGATCTGATCTCGGTGTGGTTCCTTCTCCTGTTCAGCGAGAAGCCGCTTCTGCTCTTCGGGACGTCCGGCCTCGGACTGATTCTGGGCGGCGTGGTGGTCGGCGCGCTGGCCGTGTACCTGCGCTTCGTCCACCCGATCGTGGGCTTCGATCCGTACATCCCTCCCATGGGATACCGGCCGCTGCTCTACCTCGTCATGCTCATGGAGACGCTGGGCTTCCTGCTGGTGGGCTTCGGCCTGGTGTCCGAGCAGATCGCGCAGGTGCGAGGTGAGGTGGACGCCCTTCGGTCCAGGGAGGGGTAGGCTTGCGCGCTCGCATCATGGTCGTGGTCGGGACGCGGCCGGAGGCCATCAAAATGGCGCCGGTCATGGCCGCCCTCGACGCCGTCGAGGGGCTCGAGGCGGCACTCACCCTGACGGGACAGCACACGGACATGGTCGATCAGGTCCTGGGCGCGTTCGGCCTCAATGCCACCTACGACCTGGCCATCATGAAGGAAGGCCAGACGCTCTACGACGTCGTCCACGGCGCGCTGGACGGCGTGCGGGACGCAATCCGCGCATTCCAGCCGGACGTCCTTCTGGCGCAGGGCGATACCGCAACGGTCTTCACGGCCTCACTCGCCGCCTTCTTCGAGCGGGTGAAGGTCGGGCACGTGGAGGCGGGCCTGCGGAGCCACGACAAGTGGTCGCCCTTTCCGGAAGAGATCTTCCGGCGGCTGACCGACGTGCTGTCCGACTACTACTTCGCGCCGACCCTCCGTGCGCGCGACGCGCTTCTGGCGGAGGGTGTGCCTGCCGAACGGGTATACGTGACGGGGAATACGGTGGTGGACGCGCTTCTCACGGTGGGTGGATACGGAAGGGACCGGCGTGCCGACGAAGCGGCTCGCACGGCGCGAGCGGTGGCGGAGGCGGCGCTCAGCCCGTCGCCCGCCGGAGCCGCCGGCTCGGAAGGGTCCGAAGGGTTCGCCGGGTCCGGTGGGTTCGCCGGGTCCGGTGGGTCCGCCGGTAGCCCCCCCCTCGTTTCCGACGAGTCCGTCCGCGACGTGCTGGACTCGCCGGGGCGGGTGGCGCTCCTGACCGCGCATCGCCGTGAATCGTTTGGCGAGCCTCTCGAAGCGGTGTTCGGCGCGGTGCGCACCGTCGTGGACGAGCATCCCGACCTGACCGTGCTATATCCCGTGCACCCCAACCCGAACGTTCGCGAACCCGCCTACCGCTTGCTGGCGGGCCATCCACGCATCCGTCTGACCGAGCCACTCGACTACCTCGACCTGGTCGCGGTGCTCCAGCGGGCCGACCTCGTGCTGACCGATTCGGGCGGGATCCAGGAGGAGGCACCCACGTTCGGGGTTCCCGTCCTCGTGCTTCGGGACGTGACGGAACGCCCGGAGGGGATCGAGGCCGGGGTGGCGGAGCTCGTTGGAACAGACCCTTCGGCCATCATCGTGCGGAGTCGTGCGGCTCTCGGGCGGAGCAGGGGAGAGGCACCGAAGAATCCTTATGGAGATGGCAGGGCCGGAGCCCGGATCGCCGACGTGCTGGCGGCCGACCTCCTCGGCCGGGCGCGCACCACCACGGACTGGTCGCCGTGAAGATCGTCCAGCACTGCGTCTACTTCCCGCCGGAGGTCGGCGGCCTCGAGAGCCACGTATTCTACCTGTGCCGCGCGCTCGCGGGCATGGGCCACGAGGTGCACGTCGTGACGTCACGCTCGATCGAGGGCGCCCCCGCCCACGAAGTCATGGACGGCGTGAACGTCTGGCGCACCTGGTTCCCGGGAAAGAACCCGATCGGGTGGCTCGGACACGCGGCGGGCTCGATCCCCCGGAGCGTCTCTCTGGCCCGGGATGCCGACGTCCTGCACGCGCAGGCGCTCCAATCGGTACCCCCGCTTCGGGCCGCGCGCGCCGCCTCGGGTGCGCCACTCGTTGCCACCTATCACACGTCACACTTCCTGAAGATGGCCGAGAGGCCGGCGTGGAAGCCGGTCCTGCGGGCGCTCATTTCCGTAGGAGACCACAATCTGGCGGCGTCCACCGAGATCGCCCGGGTGGCCGAGGGGTTGGCGCCGGGAACGGCGGTCGAAGCCCTGACCAACGGCGTGGAGACGTCGATCTTTCGGCGCATCGAGCCGACGCTCCCCCCGCCGGTGGACGGTCGGCGGCGCCTGATCGTGCCCCGACGGCTGTTTCATAAGAACGGCGTCGAGTACTTCGTGCGCGCGCTTCCGCTGATCGCGGCCGAGGTGGACGTGGAAGCCGTCCTGGTCGGCGACGGCCCCGAGCGCGAGCGGCTCGAAGCCCTGGCCGCGGAGTTGGGCGTGACCGATCGACTCCGCTTTCTCGGCGCGCGGCCGAACACGGACATGCCCGGACTGTTGTCGTCCGCCGAACTGGCGGTCTTTCCGTCGCTCATGGAGGCGACTTCGGTCGCGGCTCTCGAGTGCATGTCGTGCGAAGTTCCGGTGGCCGCCTCGAACGTCGGCGGCCTGCCGGAGATCGTGAACGACCGCGTCGGTGGCCTCTTCGAGCCCGCCGATCCGTCCGACCTCGCGCGAACGGTGGTGCGGCTTCTCGGGCGCTCCGATCTTGCGGGGCTGGGCCGGGCCGCCCGGCGGCAGGTCGTGGACCACTGGAGCAACGAGCGGCTGGCCCTGCGCCATCTCGAAATCTACGAAGAGCTGATCCGCCGGCGGCGGGCGGCTTGAGCCGAGAACCCACGGAAGCGATGGCCAAGAAGAACCAGGGAACCGACGCGCCGGAGTCCGGCAAGAAGGGCGGGCGGCGAGGCCGCGCGCGCCGAGCCGCTGGAGGGTCGACGCCCACAGCGGACGACGACCGGGCCGACTCGGGGGGCGGGGCGTCCCGCCGCCGGGGCGCCTCCCGCGGAGGCGCCAAAGGGGCCGCTGGTCCCTCGGTTGAGATCCCCCTTTGGGTTCCGTGGGTGCTGTACCCCCTTCTCGGCGTCGTTCTCTTTCGCGAGTTCGTGTTCAGCGACCTCATGCTGGTCGGCAACGACACCTTGGGCCTGGGCTACGTCGCGCGCGCGTTCTACGCGGAGGCCCTGGCAAACGGCACGTTCCCGCTGTGGGCCCCACGCATTCTCGGCGGCACGCCGTTCCTGGAGGCCCTGTCCGCCGGGGACTCCCTCTACCCGCCATCCGTCGCACTCTTGATGCTGTTGGACACCCACCGGGCCCTCGGCTGGAAGCTGATCCTCCACATCATGGCGGCGGGCTTCCTGATGTTCGCATGGGTGCGCACGCTCGGCGCCAGCCGGGCCGCGGCGCACGTCGCCGGGGCCGGGTACATGCTGGCGCCCATGCTCGTCGGGTTCGTGCACCCAGGTCACGACGGCAAGCTCTTCGTCATGGCCCTCGCGCCCCTGATGTTCTGGACGGTGGAGCGCTTCTTCGCGCACGTCCGGCCGACGGCCCCACGCTTCGCGGCCATCGGTTTGGTGATCGCGCTGGTGATCTCCACAACCCACTTCCAGATGGCGTACTTCCTGTTCCTCGCCACCGGGATGTACGCGCTGTTCCGAGCGGTGCAGATGGGGAGGGGGACCGATGCCGAGAGGACGGGGCGGGGAACCGAAGCCGCGATGGAGGACGAGGCATGCGCCGCCCGCCGCCCGAACGGGTGGGCGCCGGCCGGCACCCGGTTCGGCCTGTTCCTGGCGGCCTCGGTGGCGGGAGCCGCAGGCATGGCCGTCCAGCTCCTGCCCGCCGTCGAATACGTCACGGAGTTCTCGCGGCGGACGCAGACGACGGCGGAGGATGCGGGCGAGCGCGGCCTGGAGTGGTCGGCCCAGTTCTCGATCCACCCGGAAGAGGCCATGAGCCTCCTCATCCCGGAGTTCGCGGGCAACAACGCCGGCGGCGCGGCGTGGGCGGAGAACACGTACTGGGGCCGGAACGGATTCAAGGACAACCACGAGAACGCAGGCCTGATTCTGATGGTGCTGGCGGCCGTCGCCTTCGTGGGGGGGCGACGACGGGGTCTCCGGTGGTTCATGCTGGGTCTCGGGACGGTCGCCTTCCTGTTCGCGCTGGGGGCGAACACACCCGTCTGGCGGATCTTCTACGAGGTCGTGCCCGGAATCCGCCTCTTCCGCGCGCCGTCCCAGGCGATGTTCCTCTTCGTGTTCGCAACCACGACATTGGCCGCCCTCGGCGTCGATCGCCTTCTCGAATACGGGCGGGGGAGGGGGGAACGCCGATCGGACGAAGGCGGCGACCGGCGCGTGTTCCAGGTGCTGTTGGCGTGGAGCGCGGTCATGGGCCTTCTTCTCCTCTTGTCCGCCTCGGGAGGGCTTCTCTCGTTCTGGACCGAGACCATCTGGCCGGGCCTCGACCCATCTCGAATCCAGCGGCTCAGTCCGTTCGTCGTGCGGGGCGCCTTCATCGGACTGGTCCTCGTCGGGTGCCTCGCGGGCGCCGCATGGCTGTACCGGAACGGGGTCGTCAAGCCGCTACTGCTGGTGGCTGTGCTCGCCGGCCTCGTGATCGTCGACGCGCTCCGTATCGACACCGCGTTCGTGACGACGATGGACTTCTACGAGTGGTCCAGACCCGACGCGCTCATGCAGACCGTCCTGAGCCAGGAAGCCGGCTCCGACGAGCCGTATCGGCTGTACTCGACGGTGCGTCGCTCGCAGGACGTTCAGCCCACGCTGCACGGGATCGAGATCGCGGCGGGGCATCACCCGAACGACCTGGCGAGGTACCGGGATCTCATCGGCATGGTCGGCTCGGGAGAAGCCCGCAACATGGGTAACCCGAACATCCGGCGGATCCTGAACGTGAAGTACATCCTTTGGTCGGACTACGAGGAGGGTGGCTCCCTCGGCGGCCAGCCCCTGGCGGCGACCCAACTCAGAGACGGGCGAGCCTACCAGAGCCTGTACGCGGATCTCGGCCTTCCTCGTGCGCGCCTGGTGGGGTCCGCCGTGGTGAAGTCAGACGCTGAAGCGGTCGACTACATCCTCTCGGATGGGCACGATCCGACCGTCGAAGCCGTCCTCTCGGAGGAGTCGCCGCCTGTGACGCTGGCGGGCCGGCCCGTGAGCGGGTCGGTGCGCTGGGTCGAACGGTCGCCCAACCGGATGGAATGGTCGGTCGAATCGGACGGGCCGGCCCTCCTCGTGCTCGCCGACAACTGGTTCCCGGCCTGGAAGGCCCGCATCGACGGGCAGGAGGTGCCGGTGCTGCGCGCCTACCACACGCTCCGGGCCGTCCCGGTCCCGGCGGGGTCGAGTACCGTGGTCATGACGTACGAATCGGCGGCGCTGGTGCGCAGCGCCTGGCTGAGCGCGCTCGTCCTGCTGGGGCTGGCGGCCGCTGCTCTGTCCGGTATCGTGAAGAGAAAGCGCGAGGACGGGAGCGCCTCCTGAGGGGCGTGCTGATTCGGCTTGCCCAGATCGCTCTCACGGTCCTGGTCACGTGGCTCATCCTGTCCCGGGTGGGGCTGGGTGTCGACGACCTGCGCGCCGTCGACCCCGCGCTCTGGACGCCGGAGCCCATGCTCTTCACGCTGTCGTGCGCGTTGCTCTTTGCCGGGTACGTCGTGTCCGCGGCCATCTGGGGCCGGATCGTGCGAGACATGGGCGGTCCAGCCATCCCCACGCCCCGCGCCGTGCGCATCTTCATGGTGGCGAATCTGGGCCGGTACGTGCCCGGAAAAGTGTGGCAGATCGCGGGTCTGGCGGTGCTCGCACGCCGGGAAGGGGTCGCGCCGGCGACGGCCACGGGGGCGGCGGTCGCGGGGCAGGGTGTGGCGCTCGGGGCCGCTGCCCTGGTGGGGCTGTACGCGGTGCTCGAAGGGGTGGGCGGGGTGGGGGGCGTCGGCGGGTCGCCGAACGGAGTCGCCGGCGGAACCGGTGGGTTGCCGGACGGGGGACCCGTCGGCCCCGGCGTACCATCGGTCGACGTGGGCACGCCACCCGACCCGGCGACCCTCGGCGGCATCCCCCTACCACTCGTCGGAGCCCTGGCGATCCTCGCGATCGTGTTGGTCGTCCTGTCGCCGCCCGTATTTCGGCGGCTGAGCGGCCTCTGGTTTCGCCTGGCAAAGGTGGAGATGCCCGAGGAGCTATCGAGTCGGGACGGCGCGCGCTGGTTGGTGTACTACACCGCCAACTGGCTGCTCTACGCCGGCGCGTTCTGGGTGATGGTGCAGAGCCTCGGCCTGGCGGCCCCGCCGATCCTGGTCGGTTCGGCCTTCGCGGCCGCCTATGTCCTGGGCTACGTGATGTTGTTCGCCCCCGCCGGGGTCGGGGTGCGCGAGGGCTTTCTCATCGCCTTCCTGGGTCCCCACATCGGCGCCGCACCCGCGGGCGCGGTCGCCATCCTGGCACGACTGTGGACGACGGGGGTGGAAGTGGTACCGGCGGGCGCCTTCTGGCTCCGTCAGCTATCGGAGGGTGTAGAGGGGCCTGGCCCCATTTCCAGTCAGGCTCCCACGGAGGACGCCGGTGAGTGAAGGACGGTACCTGGTCATCGTGCCGACGTACAACGAGCGAGAGAACCTCCCGCGGAAGGTCCCGCTCATCCTGGAGCAGGACTCCTGTCTGGACGTACTGGTCGTGGACGACGCATCGCCGGACGGTACGGGCGATCTCGCCGACCAAATGGCGGCCGAGAACGACCGCGTCCACGTGCTGCATCGCACGGGGAAGGAGGGGCTCGGAAAGGCGTATCTCGCCGGCTTCCGATGGGGTCTGGAACGCGACTACGCCGTGCTCTTCGAGATGGACGCGGACATCTCGCATCCCCCTGAAGCCCTCCCTGCGTTCATCAAGGAGCTCGAGGACTATCAGGTTGTTATCGGGTCCCGCTACGTGGGGGGCCGGGTCAACGTGTTGAACTGGCCGATGAGTCGGCTTCTCACGTCGTACTTCGGGTCGTGGTACGCCCGCACGATTACGAGGATGCCGGTGCGCGACGCCACGGGCGGGTTCAACGCGTGGCACCGCGAGGTCCTGCTGGACATCGATCTCGACCGCGTCCGATCCAACGGCTACGCGTTTCAGATCGAACTGAAGTTCCGCGCGTGGGCGCACGGTTTCAGCATGCTGGAGATCCCGATCCTCTTCACGGAGCGTGACTCCGGCGAGTCGAAGATGTCCAAGAGCATTGTCCGGGAGGCCGTGTGGCGCGTGTGGTGGCTGAAGCTCCGGCACGTCTTCCGGACGTTGTAGGGAGCCGCGCCATGAGCGAGCCGAGGATCGGTAAGGCGTTCTACGACTCGAGCGACTACTTCGAGGGCGGGACCGACCATCTCCAGGACATGGAGAGCGCCTTCCAGAGGTATCGCGTGTCGAAGGTTCTGGAGATCCACGATCCGGAGCCCGTCGATCGGGTCGTGGATCTCGGCTGCGGGTGGGGGACGTTCGGGTTCGTGCTCGCGCCGAGAGTCGCCGACGTCGTCGGGGTCGATTTCTCGGACAAGAGCATCGAGTTGTGCCGCCGGCGGCTCGCGGCACAGCCGCACGAGAACCTCAGCTTCCTCTGTGCCGACGCAGGAGCGACCGGCCTCGACGCGAACTCGAGGGACGTCGTCCTGTCCGCCGATCTGTTCGAACACCTGTATCCCGAGGACTCGGAGCACGTGGTGGCCGAGGCGTTCCGGATCTTGAAGCCGGGCGGCCGCTTCAGCGTGTGGACGCCGCACCGCGGGCACTTCCTGGAGCATCTCAAGAACAATGAGATCCTCCTGAAGCGGGACATCAGCCACGTCGACTACAAGTCGCTCGATCGGATGACCTCAATGCTCCGGGCCGCCGGCTTCGAGATCGAGCGGGCCTACTACGCGGAATCGCACCTTCCGGGGCTGCGTCTGGTGGAGCGCGCGCTCCAGGGGTGGATTCCGCTCCTTCGGCGTCGCGTTGCGGTGCTGGGGCGCAAGCCGGTGACCACGTGACGAACGCTGGCGGCAGCGGCCACCCCGTGAGCACGCCCGTGACGTACGAGATCGAACGCCGGTACCTGGTACGGGTGGCCGACGGACTGATCGACGAACTGGACGCCGGCCATGACTTCCGGCAGGGATACGTCCGCAACGGGACGCCGTCCGTGCGCATCCGCATTGGGGAGCCGCGAGGCCCGGTCCTCACCTGCAAGAGCGGGAAGGGGATCAAGCGCGAGGAGGCGGAGACCGTCGTACCGGAGGACGTGGCGAAAGCGCTCATGCTGGCCGCCCAGGACCGGGTGATCGAGAAGACCCGCTTCGTGATCGGTCCCTGGGAGCTCGACCGATTCCACGGCGCCCTGGACGGTCTCTACCTCATGGAGATCGAACTCGACACGGTCGACGACCCGATTCCCGAGCCGCCCGACGGCGTCCATATTTTACGTGAAGTTACAGATGATAAACGATTTACCAATGGTCGTTTAGCTCGAAGGTCGGAAAAGAAGCAGGCGAAGTTGGTGACCAAGGTCTACAAGAAGTTCGAACGGAGATGACACGCGGGGCGGAAGGGTCGGGAGGGTGGAGGGCGATCGGGTCCGCTTCTCGTTCGACGGGGGTCCTCATCTGCGCGCTTCTCCTCAGCGGGTGCTCCGTCTTCGGCTACCCGGGAGGCGCCCCCGGTCCGGCACCGAGCGGCACCGACGACGCCGACCGGGTCGCCTCGAGGGGCGGCGGAACGGGCGGAGCGGCCGGTCGGCCCGCAGGTCCCATCTCCAGCGTACCCGAGCCCGGCGCGCCGGACTACCGACGGGATCGACCTCCGGAGAATCCCGAGATCGACGTCATGAGCGTCCCCGACGCCGTCCCCGTGCAGGAGGCGAAGTCGCGCGGGGGGAATACGGAGGAGTACGAGGTCTGGGGCAAGAAGTACCGGACGCTCGAGACCTCCACGGGGTACCGTGAGGAGGGCCGGGCGTCGTGGTACGGGCAGGAGTTTCACGGTCGCCCGACATCGAGCGGCGAGCCGTACGACATGTACGCCATGTCCGCGGCCCACCGCACGCTCCCGCTGCCCACCTACCTGGAAGTCACCAATCTGGACAACGGCCGCACGGTCATCGTCCGCGTGAACGACCGTGGTCCGTTCCACGACGACCGGATCCTCGACCTGTCGTACGCCGCGGCCGCGAGGCTCGGTTTGATCGCCTCGGGTACCGCACGGGTACGGCTGCGGGCGTTGGAGCCGGCCGCGCGGTAGGTCGGGGCCGGACGCGCGGTGGTCGGGGCCGGACGCGCGACCGTCTCCCGCCGAGAGAGCCGGACCGTCCGTCGCTCAGGCCACCGTCGCGGCTCCGTCCGGTCGGACGGCGTCAGGCCGACCGCATCCGGAGTGAGGGCGGAACGTGGAGCGCGCGCCTCCTCGAGTGTCGGGTCGGGTCGGGCCGCGTCGATCGCTCGGCGAGACCCACCAGCAGCGCGTCGATCTCCTCGATGCGACCGGCCGCCTCCGGTAGCCCGATCAAGAGACCACCCGCCGGCCGCACCATGTCGTACAAGGACCGCGCCTTGGTGAGGCTGTCTCGAGCGTCCTCCCGGCGGTCTTCCAGTGACGCGCCCAGCCCGTCGAGGTAGAGGAGCTCCGCCATGAGCCAACAGCGGGTCAGTTCGACCTCGCCGGTCGTCGTGACCAAGGCGTAGAGCGTCTCGACGCTGAGCGCCCGTAGGAGCCCGATGTCCATGCCGGCCTGCGACGCGGCATCGGTGAGCGCCTGACCGACCGCTTCGGGATCGCCGCCGCCCAGGATCAGACGCCGGAGCGCGGAAAGGACGATCCCGAGCTGTTCGATCATACGAAGCACGAAGTCGCGCTGGTGCATCGGTTCCTCCGTAGCGGTGAGCGGCGACGTATGCACGCCTTCCTACTGAACGTCTACGCCGGCGGG
>JAJCZZ010000038.1 GCA_029262115.1 Gemmatimonadota bacterium | reverse complement strand
CGCCCTGCGCGAGATGATCTCTCTCAAGGCCGCACTTTCGCTCGACCCACGTTGATCTGCGCCCACATCAGGTCCGACCACATTCACGCCCCCTCCGCCCCCGCCTACCTCCGAGCAGGGTTTCGGATCAGCTTCCTAGGGTATGTTCACAGTAACTGGTGAAGCGTATCTCGAGGGATGCACATCACCGAAGGGCAGTTTCGGCGAATCGAGGGATGTTTCCCGACACAGCGGGGAAACGTCAAGATCAGCAACCTTACCGTCCTCGACGCCATCCTGTACGTGGCGGAGAACGGGTGCAAATGGCGCAGCCTACCCAAGCGGTTTGGGCGGTGGCACACGATCTACACCCGGATGAACCGGTGAGCGAAGGCAGGTGTGCTCGACCGTGTGTTCACGGCGCTGCAGGAAGAGGAGACCAAGATTCATATGGTTGCCGCGGATGATCGGAGAGCAGTGACGTTCTCGCTGACCCCAGGCCGGTGGGGCGACGGACCGGCGGGCCGTGAGCTCCTGCGTGGCCTGCCGCAACCCGAGGAACAGGTGTCTCCCATCATGGATCGGGCATCCCAGGGAAACGCCACTCGCCAGCTTGCCTTGGATCTTGGCTTCGATCCCGTCGTCCCTCCTCATCCAAACCGTCGCCATCCCTGGTCGATCAACGAGCAGCTCTACTGCCGCCGCAACGAGATCGAGCGGCTCTTCCGGCGCCTCAAGGCCTTCCGCCGCATCTTCTCCCGCTACGACAAGCTCGACGTCATGTTCTCCGCCTTCATCCACTTCGCACTCATCGCCGAGGCGCTCTGCCCTCACTTTGTGTGAACAGACTCTAGCCCCTGCGACTACCGGTTAAGAAGCGCGGGCACGTCGATAGAAGAATCTCCGACGGTTGCGTGCGGATCTCGTTCGCTCGCTGCAGCTCCCGAACCTCCCGTTCCAGCTCCTTCAGGCGCCGGGCGTCTTCCGTCTTCAGCACCGGCCTCCGACCCGCGTCTCGCTCCGCTCGCCGGACCCATTTCCGCAGCGTCTCGGCCGTGCATCCGACCTTCTCCGAAATCGAGCGATCGCCACGTCTTCGTCTCACCGAGTCGCCTCCAACCTCGCGGACTCTGTCCGTGCAGGCCCTGGATGGAGTCGCGCCTAGATCATCGGGTCACACAAGGGAAGGACCGATATCCGCCCAGGTTGGGGTTGGGATCCCATTCAGGAGGACGTGAGGCGTCGGGAGAGAGTCCTTCAAAGGTCCGGAAGAGGGCCTCCAACGCGACCTGGAGCTCGACCCTGGCAAGGCCCGCACCCGGGCATCGATGCGGACCGTGTCCGAACCCCACGTGGGGGTTCGGCTGTCGGGTTCCGATGATCGAGTCCGGATCGTCGAAGACGGTCGGGTCGCGATTCGCCGACTCCAGGAAGAGCACCGTCCGGCTCCCCTTCTCCACGACATGACTCCTTCCGCGGGAGTCCGCGAGCTCGACCGTCCCGACCGCGAAACGAGCGAGCATGCGGGTAGGCGTCACCGCCCGCACGAGCTCCTCGGCCAAGCGTCGGGCATGCTGCGGGTTCCGGAGTATCGTTTCGCGCCAACGCTCCCATTCGGGCAGGAGCCGTGAGACGCCATCCCCGAGGACCTTCTGCGTGGTGACACGGCCCGCCCCGAAGATCGTCATGCAATTGATCACGAGGTCCTCTTCGTCCTCGAAGACCTCTTCTCGGAGTAGAGTCTGAATCAAGTCGTCGGATGGAACGGTCGCCCTGGCTCGCACAAGCTCCCGAAAGAAGGCACCCATCTTCTCGATGTCCTGCACTCGGACCTTGAAATAGCCACTCGTGACTGCCCCGAAGGTGTCCGACCACTGTCTCAGCTCGTCGCGCTGATCGTCGCTCTTCAGCGGCACACCCATGATCAGTGAAATCGACTCCGCTGCGAACGGACCGAAAAAGTCCTGAACCAGGTCCAAGCACCCCGGGGGAGCATGCCGGCTCAAGAGCTTCCGGGCGATCTCCTCGATTCGGGGCCTGATCAGGTGGCCCCGGCGTGTCGTCTCCCGAACGATCGCTCCTTGCACGCGCTTGTGGGCGTCGCCGTCGGAAAACAGGATCTGCTTTCGTATGGCGGCCGAGATGAATCCGGTGGCCGGCGGAGGCCCCGCGCCCTCGCTGGCCTGGCCGAGATCGGACGAAAAGCGAGGGTCGGAAAGGACCGCACGCACCGTCGCGTAATCGGTCACCACCCAGCATCCGGTCTTCTCGTCGTGGCAGACTCCGCCCAGCTCTCGAGCCCTTCGGTAGAGCGCGTGGGGGTCGCGGTAGGCGTCGACCAACGCCGACAGCCTGACCCCGCAGAGGTCGTCCGTCGTCACCGACTCACCCCTCCCGATCCTTGAACTCTCGAATCCATCGTGCGGACAACGAGTTCGCGGCTTTGTGGTGTCGGGGCGTCGATGGACGCACGTTGGCGGCGTCGACGCCGACCACGTGGAGGACCTGCCGCACGGCAGCCCCGTGGTCTTCGGCGAGGTCCTCGTAGTACACTTTCGTCGGGGACAGGTTCTGGGCTTTGAAGTAGGACGCCCATGCATTGTCGAAGCTGCGCAGAGCGGTGAAGAGGTATTTGACCTTGCCGTGGTCGTACCGGAGCTCCGCAGCGCTTTCCCCCTGGGCATGTCGGCCGACGAAGACCCCCGTCTGAATGGCCTTGTACCAGGACACGGCCTGCGCAACCCGGTCTCGCCGACGCAGCCATACGTACGAAACCGGACCGAACGCCGTGGTGAGGACGTCGTGCGCGGCCTCGGCATCGGCCCCGAAGCACGAGCGTAGCCGCTTCACCGCGTCCTGCACCACGAGCCAATGGAGTACGACGCCAAAGACACCGTTGTCGGAAGTACCCGCCTCGATGAACGCCTGCACCGCTCGAGCATCCTCCTCAGGGTCCACAGGTGCTTCTTCGGGAGGACGCGTCACGAGACGCATTCGATCCTCGGGTGATGACGGCGCCGTACTCGGCGCGAATCGCGGCAGCCATTCTCGAGGCTGACCGGCGACTCCCGTGGAGGTGAGCAGGTCGGAGAGGAGGTGACTACCGACCCTGGGTAGACAGGCCAGTACATAGGACCGATCGGGCATCGTGAGCGGTGCCTCAGCTACCCGTGTCTACGTCGACGTGGTTGTCATCTATGTCCCAATCGATCAACAAGAAGCGTGGATCGACACCAACCCGGCTTGGCCGCATTGGGACCACGAGGTCGATCGTCTGCTCGACCTCACCGACATAGTGCCGCTCGAGGTATTGGGGTGGGTCGGATGCGGAGGCGCCGGCGGCGTACACGGCGACTTCCACCCAGTCCTCGGTCGGTACTTCGCTCTCCACCCCATCCTGATCCGCGACCACCTTCGCGACCCGAACGTCCACCGAGACTCGCCATTCACCGGTCTCGGTTTCTGTGCTCGACGCGCCCGTGGCCTCGATGTCCCAGAACGTATTCCCGACGAAGAGGTCGAGGAGCAGAGGCTGGAACTCCTGAGGAGTCTCGGCTCGAAGCGCCTGAATCAGATCCCTGGAGGTGGGCAGAGGCGGAGTGCCGTTCCGATGCTCCTCGAGCAGGCGCTGCAGGGCTCGATCCACGGCGTCATGCCCGATGTACTCACCCAACGCATAGAGCGCGAACGGACCTTTTCGGTACGCGTCGAACCACCCGAACGCGCGGAACAACGGGGGTCCGGCTCGGAGAGGCGGAACTTGGGTTTCCGTGCGCATGAACGACCGCAGGCGCTCCAACGCTGGCTCGCCGAGGGCACTCTCCACCACCCGCATCGCAGCGTATTGGGCGATGCTCTCGCTGAGCACCGGGGCTCCCGGCAGGAACGCCGGCCGCAGATCGGTCCCCCACCACTGGTGCGCGATCTCGTGGGCGACGACGGAATAGGGTAGGTCCAGTCCTCGGAGGTCCCGCGACGGATCCATGAGAGCGAACCCTTCCTCGAAGCCGATGTTGACCGCATCGGCGTGGAGGCCCACACCCAGGCCGGGTCTTTCGACGAACCGAAGTACCTTGTGCTGGTAGGGGCCGAACCACTCGGAATAACGATCGAGGGACGCCTGCGCCGCCTCGAGCATGCCCTCCACATTCCGGCCATGCCCGCGCTGATGGTAGAACTGGATCAGGACGTCGTTCCAGGCCGCCTCCGAGACCTCGTAGTCTGCCGAAAAGAACGCGTACTCGTTCACGATCGGGGCATCCGTGACGTACTCGAAGTACCGACGTCCGTCCTCCTCCCAGCTTCGGCGGAGAACACCAGGGGCGATGGCCGTCTGGTCCTGCGCGGTCCCCACCACAGCATGGAAGGCGACACGATCGACATCCGGTCGCCACTGCTGTAGCGGCGCGCCCTCATCCGACGCGATCGGCGGTTGAGGACGTCGACTTTCACCGACCACCGGAAGCCAATCGAGATTGGTGAAATAGCTCCCGTTCGGCACCACCCAGTAGTCGACGCCCCGATCGTCGAAGCCCCTCGGCGCGTAGCGAATCTCGAAGTCCATCGTGATCGAGTCGCCAGGTGAGAGCGGTGCCGTCAGGGCGTACGACCAGGGCTCCGAACCGTCCGTCTCCTGCAACTCACCCTCGCGGTCGAAGCTGACGCCGAGCGTCTCCACGCCTGGCGCCATCGTGAGATGGATCGCGTCGATGGGCGCCCCACTCGCGTTGACCATCGAGTATGTCCCGTCGATGGTGGCCTCACGCGAGTCGGGGTAGATCTCGACCCGGAGCGTCGTCGCGGTCAACCACGGATGTGCGTCCGGGGCCACCGCCTCGACTTCGGTCGCCTCGACGACCTCTTCGACCGCATCGGGCACAACCCAGCGGGCGTCCGCGAACGGCGTGGCGTACAGGATGAACGCCCCGACCGCGACGATCAGCCCGAGCGCACCCCCGCCCGCGAACCGGGTCACACGGGTCATCCGAAGAGCGGCACGATCGAGGCGTGGCCGCAGCCGGGTCTCCGGTCCCCGTACCCAGAGTATGCGCGCCGCCACGGCCAAGAGCGCGGCCCACGCCACCCAATAGAGCTTGAACCATGCCCAGCCGGACATCGACGACCCGAAGCCGCGCATGTCGGTGTACGACCAACCCGGATCGGACGCGAAGACGAGTAGGTTGTGGTCGATCCCGACGGCGGGCGCGAGGACGATCGCACCATACGCGAGAAGTGTTACGAGGTATGCGACGTACTTGTCACCCAAAATGACGTGGGTGGCGAGTGCGAGTAGTCCGAAGAGGACGTAGTCCGTCAGCTGAATGCCGAGGAGCACCTTCAGGTAGAGGTCCAGTTCGACGGGGGCGCCACCGATGCCGGTCTGCACCACGATGCCCGCGATCGCCAATTGGCTCATCCAAAGCGCAAGCAGGCAGGCCAGGGCGATCAGCTTCCCCGCAAACAAGGTCCATTCGGTCACGGGCGCGGCGTCGGAGATCGCGCTCTGGCCCACCTCTCGATCCCGCCACACGAGCTCGCCGGCGAAGAAGACGGTGAGGAGGGGGATGATCATCCACGCCGATCGCGGATCACCGAGAGATGCCGTCAGGAACGTCAGGACGAGGTCGGTCCTGGGCACCAACGGGACGCCCATGAAGTCGAGGTTCCACACCATGTACAGGGCCGTCGCTGCGGCAATTGGAAGCAGCAGCACGGCTCCACCGCGACCCCGGACGACGGTGCGAAAGGAACGGCGGGCCGTGGCGAGCGTTTGACGCAACCGCGTGGCGAAACCGAAGGACGTGTCGACCTCGGGCACGGTGATCGCGCGAGGGGCTTCCGTCACCGTCGTCTCGACAGGCGCGGCGCGACGTCGCGAACGCGCGCTCCGGTACATGGCCGCCGGCTCGAGACCGCGTCGGGCAACGGTCAAGGCCAGTAGCGCCAGTCCGACCCAGACCGCCCTATTCAGGAGGACGATTCCGTCGAAGGCGGGGAGGAGCGTGTTCTTCTGGTCTGGGGTCCAGAAGTCCGAGAAGTATCCTATGATCGTCACGACCCCGACGGGATCGATCAGTCGCCCCAAGACGCGCATCTGGAGTCCGACCGCCACACCGGCCGCGATCACATAGGCGGTCATGAACAGCACGACGCTCGCGAGATAGCTGAGCGCCGCCCTTCGGCCCAGGCAGGCCAAGGTGAACTGCACCGCGGTGGCCGCAAATGCAGTCGGGAGCGCGATGAGACCGTACGCGCTCAGATGAGCGAGGGGGCGGAAGGGCCCCACATACTCGGCCTCCACTCCCGGGGCATAGATGGCGAGCAGGATACCGAGCGGAACGGCCCCCAGGACCATCGCGTTCACCAGAAACGCGGCGCCGAAACGACCCCAGAGATGTTCCGACCGCTTCACCGGTGCGGAGTACATCAGCGGATACATGCGTGATTGCATGTCTCGCGCGGCCGCGTTCCCCGCCACGGAGGCACCGAGAAGCAACCACAACAAGCAGCTCAGCACGGTGGCCGCCGCGATGACATAGGGCGAGTTCAACAGGAAGAGCTCTCGACGCGCGTCGGGGAGAAAGTTGCTTCGGACTGCGCCAAAGGCGATCAGACCCAACACTGCCGAGTACAGCCAGGGCGTGATGCGTCGACCCTGATAGAGAAGGTTGAAGCGAAGAATCTCTCTCGCCTTCATGGCGCGACCCCGGCCTCTTCGCGCACTCCGTTTCCGATATGTCCTGCCATCGTGCAGAAGTAGACGTCTTCGAGATCTGGTGCCGACGCCTCGAAGTCGGGACCGGGGCGGGTGTCGGCGTAGACGTGGGCCACGGTGCGACCGCCCAACAGCTTCGTGGAAACCACGGGATGCGACTGCTCGAGCGCGGGCAGGTCACTCTTCGAGACCACTCGACGCCAGATCTTTCCCGACAGTCCGTCAATCGCGGAGGTCGGATCGGTCTCGAGGAGGATCTGTCCGCGATCGATGATCGCCATCCGTGTGCACAGTTCGCTCACGTCTTCGACGATGTGTGTGGACAGGAACACTACGCTCGTCTCGCCCAGCTCGCTCAAGAGGTTCAAAAACCGCACTCGCTCCCCCGGATCCAGGCCGGCCGTCGGTTCGTCCACGATCATCAACTTCGGACTGCCCAACAGAGCGACGGCGACCCCGAAACGCTGGCGCATCCCTCCCGAGAAGCCCCCGAGCTTCTGTTTACGTACGTCCCACAGATTGGTCTGGCGAAGGAGGGTTTCCACCACCTCCTTTCGCGCCGCTCGACCGCCAACTCCTTTGAGGACCGCAAAGTGGTCGAGAAGGTCGATTGCGCTCGCTTTCGGATAGACGCCGAACTCCTGGGGCAGATACCCCAGTGTCCGTCGCAACCGGTCCGGCTCAGCCACCACGTCGATATCGCCGAGGTGGATACTCCCCGTATCCGGCAGCTGTAACGTCGCGAGGGTACGCATCAGGCTGGACTTCCCCGCTCCGTTCGGACCCAGAAGCCCATAGAGGCCGGGTGAGATCGATAGCGACACTCCTCTCAGAGCCTCCACGCCGTTGCTGTACGTCTTGGTCACATCGCGAATTCGTAGATCCATCTCAACCTCTTTCGGTGAACGATTCACGCACGATCGACTTGGAGCGTGCGGCGGGGGAGGAACCCAAGGCGATCGAGCGCAACTCGGTGATCTATGCGTCGGCTCGATCTGAGGATAGGTGGCGCGCGATTTCTGCTACGTGTGGTGACTTCAGCACAGTCATGTGATTGGCCGGACCATGCGTGTAGGTCAGGCGGGGCGCCCGTTCCTTCCACCCGTCGACCGCTTTGGAGAGCTGATCGGCGTTCTCGCTCGGTGCGAGTCGAGGGTCATCTACCAAGAGAAGTCGGACCGGTCCATCATAGACGCCGGACGGCGTGTAGGTCGTGCGGAGACAACGAGCGAACGTGCGATACGGACCGTACAGCGTGTCCGGCCCGGACCGGTGGTGGAGGAGACCGTGTCGTACCATCTGCTGATGAAGCAGCGCCAACCGTCCTTGCTCGTCGAGTCCGGCGACGATCTCCGTATCGATACCGAACGTCGTCTCGGCTGAGAGTTGAAGCACTTCAACGAGTTTCATGAAAGCCTCCGCGCTCCCGTACTCATTCCAGGGAGCGCCGGACTCGGGAACCTCGCTATCGACGATCGTGAGTGACCCGACGCCTAGGCCGGTCGCTTGAAGACGTAGTGCCATCTCAAAAGCGACCCATCCGCCAAACGAGTGGCCCAACAAGTGAACCGGTCGCTCGCCGAACTCCCTGCGAATCGCCGCGAGGTAGCAGTCGGCCGCGGCAGCTACTGTGGCATGGGGCACGTCCTGCGAGTCCGTGCCCCGGGGTTGAAGGCCGTATACGGGCCAGGACGGATCGACGGCACCTGTGAGGTCGAGGAAGCTCGTCACGCTCGTACCCGCTCCGGGCACACAACAGAGGGGAGCGACGTCGGGCTGGCCGCTCTGGAGCTTGAGGAGCGGTGTGTACGTTCTTGCCAGGGATATCTCGGGGGCTCGAGCCGCGAGCATCGCCGACGACAAGGCCTCACCGACCGACCGGGCGTTGGGCGCGGCCATCATGGACATGTGGGTACCTGGCACCGGCGTCACCTGGTAGCCGTCCGCGGTGAGGGACTCCCTCCACCCATGTGTCTGATCCGAATCGTCGCTATCCGAGGCCGGGAGGAGGTGGACCCTCAGGGGGATCCGCTGGGGCGTGTAATCCTTCAGCGCTTGTTCGTGTCGTCGGAGCCGCTGAAGAATTGCCCGGGCTCGATCGACGGTAGCACTCGCGGGCAAAGCACCGCTCTCTTTCCCCTTCTTGAGCAACGCCACAAGCTCGGCGTCGCCTGGGAGGACGGCCTTGTCCTCAGTGTTGGCCGGCCGGCCCCCCCCACCACTATCCATCGCGAGAGTAGACAACAACATGAAGCGTTCGTCTCGAACTTGGTCGGCGTCGCCGAGGACGACGGACGGGTGGTACGTGTCGAGCATACCCACGAATTCCACGACTTCGTCCCGCCCGATGAGCTGGGTCGCGACTTCGTAGGCGAGCACGCCACCGAAAGACCAGCCAGCCACTCGATAGGGCCCCTCGGGTTGCACTCTTTCCATCATATGGAGGATCCGCGAAGCGAGACCCTCCACAGTGCGGGGCTCCTGGTCGTCTCCCGTGGGTGCGGGTAGCGCGTAGACGGGGACGTCCTTCGAGATGTGGGGCCGCAGGACATGGGCGTAGGCCGTGGAGCCCGTCCCCTCGTGCACGAAGAAAAGCGGGGGTTGGGATCCCTCAGTGCGAATTGCGAGCGCCTCGGCGGGCTCGGGATCGACTTGATCCGCCTCGCCCCTGGAGGCGAGGGCAGCAACGGTCGACCACGTGAAGATATCCGCAAGCTCGACTCGGGCTTCCAGCGTCTTACGCATCTTGGACACAACGTTTACGGCGGAGAGGGAATGGCCGCCGAGTTCGAAGAAGTCGTCGAACCTGCCCACACGAGCGACGCCGAGCACTTCGCGCCAGATTCCCGCCACCGCCCGTTCGGTCGCACCTCGCGGGGGTAAGAAGCCCGGAGCAATTCGCCTCGTCGGCTTGGGCAGCGCGTCTTTGTCGACCTTGCCGTGGGCGGTCAGGGGCACGGTGTCCAAGCGGACATAGTGTGCCGGTCTCATGTACTCCGGCAGTCGCGAAGCGAGGAGACTACGGATCGACACGGTGACTCTGTCCTCGGGTTCGACCGAGGAGTGGGCCGTCCAATAGGCAATGAGTTCTTGATCGCCCGACGCACCGCGAGAGGCTAGGACGGCGGCCGATTCCACCGACGGATGGTCCATGAGCTGCGCCTCAACCTCGCCCAACTCGACCCGGAACCCCCGAATCTTGACTTGGGCGTCCGTGCGACCGACGAAGTCGATCGTGCCATCGGGCCTCCATCTGCCCAGGTCACCGGTCCGATACAACCGAGCACCTGGCGTTGAGGAGAACGGATCGGCGACGAAGCGTTCCGCGGTTTGACCGGGCTGCCGATGATACCCGCGCGCAACGCCGAGTCCGCCGATGAAGAGTTCTCCGACCACGCCCGAGGGTACGGGTTGGCCCTCTTCGTCGAGGATGTACACGGTCGTGTTCGCGACGGGGGCACCGATCGAGGTCCATTGATCGGGATCTCCGGACAGCTCTGCGACCGTCGCGGTGATGGTGGCTTCTGTCGGCCCGTAGGCGTTGAAGAGGGTGGCGTACCGATCGTCTCTCGATTGCCAACTCCTCAAACTTCCGAGCCCGACCGCTTCGCCACCGATGAACATGCTTCGAACATTGGCGGACCAGGGAGCATCGCGATCGGCTACGAGGAGAGCCCAGAAGCGTGTCGGGAGGTCGAGGATGGTCACCTCATGTCGGGTGCAGCGTTTCCAGAAGGCGGTCGCGCCGTCCAACCATGTGTCGTCACGAAGCACGAGCGCGGCTCCGTGCAGGAGCGCGGTGAAGAGCTCCTCCACGCAGACGTCGAAGCCGATTGCGGAGAACTGGAGGGACCGATCGAGCTCGGTCACCGGTTCACAGCATTGACGTGCAGCGATCTCGGCGCCCAATGCGCGGTGCGGGACGCCAACGCCCTTGGGTCGACCGGTGCTGCCGGAGGTGTAGATGACGTAGGCGAGGTTGTCCGGGGTGAGGCCGTCTCGTTCGAGGTTGGTCGTGGGTCCCGGGGCGTAGTCGAGT
>JAJCZZ010000037.1 GCA_029262115.1 Gemmatimonadota bacterium | reverse complement strand
CGGCGGGGGGGGGGGCGGGGGGGGGCGCGGGGGGCGGCCGGGGGGGGGCGGGGGGGGGGGCCCACGACGGGGGGGGGGTGGGGGGTTCCGCGGCGCTCCCGACTAACCGGCGCAGGGGCCGTGACCGCGCCGGCTCACGAGACGAGTGGGTCTTTCCGCGGAAAGGCCTGGCCGCGGCGGCCGACCGCGCCCGGCCAGGACGCGCCCCCTCCGACTTCATCACACTGGCCCGCAAATAGTGCCGGTACGGTTGCAGTCGTCCGCGGCGCCCCCGACGGACTGGCGCAACGGACGTGACCGCGCCGGCTCGCGCGGTGAGTGGTCCGTTCCGCGGAGCATCTGGCAGCACCTTCCGCGACGCCCGTCCACACACGGGTGGCGGGACCGGTCCCTTTGGTGGACGCTCGGGGCTTCGGCGAGCGTCCACTTCCGTCGGTAGTCTCGGGGGGCGGCGCTGCGCGGCTAATACCTCGGAGGTGCCGGGAACGGGCGCCAGTCCATTCTGCCTTGCGAGCGGGCGGCGACGTAGAATGCGGAGTCTGTGGCGACCTCGAGGACCAGGATCGGCCGTGCGTTGCCGAATCGATCTCCGCCGCCGGAGACCGTGGACTTCAGCGCGAGGAAGCGGCCGTCGGGGGACCAGGTGAGGGCGCCGAAGCCGGGGGTCGGTCGGCGCCGGAAGCCGACGTCTCCGGTGCCGTCCGGGCGGATCAGGCGGGGCTGTCGGTCGAACTCACTGTTGATGATCTCCGCAGGGCCGAGGTAGGCGATCCAATCGCCGCGGGGCGACCATCGGAAGCTGCTACCCGATACGCCCAGGGGTGAGATCGATTCGTCGGGGACGGAGGCGATGACCCAATTGTCCTCCCGATAGGCCAGGAGCCTCGAGCAGTCTGGCGATACGTCCGATACGAACATCGCCTCGGCGAGTCGTCGGACGCCCGTGCCGTCGCGCTCCATGCTCCACGTTGCGGTCGAGTCGCTGAAGACGAGGCGGTCTCCCGCCAGGCAGACCGCGTGGGAATCGGTGGGATCCTCCACCAGGACACGGCCGGTTCCGTCGCTTCCAACCAGGGCGAGGCCATCGTTTTCGGTCCTCACCACGAGGGAGTCGGTGCCGGGCCACCAGCGCCCGCCCAGAAAAGAGTACGGGGTGCGGAACGACTCGCCCCTGGGGTCGTCGAGGGCTGCCATCCTCGTTTCCCCCACGACGAACTCGGCCACGATGACCCCCGCGGGCACCGTTTGAAGCCCGGTCTCGGCGGTGAGGTCGCCGAGGCGGAACGTGTAGTCCGTGCGCCCGACGGAAACGGCGGTGATGGTGCAATCGGGGGCGACGATCACGATGGAGGGGTCCCCTCCTGAGCAGGTTACGCCACGGGGCGACCGGTTCCCCCTCCGGTCGACGCCGACGGGTGCCATCTGACGCGGGCGCCCCACGCTGAGGAAGGTGCCGCGGTCGCCGACTCGCAGCGAGAGAGGGGCTCCGGGTAAAACGGCGTAAGCGAGGGTGTCTTCGAACTGCACTTTCGGCACCCTGACCACAATCGCTGCCGTGTCCGTGACGTGGCTGTAGATCAGCGCGCCGAACTCGAAGTCACCCTCGGCATTTGTGGTCGTGGTCGTCTGCTGACTATCGAAGCCGTCGTCCCGAAGGACGACACCTGGATATCCGGTGTCGAGCCGGAGGTGGACGCGGACCCCGGACACGGGGTGGCCGTCCTCCGTGAGTGTGACCCGAACGGCTCGTTCCCGTGCGGACTCGATGGTATCGCCTGGGATCGAATCGCCGGCCACGGTAAGCTCGACGCGCTCGACGGCACCTACCACGGGGTCGTTTTCGCAGGCCGTGGAGACCATCGCGGCTAGAACGCCCGTCACCGCGACAAACGAGACGCGTAGCCGCGGGCGTCGATCAGGTTCGAGCGTTTCGGGTGGCCCTGAATTCCCTGGGCTGTTGCTCGAGTCCATAGACGTTCGTACGGGCGGCGCTCGGGAAACGTTCCCCTCGAATAGCCCCCGGGCTCAACTCGGGAGCGCCGGGGGGCTGGGGGCCTGCTTCGTGAAGGGAGGTTCACGTTGCCTTCACTGCGCCTTAATGGGCGGTCGCTATCGTTCGGGGTTTCTGATCGTACATTTGCGGATCCTTACGAACCCGCGGAGGGGCGATGGTTGATCGAGGGGTGGGCGAGGCGGCAAGGGACCGGTTTCTCAGACTGGCGCCAACTCCGCGATCCCTTGCGATCGCGCTTCTCCTGGTAGCTCTCATTGCCGTGGTCTCTGCGTTCAACCCGGTGCCGTCGGCCGTGCACGACGATCTCAGCTCCTCGACTCCGGGTGATGGAGATACGCTGGCCGCCGTGGCGGACACGCTCCGGCTGACGTTCACGCGGGCGCAGAATCTGGAGTTGGCGTCCGTCCGGATGGTGGGGCCTGCCGGGGAGGTGGAACTCGGTGGGTTGCGCGCGCACCCCGACTCCTCCGCCATCGTCCTTGTTCCGGTGCGTGGTGCCTGGTCGGCGGGAGCGCACACGGTGCGCTGGCGTATCGTCGGGCAGGACGGGCACCCCGTTACCGGCGAGTACACCTTCGACGTGGACGACGACGCGGATGGGCTTCCCGTCACCGTTCCGGAGTTGACCCCCCTCGGGCCGGTCGACGGAGCGGTGGGGCAGGGCGCCGCTGATGTCGAGTCGGCGGACGGAATGTCCGATTCGTTCGGGGTGCGGTCGGCCGCGTATGTCGCGGTCCGATGGCTCGGCTTCGTGGCCCTGCTCGGCGTGATCGGATCGGCGTCGTGGGGCCTGCTGGTGCTGCCGGCCGCCTGCAGGCGCGACGGAGAAGTCGACGTCGCGGGGGGACGGGCATCGGCGGCCCGGGTAGGCGCGTGGAGCGCCGGACTCCTCCTGGTCGCGGCCGCGGCGCGGCTGTGGGCGCAGGGTCGAGCCCTCGGTGGGTCGGGGTCGGACGGTTCGTCCGTGCTCGGGGCGGTCCTTGCCTCCACGATCTGGGGCGCAGGGTGGTGGCTCCAGCTCGTGGGGTCACTGGTGGCACTCGGCTGTTTCCTCTGGGCCCGTCGAGGACGGACCACGCTCCCGTGGACCTTCCTGGGTGCGGCGTCGCTGCTGCTCGCCTTCACCCCAGCTCTGTCAGGGCATGCGGTGGGCTCCGGGGGGGCAGTTTCGCTGGCCGTCCTCGCGGACGGCCTGCACGTCCTGGCCGCGGGGGGATGGATGGGCGGGCTGCTCCTTCTTCTCGTGGTGGCGGTGCCCGCCGCCCTCGAGGCGGACGGCTCTCGGTCACGTCTGGCCCCTCTAGTCGAAGGGTTCTCCTTGACGGCACTCGGCTTCTCCGCGCTTCTGGTGGGTACTGGCGTCTTCGCGGCCTGGCTCCACCTGGGCTCCTTCGAAGCCCTGTGGTCCTCCACATACGGGCGGACGCTCGGGATCAAGCTCTTGCTCCTGGTCCCCCTCGTCGGCACCGGGGCCTACAACTGGCTCCGGGTGCGACCGTCACTCTCCTCCGGGGCGGAGGGCGCGCCTCGACTACGCCGATCCGGGGCCGTGGAGCTCGCCGTGGCCGTTCTCGTACTCCTCGCGACCGCTGTTCTGGTCGCGACGCCTCCTCCGGCCGAGATGGCTGGCACGGAGGTCGCCCAATCGTCCTCGTCCCATCTCCAGAAGGGAAACCCATGAAGACCATCGCTTTGCCACTCGTCGCAGGCCTCCATTTCGCAGGTGCGCTCGCCGCGCCGGTCAGTGCCCAGGATCATTCGGCCCATGAGGCGGGGCACATGTCCGATTCGGTGGCTGTCGTCGAGGTGATCGAAGGATTCCATTCCGCGCTCGCTGCAGGCGACAGCGCCGCCGTGATGGCGGTCCTGTCAACGGAGGCCCGGATCCTCGAGGGGGGCGGCGTCGAGACGGCCGGCGAATACGCATCGCACCATCTCCCGGCGGACATGGCCTTCGCATCCGCGATCGAACGTGACCGTGGGCCGGTCTCCGTCGTGGTTCGGGGCGATGTCGCCTGGGCCACCTCGACGAGTCGGTCGACCGGGACCTACCGGGAGCGCGACATCGACTCGCGGGGCGCGGAGCTCGTGGTTCTCACCCGCGCGGGAGGCACGTGGCGGATCGAAGCAGTGCACTGGTCGTCGCGATGACGACCTGAGACGGCGACGCTGGCGGGCCGTGGTTCCGGCGCCGGACATGGGCAGATGCTGCGCGTGTGGGCGGGCCGCCCGGTCCGTCTTGACCTCGCCCCACCCGCACCCGAGCTTAAGAACCGCTCACTCTATGCGGTTGGGTGTGGTTCGGTCGAGCAGTTCGCAGAAGTCTTCGAAGAGACCGGCGGGACCACGCTCGGTAGGGCGGAATTGATGGGCATGCGGGAGTAGCTCAGTTGGTAGAGCATCAGCTTCCCAAGCTGAGGGTCGCCGGTTCGAGCCCGGTCTCCCGCTCTGGTGTAAAGGAAGGCGTCGCATGGAGTTAGGTGTCCGTGCGGCGCCTTCGCCTTTTCTGTATCGGATGCGTCAGTGTCGTTCTCAGTGACATGGGGACGACGAACGCTGGTGCGTTCACCTGGCCTCCTGTCCCGAGTTGGGGTGGCTGTCCGCGAGATCGACCCTGCGCAGGAGCTTTACGAAATGCTGTCCTGGGGTAAGCACTGGAAAGACCACGGCTTCGACGAAAAGTACGGGGAGCGAACGAAGTGGGTGCACAACTATCCAGACATCTTCCCTCAGTCCGCATCAAACCCTCAGAATGCGTGGTGCTACCCAGACCGGGCCTTCGCCGAGTTTCGACGGTGGTTTTGCGAAGACTATGTCGAGGGCGGAAAGCTATTGAAGTATGTCGATGGAAAGATTCGGCAGAAGGCCCTGCCACCCTCGTTCTCGCAGATCGTCACCAAGGCCCACGGGCTGGACGATCCCAAACGGATCGGAGGCAAGTAGATAATCCCGTCCAGCCCTGGTGGATGGGCGATCTGCGACCAGGATCTGCCCAAGCCTCCGCTCGGTCCTACTCGAGCGCTGCGTGCTTTCGGAAGGACGTGAGCGCGTCGACGGAGGGGGGCTCCTCGACGCCGATTGATTCCGCGAGTCTTCGCTCACTGAGAGGCAGACCGAGGGCGGTCCGGTCCCCATGACAATCCGACCCTCACCCCCTAGGGTCTCTCTGACTCCGCCCACATTACACGATATGACTTCCGGGGTGCGGATTCGTATCGACCTCCGCCCAATGGTTGACTGACGGCACCAAACGGCACCATCAAGACCTCCCTCGGTTCGAGCAATCGAGCTAATTCATCGTCGGACCATAGGGGTCGGAAACGAAATGCTTGCGAGGTCAGCACCATAGGTTGTACATACGGAGTATCGGCCCCCCATCTTCATGCTTAAGAGGTGCCGGTATGCGACGATTCCTGATGACTCTGTGCACTCTCGCTTTCGCGGTAGCCATAGCGCCGCAAGAGTCCCAGGCGCAGAGCCCCCCCTTCGAATGCGAGTACTGCTTTGGCGTCGCAGGCTACGGCGTGTGCGTCGACCAGATCCAGTCGATCCCATGCAACGAGGGTTCGGCGCCGGACCCGAATGGGTGCAGCACGTGCAGCACCGGGGGGGATGACCTGGACCTTGAAGTGTCTCTGCGGTACGACGGATCGCTGTGGGCCCCAGGAACCGCCTTTGACGGCGTCGATCCAGGGTGGCTCGAGTTCGTAGCGGATGATCGCGGTGGGGTGTTCGTGGTGGAGGCTTTTTGCGGGGCGGAAATATCACTGCACGTGGAAGCAACGGTTCTCGCCGGGGACCGGTGAGGTGACCCTTGGCCGGGCAGGGGCTGTCGCCTTAGTCCTCGTGGTTGTTACGCCTTCGACGTCGCTGGGACAGATCTCCGTCTCCACCCAGGGAATCATTTCGGTCGGTCACAACCCACCTGCGGAGTTCGCCTTGGTGGCGGATGGCGCATTGACTGGAGATGGAGCGTTTATTGTTCTCGACCGATGGGATAAGAAGGTCTCTCGTTTTGACGGAGACGGCCGCTTCGTCGGGACGTTGGGCCGAGGTGGGCTCGGGCCCGGAGAATTCGCGGACCCGTTTGCCTTGGCAGCTCGAGAAGACACCGTCTGGGTCCTTGACTCTACGAACCGCCGAGCTTCCGGCTTCCTCCATGACGGGACCCTCTCGCGGGAGGTTCCGATGCGCACCCCCTTTGTGGTTGGCGAGGCGGTGAGGATGTCGGGAGGGAGTTGGGTGATAAGGCGGCAGCCCCTGTACCGGCCACGCGTGGGGCTCCAGCGCGACACAGTTGACTATTTCTTGGTGGGACCGGACATGGGGCGTCCGGAGCGATTTGCTAGGGTCGCTGGGGCCCTCGGTGGCGCGTACCATGTGGCGGGCCGCGGTATACGTCACGGGGTAGCCGCTTTCTCTCCCAAGGCGCTTTCGGCGGCTTACGGGAAGTGCGTAGCAATCACATCCACCGATGTCGCAGAAGTACTCATTGTGGATGCTGGGGGAGAGGTCGTAGGGAGGTTCCCGTATGAAGGCCTTCCTCAGGACCGGCCTGTCACGGTCGAGTGGAAACGGGCTTACGTGTCGTGGCAAGCCGCAAACCCGCCGCCGGGCGTCCAACCCCCCGACGCGGACGAGCAACGCGCTATGCTGGAGGTCGACAGGTTCGGTGAGACGCTTCCGGTCTCAGACGGGTTGTTCGTCGATCCGCTCGGATACGTATGGCTTCAGGACTACGGCGTAGGCGGAACTAGTCGAACTGCGACCGTGTTGGAGCCGTCCTTGGACGGGAGCTTCAGGGTTGAGCTACCCGAAGACGCACGTATTCTCGATGTCGGGGAGGACCACATTCTGACCGTTGTCACCGGGATATTCGGCGAGCACGTTGTTCGCCGGCACGCGCTGGAGCGGACGCCTTCGGAGCATACGCCCATTTCCCGCTGCTTCACGTAACTCACCTCGGGGGGCCATGTCTAAGGGGTGGTTGTTCCTCGTGAGATCGCGCGCCTCGCCGTGCCACTGGGCATCCAAAGGATTCAATACCGCTTGAGTTGACTTCGGGAGGGACACCGCATGGCATGCGCCAGCCCGCACCGAGAATCAGGACAGAGGGACGGCGAATCACGGTCCACGTCCCCTCTTCTCGGCGAATGGAGCGTCCGAATGGGCTCCGCCCAAGACCTCCTCGGCTACGTGGCTTCCTCTCGTCAGATGTCCAGTCGCCGCCTCCCGTAGCACGAACTCGACGTCCTCCGCCCCGCCGGTTGGAGCCCTATCATGGAGGTGTCCGTAGCGGTCCTCGATCATAGTGGTCGAACGATGGCCGAGTTCTCGCGCAACGGTGTACATCGCAACGGGTGCGCCCCGATCGAGCGTCTGGATTCGGGCGGCCGTGTAGGTGTGGCGCAATTGGTGAAGGCGAATTTGGCCGGCTTCGAAGCCGGCTCGGATAGCGATCCGGTCCAGGGCCTTCCGAACGTCTCGGATCATCGACTCCGTGAACGAACGCCTACGGGCGGCCTACGCCCTGGAACGGATGAGTGCGGTGGAGCAGATGTACATCCGTCAAGCGCCAAGCGAATGGATGAGCGAAGAGGAAGCGGAGATCGGCGTCGTTTGGAACTGGGACGTGACAGATGAACGCAGCTTCGAGGTCCTCATGGGACTTGACTTCCCCGCGACCGAGGGCCAGCCGGTCCGGCTCCGTGCGGTGCTCGTCGGGACGTTCTCAGTAGAGGTGGAAGAGGGCGAGTCCACGGAAGGAGTCACCCCTCCGTTCGCCGATTTTTGTCGGTTTGGTGCTACGGCGATCATGTTCCCCTTTCTCCGTGAACTCCTGTACAACCTGAGTGGCAAGGCTGGTGTGAAACCGGTCTTGCTACCCGTCACGAAGCGGAATTGATGGGCATGCGGGAGTAGCTCAGTTGGTAGAGCATCAGCTTCCCAAGCTGAGGGTCGCCGGTTCGAGCCCGGTCTCCCGCTCTGTAGTGAGTAGCTGCCTCCCAGCGGTTTGCGCCGCTGGGAGGTAGTTTGTTTTCTGGTCGTCAGGAGGTGGCAGTGTCGGAATTAGTGTCGATTCCGCGGACTATCGTGACGGGGCGGGATATCGAGCCCTCTTCCTGAGTTCTGAGTCGGTCCTCTTGACCGGGTGGCGTAGGGGACTGGGAGGACACCTTCGCGAGCATATGGCGGCGACCAATCGTCTCTTGGCCAGGAGGGACCCCCTCCGCCAAAGAGTTCAGGACTCGTTCCCGGATCCCGATCGCCACGGCACCACCGCGCGGATCGGGTGGACCGCTCAGGAAATGGCTGGGCGGTGCCATGCCAGCACGCGTCACCTGTCTCACAGCATCGGAAGCGCCCCGCGCGAACCACGACCGAGTCGAGGGTCAGGCTCTCATCCGTCCGCGTGAACGTCCCGGGGGACGGGGCGCCCGTTGCCGACGGCCCCGGCCCACCATCCCGGCACGACGCTCGTGGTGTCTCGGCTGGACGCCAGCGAGCGGGATGATTACGAACACGCCCTGCGACTACATGTGAGCGAGGAAACGCCGATGAAAACGCATGTTTTTTGGACTGCAGCAATTCTCGCTCTCCTCGCGGCGCCCGCCTCGGTGGTCGGCCAACAGCCAGCGGTGCCGGCTGGGGTCGCTCCGATCTTCAACGCCGTGGCGGCCCATGTCCGCTCGGAAATCGATGGTAGTATCGTGGTCGACCCCCAAGTGGTTTGCTCAGAGTATGATCCGTGTGAGGACGCTGGGCTCAGTCACCGGACGCCAGGGCTGTTGGCAGCGGCTCTCGATGCCCGCCTCCGTCCGCCGGCGGATACGTATACTTGTGCCGGACGCACCTGTAGTTTCGCCCGAGGCGTGAAGCACTTTCTGAGCACCGGTCCCCTGAAGATGGTCGGGGCGACCGAAGCCCAGATCCGGCTTTACCGCGTCAGCCTCCCCGACACAGAGGATACTTTGGCCCAGCCGGTATGGGAGCACGATGGCACCCTTGTGCTGGCGCTCGACGCTCACGGTGGATGGCAGGTGCTTCGGGAAGTTATGGTTCGAATGAACTAAACCTCTCTGACTGGACCGAAGAGTCGGATTGGGCCGCCCCGGGTGCATGGGGCGGCCCTTCTCTTCGAGCGTGATCGGGGCTGTGAATCCTACCGCCTAGCGAATGAGGCTGATGGCCCAATGCAGGGATTCTACCAGGGCGCACGACGTACGGGAGTGACCGGCGCCAGCGCCGGGCCATTGATAGCCCCAGGCAGCGACCCAAGGCCTAGCGCGTGACCACGTGACGACTCTGCGATCGGCCGTACGTGGCCTCGTCCGGGATCCACTGTTCAACCTCGTCGCCGTGGCCTGCTTGTCCGTCGGCGTGGGGGCCAACATCACGCTCTTCGCGGTAGTCGATGCGATGCTCTTTCGGCCGCCCGTGGGCGTGGGCGATCCCGACCGAGTGGTCCGCATCCGTGTGGGTGCGGGCAGCGGCCCGGTGGCGTCGGGCGCGGGCCCGACCGCCAACTACCCGCAGTACGAGGCGATCGTGGCCGAGCGGGTGGCCCGCCCGTTCGAGGGGGTGTCCGCGTACGGGTCGCGTCAGGCGACGGTGGGGTCGGGACTGGAGGCACAGCCGATCGAAGTCGGCGTGGTGACCGGCAACTTCTTCTCGGTGATGGGCGTGCGGCCCGCCCTCGGCCGCTTCTTCGACACGGACGAAGGCGCGGTGGGCTCCGGGGCGCCCGTGCTCGTCCTTTCGGACGATGGCTGGGAGCGCTTTTTTGGCCGGGCGCACAACGTGCTCGGTCGCTCGCTGGTTCTGGACGGTGTGTCCGTGCGGGTCATCGGCGTGGCCCCGGACGGTTTCCTCGGTGCGGACCTCCGCCGCACCGACGGGTGGATTTCGATGGGCCTGACCGCGTTGCCAGAGTTCGGTGGGGCGGGGCTCCGCGGACCCGGCCATTTCTGGCTTCAATTCGTCGGCCGCTTGGCCGAGGGCGTCACGCTCGAGCAGGCGAGGGCAGTCGTGACGCCAGCCCGTGCGGGCGATCCGTTCGTGGCGGAGCCGGTCACGGGTTCGGCGGTGGGTGGGGGCGGTCCGACGGTGCCTCTCACGGTCCTTCCGCTTCGTACCATGTTTTTTGGGGATACGCAGGGTCGGAGCCCGGTCCAGCCGTGGCTCCTGGGCGTGTCGGCGGCGCTCCTGCTTCTCGCGTGCTCGACCGTCGCCAACCTCCTGCTGGCGCGAGCGGTGCGCGCCCGCCGCGACGTGGCCGTGCGGCTCGCGCTGGGGGCATCCCCCGGGCAGATCGTGAGCCAGCACCTCACCGAAGCGGTGGTCCTGGCCGTTCCCGCCACGTTGGGTGCCGTGGCGCTCACGGCGGCGAGCGCCGGCCTGGTCGAGCTCCTGCCGATTCCTCCGCTTCCGAAGCTGATCAACCCTCGCACGCTGGCACTCAGCGGCGAGGTCGCGTTCGTGACGCCCTTCGTGTTCGGCTCGTTGCCCGCGCTCTGGGCTGTGCGACAAGACGTGAACGACGTCCTGAGCAGAGGTGCGGGCGTGGGCGACCGCTCTGTGTCGCGGATCCTTGGCGTGCTCATGGCGTCGCAGACGGCCATCGCCTTCGCCCTTCTCGTCATGGCCGGCCTCTTCGTGATGAGCCTACGGAACGTCCGGGCGGTTCCGAGCGGATTCGACCTCGACGGGCTTCTGGTGGCGCACGTGGATGTGCGGTACCGGAGCTCGGGCAACGGAAGCGACTGGGCGGACGAGGCGGCGCGGCGCCTGCGATCGCTCCCGGGCGTGTCCGGTGTCGCGCTCGGGGACGTGGTCCCGGCGCGCTGGTCGAGCTTTGGTCCGCTCCAGATCGCGGGACGCGGCTCCGACCGAGGGCCGTCCGTGAACTTCGACGTCGTCGGGCCCCACTGGTTCGAGGTCACGGGAGTGGGCATTCGCGAGGGTCGAGGCTTTCGCGAAGACGAGGGACCGTCGTCCGCTCCGGTGGCGGTGGTGAGCCGCGCCCTCGCCGAGGCGCACTGGCCGACCGAGAGCCCGATCGGGGGATGTCTGGAGGTGGGCTCGTTCCGAGCTGGCTGTGCGGAGGTCGTCGGGGTGACCGAGCATGTTTGGTACGCCAGTCCGCTCGGGGAGCCCAGCCAGGTCGTCTTCCTTGCCTCCCGACAGGCACCCGGCAATAGAGAGGCACGCGTCCTGTTCGTGCGCACGGCCGGGGACGAATCGGCCGGAGTCGCCGATGTGCGAGCTGTCGTGTCGCAGGTGGCTCCCTCGTCGCCATGGGTGCGGGTGGGAACACTGGCGGCGGAGTACCGCAAGCGGGACTTCTCCTGGGTGGTCGGCGCATGGGTCTTCGGCACCATCGGTGCGCTGGCGCTCCTGCTCGCAGCCGTCGGTCTCTACATGGTGGTGGCGTTCATCGCGGCAGGGAGGCGGCGGGAACTGGCCCTGCGCTCCGCTCTCGGGGCGGGCCGGGGACGGCTGCTCGGGGTCGTGGCGGCGAGTGCAGGGAAGGTGTGGCTCGTCGGTGCGCTGGCCGGCTGCGCACTGGCGGTTGCCGCGGCCGGCCTTCTCCGGCGCAACCTCTACTGCGTGTCACCCCTGGATCCGGGCGCCTATGCGGCTGTCGCTGGCCTTCTGGCAGTCGTGACCCTCCTCGCGAGCCTACCGACCGCCGTGCGGGCGTCGACCACCGATCCGGCCGGCGCGCTCCGCGACGAGTAGCTACGGACGCCGGGACGCCTCAACCATGCACAGCTTCCGAGAGGTCAGGAGCCCCCACACGGGCCGCACCCCGGCGGCAACCACGGCGCCAGACCGTCCACGAGCACGCGCTGACCGTTCCAGGCCGCCATCAGGCCACCGCCGAACGGATCCATACCGTGCGCTTTCTGCAGGCTGTTCACGCGCAGGGCCAACTGGATATGGGCGACGTCGGTGGCGGTCAGTACGTCGGACGGCGCGCCGGACGTCCCGCACTCGCCGGGGCTGACGTACATGACGCTGGTCCACCCGCAGGTGTGGCCCATCCCCAGGACGTGGCTGAGCTCGTGCACGACGATTCCCCGATCGCCCCGGAACTGTTCCACGCTGTGGTGGATGATCTCGCCGCCTCGGTCGAGGTAGGGATCGCCGTTGACGATGTTGGCGCATGCCGTGGCGGGCCCGCACCCGCCGGGTTGGACCCGGACCACCACATCGGCCGCGGCGGGGTCGGCCACCCGGATGAAGAGGGTCCGTCCGATGGCGGCCTCGAGTTCGGCCACCCGGCGCCAGTACCGGTCGACGTCGCCGCCGGTGACGAGCGCACCTGCGTTGGCCCGGTCGACCGCAAGGCTGAGCGGAAGGCGATCGAGGGTGACGGACTGGACCTGAAACTCCCAGAAGCGACCGGCCAGGCTCTGCCCCGTCGTCGTGTAGAAAGCCGGCTCCTCCGCCATGGCTGTACCCAGGCGGATCGGTACCCGCTGGCCCACGAACGTCCCCTCGCTGATGGACCAGGCGCGGGGTGCGACGACCCACTGGATGGGATCGGCCAGGTCCCAGATCCTCACCTCGCGGAACGCCGGGTAGAACGCTTCCGGCCGGCCGTCGACAGTTTCGACGGTGAGGTGCATAGAGGCGGCGCCGCGGTAGGTGCCCACCAGCTCGGCGTCGAATACACCCTCTCCGCTGACGGGAATCGTGCCACGCAGGGTGTCGTTGACCGTGAAGCCTACGAACAGGTTGCCGAGTCCGCCTTCACCGTCGGGCCGGTACACCTTTCCGAAAAGCCGCGTGACTCCCGGGAAGCCAGCGGATACATCCAGGTCGAACGCGTCGACCTGGAGCGTGCACGTCAGCCCTTCCGCGCCACCGCAGGCCCCAGCCCATCCCCCGAAGGCGATTCCGTTCGACGCGGTGTCGGCTGGAAACGCCTGGAACGTGAGCATCGTGCCGGGAGGGACCTCCGTCTCGCACGTCCCCTGGGTCTGTCCGTCCGCGTACGAACAGTCGATGTACGGGACCGCGCGAATGGCGCCGGATCCTTCGCCCCAAGCCGCCACTCGGACGGCTCGGGCGTTGATCTCGTCCTCCGTGAACCGAGGTCGAACCACCGAGTCTCCGCAGCCGGACCCTGCGTAGGCGACCACGGCCGCGAGGGTCAGGCGGGGCACACACGTTCGCATTGAGGACGGAGCAGACGTTGGCAATCGAAGCTCAATCAGGGGAGGGTTGGATGTGCGCACGACCGCGGTGTCAGCCGGACGGCGCTGACTTATGCCGCGTGTCTCCTCGGTTGTCAAACCGTCGACGTCGGTCGCTAAGCCGAGACCGGCACGGGATTTACTGGCCGGCGCCGTCCAGCGGCGTCTCGATCGGCTCGATACGGCTGCCCGCCACCCAACCCGTTCCCCCATCGGGGAGGCGGACGCGGAGCCAATTGCCCGAGCCACCCAACGCACGCACGGGCACCTGGTCCTCCAACTCGCGGAGCACATCCCCGGTCGACGAGGGAGCGTTCCTCAGCCGGACGCCGCCCGCTCGGACCCTCACCCACCGACCCAGCTGGTCGGGGTCGACCGAGAGCGGCGTGACGTCGCCGACCGGCTGGATGATGAAGGGGGCCGGATCGGTCGGACCCTGCCCGCGCTGGTAGATGCCGAAATGGAGATGGGGTGGGGTCGTTCGTGCATTCCCCGTGTTGCCGACAAATCCCAGCGTGTCTCCACGGCGCACGCGCTGACTCGACCGAACGTACTGGCTGTCCAGGTGGGCATAGTAGATGCTCGCGTTGCGCACGGGGTCTCGGAGCCAGACGACCTTCCCGCCCCGATTCGTGGTCTGGACTCGGCTGACGGTGCCGTCCGCCGTCGCCAGCACGGGCGTGCCGCGTGGGGCGAAGATGTCCACCCCGTGGTGGCTTCGTTGGCCCCCGTCGCGGTCGGCGCCGAAGAAGCTCTGGATCGCGCGGCGGCCGTGATTCTCCACCGGAAACGCCAACTGCGCCTCGGTCCGCAGGGTCAGGTCGTAGCGTCCCCCACGCAGAAGCTCGGGCTGGATCCTCACGATGAAGGAGCCGGTCCGCATGACCGGGTGATCGAACACGCCCGGTACGGAGTCCGTCGAGAGGACGGGCCGGAGGGGGTCCTGTTCGTTCTCGGGGACCCGGAACACGTCGACGAAGACCCGCGCACCCGGCTCGGCCTCCAGGGTGATGTCGGTCGTCAGCGTCTGGCCTCTGGGCACGTCCACGCGGAATGCGACCGCTCCCGCTTCCTCGGGCGTCAGGGTCCCCCGTTCGTGGAAGGGGAGAGAGACCGGCATCGCCTCGTCCAGAGAACGGCGGCTGGCCACGATCCAGTCACGAGCCAACGCGGTCCGGGACAGACCGGCCGCCTCCAGGCCCGAGAGATACGCCTCGTGGGGCGTTTCGCTCCGGAACCGGTCCTGGACCTGCTCGACCTCCTCGCAGGCCGACGCGCCCATGAGGGCCAGGAGCACCAGGCCGACGGAGGCCGGCGCTCGCTCGGTTCGTGTCATCGTCGATCGTCCATAGTTGCGCCTCGGTCGTGTACACGACGCACAGGGTCGGCGTCCCGTAGCGTGAGGTGTCGAAGATCGGCGTGGGGATCCGACGTGCTACTTGCGCTGGCCTCCATGGGTTCCGACCGACCCCAAGAAATTGAAGCGGGTGGGGCGTCCCGCTAGCTTTCCAGGCTCCGCTCCCGCCGGCTCCCGTAGCCCGCGGCCCCCTGTTCGAGGTACCCCGTGGTTCGCATCGCTGAAATCGAGGCCGGAAGCATTGCCGACGAGCTGTCGCTCGAGATCGGCACCCGTGTGGTCCGTATCAACGGCGAGCGGGTTCGGGACGGGATCGATCTGACCTTCTTGTTGTCCGACACGGAGTTGGAGCTCGAGACCGTGTCGCCGAGCGGTGAGGCGGTCATCTACGAGATCGAGCGCGAACCCGGCGACGTCGTGGGCATCGTGCCGGCGCCGGACGCGATCCGGGAGTGCGCCAACAAGTGCGTGTTCTGTTTCATCGACGGGAATCCGCAAGGCGTGCGCGACACCCTCTGGCTTCGGGACGACGACTTTCGCCTGTCGTTCACGTACGGCAGCTACGTCACGTTGACCAATCTCGGCCCAAAAGGGCTGAAGCGGTTGATCGACCAGCGGATCTCGCCGTTGTACGTGAGCGTCCACGCCACCGAGCCCGAGGTTCGCCGCCGCCTTCTGGTCAACGACCGCGCGGGTCTCATCATGGAGCAGCTTCGCGATCTGATCGCGGGCGGTCTGACCCTGCACACCCAGGTCGTGCTGTGCCCCGAGTGGAACGATGGGGACCACCTCGACCGAACCATCGAGGATCTGTGGGACCTCGGTCCCGCCATCGAGTCGCTCTCGGTCGTGCCGGTCGGTCTCACGCGCTACAACATGAATCGCCCCGTGCGGCCGCTCGAGCCGGGTGAGGCAGCCCTGGCCATCGAGCAGGTGGACGGGGCCCGCCGGCGGGCGCTGGCAGGGCGCGGCTTCGGATGGGCCTATGCCGCCGACGAGATGTATCTCATTGCAGAGCGGGGACTTCCCGCCGCCGCCTACTATGACGATGGCGCGCTGTACGAGAACGGAGTCGGTGCGGTCCGGCGTTTCGTGGATCAGTTCGACGCTCGGGTCGACCAGGTGGCGCGCCTCGACGGGCGGCGCGTCCGCCTGGTGACGGCCCGGTCGATGGCGCCCTTTCTCCGAGCGCGTGCGGGTCGGCTCGCGGAGGCGTCGGGAGCGCACGTGGAGGTGGTCGAGGTCACCAACCGCTTCTTCGGCGAGAGCGTCAGCATCGCGGGGCTCCTGGCTGGGCGTGACATCCTCGCGGACCTCGGCCCCGCTGGGCCGGGCGACATCGTCGTGCTACCGGCCGAGGCGCTCAACGCCGACGAGCTCTTCATCGACTCCCTTCCGCTGGCGCATTTCGAGGGGGCCCAGGCCGCGGCCTCCGTGGTTCGCGGCTACGAAGTGACGGAGGCTCTGGCCACGCTGTGAACCATCGTCTTCCCGTACTGGCGGTCGTGGGACGCCCGAACGTCGGCAAGTCCACGTTCTTCAACCGTGTCATCGGCGAACGGGTCGCCATCGTAGACGATCGCCCCGGCGTCACGCGCGATCGGAACTTCGCGGAGACGGATTGGGCTGGGCATTCGTTCTACATCGTGGATACTGGCGGCGTGATCGAGGGCTCCAAGGAGCCGATGGATCGCGCCATCCGAGGTCAGGCCCTCGCGGCGGTGGAGGAGGCCGACGCCATCCTCATGCTGGTGGACGGCAAGGCAGGCCTTCACCCCCAGGACGAGAAGCTCGCTGACCTTCTTCGGAAGGTTCGCAAGCCGGTCATCCTCGTGGTGAACAAGATGGACAACCTCCCGAACGACCCGTCCCACCACGAGTTCTGGACCCTCGGGCTGGGCGAGCCGATTCCCGTGAGTGCGATTTCCGGGAAGGGTTCGGGCGACTTGCTCGATCGGGTGCTCGAGGCGCTTCCCGTGCAGGACGAGGTGGAGGACGATCCCAACACGATCCGCGTGGCGGTTATTGGAAAGCCCAATGTCGGAAAGTCCTCGTTCGTCAATCGCCTCTTCGGCGAGGAGCGCGTGGTGGTCAGCGAGCAGGCCGGTACCACGAGGGACGCCGTCGATACGCCGCTCCAGTTCCACGGTCGGACTCTCGTGTTCGTCGATACGGCCGGGCTACGCCGCCAGGCCAAGGTGACGGACTCTCTGGAGTACTACTCGGTGCTACGCACGGAGCGGGTGGTACGGATGGCGGACGTGTGCATCGTGCTGGTCGACGCCACCGAGGAGATCCATCACCAGGACATTCGCGTGGCCGAATCCGCCTGGGAGGCGGGCTCTGCCATGATTCTGGTGGCGAACAAGTGGGACCTGGTCGAGAAGGAGACGATGACCGCGCCCACCTGGGAGAAGACCGTGCGTGCGCGCGTGCCGTTCCTCCAGTGGGTGCCGATCGTGTTCACGTCTGCCGAGACCGGGCAACGGGTACGCAAGGTGTTGGACTTGATCCTGGAGGTTCACGCCGAGCGCGACCGCCGGATCGAGACCCACGACGTCAACGAGGCGCTCCAGAACATCGTGGGCCGACAGCCGCCCCCGCACCATCGCGGGCGACCCGTCAAGCTGAAGTACGCGACGCAGGTCGGCACCCGCCCGCCCGCGTTCACGATCTTCGCGAACTACCCGAAGGCCATTCCCGACCACTACATTCGGTATCTCCACAACGGCTTCCGGGACCGCTTCACCTTCCTGGGTAGCCCGCTTCGCATTCGACTTCGGAGTAGCCGGGACTCGTGACCTTTGTCCTCCTGCTGGCCGCCTATCTCCTGGGAGCGATTCCCACGAGTTATTGGGTCGGTAAGGTTTTTCATCGCATTGACTTGCGCGAGCATGGCTCAGGTAATTTGGGAGCCACGAACGCGTTCCGGGTGATGGGGTGGATGTGGGCGCTCCCGGTCATGATCGTCGACGTCGCCAAGGGCTTCGTACCGGTGTGGTTCTTCCCGGGCCTGGCGGGCGTCGGGGTGGGGTGGGCCATGGCGTTCGGGGCCGCGGCCATTCTCGGGCACGTGTTCTCCGTCTGGGTCGGCTTCAAGGGCGGGAAGGGCGTCGCGACGAGCGCCGGCGTGTTCATGGCGCTGGCGCCTCTGGCGATCCTGTCCGGCTTCTTCGTGTGGGCGGCCGTGACGGGCATGACGCGGTATGTGTCGCTCGGCTCGATCGTGGGCGCCATGGCGCTGCCCCTCCTCGTGACGGTGACGCCCCACGCCGGAGGGCAGGGGGTGGTGATCTTCACCGCGGGGCTGGCGGCTTTCGTGGTCTGGGCGCATCGGGGAAACATCGGACGGCTCCTGCGCGGTGAAGAGCGTCGGATCGGTGACAGCGAGGCGGCTATGCCCGCTCCTACTCCCTCGACACCGGTGTCGCCGTCCTCCCGGTCGGAGCGACGCTCATGAGTGGCGCGCGGCGGGTGGCCGTCATCGGTGCGGGAAGCTGGGGGACGGCGTTGGCCGGCCTCCTGGCGGGCAAGGAGGAGCTGGACGTGGTCCTGTGGTCCTTCGAGCAGGATGTCGCGCGGAGCGTCGAGGAGGAGCACACCAACCCCTACCTGGCGGATGTGACGCTTCCGTCCGCGCTCCGAGCTACCTCCGACATGGCGGCGGCCGTGACGGACGCGGACGTGATCGTTTCGGTGAGCCCGTCCCAGTTCGTGGGGAGGGTGATGGCACGGGCCGCCCCGTACGTGCGCGAGGACGCCCTCATCGTGAGCGCTTCGAAGGGCATCGAGTTGGACTCGCTCCGGCGCATGGACGAGGTGCTGAGGGACCTCCTGCCCCCGGTCGTGATGGCCCGCTTCAGCGTGATCTCGGGTCCGTCGTTTGCGGCGGAAGTGGCCCGGTCGGCGCCGACGGCGGTCGTGGTCGCGAGCCACGACGAGGGCGCCGCCCGCTCGGTCCAGGATCTCTTCCAGACCGACTACTTCCGCGTCTACTCCAACGAGGACGTGGTCGGTGTCGAACTGGCCGGGGCCATCAAGAACGTGATGGCTCTGGCGGCGGGTGTGTCGGCCGGTCTCGGGTACGGGCACAACACCATGGCGGCGCTCATCACCCGGGGCCTGGCCGAGATGACCCGGCTGGGTGTGGCGATGGGCGCCCGCAAGGAGACGTTCTCGGGCCTGGCCGGCATGGGCGACCTCGTGCTGACGTGCACCGGGTCGCTGAGCCGGAACCGGACCGTCGGCTTCCGGCTGGGGCAGGGAGAGACGCTCGGGGAGATCCTCAGCGACATGGCCGCCGTGGCCGAAGGGGTCAAGACCGCGGAGTCGCTCCACGATCTGGCCGCGCGTCACGACGTCGAGATGCCGATTGCCGAGCAGGTGTACCGGATCGTGCACGAGCAGAAGGCACCGTCCGCAGCGCTTCGTGACCTCATGATGCGCGATCCCAAGCCGGAAGAGTGGGCGTGAGCGGACGAGGAGGCGGCATGGACGAGCCGATCGCGAAGAAGGCGTACTACTCCATCGGCGAGGTCTGTGATCTGACCGGCCTCAAGCCCCACGTCCTTCGCTACTGGGAGACCCAATTCGATGTCCTGAGCCCCAATAAGAACCGGGCGGGCAACCGGGTCTTCCGGCCGAAGGAGATCGAGTTGATCCTCCTCGTGAAGCATCTCCTGTACGAGGAGAAGTACACGATCGAGGGCGCCAACAAGCGGCTCGTCGAGATGCGACGGGCTGGAGAACTCGAAGAGGAGCGCCAGGACGTTCTCGAGCCCGAGTTCCTCGCATCGATGAAGTCGGACCTCGAAGAGATCCGCTCTGTGCTGACCTTTCCGGGAGATGGGCAGGGGTGAAGATCCTGTGCACCAACGACGACGGCTACCTCGCCGCCGGGATCGGTGTGCTCGCGCAGGCGTGTACGTCGCTGGGCGATGTCACGGTGGTGGCGCCGGACCGGGAGCAGAGCGCGACCAGCCACTCCCTGACACTCCACCATCCCCTGCGGGCCCGCCGCGCAACGGACGGGGCGTGGGTAGTCGACGGGACCCCGACGGACTGCGTGATCCTGGCGTTGAACGAGCTGCTCCCTGACCAGCCGGACGTGTGCGTGTCGGGCGTCAACCACGGTCAGAACATGGGCGAGGACGTCCTGTATTCCGGCACCGTCGCGGCGGCAATGGAGGCCACCGTCATGGGCATCCCGTCGGTGGCGCTCAGCTACACGGGTGAACGGTGGGAGGAGATCGAAGGGTGGGGGAGCGTCGTCGGGACGATTCTCGGGCAGATTCTGGAGCCGGAGCGCTTCCCCGAGCACACACTGTTCAACATCAACCTCCCGGAGTGTGCCCCGGACGAGGTGAAGGGTGTCCGCGTCACGTCCCTTGGCAAGCGGCGGTACGCGGAGTCGATCACCCGCGCGCTCGACCCATCGGGCAGGGAGTACTTCTGGATTGGTGGCGGCTCGATCCAGTGGCGGGGGCCAGCGGACTCCGATTTTCAGGCCGTAGCCGACGGCTACGTGTCCGTGACGCCGCTGCATCTCGACCTCACCAACTACACCCTGCTCGAGGAGATCCGCGGTTGGGGCCTGGACCTGTAGACGATACCCGCTTCGTCGGGTATCGCCGGAAGCTCATCGAGGACATCCGGGCCCGCGGGATCGACGATCTCGAGCTGCTCCAGCTCTTCGACCGCGTGCCGCGTCATCACTTCCTGCCGGAAGGGGTGTGGCCCCGGGCGTACGAGGATGCGGCCATCCCCATCGGATTTCAGCAGACCGCCTCCCAGCCGTCTCTGCAGGCGCACTATCTCCGGATCCTGGATCCCCAGCAGGATGACAAGGTGCTGGAGATCGGCACGGGTAGTGGGTACCTGACCGCGCTCCTGGCGCTGATGGCGGACCGGGTCTATTCGATCGACCGGGTGCGGGAGCTTTCGAAGCGGGCGCGCCGGGCGCTCGACGCGATGGGCGTGCAGAACGTGGCCCTCATGGTGGGAGACGGCACGATCGGGTGGCGGAAGTACGCGCCGTTCGACGTGATCGTCGTGTCGGCGGGTGGGCCGTCCGTGCCTCAGGCGCTGAAGGACCAGTTGGCCGACGGCGGGCGCATGCTGATTCCGGTCGGTTCCCGCGAAGAACAGCAGCTCACGCTCATCCGAAATACCGGTGGGACGATGTCCGAAGAGATCGTGCAGGGCGCCGTGAAATTCGTGCCTTTGATGGGCCGCTTCGCGTGGGACACCGACTCCGGGAGCGGGTCGTGAGCGACGTGGATGGGGGCACCGAGCCCGAGGAGCAGGAGGGGCCGGCACTGCGTGCGCCTATGCACGACGAGGTCGACCACATCGGGTCGACCACCCACGGAGAGGCGCGCCCGAACTTCGTGCGCCGGCTGTACAACTGGGTTCTTCACTGGGCGGAAACCCCGTACGGTGAGCCCGCGCTCTTCCTGCTGTCGGCCGCCGAGTCGTCCTTCTTTCCCGTCCCACCCGATCCGCTCCTGGTCGCGCTCTGCCTGGGACGACCGAAGAAGTCCCTGCGCTTTGCCGCGATCGCGACGGCCGCGTCCGTCGTCGGAGGCGTCATCGGGTACGCGATCGGGATGGGTGGCTGGGGCCTACTGCAGGACTGGTTCTTCACGTACGTCCCGGGGGTGAGCGAGCACGCCTTCGAACGGGTCCGGGGGTTGTACGACCAGTACGGCTTCTGGACGGTGTTCCTGGCGGGGCTGACGCCGATCCCCTACAAGGTCTTCACGCTGTCGTCCGGGGTGTTCGGCATCAACTTCGGGATCTTCGTGCTGGCGTCGCTGCTGAGCCGGGGACTCCGATTCTTCGTCGTCGCGGGTCTGATCTACCGCTATGGAGCACCCATCGCTCGCTTCATCGACAAGTACTTCGACCTTCTGGCCGTCGCATTCGGGCTCCTTCTCGTGGGAGGGTTCGTCCTGATCAAGGCGGTTCTGTAGTCGAACGGGCGCGCCGTCTGTTTACGGGTCGAGTCGCCCCGTATATTGGCTTGGGGCCGGTCGAACCGATCGGGCCAGCCTACCGAGCAGGGAGCGGATCATGACCGGACAGGACGACGCGCGCGGAGGCGGGAAGAACGAGAACGGCCAGCGGCCGCCCCTTCCTCCTCCAGCGTTCCCGCCCGGATCGCGACGTCATCAGGCAGCGCGCGCCGCCTCATTGGGCGGCCGGGGGGTGGACGCGGCGTTCATCCTTCCGGACGACCCGATGCCGGGGCGGGTACGTCCTCAGGTCGACGACGGTGAGGCGCACGCTGCTCCCGAGGCGGGGGATATCGATGCGGAGGCCGGCGGTTTCGAAGATGTCGGCACGACGACCGCGCCCGAAGCCGGCGACATCGACGCGGGCGGGGGCGCCTTCATTTCACCCGACGATCCGCTGCCCAGCCGTGACCGAACGGTCCCGTGGCTGGAGCTTACCGCCGACCAGATGGAGGACGTGGTCGTGACCGGCATGGGCGACGACGCCCACCTCGATCCCGAAGAGCTGTCGGCGGGGGGCGACTTCGACGTCATGATGCTGACCGAGAAGATCGCGAAGCTGGCTGAGAGCCTGAAGCGGAAGGGCGAGGCCGGCCTCCGATCGAAGCCGGACATGGACCGGTTCGACGTGACGCTCCGGGCCTACTGCGTAGGGTACCTGGCGGGACGGCGGAGCGACGAGGGGGGTAGGGGGGAGTTTTCGGGCTAGAAGTGTGGTCGCGGCTGATTCCCCTGGAATGGTGAGCGCCGGAGCCGGACACCTGCTGTCACCGGCCGCGCTTCGGGCGGTTCGTAGAAAGCGTAGGGCCCGTGGGCGACTCTGCCCACGGGCCCCACACCATCCCACCAGCGCGCCGTCCCTCGTCTAGCGGTCCCGAGCGATCTCGGGTCCGGCCTCGGACGCCCGCTCGTTCGCGTTGCGTGCGGCCTCTCTCATCTTGCCTGAGGAGTCCTTCGCCTTCTCGCTCCAGCGGTTGATCGTGCGGGCGGCGGCGTCCTTTCCGCCCAAGCCGAAGGCGAGACCAAGGGCGATCGAGATCGCGGCCACGATCCCGGTGAAGAGCGTGTTGACCAGCGTCTGCGCGATTCCGAGCTGGTTGACCGCGACGATGATCGCGAAGCCCCAGACCGCCGCTTTCGCGATCCCGGCCAGAAGGTCGGGGTCGCCGAGCTCGGCCTCGGCCGTAGCGCCCCGCACGATGTTGGACAGCGCGTTGGCGGCCAATCCCCCGAGAACCAGCATGACGAGCGCAACGATCAGGTTCGGCAGCCACAGCAGGAGCTCCTGAAGGACCTCCGACACGGCCGGAAGTCCGAGCGCATCGAACGCTACTACGAGCGCGATGATCCGCACGATCCACTTGGCCACCTTGGCCACGAACCCCGCCGCATCGACGTTCGTGCCCATGCTTTGGATGAAGTCGCTGATGCCCGAGCGGCGGGCGAGCTCGTTGAAGCTGACCGCCCGAAGGAGGGTGCCGACGGCCCGAGCCAGCAGCGATGCGATCAGCCATCCGACAACGAGAATGACGATGAAGCCGAGCAGGCGGGGTAGAAACGCCATGATGGACGCGAGCGCCGCGGAGACCGAGGTCGCCGTGCGGTCGATCGGCGTGACCTGTAATGCCAGAGAGAGGGAGAGCGAGCTTGGAAGCATGGATCCTCCAGAGGTGGGGTGAGGGGCTGCTTCACACGACGGTGCAAGGGGAGGGCCACGTTGTCAGGTTTGTGACAAGAGGCGGCCCCACCTTCGCCATTGACCCGCGGTCCCCGATTCCTCACCCTTTCCCCCGGGTCGGCTCAGCCGTCTCCACCCCGCCCTCGTAGCTCAGGTGGATAGAGCGACTGCCTCCTAAGCAGTAGGTCCCGCGTTCGAGTCGCGGCGAGGGCATTCAGGGAGGGCCGCGGGCCCCGGGGACGCGCGCGTTCTCGGGGTCCGTTCCTATTCTCCGTCGAGACCCGATGTCCTCCACACGCCGTCCCCGCAGCCCGGCCGCGACCGGCATCACTATCGGCCTCGTCCTCGCCCTGGCCGCGGCCCTTTCGGTGCTGGTGGCCAACCAGAGTTGGCTGCTCCCGAGTCTCGACGACGAGGGAGTGACGGCCATCGTGGGCGGCGCGGCCCTCGCTCAGGGGCAATCACCCACCGTTCGGGTCGCCGACTTCGACGCGCCGTTCGCGTGGAGAGCCGTGGCGCCCGGTCACGCCATCCTCCCGGTGGGGATCGGATGGCTCGGACGGCACGGGGTGCGGTCTCACATTGCGGGGCTCTGGGTGATGGCGGGAGGGCTGGCGCTGACCGTCCTGGGTGTCAGTTGGCTCGCGGGGGGCGCGGCGGGGCTGGGGGGCGCACTGGTCGCGGTGGCACTTCTCATCGTTTCGCCCGTCACGGCCGAGGTGGTGACCACCCTGGACATGACGAGCGCGACCATGGCGGGCATGGCCCTCCTCGCCGGCGCTCTCGTGTACCGGCCCGGCGGCAGTCTCCTGCATGGGGTGATCGCGGCCGCGTGCTGGGCGCTGTCGCCCGTGGGCGCGGGTGGGGCGCTTGCGGCGGCGGCCTGGCCGTGGGTTCGACCCGGACCGGGTCGACCGGCCCAATCGGCGGCTGCCGCGGCGCCGTCGCTCGCGCTCCCGGCACTGGGCGCGATCATCCCGGGCGTTCCGGCCCTCGCGATCCAGCCGGGTGGTGCCTCCGCCGAAGCGCTCTCTGGTTTCGCCCGGTGGGCCGGAGCGGGAATGGACGGGTCGGCCGGTGTCGCGATCGCCCTTCTGGTGGGGGTGGCCACCGCCGCCTTGCTTGCGCACGACCGGCGCATGACCGAGCTGCCGCCGCCCGACACCCTGTGGCACGACCCCGCCGCCCGGGACGTTCTGGCGGTGCACGCGTGGCGAGTGCTCCCGCTGGTGGCGGCCTGTGTCGGGCTGTCTGCCTTCCTGTTCGGGAGCAGTGAGCGAAGCGGTCTGGTGGCGGCGCCACCGGTCGCGGCGTTGCTAGGACTGCTGATCGCCCGCGCGTTCGTCCGGAGCGATGCGCCGCGACGAGTTGCGTTGACGCTCGGAGCGCTCACCTGGCTCACCGCGTCGGGGTGGGCCGGCCGAGCCCGCTTGGTAGCGATTCAGACGGAGGGTGCCGATCACACGGCCCGGGTCTGGGTCGACTCCCCCGTGATCCGCTTTCTCGACAACCAGGTTCCGGGGGGTGCGGCGATCTATGCGGACCAGCCCTTACTCGTGCTGCTGCAGACAGGACGACCCGTACTCGACCTGGAGGGGGCCCTCCCTCGGCTGGATGATCTGGCGACAGCCCTGTTGCGGACCCCGGGAGTGCTGGCTCTCACCGGGGCCGACAGGGAGGCGTGGAGGTTGCTGGCGCCGTCGCTCGGCCTGACGCCCGTCGTCGACGCCGAGGAAGGGATGGTCCTCGCGCCGTCGGCGTGGGAAGCGGGCGAGAGGTAGGCATCCTGGCCGCCGAGAGGTAGGCGCCGAAAGCCGCCGATTGCGCCCGCGCCGCCGCGCCCGGATCTTGCCCGTCCCCGTCTCACCACGCGCCGTTTCGGAGTGCCCACATGTTCCGGTCCCGCACAACCGCCATCGCCCTGACCCTCGTCCTTCTCACCGCCTGCGCGGACACACCGCCCCCGGAAGAAGACGAGGAGAGTGCCGCCGTCGCCGACGCGCCGCTCCCCGAGGGAATCGAAGCGCGCTCGTTCCTGGACGAACATCTGCCGCCCCCGGTCCTTTCGGAGGAGGCTCGCGCGGTGTACACCGTCCGCCTGGCCGAGGCCGAACGGGCGCTCGAGTCGACCCCCCAGGACGTCGACTCGCTCATCTGGCTGGGCCGCCGGATCGCCTATATGGGCCGGTATCGCGACGCGATCGACGCCTACACCCGTGCCATCGCCCTGCATCCGAACGAAGCCCGTCTCTACCGCCATCGGGGGCACCGATACCTGTCGGTTCGGGAGTTGGACAACGCCATCGCCGATTTCCGTCGCGCCGCGTCGCTGACGGACGGTCACCCCGACCAGGTGGAGCCGGACGGGCTTCCCAACGCTGCGGGGATCCCCACGAGCACGCTCCAGTTCAACATCTGGTACCATCTGGGCCTCGCGCACTACCTGGCGGGGGACTTCGAGGAGGCGGCGGAAGCGTATGAGACGTGCGCGGAGGTGTCCGTGCACCCGGACTCGAAGGTGGCGACCGCGTACTGGCGGACGATGACGCTCCTCCGCCTCGGCCGCGACGACGAGGCGGAGGCGATCATGGCGTCCATCACACCGGACATGGAGGTCGTCGAGAGTGGCGGGTACCTCGATCTCGTCCTGCTGTTCAAGGGCGAGCGGACGCCCGAGGATCTGCTCGGCCCGCCGGGCGAGGACGCCACGCTGGCCGGTACGACAACGACGTATGGCGTGGGGATGTGGTACTTGCTCAACGGGGACCCGGAGGCGGCGGAGCGGCTGTTCCGGCGGAATCTGGAGGGCAGGGAAGGGCAGTGGGCGGCCTTTGGCTACATCGCGTCGGAAGCGGAGTTGGCGGGCGTCGGCAACCGCTGAGTCGGGCGGGCGGCATGATCGAGGGGTACGGCGATGCGTGGACGAGGTGGGCGGCAGTCCGGTGCGCGGAGCCGACATCCTGACGTTTGACATCGAGGCGGCCCACCGCGCGGTGGACGGCGTCGTCCTCCGCACGCCCCTCCTGAGCTGCCCGGAGCTCGAGGCCGCGTGTGGTCGCCGGGTGCTGCTCAAGCTCGAGAGCCTGCAACGCACCGGATCGTTCAAGGTGCGGGGCGCGCTCGCGCGGATCGCCGCTCTGACCGCTGCCGAGCGTTCAGCCGGCGTGGTCGCATGTTCGAGCGGGAACCACGGCCGTGCGATGGCGTGGGCCGCGGCCCACGCGGGGGTACCGGCGTCCGTCTACGTCCCCGAATGGGTAGACCCGGTCAAACTGGCGGGCATCCGCGCGTCCGGGGCCGAAGCGGTTGTCGCCGGGGACACGTTCGACGACGCCGAGGCGCGGGCCGTCGCGGATGCCGCCGCTTCGGGGCGGGTGTACGTGTCCGCCTACGACGATCCCTGGGTGATCGCGGGTCAGGCGACGGTAGGTCTGGAGGTGGTCGAGACGCTCGGCCGTGACGTCGGAGCGGTCGTGGTGCCGCTCTCGGGGGGAGGTCTGGCAGGTGGCGTCGCGCTGGGGCTCCGTCACCGACTCGGAGGCGCGGCGCCACCGGTGGTGGCCGTTGCCGCCGAGCGTGCCGCCGTCATGCATGCGAGCGTTCGCGCCGGCCGCCCGGTGAGTCTTCCCGAGGAGCCAACCCTGGCCGGGGCACTCGCCGGCGGAATCGGCGAAAACAACCGGTTCTCCTTCGTGCTCGTCCGTGACACCATTGATCAACACGTGATTGTTACGGAACATGAGATCGCGAATGCTATCCGATTCTGCTACAACGAGTTGAGTATCGTTGTCGAAGGAGGGGGAGCCGTCGGCGTGGCGGCGCTCCTCCACCGCTCCGAGGGCGTTCGTCCGGTCGGTGAGGGGCCTCTGGTGGTCGTGGTTTCCGGGGGCAACATCGCCAACGACACCCTGGCTTCGGTCCTGACGGAGCAGGACTAGTCTCACCCAACTCGAGCCCGCTGCCGCGACCGGCGTTCACGGCGGCCTCCCCGCCAGGCGGGCGATCACCTCCCGGCTTCACCCTTGCGTCCAACACGCGGCCAGCCTATCGGATCCGCACCACCAGCATCTCGCCCGGAACGTCCATGTCGAGGTGGATCTGCGCGCCCGTTCCCGTGCCGTTCGACACGAGGTCGTGCACCCGGATGCCCGTCGGCCCGAGTTTTCCGGTGTAGTCGGCGGTCCTGAAGGTCTTCGACGGCCCCAGGCCGCTCGTGGTGACGGGCCACGGGTACTCGCCTTCGGGCTGATCCGCGAGAACGTTCGTGGCCGAGATGAAGTCGTAACTCGTGAAGTTGAGCGGGCCTTCGGGCGCCCCCGTCCCGTGGAGCGCCACGGCGGTCGCGTATTCGCGGAACAGCTCGCGGAACGCCTTACCGGTCTGCTGGCGGAGCCCGTTCGTGCCCTGACCCGCAGTCGAGTCGGTCAGCGCGCGGAAGAGGGAGGAGTCCGCTTGCGGCAGCGCCGCGTTGCCGTACGCATCGCCGAGCCAGCGGTGAAAGTGCCAGCCGGAGCCGTAGAGGCTGTGGTTGGTATCGGCGCCGGAGGGCGTGACGACCAGACCGTTCGGCTGGCTGTCCAGATACCAGAGCGATCGAACGAGGCGCAGCAAGATGCCGTAGTTCTCCGGCGTCACGTTGACGCCATTCGCGCCGAGGTCGGAGCGGGTTACTTTGGCTCCGACGGGCGGACCCCCCGTGGCCGCCCAGGCGATTCGAGACGACATCCCCCCGGCGATTTCCGCGGTGCCTTCCTCAATCCAGGTCGCATGGAATCGGCCGGCCCCAGCCGCCTGACTCGCGTCGATCCGTCGGCGGAGCGACACGACGTGCTTTGCCTCGTGCGCCAGGGTCTCGAGCGCCTGGTAGTTGGGCGATTCGCCGCCCATGGCGCTGATGACCGACGCATTGAAGAAGATGAGCTCCATCTCGTTCGACGCGGGGCACGACTCGGTCGTGAAGAAGTCGCCGCTCCAGACGAACGCCGCGATCCCGGAGCCCACGGTCGGCGATGCGAACACGACGATCTTGCCGTTGCCGTCGATGTCCGAGATCTGACCGAAGTACGCGTTGATCATGTCCTTCGCGTACGCCGAGTAGTACGTCCCCATCTGCTGCGCGTGCCCGATGCTGATGGGGGCGTTCGCCCGTTGAACGCTGTCCTGATAGATGGCCACGTCGTCGTTTTCGAAGACGAGGAACGCCGTCGCCTTCGGACCGGTTCCCGCCGTGCACGAGTTGGGCGTGCTGGTATCGATGGTGATGCGCTCGGCGGAGGCCGCGGACGCCATGAGGGGCCCCGCGGCTCGGGTCGCGGGGGCCAGCCGCGCGGTTCCGGCGGCGGCCTCGGCGAAGAGGCCGGCTTCGCGGGCTCTCAACTCGCGGTGGAACGCCTCGGTCGTCCGGGAGACCGCCACCGCCTCCATGAGTCCCCGGTCGAGTCGGAGAGTCGGCCCGGTCTGCGGGGAGGACGGTGCGGCGCTCCCGACGGGGGCCGCGGTCACGCCGATTCCCGTCACGTGGAGCGTGACGTCCGCCACCGAACTGGCCCCTGCCGAGTCGGGCCGAGTGACGACGACTCGGTATCGGTCGCCGTTTGCGCCCGCCGGCAGGATGAAGCAGTCGTTGGAGTCGAACGCTTGGGACTGACCTGCGCTGAGCGAAACGGTCGCGGGGGCCTCGCACGCCTGGGCCGGCTGGTTCACCGTGATGACCGCCGACCCGGCCACGCCCGCCACGGTGGCGGTGATGGCCGCGGTTCCGGGCGCCACGGCGGTTACGAGTCCGGTCGTCGAGACGGTCGCCACGGTGGTAGCGTCGCTCGCCCAGGTGGCCGACTGCCCCGTGACCGACGCTCCGGCCGCGTCGCGCGCCTGCGCGCTCAACTGGACGGTCGCGCCGACGGCGGAGAGGGTCGACGAGGCGGGAGTCACCGCGACGCTCGACACCTGCGGCTGGGACGGACCGTCGCCACCACACGCGGCGAACAGGATGGCAACGAGAACGGACGACGCTCGGCGCATGGACTTGTCCAGATGGGGCGGGGCGGGCAGGGACGCGGGATCTGCCAGCTACACCGTATGAGACGTATCTGTTCTATGGTCATTCACGTCGAGGAGGAAGGGCGCGACAGGAGCAAGGGGACTGTCGAGGCCGCGGGGGCTCGTAGCGAGACGCTCGCCAGCCCCGACAGCAGGGTGGCGCCGGGGTTCACTTCGATGATGGATCCGCCGGCATCGAGGGTGGCGAGCGGGATCGAGGCGGCCGGCTGAACCAACGCGCTCGTTCCGATGACGAAGCACACTTCGGACGCGCGGGCGGCTTCGAAGGCCGTCTCGAGCACGTCGGCGTCGAGCGATTCGCCGAACCAGACAACGTCGGGACGGAGGGGCGCGCCACACCCATCGCACCGGGGCAGCGTATCGACCGAGGTCGTGTCGACACGCTGACTCCGGGCCCCGCTTCGTGTCCCGCAGCCTGTGCAGCGGGTCCCGAACAGCGAGCCGTGCAGGGTGAGCGGCTGCACAGCGGTGGCGCCGGCCGCCCCGATCGCGTCGGAGGCACGCTCGTGGAGCCCGTCGACGTTCTGGGTCACCAGTCGGACGTCGCTGCGATCCGAGCAAAGCTGCGCCAGAGCGTGGTGCGCCGCGTTCGGCTCGCACCGCTCGACCAGGTCGCGCCGCCATTGGTACCAGCTCCAGACGAGAAGGGGGTCGCGGGCGAACGCCTCGGGCGTTGCGAGCTTTTCCGGACGGTGATCGCGCCAGAGACCGCCGGCTCCCCGGAAAGTCGGGACGCCCGATTCGGCCGACACGCCCGCGCCCGTGAGCACCACGATCCCGTTCGCGTCACGAAGGAGGCGTCGGGCGCGATCGACGTCGGCCTCGGGTGGCGCGAAGCGCTCGGTCATCCGGTCAGGAGCCGCGTAGCGCCGCCCATGCGAGGCACAGCCAGCCTGCCAGGAAGCAGACCCCCCCGATCGGCGTGACGGCCCCGAGCCAGCGCGCACCCGTGAGAACCAATAGGTAGAGCGATCCCGAGAACACGGCGATGCCCGCGACGAACAGCCATCCCGCCACCGACACCGCGGGCACCGGCCACCGGCTCCACGCCCACCCCACCATCAGCAGGGCGAGCGCGTGATACATCTGGTAGCGCACGCCGGTCTCGAAGATGACCAGGTCCGCGGGCGCGAGGGTCGCGCGCAGCGCGTGGGCGCCGAACGCGCCGAGCCCGACGCCGACGAAGGCCAACAGGGCGCCGATGCCGAAGAACGTGCGGTCCATCACCAGGCCAGCCCGTACGCTTCCCGGCGGGGGTCGGAGCCCACCACCAACGTCCCGGACTCCGGGTCGCGCATGATCATCTGCGCCCCCCCGAACGTGGCCGTCCACCCCGGAATCAGCCGGATGTCGTGGCCCATGGCCCTCATCCGGGCTACCGACTGCGCCGGCATGCGGTCCTCCATGTCCACCCGCACTCCACCGTACGAACGAAACCGGGGTGCCTCGATGGCTGCCTGGGGCGACATCCCGAACACCAGGAGGTTGTTCACGATCTGGATCAGCGTCTGCGGCTGAGAGTCCCCGCCGGGCGTGCCCATCGTGAACGCGAAGTCGCCGTCCCGCAGGACCATCATCGGCGTCAGCGTGTGGTAGGGCCGGGTGTGGGGGGCCACCTGGTTGGGGTGCCCGTCCTGGAGGGTGTACAGAGCGCCGCGGTTGTGCAGCATGACGCCCGTCTCCGGTTCGAACAGACCCGACCCGAAGCCCGCGTAGAGCGACTGGATCCAGCTCACCGCGTTACCGTCCGCGTCCACCACGGTGAGATAAACCGTGTCGCCCGAATCGTCGGTGTCGGCCGGCTCCGGGAGCGCATCTCCGATGCCCGGTGGGACCTCCCGCGCGGCCATCTCCGGGGATATCAGCCGGGCGCGCCGCCCGAGGTAACCCGGATCCAGCAACTGGTCGACCGGGAGGTCCATGTGCTCCGGATCGCCCGCCCAGCGGTCCCGGTCGGCGAATGCCAGCTTCTTGAGCTCGATCAGCGTGTGGAGGTAGGGGGCGCTGTTGCGTTGCTGGCGCTCGAGGTCGTGCGACCGGGCCATGGTGAAGAGTTGAAGTTGGGCCAGGCCCTGGGTGTTGGGCGGGAAGACCAGGAAGTCGTGGCCGAGGTACTCCGCCCGCAGGGGGTCGACCCAGGTGGACGTGTGCGCGGCCAGGTCGGCAGCCCGGATGTGTCCGCCCTCGCCGGCGACGAAGCGGGCAATGCGGTCGGCCACCGGCCCCGTGTAGAAGCCGTCCTTTCCGTGGGCCGCGATGCGCTCCAGCGTGCGGGCCAGGGCCGGGTTCTTGAACAGCGACCCCACCGGAGGCGGGGCGCCGCCCGGCATGTACTGCGCCTTGCCGGCCGTGTTGAGGGGTCCGCCCTGCGCCGCGATATCGGCGGCCAGGCGCGCCGATACCGGAAAGCCCTCTCGCGCATAGTGGATCGCGGGAGCAAGAAGCTCAGTCAGGTCGCGCGTACCAAACCGCTCGTGCACATCGATCCAGGCAGCCACCGCTCCGGGCACGCTGACCGCCTTTCCGCCCCGTTCCGGGACCTCGTCGAGCCCCGCGCCCCGGAAGAAGTCGGGCGTGGCCAAAGCACCCGACCGGCCGCTCCCATTCAGCGCGTGAACCTCACGGGTGGCGGCCTCCCACACGAAGACGAACGCATCGCCGCCGACTCCGTTCATGTGTGGGCGCACCACCGCGAGGACCGCCGCCATGGTCAGCGCCGCGTCGACCGCGTTGCCGCCGTCGTGCAGCGCCTGCAGCCCGGCCTGGGCAGCCAGAGGGTGTCCGGCGGACACGGCTCCCCGGCTTCCGCGCACGTCGGGCCGGTTGGTCGGTGCGTACACGACCTGGGCGGCGCGATCCGGTTCGACGGAACCGGGCTGTCCGGATGGTTGGCACGCGTGCAGTGCCAGGACGGCGAAAACGCTGGTCAGGACGGGACGGACGCGGATCATCTACGACTCCAGGCGATGCGATTCGGACGGAACTTGAGCGGCGGCCGAGGTGGTCACGGTGAACCCCAGGGCCTTCAGCTTGGGGCGCGACGCGGCGACCCGCCAGACACGGGTGAGGTGGGCGGACCAGGAGGGTCGGTCGCAGGTCGAGGGTGATCGTCGGTCGGATTGGGCGCGACGCGGCGACCGCCAGGCGCAGGTGAGGTGCGCGGAGGATGGCGGTCGGTTGGAAGTCGAGGGCGATCCCGCGCGATGAGGGCTCACGGTGGACCGGCGGCAGTAGTCGCCGCGGGAGGGCGACGCGACGGCGGACGCGGTCGGAGGTTGAGGGCGGACCGTCGGTCCGACACCGAAGGCGATCCCGCGCGATTGAGGGCTCACCGCGGACGGGCGGCGGTGGCCACGGGGGCGGTGGTCGACCCAGCCCGACCGCGTTATCGTCCGCCGCGCCGACGCCCTCCCTTGGGCGTCCGTGGTCTTTCGCCGCTCCCGCCCCGCGGATTCTCTCACCCCGTCCCGCCGCTTTTCCGTGCCTCTATCGCCCGTGCCCACGGCGCCTACACGCGCGGACCGCGCCGTCCCGCCATCGCCTCGTTCCGCAGCCGCTCGTGTGGCGCTCGTGGTGGCGCTCGCCCACGGGATGAACGACGCGTACGCGGCCTTCGTCCCCCCGCTCCTGCCGCGCATCATGGACCGGTTGGGGCTGTCGATTGCAATGGCCACCACGCTCGCGATGGGCTTTTCGATCGCCGCGTCGCTGCTCCAGCCGCTCCTCGGGTATCTCGCCGACCGGTTCGGCCGACGCATCTTCGTCGTGCTTGGTCCCTTGGCGTCCGCGGTGTTCGTGTCGCTCATCGGCTGGGCGCCGTCGTTCTCGGTGCTCCTCGTGCTTCTCCTCATGGGCGGGCTGGGGAGCGCGGCGTTTCATCCCCCCGGGGCCTCGTACGCGGTGCGGGTCGAGGAAGGGAAGGGGAGCGGTCTGCGGATGTCGGTCTTCTCGTTCGGGGGCACCGCCGGCTTCGCGCTGGGACCGCTCATTGCCGTAGGAATCGTGCAGTGGCGTGGGCTCGAGGGGCTCTGGGTGGCAATGATCCCGGCCGTCGTCCTCACACCGTTCCTTTTCCGGGCGCTCCCAAGCGGACGGTCCGAGGCGCGGGCGTCGGCGCACCTTCCCCCCGGACCGCGGGAGGTGCTGTCCCATCTGGTCGGACCGCTCGGGCTCGTGTTCGGTGTCAGTGCCCTGATGGCGTTCTCTCAGCGCATTTTCGTCACGCTCGAACCGATCATCGTGGCCGAAGTGGGCGGTTCGGAGACCCTCGGCGCCGTGGCGCTCACCGCCTACCTGGGCGCGCAGGCGTTCGGCACGATCGCCGGGGGCTTCATGGCCGACCGGTACGATCGGCGGGTCGTCCTGGGAAGCCTCTGTGCCCTCGCCGTTCCGGCCCATCTGGCGGCCATGGCCCTTCCACCGGGCTCGCCGGTAGCCCTGGTCGCGGCGGGGTTCGCGGGTTTCCTGGGGATGGCGACGCTGCCTCCGGTTGTCGTGATCGCACAGGAGCTGCTACCGAAGGGGGCTGCCGTCGGCTCGGGGATCGTGATGGGACTCGCTTGGGCCGCCGGATCGTTCGGCGTGCTCGGAGTGGGGGTTCTGGCCGATGTGGTGGGACCGCGCAGCGCCGCCCTGATGGCGTTGCCGCTGTCGCTTGCGGCCGTCTATCTCGCCACCCGCCCGGTCCTCGGACGAGCGGGTGGCGCTCCGACATGACCTGCGCTCGGCCGTACGGGGGCACCAGCGGGGCGCCGCGATTCCACGTTGACCCGTATTCGCGGTGGCTCTAGCTTTTGGGGCTTTTCCGGGCCGTTTTCCGGAACCTCCCCAATCGAGTCGGACACGCCAGGTATGACGAAGCGCCACCCCGGGGCCAGCCGCGTCCCTCAGAACAACCAGAGCGACCCGGATGACGTGTTCATCGCAACGACCCTGGAGATGTCGGGTTGGGCGAAGAACAACCAGCACCTGATCACCATCCTGGCCGTCGTCGCTGTGATCGCCGTGGCCGGCATCGTGTACTACCAGCGGTTCAGCACGCAGCAGTCCCAGCAGGCCGGCCAACAGCTCGAGGCCATCCATCAGACCGTCGCCATGCAGGACCTCGAGGGCGCGAAGGCCGACCTCGCGACGTTTCTGGACCGTTTCGGCGGCACGCCCTACGCCGGCGAGGCGCGGATGATGCTCGGGGAGCTCTACCTCCAGACGGACCAGCCGCAGCAGGCGCTGGCCGTGTTGGAGCCGATGGGGTCCTCACCGCGCGCGCCGCTCGAGATGCAAGCCGCCGCGCTGTTGGGATCGGCGTACGAGCAGGAACGTCGCTGGGAGGACGCCGAGGCGATCTACATGCGGATCGCCGACCGGTCCGACTTGGACTTCCAGGTCCGGGCCGCGCTCGAGGCCGCCGCGCGCATTCGGGCCGATCAGGGCGACGCGGCCGGTGCCCGTCAGCTCTACGAGCGCATCCTGGCCGACATGGACGACAATGATCAGCAGCGCGGTTTGTACGAGATGCGGCTGGCGGAGTTGAACGCGTAGGAGGCGGGGTAGCAACAACCGCGACGACGACGCTCTTCGGGGGGGGCAGGCCACGCTGCTGGCGATCGCGGAAGAGGCGGGGTAGCAACAACCCCGACGACGACGCTCTTTGGGGGAAGCGCGCCGCCTTGGGGCGCGCCGACAGACGTGCGGATCTCGAGGCCGAACGGGCCGGAGGCGGCGATCCGGGCGTGCCGACCGTGACTTGGTGCGAGAGAGTCGGCGCCCGGCGAGCCGACGTCGGTGGCGCGGCTCGCGTCCACCCCAACAGACGAAACGTCAGACTCGTTCACCCAGATTCACTCGTTGGTGAGTTGTGGGGAATAGTTCCACATTTCTCACCACCCGTGGGACCCACCGGGAACGCTTGGTGAGTTGTGCGGAATAATTCGTGGAAAGTGCACACTCGATGATTTTGCCCGCACAAGTGTGCACTTTTGTGTGTTGGAGGCCATCACCGGACGTCGGAGCGACCGGCCAGATGGGCGGCGGTGACCGTCCGACCACGGTCAAACCCGGCCGACGGGACGCAAGCGCCTGTTTCGGGGAGAGACGGGGGGGAGTCCGTTCGGTCGGGGGAATCCGTGGGGGGGTTGGGGTTCGGTCGTCCTATTCGTTTCGTCGTTGCTTCGTATAATACATATTATGTAAAATTATAAAGGAGCGAAGATGATTCCCGTGTGGCGCGTCCGGCGTAACGGTTCCTTGTGGCGTCGCGAGCGCACGGCCACCGACGAACGCGGTCCCCCCTGCTCGGCGATGAAGCAACCGCCGCCTCGCCACGTAGGTGGATTCATCGCCGCGTAGGCGGATTCAGTAGGTAAGTGGCCGCATCCCCGCC
>JAJCZZ010000036.1 GCA_029262115.1 Gemmatimonadota bacterium | reverse complement strand
GCTGATGGCGGCATGGGTGAGCGTGTTGAGCCGCCTGTCGGGAGAGCAGGACGTCGTGGTGGGCACGTCGACGGCGGGCCGAGACCGTCGTGAGCTCGAGGACCTGATCGGGTTCTTCGTCAACACCCTGCCGATACGAGTGGATCTGTCGGACGATCCCAGCGTGTCGGAGCTGCTCGCTCGTGTGCGCAAGGCGGTGCTGGATGCTCAGCACAACCAGGACATCCCCTTCGAGCAAATCGTCGAGATCGCCGATCCCGCCCGCTCGCTCGCTCACCACCCCCTCTTCCAGGTCATGTTCACCTGGCAGAACGCTCCCAGGTCCGCTCATCAACCACTCCACGGACTCCACCCGGAGCAGGTTGCTCCGGGTCGGGGTCAGGTTCGCGCCAAGACGGATCTCTTCCTCACGCTGCGCGAAGTGGGACCTCGCGTCGTCGGCAGCATGACGTACGCGTCTTCACTGTTCACGGATGAGAGTGCGGAGCGGCACGTGGGGTACTTGGTCCGTGCCCTGGAGGAGATGGTCGCGGGCGCCGGACGCTCCGTGAGCCAGTTGTCGCTCCTGTCCACCGACGATCGGCAGCGCCTCCTCCTCGACTGGAACCGTACCGACGCCGACTTCCCCCGCCACGCCTGCATCCACGAACTCTTCCAACAGCAGGCCGACAGGACCCCCCACGCCACTGCCCTCGTCTTCGACGACCAACACCTCTCCTACGCCCAACTCGATCAACAAGCCAATCGCCTCGCGCACCACCTGAAATCATCGGGTGCGGGGCCGGATACCCGTGTCGCGGTGGCCATCGAGCGGAGTTTCGAGTTGGTGATCTCGGTACTCGCGGTGCTCAAGGCTGGGGCGGCGTACGTACCATTGGACCCGACGTACCCCGCCGAGCGCCTCCGGCACATGATGGAGGACTCGTCTCCTGCGGCACTGATCACGACCAGCCGGCTCGACGAGACGGTCGAGGGTCTTCGTGCGATGTCGGGCACGCAAAGGATTCTGCTCGATGTGGACCCATGGCAACAGCACACCCCCACCCCTCCCGACCGGGGCGACCTGAGCGCGGGGCACCTCGCGTACGTCGTGTACACGTCCGGCTCGACGGGCATCGCCAAAGGCGTGATGGTGTCCCATCGGAATGTCTGCAACCTCGTCACGATTCAGCCCTCCGCGTTCGGGGCAGACAACCGTAGCAGGGTCCTTCAGATTGCCTCTTCGAGCTTCGACGGCTTCATCTTCGAGGTCGTGATGGCGTTGACTCACGGTGGCTCGCTGCACCTGCTTGCGTCCGGTGAGGAGGCCGTGGGCGACGAGCTCGCCCGAGTCGTGAGGGAGCAGCGGGTCACCCATGCGGTCATCCCTCCCCCCGTCCTCGCGGCGCTGCCTCCCGAGGAGACCTTGTCCTCGATCCACACCTTGGTGTCGGCCGGGGATACGCTCTCGCGTGCGATGGCTCGTCGCTGGGCACCCGGCCGTCGGCTCCTCAACGGATACGGTCCCACCGAGGCGACGGTGGTCTCCACATGTCACCCCTGTGGTCCGATCGGAAGTCACCGCCCACCCATCGGTCGGCCGGTCGAGAACGTACGGACCTATGTGTTGGACGAAGCGTTGGACCCTGTTCCGGTCGGCGTGCCTGGCGAACTGTTCGTCGGAGGGGCGGGCATCGCTCGTGGGTACCAGGGTCGGCCGTCGCTCACCGCCGAGCGCTTCGTGGCCGACCCGTACGGGCTCGAGCCGGGAGCGCGACTCTACCGGACCGGAGACGTCGTTCGGTGGCGCTCCGATGGTAGCCTCGACTTCCTCGGACGGACGGATCATCAGGTCAAGGTGCGGGGCTTCCGAATCGAGCCGGGGGAGATCGAAGCCCGGGCGCTCGAACATCCGGCGGTGGACGAGATCGTGGTCGTCGCAGACGACGCGCCGTCGGGCGGACGCCGACTGGTGGCATATGTGGTGGGCGCCCGAGACCTCGTCGTTGACGACGTCCGCGACCACCTGGCCCGTTGCCTACCCGAATACATGGTGCCGGCGGCTCTCGTGCCGTTGGAGCGCCTTCCTCTCTCACCGAATGGGAAGGTGGACCGGGCGACCCTACCCTCGCCCAACGACGCGGCGTACGCCACTCGGGAATACGAGCGACCGATCGGTGACCTCGAGTCGACCGTTGCGCAGATCTGGGCCGAGGTCTTGGGGGTCGAGAGGATCGGGCGCAGGGATGACTTCTTCGAGCTCGGTGGACACTCCCTGTTGGCCGTGCAGGTCGTCTCTCGGGTCTGGCAGCTCCTCGAAATCGAGATCGAGTTGGGTGAGCTGTTCAACCGGTCCGTGCTGGCCGAGTTCGCCGAGGTTCTGCGTACCCAGACTCGGACGCAGCTTCCAGCCATCGAGCCGACCGGACGGGATGGCCCGGTGCCGCTGTCTTTCGCGCAGCAACGTCTGTGGTTCCTCGAGCAGCTCGGGGGCCTCGGCGCGACGTATCAAATCCGGAAGACCGTTCGCTTTGGCGGGCGTCTCGATCGTGACGCACTGAAGCGGGCGCTGGACGCGATCGTCGCTCGACACGAGCCGTTGCGGACAACCTTCGGTCAAAGCCGGGGAATACCAGAGCAGCGGATCGCGCCTCGAGATTCCGGATTCTCCCTCGCCCACGTCGATATCAGTGACGCGACGGACCCGAAAGCCGAGCTCTCTGTCGCGGTGGGTGATGAGGGGAGACGTCCCTTCAACCTCGAAGCTGCGCCTCCGGTGCGTGGCACGTTGTTCCGTCTGGGCGAGGAGGACCATGTGCTCCTGGTCTCGATGCATCATATCGTGAGCGACCGCTGGTCGATGGGCGTCTTCACGCGCGAACTGAGCGCGATGTACAACGCCTTCGTCGAGGGCGCGCCTGATCCGCTGGAACCCCTTTCGGTGCAGTACGCGGACTACGCCTCGTGGCAGCGTCGTTGGGTCGATGGAGACCTGCTCCAACGCCAAGCGGAGTATTGGCGCTCGACTCTGGGCGGCGCGCCTCAACAGTTGGAGTTGCCGACGGATCGAGCCCGACCAGCCAGGATGAGTCACGAGGGTGGATGGCTCGATATCGACTTCGGGGAGGAGCTCACCCATGAACTGAGCGAGCTGTCTCGGCGCCACGGAACCACGCTCTTCATGACCGTTTTGGCCGGATGGGCCGTGGTCTTGAGTCGATTGTCGGGACAGGACGACGTGGTGATCGGAACACCGGCCGCGGGGAGGGCACGGCCGGAAATCGAGGGACTGATTGGCTTCTTCGAGCATACGCTGGCGCTCCGCGTGGAACTCCAGGCGGACCTCACGGTGGCCGAGCTGCTGGCTCACGTGAAGCGCCGCACCCTCGAGGCGCAGCAACACCAGGACATCCCGTTCGAGCAAGTCGTCGAGATCGTCGAACCGGTCCGAAGCCTCGCGCACAGTCCGGTATTCCAGGTGATGTTGGGCTGGCTGAGTGCGCCGAAGGGTGGGTCCTCGTTCTCGGGCCTCGAGCTGGGCAGCGCCGGCTCGGACGGTGGGACGGTTCAGTCGAAGTTCGATCTCACCCTCTCCCTGCTCGAGCAAGGCGGACGCATTCAAGGGAAGGCGACGTTCGCGAGCGCCCTCTTCGAACGAGCCACGATTGAGCGCTTCGTCCGATACCTGCGCCGCGCTCTCGAGGAGATGAGCGTCGACGATACCCGCGCTATTGAGCACCTCGACCTCCTCGACCCACGGGAGCGTCAGACGGTGCTCGTCGAGTGGAACTCGACGGAGCGACCGTACTCACGAGGCCGGCTGATCCACGACCTCGTGCGTCACCAGGTCCAGGCCTCTCCGGACGCCGTTGCGGTGATCGGTCCGGAGGAGGTTCTCACGTACGCGGAGGTCGACCGTCGCTCGGACGCGTGGGCGCAGAGGCTGTCCAGCCTGGCCGTCGGCCGGGACGTACCCGTTGGCATCTCGATGTCGCGTTCCCCCGAAATGGTCGTCGCCGTCCTCGCCGTGTTGAAGGCGGGAGGGGCCTACGTTCCACTCGATCCGGAGTATCCGAGGGATCGTTTGCGGTACATGGTCGAGGACTGCCGACCGGCGGCCGTTCTCGTGGACGCTGCGCACGCTTGGCTCTCGGAGGTGGAAGTGCCCGTGGTTCACGTGGGCGGCGATCTGCTCGAGCCGTCGCCTCAGAACGCTGTGGCGGAGGTTGCGGACAGCGCGAATCGCCTCGCCTACGTGATCTACACCTCCGGTTCGACTGGTCGACCGAAGGGTGTCGGGGTCGAACACGGCAACGTGGTCAACCGACTCGAGTGGCTGCAGTCGGAGTGGGGACTGCGGCCCGGCGACTCGATTCTCCAGAGCACGACCCTGAGCTTCGATGTCTCGGTCTACGAAGTCCTCTGGCCCCTCACGACCGGAGGGGCTGTCGTGCTCGCCCGGTCGGATGGGCAAATGGACCCCGCCTACCTGGTGGACGTGATCCAACAAGAGCGTATCGGCACGGTCAACTTCGTCCCCTCAATGCTTCGGCTGTTCATCGACCACGACGGCGTTGATGCCGCCACGTATCTCACACGCATGCCGTGCGGTGGCGAGGCGCTCCCGCCGGATCTGGCGGCCGCGGTGCGAGAGCGCATGCCGGCAGTGCGGCTGCACAATCGTTATGGCCCCAGCGAGGTCGCGGTTTCCGTCTCCGGTGAGGTCGGTCCGTCCGATTTGACGGGTCCCAGTGTGGCGATCGGGAAACCGGTGGCCAACACTCGCGCCTATGTGCTCGACCGGTTCATGAAGGCTGTCCCCGTGGGTGTGGCGGGCGAGCTCTACCTAGGCGGCTCGGGTGTAGGGCGAGGCTATTGGGGCCGCCCGGACCTTACGGCGGAACGATTCGTCGCGGACCCCTTTGGGGGAGCGGCCGGTGGACGCTTGTACCGGACGGGCGACATCGTGCGTTGGCGCGCCGACGGGCGCCTCGAATTCGAGGGAAGACGCGACTTCCAAACGAAGCTGCGTGGCTATCGGATCGAGCCGGGCGAGATCGAGGCTCGCCTACGGGAACATCCGGAGGTCGGCGAGGCAGTGGTCGTCGGCGGCGACGAGCCGGCTGGCGGGAAGCGTTTGGTGGCTTACTACGTCACCCAGGCCGACTCCCTCCGCGTGGATGATGTTCGTAGTCATCTCTCCTCGACGCTGCCGGACTACATGGTGCCTGCGGCCTATGTGGCGCTCCGCGAAATGCCGAGGACACCCAACGGGAAGTTGGATCGTGCGGCCCTGCCTTCGCCGAGCGACGACGCCTTCGTCAGAACGGGCTTCGAGGCTCCGGAGGGCGAGACCGAGCAGGCGTTGGCGCGCATCTGGTCCGACCTGCTCGGCGTGGAACGCGTGGGACGTCGTGACCACTTCTTCGATCTCGGCGGGCACTCGCTTCTCGCCACCCGCCTGATCGTCCGCGTACGCGACGAGATGGCCGTCGACCTGGCACTTCGCACGGTGTTCCAACGCCCCAGGATCTTCCAACTGGCCGGTGAGGTGTTGGACGCTCAGCTCGCCCAATACGACCCGGAAGAGCTCGCGCGATTGGCCCGAGCGGCGTATACGCTAGACCAAGAGTGAGTTCCTCCATATGAGTTCGACCCTCTCGACGTCCGACCGCGAGCGACTTCTCCGCCTCGCTCGCGAGGCGAAGCTCGCCCGCAAGTCGGACAACGCTCCGATCGAACCGGCGGATCGCAACCGCCCGCTGCCGTTGTCCTTCGCACAACAACGGCTCTGGTTCCTCGAGCAGTTGGGCGGACTCGGCAGTACCTATCACATCCGCAAGCGTCGTCGGATCAAGGGCCCGCTTGATGCGGTGGCTGTGGCGGAGGCGTTGGACCGAGTTGTCCAGCGACACGAGGCGCTGCGGACCACCTTCCACATCGAAGACGGTGAGGCCCGTCAGAGGGTCGCCCCGGCTGAGGCGAGCCGCTTCGCCTTGGATGCGGTCGACCTCCGCGGACATCCGGACCCCGTGGGCGCGCTGGCACGCTTGACTGAAGAGGACGCCAGCCGGCTCTTCGACCTCGAGCGGGGCCCCCTGATCCGCGGTCAGTTGGTGCGCGTGGCGGAGGACGATCACCTCCTCTTCGTGACGATGCACCACATCGTGGGCGATGCGTGGTCCAGCGCGCTCTTCTTCCGCGACTTCACGGAACTCCACGCCGCGATCGTCGAGGGCAGGTCCCCGGACCTCCCGACTTTAGATGTGCAGTACCCGGACTTTGCCGCGTGGCAGCGCGACCGCGCCGATGGACCAGCCTTCCGGGAGCACGTCGACTTCTGGACGCGGGCCCTGCGCGGGGCTCCCGAGCTGTTGGAGTTGCCCACGGACTCGCCGCGCCCCCCTGAGCAGGACCACGTCGGCGAGGAGCTTCCGGTCGCCTTCGACGATGAGCTCACGGAGGGCCTCGTCGCGCTGTCCCAGACGCACGGTACGACTCTCTACATGACGATTCTGACGGGTTGGGCAATTGTGCTCGGTCGCCACGCCGGTCAGCGAGACGTGGTCGTGGGATCGCCGGCGGCGGGTCGGAGCCGACGGGAGATCGAAGAGCTGATCGGGTTCTTCGTGAACACCCTCGCGCTCCGGGTCGATCTATCGGGTGACCCCACGGTCGCCGAGCTTCTCGGTCGGGTGAAGGACACGGTCCTGGATGCCCACCAGCATCAGGATGTGCCGTTCGAGCACATCGTTGAGCTCGTCGACCCGGTGCGGAGTCTCGCGCATCACCCACTCTTCCAGGCCATGCTCGTCTGGCAGAACACCCCGGGCATGGAGCGCCTCCGCCAAGAGGGTCAGCTCAGCGGGCCCTCGACCGCTCGTGCAACGTTCGACATGTCGCTGTCCCTTATGCAGGCTCAGGGGCGGATCGCGGGGTCGCTGACGTACGCCACAAGCCTCTTCGAGCGGGAAACCATCGAGCGCCACATCGGTTCGCTGCGAACTGTTCTCGCCGCGATGGTCGCCGACAACGGCCAAGCCGTGGATCGGCTGCCGCTCATGGATCACCAGTCGCGGCACGAAGTGGTCGATGAATGGAACCGGACCGATGTCGACGCGCCGGTCGAGCGCTGTGCGCATCAACTGATCGAGACACAAGTCGTCGAGAGCGTGGACGAGGTCGCCGTCGTGTGCGGTTCGCTGGAGTTGACGTACTCGGAGCTCGATCGACAGGCGAACCAGCTGGCTCATCACCTGCGACGACTCGGTGTGGGGCTCGACGACCGTGTCGCCATCTGCCTCGAGCGCGGTCCCGACGCGGTGATTGCCGTTCTGGGAGTGCTCAAGGCCGGGGCGGCGTATGTACCCCTGGATCCGAACTATCCCATCGAGCGGTTGCGATGGATGTTCACCGACAGTCGCTCCGCGATCTTGCTTTCGGACGGGCCGACCTCCGGAGACCTGGGCGACCACAGCGTACCCACGATCGATGCGCGGACGAACGGGGGAGGCTGGGCCGACGCACCCACGGTCCGTCCTGACGTCAGCGCGAAGCCGGGGAACTTGGCGTATGTGATCTACACCTCCGGGTCGACGGGTCAGCCGAAGGGTGTGATGATCACGCACGAGAACGTGTGCAGCATGGTCGCGGGCCAGATGCAGAACTTTGCCGTGGGGCCTGGCGACCGCTTCTTGCAGTTCTCGTCCTTCAGCTTCGATGGCTGGGTGTTCGAGTTCTTCTGGTCCTTGACCCGCGGTGCCGCCCTCTTCATCCCGGAGATCAAAGGACCCGTCACCGGGGACGAGTTGGCCGACGCCGTCTCCGAAGGACGATGTACACACTCCGTGCTACCCCCAGCCGTTTTGGAGACCCTCGCCCGGGGGGAACGGCTGGCCTCTCTCGAGACGCTGATCCTGAGCGGAGATCGCCTGAGTGAGGAACTGGCCGCCGAATGGTCGATCGGCCGACGGCTGATCAATGGATACGGGCCAACCGAAACGGCCGTGTGCACAACGTTGTACGACGTACCAACCGACCTTCGCGGTTCGCCACCGATCGGCCGACCCGTGGCGAAAGTGCGCACCTATGTCCTGGACGCCAGGGGCGAACCGGTACCGCGAGGGGTGATCGGAGAGCTGTTCATCGGGGGCGAAACGGTCGGTCGTGGCTATCACGACAACCCCGATCTGACCGCAGAGCGTTTTGTCGCGGATCCCTTCGGCGACACCCCGGGGGCAAGACTCTACAGAACCGGCGACCTCGTTCGTTGGAACGCGGGAGGAGACCTGGAGTTCGTCGGCCGATCAGACGATCAGGTCAAGATCCGTGGCTACCGGGTCGAGTTGGGGGAAATTGAGGCGCGACTGCGTGAGGCCAACGGCGTGGATCGTGCGGCAGTCGTGGTTCGTACGGACGCGATGGGAGGAAAGCGGCTCGTCGGGTACTACACGGGCGACGACACTCCGCCAGAGGTCCTCCGCACGCACCTGGAGGAGCGGCTCGCGGACTATATGATCCCGGCCGCGTTCGTTCGGGTGAACGAGATGCCGCTCACGGGGAGCGGCAAGGTCGACCGCGATGCCCTCCCCGCGCCCGAGGCCGAAGCCTTCGCTCAGCGTGAGTATGAGGCTCCGAAGGACGAGACCGAGGCACTTCTTGCCCGTATCTGGGAAGAGCTGCTGGGTGTTCCGCGAATTGGCCGTAAGGATGGCTTCTTCGAGTTGGGCGGACACTCGCTCCTCGCCGTGACGCTGATCCAACGGATGCGGACGCTGGGCTTACACGCGGACGTACGGACCCTGTTTGCGGCACCGACGCTGTCGTATCTCGCCGCGGCGGTCGAGTCCGGGATGGCCGAGGTCGACGTACCGCCGAACCTCATCCCGGAACGCGCGACTTCGATCAGACCTGACATGCTCCCCCTGGTGGAGTTGTCGCCTGAAGAGGTCGAGGCCGTGGTCGCGACCGTCCCGGGCGGCGTGTCGAATATTCAAGACATTTACCCGCTCGCGCCCCTACAGGAAGGCTTGCTCTTCCACCACCTCGTTACGGACGGGGGCGATCCGTACCTCGTCGGAAACGTCGTGCGCTTCGCGTCACGGGAGAGGTTGGATGCCTACCTCGACGCCCTCCGGATCGTCGTGAACCGTCACGACATCTTGCGGACCGGGATCGTGTGGGAAGACCTGAGCGAGTCGGTGCAGGTGGTGTGGCGTGACGCCGCATTGATCGTGGAAGAGCTCGAGTTCGACGCGGACGACGGAGACGTCGCGGGTCAGCTCTATCGGCGCTTCGACCCTCGCCATCACCGGATCGACATCAGGCGAGCCCCGATGATGCGGTGCTACGTCGCACGGGACGATGCGGATGGTCGATGGGTGCTCCTCCTCCTGCGGCATCACCTCATCGGGGACCATACGGCAACCGAGATCCTACGGGACGAGTTGCAGGCGATTTTGACGGGGTCGGCCGATTCGCTCGGAACACCGGTGCCCTTCCGCAACTACGTTGCGCAAGCTCGGCTGGGCGTCAGCAGTGAGGAGCACGAAGAATTCTTCCATTCACTGCTGGGAGACGTGGAGGCGCCCACCGCTCCCTTCGGACTGCTCGATGTGCGGGGAGACGGCTCGAATATCGAGGTCGCGCGCCTGTTGGTCGACGACGATGTGGCGGATAGGCTCCGAGGGCACGCGCGTGCCCTCGGCGTAAGTGCCGCCAGCTTGTACCACCTTGCTTGGGCCCTGGTATTGGGTCGTGTATCGGGCCGCGACGACGTGGTGTTCGGCACCGTTCTGTTCGGACGGATGCGAGGCGGAGAGGGCGCCGATCGCACCATGGGTCCGTTCATCAACACGCTCCCGATTCGAGTTCGCCTGGGGAGCCTTTCCGTCGAGAACGGTGTTCGGGATACGCACGCGCTCCTGGCCCAGCTGCTGTACCATGAGCATGCGTCGTTGGCTCAGGCACAGCGCTCCGCCGGTGTGGAGGCTTCTGTACCGCTCTTCGCGTCGTTGTTGAATTTCCGCCATAGCCGGCATGCTCCCGGAGCCGGTGAAGCCGATGGGCGTCGCACCGCATATGGGGGGGAGCGGTCGAACTATCCCTTCGACTTGTTGGTCGACGATTTGGGAGAGAATGGCTTCGCCCTCGAGGCCCAAGTCGTCGACAGCGTCGGTGCGCAGCGGGTGTGCGCCCTCATGCATACCGCTTTGGCTGGGTTGGCCGAGGCGCTCGAGCGGGACCCCCACGGTCCGCTGTGGAACGTCTCCGTCTTGCCGACCGACGAGCTCCACTCCGTGCTTCACGAGTGGAACGAGACAGGCGTGGACTTCGGTGAGGCGGAGTTCCTTCACAAGCGCTTCGAGCGTCAGGCCGCTGAGACCCCGGATGCCGTTGCTCTGGACGACGGGGCAGAAAGCTGGAGCTACCAGTTCCTCAATTCCAGGGCGAACAAGCTCGCCCACTACCTCATTGGCCTCGGCGTAGGGCCGGACGTCCGTGTTGTCGTCTGTGCCGAGCGTGGCCTCGAGACCACCGCCGGGCTGCTCGCCGTGCCCAAGGCCGGGGGTGCCTACGTGCCTCTGGATCCCGGCTCACCTCCGGGTAGGCTGAAGGCGATGATCGAGGACTCGGACCCGCACGTGGTCCTGATCGCTGACGACGTCGGCAGACGCCTCGCACCGGATGCGGACGACACCCGGCTCGTTCAGACCGACTCCGACGTTCCTCGACTTTGGCTCGGGCGAGACGCCGCGCTGTGGGAGGAGAGTCCGGACACCAACCCGACGGCCGGGTCTCTCAGGGGCTCGAACCTCGCGTACGTGATCTACACCTCGGGCTCCACCGGAACCCCGAAAGGTGTCATGGTCTCTCACAACAACGTCGACAATCAGATCGCCGTCGTGCAACGGGTGCTGGAGCTCGGACCCGATGAGCGCATCCTGCAGTTCTCCCGAGTGTCCTTCGACATCTCGGTCGAGGAGATCTTCGGGACACTGGTGTCCGGCGCGGCGCTCGTCCTGCGGGACGACTCGTGGCTGGAAGGCCCCCAGGACTTCTGGGCGCACTGCGCGCGTCACAAGGTGAGCGTGCTGGACGTGCCGACCCGCTTCTGGCAACTCCTCCAGGAAGCACCGGACATCCCCCCGTGTGTCCGGGCGATGGTCATCGGAGGTGAAGCCGTCGAACGGAGCGCCTTGCGGAGTTGGTTCGACCGCGATGGCCATCGTCCTCGACTGTTCGTCGCGTACGGTCCGACGGAGACGACGATCGACGTAACCATCCAGGAGGCGCTCGACGAGGAGGGCGCGTGGTACACGTTGGGCCGGCCCATGTCGAACAACCGGCTGTACGTACTGGACGAACGTGCTGAGCCCGTTCCTGTAGGTGTCACGGGCGAGATCTATGTGGGCGGAGTGCAGGTGACCCGCGGCTACCAGGGCCTTCCCGGCCTCACGGCCGAGAGCTACGTCGCGGACCCGTTCGGGGATCCTGGGGAACGCCTCTACCGGTCGGGAGACCTGGGCCAGTGGACGCCCGAGGGCACACTCCGCTTTGCGGGTCGTGCGGACTTCCAAGTCAAGATCCGTGGATTCCGCGTCGAGCTCGGGGAGATCGAGGCGAAGCTTCTCGAACACGAGGGGGTCGAGCAGGCGGTCGTCGTAGCACGCGAGGACGTCCCGGGCGAACAACGCGTGGTAGCGTACTGGGTTGGAGACATGGGGCTGGAGTCGGCGGAGCTCCGGACGCATCTCGCGGCCGAGCTCCCCGACTACATGGTGCCCGCGGCGTATGTGGATCTGCCGCAGCTGCCACTCACCTCCTCCGGTAAGGTCGACCGCCGGAGGTTGCCCCCGCCTGGAGACGGGTCGTTCGTCGCAGCCGCCTACGAGCCGCCGGCCAGCGACGTCGAGCGGTCGCTCGCAGAGATCTGGTCCGAGGTGCTGGGCATCGAGCGCATCGGGCGCTTCGACGACTTCTTCGAGCTCGGAGGGCATTCTCTCTTGGCCGTTCAGGTCGTGTCTCGAGTTCACCAGTCGCTCGAGGTGGAGGTAGATCTGAGCCAACTCTTTGCGTATCCGGTGTTAGCTGATTTCGCGGCCGACCTCGAAACGGCCAAGCGCCTCGAGCTGCCTCCCATCCGGCCGGCCGGACGTGATGGGCCGATTCCGCTGTCGTTCGCGCAACAACGACTCTGGTTCATCGAGCGGCTGGGGGAGCTGGGTAGCACGTATCACATCCCTTGGCGCCTGCGCTTGCGTGGCGTGTTGGATCGCGATGCGCTGACACGGGCTCTGAACGCGATCGTCGTTCGGCACGAATCATTGCGTACGACGTTCGAGGACGTCGACGGGGTCGCCCGACAACGCATCACCGAGGCCGAAGATATCCACTTCGAATTGCCCGTCGAGGACGCAGCGACGTGGCCGGAGCCGGAGTCGAGGCTGCGGCGGGTAATGAATGACGAGTTCGGGACGCCCTTCGATCTGGAAGCAGGGCCGTTGATCCGCGGCAGGCTGATTCAGCTGGCGCCCGATGATCATGTTCTGCTTCTGACCATGCACCACATCGTGAGTGATGGGTGGTCGAGCGGTGTGCTGACCCGCGAGTTGTCCGCTCTGTACGGCGCCTTCCAACGCGGCGACGCGGACCCGCTACCTCCCTTGCCGGTCCAGTACCCCGACTACTCGATCTGGCAGCGCGATTGGGTGGAGGGCGAAGTCCTGCGGAGGCAAGCGTCGTATTGGGTCGGGCGCCTCCGTGGGGCTCCTCAGCTCCTCGAGTTGCCCACCGATCGACCAAGGCCGGCTCGGGCCGAGCACTCGGGGGCGCAAGTCGCGATCACGATCGACGAAGATCTCACCCGAGCGATCAGGGAGTTGTGTAGCAGGCATGGCACGACGCCCTTCATGACCCTTCTGGCGGCCTGGGCCGTTCTATTGGGCCGTCTCTCGGGATCGGACGATGTGGTGTTGGGGACACCGACGGCAAACCGAGGCCGTCGTGAGGTCGAAGGGCTGATCGGCTTCTTCGTCAACACGCTCGTCCTTCGCGTCGACCTGTCGGACGACCCAACGGTCGGGGAGCTGTTGGCCCAGGTCAAGAAAGACGTGGTCGAGGCGCAGGAGAATCAAGACATCCCGTTCGAGCAGGTGGTCGAGCGTGTCGACCCGGCACGAAGCCTGTCTCACCACCCGTTGTTCCAGGTGATGTTCTCCTGGCAGAGCGAGCCCGCCGGGGGTGGCCTCTCTCTTCCGGGCCTCGAACTCGGCAGCCTTCGATCGGGGACGGCAGCGGTTCCGGCGAAATTCGATCTGTCGTTGACCCTGAGAGAGTCCGGGGACCGGATCCTTGGCAGCCTCGTGTTCGCGACCGCCCTGTTCGACCGTGAGACGATCGAATGGCACGTGGAGTATTTGGTCCACTTGCTGGGCGAACTCGTCCAGGACGATGGGCGCCCCGTCAGGTCGTTGCCTTTGGTGTCCGCAGATGAGCGGCAGGGACTCGTCGAGGAGTGGAACCAAACGTCCGCTGGTCCGGATCCAGACTGGACGAAGTGTGTTCACGAGCTGTTCGAGGCTCAGGTTGATCGGACTCCTGGCGCGGATGCGGTAGCGTTCGACGGTGCGAGGCTGACCTACGCCGAGCTCGAGGCTCGAGCGAACCGACTCGCGCGACACCTGATGCGATTGGGTGCGGGGCCGGACTCCCGGGTCGGGATATGTCTCGAGCGCAGCACGGCGATGGTTGTCGCCACGTTGGCCGTGATGAAAGCCGGTGGTGGCTATGTGCCCCTCGATCCCGAGCACCCCGCGGACCGACTCGCCTATATGGTGCGTGACAGCGGCCTATTGGTCGTGCTCACGACGACCACGCTATGCGACCGTCTTCCGGATACCGGCGTCTCCGCTCTCATGATGGACGAACCGGAGTCAGCATGGCAGGACGAGTCCCCAGAACGCCCCCCCTCATCAGGTGTCTCACCGGACCACCTGATGTATCTGACCTACACGTCCGGCAGCACTGGGCGTCCCAAAGGCGTCGCGAATCCGCACCGCGGTTGTGCCAACCGAGTGATGTGGATGCAGAAGCAGATCGGGCTGTCTCCGGGCTCGGGTGTCTTACAGAACACCTCCTTCGGCTTTGACGCTTCGGTCTTCGAGGTCTTCTGGCCTCTCGTCGTCGGAGCCCGAGTGGTCTTGCCTCGGGCGGATGTGCATCGAGATCCGGAAAAGCTCATTCGTTTGATCATCGACGAAGAGGTCACGACGACCTACTTCGTCAGCTCGATGCTTCAGCTCTTCCTGGAGTATGACGGCGTCGAAGCGTGCACGAGCTTGGAGTGCATACTCTGCGGCGGAGAAGTGCTGACGCCGACCTTGGCTCGGCGCTTGAGCTTCCGGCTCCCCAAGGTGCGGCTGCGCAACTTGTACGGTCCGACGGAGTCGGCGGTCTCCGTCTCCGGCCCGGTCACGGATGGTTCCGAGCGATCCATCGTGCCGATCGGGCGACCCGTCCCCAACGTCCGGGTATACGTCCTGGACCAACACCAGGAGTTGGTCCCGGTCGGAGTGGCCGGGGAGCTCTACATAGCCGGGGAGCAACTCGCCCGCGGGTACGTGGGCCGGCCGGGTCTGACGGCGGAGCGGTTCGTGGCGGACCCGTGGGGCGGAGCGGGGCGTCGGATGTACCGGACGGGCGATCGGGCGCGTTGGCTGCGGGACGGGCGACTGGAATTTTTGGGCC
>JAJCZZ010000035.1 GCA_029262115.1 Gemmatimonadota bacterium | reverse complement strand
AAAGTGCTCACTCCGAACGACTTCGAAAGCCTCGAAGAAGTGGCCTCTCGTCTGGCTGCCTTCGAGCGCCGCTATGAGTCGATCGCCCAGCCGTTCCGCTGGACCTTTACTCGCAAGGACCTGATGGCCTTGCTCATCAAGATCGAGAGGGCTCCCGAGTCAACCGACCTCCCCTCCCCTCTGGCCGCCTGACTCGATACGTGCCCGTACTTACGTCTCAGAGGACTAAGTTCGACGTTCGGGGCGCACGTGTGGTGGACGAGCCGACCCAACTGACCCACGAACGGACCGAGGGAGCCGTCGGAGCACTCGGAGGGGCGGTCGCCGGCTTCTATATCGTGATCCTCGTGGCCGACCAGAACGATTTCACGCGCTCTCGCCCTCGGACTCACCCAGGGGCTGACCACGGCCATCGGCTCGCCGATCCGGGCGGCCCTGCGCTGAGCGCGGGCTGAACGTCGGTGGCGGAAGAGTCGCACCTATCATCGGCGCTCATTCGGCCCGGAGATCTCGCTGCCGATTCGCCTCGTGCTGGCGGAGGAAACACCTGTAGGTGCGGCCGCGTGTGGAAATCGCGAGGCGCTCGTCTCGGGTCGGTGCCGCCCAGAAATCGGCGGCGTACCGGTCGGCCAGCACCGGCATCGGCGTACCACCCGACCGGCGGACGCGAAGCACGTCCGTCATTCCGGCCACATCGTGGGACGTCGAGGAGAAGTAGATCCACTCGGAGTCGGGGGACCACCCGTCCAACGTGGCGGACGTCGACATGAACGTGAGCTGGTGGACGTCCCCGGTGGCGAATTCGTACACGTAGATGTGGCTCGTGCCGTCACGGTACGACTCGAACGCGAGCCACCGGCCGTCCGGCGAATAGAGCGGTCGGGACTCCTCCTCCTCGTGCGCGATGAGGAGGCGAGCCTCGCCTCCTGAGCGGGCGACCGTCCAGATGTCGCCGCCGTGGACGAACGGGATCGTCGATCCGTCCGGCGAGATCCCCGGCTCGTAGAACGAAGGGCGAGCCTCCTGGGCCGTCAGGCCCGCTCCGGCACGAGCCAGAGCAACGAACGTCACCAGCGCCAAGACCATTCTTCTCATACGACGTCGATTCTCCAGAATGCGAGGTGGTCCCCGGCAGTGTGCATGGGCTGGCACGCCAGCGCCACCTGAGCCTGAGGCGGTCGCCATCCACGCGAGTCCGGGTCGTCGAGGGAGCCTCAACTCTCCCGTTGGGCCCGCGCCTTGCAGTCCCGATTCGGCGTCGGTCCGGGCCACCTCCAGAGCCGCTTCGGTGTACCCATGTGCGCCGGATCGTCCGGTCCGGCGCTTTCGCTCTACTCCTTCGTCTGGCGCACCCCACGCCGCAGCCCCGAGACAGCATGACGCAGCTCCCCTTCCTGGCGCTCCGACGTCGGGCCGCCCACGCCTTCGTCCTGGGGGTCCTGGCCGCGGCTGCCTGCGGGGGGCCACCCGATCCCGTGGCCCCATCGCCCCCGTCCGAGGTGGAGACGGAGCAGCCAGTAGAGCGGAGGCCCGCAGCCCGCCCTGAGCCTGCGGATACGACCCCGCCCGTAGCGGGTCCGGTCAAGGAGCCGGAGAAGATCACGAAGCCGGCCAAGAAGGAGCCGACCCCGGAGAAGGAGGACGTGCCCGCGCCGGAGCCTGCTCCCCGGGTCGACCCGGGCCCGATGGCTCGGCCACCGCTGGCCGGCGGACCGGTGCCCATCCGGGCCGACGCCCTGCTTCCCCGCCAGCGCATCGTGGCCTTCTACGGGAACCCGGCCTCCAAGCGCATGGGCATCCTGGGCGAGCTCCCCCCGGAGGACATGCTGGCGCGTCTCGATCGCGAGGTCCGAGCGTGGGAGCGCGCCGACCCGTCCATGCCCGTGCGCCCGGCTCTCCACCTCATCACGGCCATGGCGGCGGGGGCCCCCGGACCCGACAGCCTCTATCGGGTGCGGATGCCTACCTGGCGCGTCGAGCAGGTCAGGGAGTGGGCCGAGAGCCGCGACGCCCTCCTCTTCCTGGACATCCAGCCCGGGAGGAGCACCGTGGCCAACGAACTCCCCCGCCTACGGCAGTGGCTCACTGACCCCGACGTCCATCTGGCGTTGGACCCCGAGTGGAACATGGGCCCCGACGGCTTGCCCGGGCGGACCATCGGCTCGATGTCGGCGAAGGAGATCAACCACGCGGTCCGTTTCCTGGCGGAGATCGTGGACGAGCACGACCTTCCGCCCAAAGTCCTGGTGGTCCACCGCTTCACCCAGCGCATGGTGCGCAACGCCGAGGACATCCTGGTCGACCCCCGGGTCCAGGTGGTCCTGCACATGGACGGCTGGGGGCCGCCCTCGCAGAAGCTCCAAACCTATCGGAGCATCGTCGCTCCCGAGGCGGCGCAGTTCACCGGATTCAAGCTCTTCTACAAGAACGACGTGCGCGGTGGGTCGCGGATGCTGACGCCCGAGGAGATCCTGACCCTCCTGCCGGTGCCGATCTACATCCAGTACCAGTAGAGGGGAGGCGGCCACCAGGGGAGGGCGGCCGCCGCGGGCCGCGTGGAGAGTCCGCCGGGGACCGCACGGAGAGTCAGTCCGCCGGGCCTTCCGTTCGTGGGTGCGGTGGCGGCCGGAGATCGGGTTGTGTGCTTGCCGCACCTCCCACCATCCATATAATATCGCATTACATGGATACTGACCCGCCGACACCTCGACTCCCGGATGTTTCGCACCTCCAGTTCCTCGCGCTGAGCGTTCTGGCCCGCGGCCCGTCGTCTGGACAGAACCTCCGCGAGGCGGTCCGCTCGTTCGGCGTGCGCCGCACCCGCGCGGCATTCTACCAGTTCATGTCGCGACTGGAACGCGACGGTCTGGCGACCGGTGACTACGAGCAGACGTCGCTCGGGGGTCGGCTGGTGACCGAGAGGCGGTACGCAATCACGCCGGCGGGGGCGCGAGCGTTGGCGTCGGTTCGAGCGTTCCACGCGGCAGTCGAGCGGGGACCGGTGCCTGGCCCGGCCGATGCCTGAGGGCCGACTTGGTCGTTTTCTCTTCCGACTGCTGCCCCGTCGGATTGCCGAAGACAGCTTCCTTCCCGCCTGGTTCGAACTCGATGCGAGTCGGTCGCCCGACGAACGGGATGAGCCCTCGCCGGTGCCAGCTTTCCACCTCGTCCTTCTCTATCTGGACTCAGTACTGTCCGGTTAACCGAGCAGGTGAATCGTACAAGTTACTTCGCTCCAAGAAGTTAGGGAGCTGAGAGTGCCGGTCGCATTTGAACGTGAGGTCCCTCTGCCGCATCCTGGCGTGACCCCACGCTCAGGAGCGAAG